>JASJCR010000012.1 GCA_030065875.1 Ardenticatenaceae bacterium | reverse complement strand
CGAGAGACGAGAGACGAGAGACGAGAGACGAGAGACGAGAGACGAGAGACGAGAGACGAGAGACGAGAGACGAGAGACGAGAGACGAGAGACGAGAGACGAGAGACGAGAGACGAGAGACGAGACCTACTTCTTAAAATCTAAATTATTCCCAACTTTATGTCAAGTTTTTCTCAGCACTTTCTACTCAGGACTCAGGACTTCTCTCTTGTCTCTGGTCTCTCGTCTCTGGTCTTTTTTGCGGTCTGATGTCTGTTGTCTGCGGTCCCCTAGTACTGCACTCACACCTCTGGTAGATTGGGGCTTTCAGGTCATAGGACATTAGTCACAAAACCATTGACATTTCCTTCATTTCCGAGGATTATATTCATAACACAAAGAAGTAAGAAAATCTAAATAACAAGCGTTGTATTATCAGGCATACCAGCAACAAAACAACCCCACTGATAACCACGCAAAACAAGTGCGGGAACCGCTTCAGGAAAAGCTGTTATCCATCACTCTCTTCACCATGCCAGTTTCTTGAGGACAACACAATGCGTAGAGAAAGCCGACAAGTCAATTTTGCTCACATCGGGGTCATAGCCGTCGGGGATGGCGGAACCAATTCAATTAATCGCCTGCTCAATCAGGATGTATACAGCGTTGATTTTATCGCTGCCAATACCAGCATTAAAGGGCTGCAGCGCTCTATGGCAACCAAGCGCCTGCTGCTGGGAGAGAAAGTGACCAATGGTCAGGGAACCGGCAGTGATCCCCATCATGGAGAACACGCGGCGTATGCCTCATGGGGCTTGATCGAAAAAGCGATCAAACCGTACGATATGCTTTTTATCACCGCCTGTATGGGTGGAGGAACGGGGAGTGGAGCCACCCCGGTCATTGCTCAGGTAGCCAAACGATTGGGAATTTTGACGATCGCCATCGTGACCACCCCGTTTGAATTTGAAGGAAAACGCACCAAAGACAACGCCACGGAGGGGATCCACCGCCTGCGTCAGTTTGTCGACACCTTAATTGTTCTCCCCAATGATCGCCTGGTCGAATTGGCCGAAAACAAAATGAATACGGTAGATGCGTTTAAAGTTGGCGACTCCATCTTATTCCGCAGCATTCGGGTCATCGAAGAATTGATTTCTCAGCCCGGATTAATCAACGTGGATTTTGCCGATGTTAAAACGATCATGAAAGAGCAGGGAGCAACCTTAATGACGATGGGTGTTGCCAAAGGTGATACTCGCGCCAGTGAAGCGGCCGAGCTGGCGGTTTCCTGCCCGGTACTCGACATGAGTATTCAAGGAGCCAAAAATGTGCTGGTCCATATTGCCGCCAGCCCTGACTTAAACCTCTTCGAAGTGGACGAGGCGACCGATATCGTGCGCCAGCTGGCAACCGCCGATGCCAACGTCATTTTCGGGACAACAATAGATCCCCTCATGTTTGATGAAATGCGGATTACGGTCATCGCCACCGGGTTTGAAACCCAACCCCACGTCTCTGAGTATCTCAACGACCCTCAGCCAGAAACAGAAGGTGAAGAAAAATTTGAAGATTTTGTGGAGACCTTTTTTGGGGGTGACGAATCTGTCTTGCTTGAAAATATGGATGAGCCAACTTTTGTTTGGCCTACGGCCGGACAAATGATGCTGAACGTGGCTTAACTCCCAAATTAAAAAACGTGTACAAAAAAAACGGCTGAACAGCCGTTTTTTGTTTTCCAGATGCCAATTTGAGGCGGTTCACATCTTTATAAAAGTTCTACATACCCGTAATTTTTGTGATCGGGATAAGATGTAATTCGGGCAGAACGGACGTCGTTGTGGAGCTGAATTGTCAGATCTTTGGTAGTGACAATATCCCCCTTAACCAGTCGAAAACGCCACATTTTTCGCTGGCCCCGATATTGACCGGAGCCATCCAGTTCAATATCAGCGACATGCCCCCCATTGGCAAAGATAACGCCCCCAAAAGATGGTTGAAATTGATTACTAAGCCCAAACATGATACTGCTCGCTTGGTGGTACTGAAGTAATAACTCTTCAATACTAACTGATTTTGACGGAATAAACAAGTGATTTACAGAGAAAAACAGGAAAATTGCCGAAAAAAATGTAACGGAAAATTTTAGATAAAATAACCACTCAACAAAGATTTTATTCCCGGCAATCATTACTCATTTCGCACGTGTCTTTTCCGCACTTCTCCCCCTTCCTTTCTGGTCTCAATGCCCCATTTCAGGCTACAATAGGATCAGGTGTAAATATGGAAAAAATAGTAATCTGTGCGCTCTATAAATTTGTACCCTTGCCGGACTTTGTCTCATTGATCGAACCACTTCGAGCAACCTGTCTGGAAAATGACGTAAACGGGACCCTTTTGCTGGCAACCGAAGGCATAAACGGCACCATTGCCGGTCCCCCGGCCGGGGTCGATGCGGTACTGGCTTATCTGCGAGCTGATCCGCGCTTAAGCGATCTGGAAGGAAAAGAATCATTTGCCGCCGAATCTCCTTTTCATCGCTTAAAGGTCAGGAAAAAACGTGAAATTGTGACCATGGGAGTTCAGGGCATCGATCCCACCACCAGGGTGGGCACGTATGTCCGGCCGGCCGATTGGAACGAGCTGATTCAGGCTCCCGATGTGCTGCTCATCGATACCCGTAACGATTATGAAGTCCATGTTGGCACGTTTGAAGGCGCTCTCAATCCCCAAACCGCCTCCTTTACTGATTTTCCAGAATTTGCGGCGCAGCAGCTCGATCCAGCCAAACACAAAAAAATTGCGATGTTTTGCACCGGAGGAATCCGCTGTGAAAAAGCAACCTCCCTCCTTTTGGATATGGGATTTGAGCAAGTTTTCCATCTGCAGGGCGGTATTCTAAAGTATTTGGAAGAGGTACCTCAAACAGATAGCAAGTGGCATGGCGAATGCTTTGTTTTTGACGGCCGGGTTACCGTCACCCATGACCTTCAACCAGGTAACTACGAGATGTGCTACGCTTGCAAAAGCCCTCTCAGTCAGGAAGACATGAAAAATCCTGCTTATCGGGAAGGGATTTCCTGTCCGTTTTGCATCGATACGCTGACAGATGACCAAATAAAAAGCTTTGCCGAGCGACAGAAGCAGGTGCAGCTGGCTCGAGAACGAGGTGAACAACACATCGGAAGATCAATAGCTAATAGCTAATTGCTAGAGTTAAGACCTTAATTTCAACCTGGAGATTTTTAGCAATTGGCAAATAATAAATGATTCAAGAATTCACCTCCTCTATCCTCGACAATATCGAACGGGTCATCATTGGTAAGCGGCCGGTGATTGAAAAGCTCCTGGTCGCTCTTCTCTGCGAGGGGCACATTTTACTCGAGGATGTTCCCGGGGTTGGCAAAACAATGCTGGCCCGAGCGCTGGCCGTCAGCCTGGGGATCGATTTTAAACGCCTGCAGTGCACTCCCGATTTGCTCCCCAATGATGTCACCGGGGTATCGATTTTTGATCAGGAAAAACGAGAGTTTGTCTTCGTGCCGGGGCCGGCGTTCACCAACGTGCTGCTGGCCGATGAAATTAATCGGGCCACCCCCCGAACGCAGTCGGCCCTGCTTGAAGCGATGGGGGAAAGACAGGTGACGGTTGATGGGATAACTCGCCCTCTGAGCCGGCCGTTTTTGGTGATTGCTACCCAGAATCCGGTTGAATACGAGGGGACGTTTATTTTGCCTGAAGCCCAACTCGATCGCTTTTTTATGAAGCTGACCTTGGGATATCTCGATGAGGTGGGAGAAGCAAAAATGCTGCAAAATCTCGGCCGTGAGCACCCCATCGACCAGCTACAGCCGGTGGCTGATGGTCAACAGCTGCCGGAATTAGCTCAGCAGATTTGGGATATTCACGTCGACGAAACCTTACGGGAGTACATCGTCCAGCTTGTTTTTGCCACCCGAAATCATCGGGAACTGATGTTGGGCGCCAGCCCACGCGGCTCCCACGCCCTCTATCGCGGGGCCCAGGCGCTGGCCGCAGTGCGCGGTCGAGCACATGTATTGCCGGAAGACATCAAGGAATTGGTAAAACCGATCTTAACACATCGCTGTATTCTCTCCCCCGAAAGCTCGCTGCGTGGCTTGACAACCGATTTAATTCTCGATCAAATTTTGGAACAAACCCCCTTAAATTTGGGTGAAACCGAACCTTAAACCGGCCGTATGTCTCTCTATATCACCCTGATCATCCTATTTCTGGTTGTAGCCATTTTTTTTCGCGTTGATTTTGTTTTTTATATTATTTACGTCTGCGTGGCCATGTGGATTTGGAGTCGATGGGTCATCCCCCGACAGCTAAAGCGCATATCGGTCACACGCCATTACCCTCACCGGGTATTTTGGAACGAACGGTTTACCGTTGAACTGCATATTCAAAACAGCGGCTGGCTCAGTTTGCCGTGGCTGCAGCTGCGCGAAAGCGTCCCCCTCGAACTGCGGTTTGCCGCTCACATGAACACCGTGCTTTCTCTCCGCGGCCGCGAAAAGACCCAAATCAAGGAAGAGTTTATTGGCAAACGGCGCGGCCGGCATCAAATTGGCCCGCTCAGCGTGTCCACGGGTGATTTATTTGGTCTGGGCACCCTTCAAACGGTGGTTTTCCCCGCCGATGATGTGATCGTTTACCCTCGCATTCATTCGCTAAAATCACTCGGCCTCCCATCAAAGCTGCCCTTTGGCACGCTCCCGTCGGAAGAAAGGCTTTTTGCCGATCCATCGCGGCCGATGGGGGTGCGTGAATATCGTTCGGGGGATTCGCTGCGAACGATGAATTGGAAAGTCAGCGCCCATACCCGCAAATTGATGGTGCGCACCTACCAACCGGCCGTGGCCCAGCAGGTGCTCATCGCTCTCAACCTGTATGAACCGGATTTCAGCCGTAAAGATCACTACGCATACATCGAGTGGAGTATCGAACTGGCGGCCTCACTGGCGGCCCATCTCATCCAGCAGAAACAGGAAGTGGTTCTGGCACCACCTCCAGAGGCAATTCATCAAGGCCCCTCAACCTTGTCAAGTGAAAAATCGGCCGGTCGGGCCGGCGCGGAAGTGATCCTGGAAAAATTAGCCCAAATTGAACCTCAAACAGAAACGACGCTGGCGGAATGGCTCCCCCATGCGTGTCGCGAAGTGCAGTGGGGTACGACCATCTTGGTGATCACCCCCACTGTTTCCACCCGCATCACGGAAATTCTTCACCAGCTGGTGCGCACCGGCCGCAACCCGGTGCTTATTATCAGCCAGCCGCTGTCCGATAAGGAGCAGCTGGCTCTTTACCAGCGTGCGCGACAGCTCGGATTTGTCGTTTACTATGTTCCGCGGGTTACCGATTTAGCCGTGTGGCAGTTTGAATCATAGGCCGCCAGGTAAGAAAAGGCTACCTGATTACCACCGGCAAAAACAGCTGCGATGAGCCATCACCCACACCGTACCAATAGCCGGCTCCAATAGAATAATTGCTGCTGGAACCCGGTCCGATAACCGGCTGGCCGATCGTGCCGTTGATGGCATAGCTGGCTGAACTCATCTCGCTGCCGCCCCCGGCAATGGTGTCCCAGGGGATAGCATGGCTGTCTGACCTGGCCAAAACGATCCCGGTTCCCAACGCCACAATAAGACAAACCACCATTACAATCCTGGTTAGATGCTTTTCCATGCTGTTACTCCGGTGCGCGCTACTCAAAACCGACGAGAACCCAGACCAGGCCGTCGGTATCCACGCTGTCAAGAGCTAAACCAATGGCGTGCCCGGCCGCTTCGGCACTCACGCCCCTGGCGGCAGTTGGATAAACCAGGTCACCGCTTTGAATATTGAGATCGGCTGCGCGTACCTGCGCCAGACCTTGAACCACGACGATGAGATACTCACCCGTCGCAGCATCTCCACCAACCTGACCAAAGTGTAAACCCGGCTGCAGGTCGTCAACGCCCTCTTCAACCATGAACGTCTCGACCGCGCCAACGACGACGCCAAGGACATTCTGACCGGCTGCGGTTGGGGCAACTTCCATAATCGGTGTGGTCATGCCTTCTACGAACTCTACACCCGCGGCGCTGACCGTATCGCCCGGCCGCATGGTGACGCCAGAGTCGTTGACGACGATATAGCGCATGGTACAGCCGGTGCAGCTGCCGCCGACATAGAGGTCATCATCCGTGTAAAAGCCCCAGGAACCGTTTATAGAGAAACTATAAACACCATAACCGTTCTCACTGCGGCCGGTGACTCCGGTGTCGAGGGGGTTTGACCCTAGCCCCCAACCAAACACGCCGTCTCCATTTTGGCTTTCGGCACGCAGACCGTAATTGTCCTCCGTGGCGCCACCACTTCCATTTGCCCACACAGCGGTCCCGTTGGTGCTGGTGATTACGGCCCCTTGCAGAACGTTGTCAATCAACAGACCGTGCTGCCCGGTCGGCACACCGGTAAAAGCGCCATCGACGGCGAGGCCGGCCTCACCGACCGAATTTACTGCCAGACCAAACCCATCACCATAATTGGCCACGTTTAGCGTACCCGGAAGCGGGTCATCCTGATCGATAGAACCCTGGACAGCGGCTCCCGCCACCAGGCTCATCGCATAAGGCGCCCCGGTTAATTGCTGACGAGGGGTCATTTCGCCATCGCTTTCCACCTCTACCCCCAGCCACAGTTTCTGAGAAAAAAGCTCAGTCTCGATCGGTTGAGTCGCTCCCAGAGTGACGTGGAAGAGCCCATCTTCAACCGGGACATTCTGGGTCTCTGTCCAAAGGGCATCACCAACGGTGGCGTCATCCTCATCATACAAACGAAAGGTAATCTGATAATTTCCGTCCGTGACAGGGTTGCCTGAGGAATCAGTCAGCTGACCCTGGTAAGAGGTCTTGGATTCCAAAGGCGTGCATCCAAAGATCACAATTATCAAACCAACCAGCACCATAAGTAGGCGTTGCCTGGACACGATATCCTCCTTTTTAATATATTTTTATAGGAACAAAATCTTCCTTTTAGAATGTGAGGCACGGCTGAACAACAGGTATAGTAATATAAACCCCACCTGCTCCTCTTTTCCCCCTAAAAGATACGGCCGCATTTTAGGCTGATTTCAACGGGCTCTCCGCTGGAAAATCAGACCAAAATGCGGCCGATTTAACTATCGATTGATTTACTCCCACCTATTTTTTACGACGCTTCCTCAGCATAAAGAAAACGATCAATAGAGAGACAAAACCGCCGATCATCACCCACGGCAGCCAGCGTGGTGGCTTCACTACTTCAGGAATCTCGGCCGGTTTAACCTTGGCGGAATCCCAGTCGACCAGAGCCTGAGCATCGGTCATGGTCGCCTCTCCAAAATCAGCGCCAGACACATCAACCGCGATTAATCGACTTCCGGTCAGATCCGCCTCACCAAAATCGGCATTCTTCAGGTCAACGCCGGCGATTTTGGCATTTTGCAGCTGGGCACCATGCAGATTGGCATCATGCATATCCGCTCCAGCAATGCGGGCACCTTTCAAATTGGCGTCTCTGAGATTGATCTCACTCATATCACCACCCGCTAAAACCGCATCGGTCAAATTGCTTTCATGCAGATCGGCTTTGGCCATTTTGAGTCCCATCAATTTTATCCCGGACAGATCAAGCCCGCTCATGTCAGCCCCGGAAAGATCGCGCTCCTTGGCGAGCTGTTCCTCTATCTGCGCTCGCGAAAAAAATTTTCGAGGCAAGCTTTGCTCCTCATTCACATTCTTGACTTCTTGCTTATCCATTACAATTTCTCCTGCTATGTTCTCTGAAAATCGGTGTATAGCGTGAAGTAGGACAGGGAATGTGCAGCTCCGCGATTTTCGCGTCGAACAATAATTAAATCCACGCTTCACCTACAGCAAAAGTTATCTGCTGCACGATATCGACAGCATATCACTGCCCATGCCCCTCTGTCAGTGTCAGATATCATACGCGGGATGAACCAATGTCATATTTGGGTTATTTGACCATGTTCTGTTGACATTTAATTCAAGATGATCCTCAATTTTGCGCTATTTTCTATAGCCGTCGATTAAAACCGATACCCGTCGATTAAAACCGACGGCTAAAGGGCTGGTTACCCATCAGGTCAGACCCATTAGCCCCGCATTTTTGAAGAATTACAAATAAATACGGATATGAATCATCCTCCAAAAAAAAGCCCGTCATCCCCGCGCAGGCGGGGATCCATCGGTAGCCATCCAATGGATTCCCGCTTTCGCGGGAATGACGCTGCGATATTGGAGTTTATTTGTCAAAACTCAATAATGCGGGGGTGAAGATATATTCCAGAGGTTGATGCAACCTAGTTTATCGTGCTATAACTTTCGAATTGCCTCCTGTAGCGTCAGCCCTTTGTCCACGCCGAGACGCAGCGCCCGCCGGTTTACGTGGCCGACAATTCCGTAGACCCACATATCGGCTACATCGCCAATACGGCCGCTAGTATGATAAATGGCCGCGGCCGCGAGCCCTGCCTCTTCCAGGATGGCCAGGGCGGCAATACCGGCCCCATCCTTACCCACCCCGGCATCATTAAAGATTGTTAAAAAAGGTGGATGATCGAGCGCATATCGTGCTGAAGCAACCCCTCCATGCGAAGCGGATATGACAATTTGCTCCCGCTCACTCTCGTCAATATATGATATTGAATCCATTAAGATAATTTTCCGGCCGGCAGCAGAGCCTATGACTGATTTGGAACCCATCTTCTTATTGTAAAGGAAAAAATCAACTATAATAATTGAATGACCGCAGAAACAGCTCCTATGCTTACCCCCGAGCAGGCCGCCGATCAAATTGACCGCTGGTCGCGATCAATCGTGCAGCCATTGCTGGTAACCATCTTGGTCACCTCTCTTTTAGGGGCCATATTAATCGTCATCAGTCAAATTCTGGGAGAACCGTGGCTGACTTTGTGGCCTCTATACGCCGTATTCTTCTTAGAAACGGTTTATTCAGCCCGATGGCTGCGGCGGCCGAACCAGCGCCTTTTAGCCAAAGGGGTTTTTCGAGCCAGCGAGTTTGTGGTCTTTGCCATTCTCTTCCGCCTGATGACCTGGTGGTTGTTTGCCGGCCCGATCTCCACAGACGTGATTCAAGATTTTGTCTACAATCCATTTTTAATCTTTGATATGCGTTATGTAAGCGTATTATTAATGGCATTTTTTGGCTGGTCAATCGTTAATCGCTTGATTATCCTGTTTGAGTTTTTGGGGATTGATGCGGCCGAATACGCTTTTTTTACCACCACCCCTTCAGAAAGAGAGCAAAACGCTCGGCCGGTTTCGCTTGATCGATCGCTTCTGGTCAGCGATCTCTTCCGCTACTGGGTAATGGGCGGCATTCTGCTTACGATCATCATCGGCCTGACGACGCTGCAGCTCGATCAAATTGTCGTGCGCGGCAATTTATTTTCCGGCCGAGCCTCCGTGCCCTTTCCGCTGCTGATTATTTCCATCGTCTACATGATCTCCGGTTTTTTAATCTTAAGTCAGGCCCGCCTGGCCGCTTACTCCGCTCGCTGGCTCATGTCGGGGATCACGCCAAACCCGGTGGTTGAACGGCGCTGGCATCGCGCTGGCATCCGACGCATATTTTGGATCGCTCTTCTGGCCGCTTTACTGCCGATTGGTTCAACTTTCCCTCTCCTGCGGATCCTCGAGTTTATCGTCAATGGCTTGTTTACGATTTTAAGCGGCATCATCCTGTTCGTGCGCCTGCTATTTGTGTGGTTTCTATCATTATTTCCTGCACTCCCCGAGGGTGCGCCGGAAACATTGCCACCTCCGCTTCCGCTAGAGCCGCTTCCGCTTCCCACACCGGCCCCCGCTCCTCCCCCTCCTCCACCGGACAATTCAATTCCGATCGTCTCAATTTTTTTCTGGTTATTGTTTGTGGTGGTTGCGGTCGAATCCATTCTTTTCTTTTTAAATGCCCGAGGCTTTAAGGTACCTCGTCTGATGTTTACCCGCTTGTTTGGTGAACTGCGCGCCATGTGGCGACGCTGGCAGGAACGATGGCGCTACCGACGCGCTCTGCTGGCCGAGTTAGCAAAGATCGAATCCCCTGATCTGGCCATGCCGCGGCCGGGTCGCCGCTGGGCATTTTTTCGTCAGGCTTTACGTTACGATCATTTGCCACCCAGGGAGCGCATTCGTCTCTTCTTCTTGACCCTGGTGCGCCTCGGCCGGGATGCCGGAATCGGCCGCTACCCGGGAGAAACCCCGGCCGAGTTTAGCCGTCGTTTTCAAGATGAAACTTCTGCGGCCCCAACAGATGTCGACACGCTCACCGATTTGTTCAAAACCGCACGCTATACGACATCCACAGTGGATGATGCAGACGCAAAAGCGGCCGAACAGGCGTGGAAACAGCTGCAGCAAAAACTAGCACAGCGTAAGAAAAAAAGAAAAGATAAGAGTCCTGAGTCCTAAGTCCTTTGTGCTGAGTGGGTGTTAGGTGGGAGGTCGAAATTGAACTCTCAGGACTTTCAACTAAGGACTCAGGACTCTTATCTGTCTTGGGGAATAATCTGTGGATAACTCATTGGAAAACCGGCTTTTCTGTGGATAAGTGGGGGTTAGGTGTGGATAACCGGTGAAAATCTTTTCGATTTTAACGGACCGCGTTTGGCCGGCCGCGGCCAAACATAAAAACCGATAAGTAATCGTGATTTTACCCATCAAGCGGGTTATGATTAAAGCAAATTGGCAAAGATTTTCTTACGGAGCATCTGAATGATCATTTTTCAATGGGCTAAACGACGGACGACATTGCTAAACTGGATCGCCGCGATAGCCATGTTAATCGCCATCGGTCTGATTTTTTATTACGCCCCGGTTGAAAGAACCATGGGAAACGTCCAGCGGATCTTCTATTTTCATGTCGGGGCCGGCTGGGTTGCCGCAGTTACATTTTTTACTGCTCTCATTGGCGGCGTTGTCTACCTTTGGCGTCGACAACCAATTTGGGACACGCTGGCCCTGGCTTCAGTAGAGATCGGTCTGGTTTTTATGATGATAAATATCGTTAGCGGCTCGATCTGGGGGAAACCAGCCTGGAACACCTGGTGGATTTGGAGCCCGCGGCTGACCTCGATCACCATCATGTGGCTGGTCTACATCGCTTACCTGGTACTGCGCTCGGCCATTAGTGATTCGGAAAAACAGCGTCGCTTTTCAAGTGTTTACGTAATCGCTGCCTTCGCCACCGTCATTGTCACTTATGGCTCAATTCGCATTTTGCGCGACATTCATCCGGTCATGTTCGGCGGGGCAATGGAATCAGCGCAAGGGATGGAGCAAGGGCTTCAAGAATTTGAACCAGGTTTGCAATCGATGCAGATGGGGATCACCCTAACCGTCACAACACTGTCGTTTTCTCTGCTTTACATCGCCTGGCTGGCCAATCGCATGCGCCTGCAGGAGGCTAAAGACCGGCTGCTGGGGTTAAAATTGCAGGTTCTTTCAAGATTAAGTTAAGAGTGCTAAGTCCTGAGTCCTAAGTAACGGGCTTGTAATAAAACCAACATGAATAGCTCACGTTTGAAAATGGACAATAGCAATGACATTGAACTCGACACGCAGGACATGTTTTGGATGAAGCAAGCCCTGGCTGAAGCGGAGAAAGCGGCCGCTTTAGGTGAGGTTCCGGTTGGTGCAGTGGCTGTTTTGGGGGGTGAAATCATCGGCCGGGGCTATAACCGCAAAGAAAGCGATCACGACCCCACCGCCCATGCCGAAATCATGGCCCTAAAAGAAGCGGCCGCCTTTTTGCAAAATTGGCGGCTCCTCGATGTGACCCTCTACTGCACGCTCGAGCCGTGCCCGATGTGTGCTGGAGCGATGATCCAGGCCCGCCTGCCGCGTCTGGTCTATGGGGCACCAGACACCCGCTTTGGCGCCGATGGCTCAATTGTCGATATCCTGCGCGAAAATGAAGATGGGCGCTTCCGTTTTAACCACCAGGTCGAGGTAACACGAGGGGTAATGGCTGCTGAAGCGGCCGACCTGCTGCAGCGGTTTTTTCGCATGCTCCGCGAAAAACAGGCTGATTAATTATCAAAATCGCCCGGAACGCAAAGAACGCCGAGATTGACCAAAAATAATGGCTGTTCTCGGCGTTCTCAACGGTCTCAGCGGCGAAAATAATTACTCAACGGCCATTTTACTCACCACTTCGATGAGCTCGTAGCGGAGCGATGACCCATCGGCTGGGGGATCTTCAACTTCGCTAACGCTGACCTTTAGCTCGTACTCATACCCGGCTTCCCATTCAAACCCCTCAATCGTGTCGTAAAAATAGGTCCAATCTGCGGCCGGATCTTCCTTGATCAGCAAACACGTCTGCGGCCCTTCACCCACGCAGTCAACCTGTTCGGCACCTACAAAAAGGGACATTTCTCCGCGGCTTTCGCTTTCAATCTGAAAATTCATCAGCAGCATGCCGTTCTCATCCGAAAGGCCCATGACCTGGCGCTCAACTTCAACTACGGCCGTTTTTTCCAACCACTCTAACACAATCGCTTCACGCTCGTTGCGCTCAGCCTCACACGCTTTTTTGGTCGTCGCCAACGGGCCAAATGAGAGGAAATTGCCCTCAAGCGTATAGCTGCCCATTAAATTATTGCACCCGGTAAATCCGGAAACTTGACCGTCCTCAAGCTTGATAAAGATCTCGCTGTCGATAGCGGTGCGCACAAAGGCATCTCCACCCACCAGGGTGCCGCCTAATACCCAGCGGGTGTTTTCGATGGTAGCCGGTATCGGCTTCTCATAGACCAAATCACCCTCAGCCGTGTTGATTGTCAGTGTATCGTTCTCCAACACAAACGATTCTGCCGTTACCAGGACCGCCAGGTAGCGTGCCCCCATGTCCATGACATCCGGCTCACAGGCCATCTGCGTTGCAAAGAAACCGCTTGAATCAAAGGATATCGTGCTGCCGCTAACCGTGTAGGAACCACCGAAGCTGTTGCACCCATCACTGCCGCTAACCTCACGCCCCTCAAATCGAATGGTGATCAGTCTCTCTACGGGCTGACCATCCATTTCAATCAAATCCCAGGCGGTGCCATCCAAATTGGAAGCAGCCTCTCCATCTCCGGTCTCTTCTTCAGATGGGGTTGGCGCTGGGGTTTCGGTTGGTGTGGGGAGGGTTGGTTCTGGGACCGGCGTATCATCGGCCGGGACTTCGGCTGGGGGTTCAACTGGCCCACCGGTAGTAGGGGTACAGGCTGCTGCAGCCAACATTAAAGCGAGCAAGCCCATCAAAATTGCTAAATTTTTTCTCATTTTCTTTCTCCAAATTATTCCCATTAGCAGGCAAAAACGCCTCATTGAGGCGAATTAAAGTTTGAGTTGCCTGGATTGATGGGAGTTTGTTCTTGCTAAGGTGAGCGCCTGTTCAAGCGCCGTCTATTATGCAACGACACCTAGAATTATTTGGTTCCAGCTGTTGAAAAATCCGGGCATCCATATTAAAATGTGGAAAAGAATCCACATGATTATCACTATGATGAAAACAATCCAAATGACTATCGACGAGCGTCTTCTACAACAAGTTGATGCCCAGGTAAAAGATTTAAACACCACTCGTTCAGCTTTTATTCGGGAAGCGCTGGAAAAAGCATTGCAGGCGCATCAAATCAAGCGGTTGGAAGAACGTGATTCAGCTGGATATAGCGTGAAGCCAATTACTGAAAAGGATGATAGAGAAATAGCTTCTTGGGAAAGCGAACAGGTTTGGGGGGATACATGGAACGAGGAGAGGTAAGGTGGTTTACGTTTGCCAAACCGGATAAACGGCGGCCGGTATTAATCTTGACTCGCTCATCAGCCATCGCCTATTTAAATTCGGTTACTGTTGCTCCGATCACATCTACCATTCGCGACGTGCCATCTCAGGTAACCCTCAACGAGCATGATGGCATGATGCGTCCATGTGCCATCAATCTACATAATTTGCAGACCGTATCCCAGGAGAAAGTTGGGTCATGGATTACCTCGCTTACCGCTGAAAAAATGGGGCTGGTTGAGGAAGCGATTCAATTTTCCTTAGGAATTTCTCCAAAAAATTAAAAAGGGCGACCTCGTGTCACCTTAGTGCCTTGTTAAGCTGGGTTTTTTACTTCTCCCTATCCTCCAAACCCTTTCACCAGAGAAATTCGAGGGCGGACAGTTAGTTTGTTGAATGAGAAAGTGCACTTTTGCTTTTCACTCCGACAAATTCCCCCTCCCGAATCGGGAGGGGGTTAGGGGGTGGGTCTTTTGATGGTCATTTTACCCCTCCCCCAGCCCCTCCCCGACGCGGGGAGGGGAGCTTGTCTGACCGTTTGAGAACAAAATTTTTACATGTCCGCCCCTGAACCTAGGGAAAGGGCCCGCCTGTTCAACGGTCGCCGATGTCAATTGGCTATTGACCATTGACAATTATAAACCGTTTCCCGTTTGCCCGGCCGTTCACCTCAGGGGTAAACTCTTCTTTGGCAAAAGTCGGCCGCACCTGATACTCACCCGGAATCACCGCCTGCAAACTGTAGGTGTACTGATAAGTGCCTGCAGGCAGAAAATTGGACGTAAAGGTGATCCGGTCATCGCGGTACTGGATGTTGTTAAAATACCACCATCCCCAATATCCAAAGCGGTACGGCTGATCTTCATAAAAGGCTGCGATATCCCCACCCAACCCGACCTGGCTGGTCTGAAGGTTGGGATCAATCGCCTCTGCACCGGCCGGGAAGTAATCTTCGATCACCGCATAAACCAAATTGCGTGAAGCGACAACCGTCAATTCAACCCGCACCTGCTGCCCCGCTTCGATCTCGCTGATCGGCTCACACGTCTCCTCCAGCGGATTGCAGGCCGCATCGTAATAAACGCGGCTGACGCTAATGCCGCGGTCGATCGCTTCCACCGTCTCGGCCGGGACAAACGTATCCAGAAAGGCGTTGTAGTACAATCGGCCGGAGCCGTCTTTTCTAAATTCCACAAAGTTGATCGCCGCGGGATCCAGCTCGCTCATTTCAGTGACGATCAGATCGGTTGCCGCAATGTTGGAGCTGTCAAAAGCGCCGTCGGAAGAGGTCCCGGCCAGCGAGACGAGATACGTATAATCGGCATCCAGCTCACCCGTCGCCGCCAGCCAGTCGGTCAGGGCCAGCAGCACCCATGAGGAGTTATGGGCGGTACGCCACAGCTGTGCTTCGCGGGCGCTCATCAACCAGTTGACGGTTTGTTGGGTAAAGGGCAAATCCGGATCGATCCGGGCCATCGTCATCAACACGATCGCCGTATCGCGGATGTCGCCGCTCAGGAAGCCGTATCCCTGGCTTTCCCAGTGCGCTCCGGTAGCGCTCACTTTGGCGGCGCTGTTCAAATCGGATAGCAAGGGTTCAATCGCATCCTGATTGCCGCCGCTAAGCGTCATGGCCATGGCCAACAGCGCCTTGGCATACGGATCGAGAAGCGGCCGGTTTTCCTCAAAGATTTCTTTGAGGGCCCCACTGTCACCCCTGTCAACCTCAGCTAGAACATAATGGTAAAAGACCTGCTGATTGGCCTCATACCGGTTATTTTCCAGCCGCTGGGGCGGGTCAATTTGGGCCTGCAAATAGGTGGCGGCGCGATCCACGGCATCTCGTGAAACCGAGAAACCGGCTTCCTGCGCCTTGTCCAACGCCAGCAGCACATACGCGGTAAAGTACGGGCTGCTTTCCGGCGTATAACACCAGCCCCAACCGCCATCACCCTTTTGCAGCGCTTCCAAATCGGCCACATCGGCCGTGATCAAGCTGCTAAGCGCGCGCTCTAAATCGGCATCCGCAATTGGCAGCGTGTTGAGCGTGCGCGCCGTCACCGCATTGGGCAGCAGCCGATGCGCCAGCCCGTGGGGGCAGCTGCGATCATAAATCTCATGATCAAGCGCTTCCAGCCCTTCCAGAACCGCTGCCGCCAGTGAAGCATTGAGCTCGATCTCCAGCGAACCAAGATCCTGGTCCACCCACTGCGGCAAAATCACCGCTTCAACCTGACGTGGTTTTTCATCTGTCAAAACCCCGGCCGTGGCGACAATATCTTCCGCATTGTAGCGATAAACCGGAATGGTGTTGTTCGGTCCGGTTGTCAATGTCGGTTTGGTGGCGTCTTGATACTCATCTGATTCAGCGATAAACGTCAGGTCAACAAACGGCACGTCCGGCACCTCGGCCGACCAGCTCACGACAACCTGGTCATTGGCCGGCACCGTCACCACCTGCTCCGCTTCAGACAGCAGATTTAACCCCTCAGCTTCAAGCTGTACGGTTACTTCCTGCGCCTGGACGGTATTGTTGTTAATCACCGTCCCTAGCTGAATCGCATCACCCGCCGTAAAAAAGCGCGGGGTGATCGGCCGCAGCAAAAGCGGCTTGTTGACGGTTACGCTGGTGTTCTCCTGGCCCACTTTTGTATCCGTGGTGATCGCCCTGACGTTGAGCTGCCACGTTGTCAAATTATCCGGCAGCGGAATCTCAACCGTCGCCCGGCCGGAACCATCGGTAGTGATGATCGCCTCCCAATAAGCGGTGTCTTTAAACTCTTCGCGGACCTCCGGTACATCACTTGTCGGCGTTCCCAAGGGAGTTGGCGTTGCCAGAACGGCCGAGGCGGGTGCCGCCAGGGCGCCATCGGCCGCCTCGTCAGCCGCAACTTCAAATTCCGCCATCGCCTCTTCCTCTGTTTCAATGGAAGATCGCTGAGCCAGGTCCTGTTCAGCCTCTTCTAGTTCGACGATTACCCCATCGGCCGCAAAAACGAGGCTGGCCCCGATTTGACTGCGATACGGCTGCTCGCTGTAAAAGACGTCGGCGATATTCGGCGTGGTGTCGGGCACCAGGCTCAGCAGCGAGCGATCAACCAGAGCCAGCGAGAGCTCCGCAGCGGCCGGATTGCCGTTGGCGTCGGTCAGCTGGATATCAAAAACGGCCGTTTCACCCGGCTCCAGCACCCCATTCTCCGGCAGACGCGGGGTGAGCTCCAGGTTGAGCAGAAACGGGGCCCGATCAACCGGCAAATTGAGCGCACCGATGCGAATATCGGCGTAGGGTGACGGATTCTGGATGTTGGCATCTTCCGCTTTGACGGCGATGACGGTGACGTGCACGTTGGGCACGTGATCGATCGTAATCGGCAAAGCGATCGTATCGCCAGGGCCGCTGAGGGTGATAAAGCGCTGCTCCAGCAAGGTTCCCCTCTCGATCGATACCCAGGCGCTGGTTGGCTCCTCAAAAGGCGACTGCACCAAAATAGTAGCCGTTTCGCCTACCTGGTAACTCTGCTGATCGGCAACGAGAGTCATGCGCTTTGAATCCGGTTCCGGCCGCCAGCTCCCGTCTTCACCGGCAACCCAGAAGGTGACCACCCCCCGCTGGACCGGCTCGTCCACGCCGGCCTGGAAACCGGCCACCCGATAGGTGCCCCCTTCTTCGGGCACAAAGATGACCGATAATTCTCCATCTTCATCCGTTGTGGCTGTCTGGCTGTCGACCAGCGTGTCGACCGGCTCATAAAACCCATCGTCATTGCGCTCCCAATTGCGCTGGAACAAATCGATCTGGGTCTCAAAACCGGCGGTCGGGTTGGCTTCCCAATCAACGGCGATGGCGTTTACGGCAATCTCATCACCGGCATTGACCACATAGCGCTCAACCTGAGTGCCGACGTAATTTTCAACACCGTGGAAAATGATTTCAGAGCGGCCGCTGACCGTTTGATTGGTCACGTCGGTCACGGTCGCTTCCACCGTCACCAGGCGGCTGCCGGTTTCGATCTCTTCTAGCAAATTAGATGGGAGCTCAATGACCAACCGGCCCTGGGCGTCTGTTTGCCCTTCTCCTTCGAGGAGATTGCCGTACGAGAAGCTGGGTGGTTCTGGTCCAAAGAAACCCCAATCCCACCAGAAAAATTCCTCGTCAAAGCTGTAGGGCAAACCGGGTGAGAAGAAAAACTTCTGCTCAGTAGCGGTGTAATTTACCCGTAGATCGGCCGCCGGTCCGCCAAAGAAGTAGGTGGCGTCCACGGTAACTTCAGTTGGCTGACCGCGCAGCAGCTCATCATCAGCAGCGGTTACGGTGACTTCGACCTCCGGCTTGCGGAATTCGAGCATACTAAAGTTGGCGGCCGTTAAATAATCACCATTAGGCGCGTAAAGCTGAACCGCATAAAACCCCAAATTGGCGTCTTCTGGCAGGGTAAACTCTCCTGAGAATGAGCCGTTGTCATCCAATTCAGCCATCACCTCTTCAAAATACGGCTCGTTAAAGTAGCTTTCTTCCTGCAGGATAATCTGCAGCGAGTCGGGGCGCGGCAGGCTGTAGCGGCCGTATCCGTTGCTGCGAATTACCCCTCGGTAGTAAACGGTGTCTCCCGGCCGGTAAAGCGGCCGGTCGGTGAAGATATGGCCGGTGAGGGGCTGCTCCTCATTTAGCACGCTGTCGAGTCCTAACTCCCACGGGGTGACTGATTGATACCAATCATTGCCGGTCATGCCAAAACCCGGCTCGTTTGGCGTGCCGGAAACAGCCAGTAAATTTTCGTAATAACCAAAGCGTGGGGCGATATCAAAGACGGCAACGCCGCGACTGTCAGCAGCGGCCGAGCCAAGTTCCTGCCCTTCACCGTCATACAGAACAATTTGCCGGCCGGCGGCCGCCTCACCTGTTGCCAATTCGGTCGCCCAAACGCTGATTTGATCCGGCATCTGCTTGATTACCAGATTGGTATCGGCCACCACCAGCAGGGTTTCAGATTCTCCCCAGCCGCGCTCCCTAAATTCAGGCGTGTTTAGGGTTAATAAGTAAACGCCATTAGGGAGTGCGCCATCATCGTTGAGTGATAATCGGGTAATGACAAACTCATCCGGTGACCCGGCGGGGGTTAGCCGCCAGCTTTGGCGCTCGCGAATTGCACCGGATCCGAGCAGGCCGCCATAATATCCGTACGCCAGCTCTCCCGGTATATCAACATCGTAAAGGGAAATATCGAGTTGGGAGCTGTTGCGCGATGAAAAGGCGACCTCGCTGGCAAAGGAACCGCTCAGGTGATTGATGCGATACGGCAAGGCAAAATTAGCCTGCGGCTCGGCGGGAGCCGTCGTAAAGGAGAATATGTAATCTTCGCCCAGCGTATTGCCATAAGGATCAGCGGCACTGTTTGGGATGGTAATCGTATATTTTTGCCGGGGTACCTGGGGGAAAACAAGCGTCAACCAGGGATTATTTTCAAAATATTCGTATTCGATCTCTTCCGGAGCTGGGTCAACGATAATTTGGCCATCGATCGTAGAGAAATCCATCGGTGAAGCGAACTGAATGTTGACATAACCATATGCCTGTCGATCTGTCGACCCGTTTGGCGGTTCCGTGTAAAGGACGGCCGGCAGCGGATACGTTTCGTAAGGGATTGTTTGCCCCTGCTCCAATGCAGCCTGGCCATTGGCTGATCGGGCTTCACCGCTAATGATCAGCTGGTAGGCGGTGGCGATAGTCAGCGGCGCTTGTGGGAAAATACCTACCGTGCGACTGTCCTCATCCCACTCAAATTCGAGCGGGGTTGATGGGTTGAGCTGGATCGCGGACTCGGTGCTGGGCTGATCCATCGGCATATTAAACGTCACGGTAAACCCCTGGGTGGGGGATATTTGTTCGTTGGGGAAGGGGAACGTGCTGACGAGCTGCGGTCTCTGCGTGGTAAAACGGGTCACGGCCGACTGCTCCAGCACGCCACCGGTAATATCTTCCAGCCCGGAAGGAACGGAAACCTGATACGTGGTCCCCCCATCCCATCCGTTATCGGGCACAAAGCGATAAATACTGGTCGAAATCCAGCTGCCTGTTCCCTCAATCGGCGGGTCAATAATGATCGGCTCAAGCAGCTCATCCTGATCCGCCGTAGCAACCAGGGGCACAACCGGCCGATTAAACAACACCGTCACGGCCGCATCCGCTTCTACGTCGGCCGTGCCGTCAGCAGGGGTCAAACTGCTGACCTGCAAAAAGCCAACCGTTTCAATTTCCACGTCGATCGGCTCACGCAGAGGCAGGCCGTTGATGCCGGTTGCCTCATCGGAGATATTGATTTGATAACGCTGATTCCGTTCCAGCGACCCTTCCGGAGTAAATACCAGCGTGTCCGGCCGAGGCCAGGAAAACTGGCCATCGACGGCCGGTTCAATGTCAAAGGCGGTAGCCACCGCATCAGGGTCCATCGGTTGGTCAAAGCGAAGCGTAATTGACCCGCTTAACAAGCTTTCCTGCCCGGGCTGTGGGCTAACCGCCACCAGCTGGGGCTCCCAATCCGGTGGGTTATCGAGCAGCGATGAATCAAATGTGGGTTCAGGTTGGGGAGTGGGTGAAGGGGTCAAGGTAATCGCCAGCGTGGGGGCTTCGGTTGTGGGGGTTGTTTCTGTGTTGCCCCGGCCGCCACAGGCGATCAATAAAAAGGCAGCCAGGACGGCTGCAAAAAACGCGAATCCGGTTTTAGTAGACATAAAACTTCCAGTCCTTCAGGCATGAGTCATGCATATATTGTAAACGGTTTTTACCGTACACCCTAGAACGACGGGGGTTGTGGGAAGGTTCCAGCAGGAAGACAACAGACCTCAGACTTCAGACAACAGATAACCTGCTCTGTAGTCTGAGGTCTGAAGTCTGCTGTCTCTAGTCTGTTGTCTTATTCCCTCTTTTGAAGATAATAGATTGACTTACTGCAGGAGAGGTGCCGGAGTGGTTGATCGGGGCGCTCTCGAAAAGCGTTGTGGCTGAAAGGTCACCATGGGTTCGAATCCCATCCTCTCCGTAATCTATTATCCGGGATTCTTTGAGAATCCCGGATAGCGGGAAAACCTACTCCCCCAACAACTCTCGGATGCGGCCGGCTGCTTCGACAAAGGTCTCCCGGCCGGGCTCCCCTTCAAAAATACGCTCCATGGCGGTATTCCAAATAATCCAAATTTCATTCATCTCGGGATCGGTTGGCAGCGGCTGACCGTTGCTGCCGGCCTGCGCAAACGCCCGCTTATCGAGCGGCGGTAGATTCTCAAAGGCCGCAAGATGCGCTGGTGGACGGCTGCTTCGATTGGCCAGAGCCGTCATCGCTTCATCAGTCGCCACATATTCGAGCAGAAAAGCGGCCGCCAACTCCTGCTGGCTGCTTGAACGGCTGATCATAAACCCCTGGATTCCGAGAAAAGGTGAGCTGGGCTGCGTTTGGGGCGGCAGGTCCAACACTTCATAAGGTACGCCGGAGGCCTTGATTCGATCGAGCGCCCACGGACCGGCCAGGATCATCGCCGCCCGCTCAGCCTCAAAAGCGTCCAGCGCCGCTCCCTGATCAAGGTCGGCAGGAATCACGCCAGCGGCAATTAACTCTTCAAGAAATTCAGCAGCCGCCAGTGACCCTTCGCTGTCGAGACCTAAGTCGTTCAGGTTGTAGCTGCCGTCGGGGTTTCGGCCAAAAAGGTAACCGCCATAAGCGGTCTGGATCGGCATAAAGTGGTGGGCATTGGCTCGGGGGATGATCAGGCCGTATTCAAATTCTTCGATAGTAACCAGTTCATAGGCCGCTAAGACGACCTGGTTCCAGGTCCATGTTGTGGGTGGATTTGAGCCATAAATCGAGCCGTTAATGACCAGGGCAAGATTTTCGACGCCGTATGGCAGGCCGTATTGAACGCCATCTATCTTAAAGCCATTAATCGCCTCAGGGTTAAATGAATCAGCAACCGGTGTTAAATTGATCTCGGCCAGCAGCCCTTCACCGGCCAACAAGGACATGGTCGTGTGCCGGCCGACAAAAATATCGGCCGTGTTTTGCTCTACACCCCAGGATGGAAGGCGTTCGTGAACCTGTTCCAGCGTGACCGTTTCGATTTCAATCTGGGCGCCGTAATCTTGCGTAAAGGCGGCCGCCAGCGTTTCGAGGGCGGCGACCTGATCGGCTTCAGCCCAAATGGTGAGGGTCACATCTTCATTTGGGTTCGCGACCTCTGTCGGCTGAGGGGTTAGTTCATCCTCGGCCGGCTCGGTTGGATCCGGCTCTGCGGTTGGAGATGGAGGCTCGGGGGTGTTGGTCGACACCGGCAAATCAGCAACGGCATCGCTTGTGGGGGTCACCGCCGGTGCAGGCTGCCCCAGAAACGGCAATCCACCGCCGCCGCTAACAAAGCTGAAATAGGTAAACGGACCGCCAATCAGCAAAAGCGCGGCAATAAGGCCGCCCATCCACCGCACAACCGATTTTGAACGGCGAGGGGCTGGTTGAGAGGGCAACACGCGATGATCGACGATGGTCGCGGCGGCCGGCCGCGGCGGAGGGGGTGCGGTTTGGGGCTGCGTCAGCGCGGCGGACAGCTGCCCGGCCGCGGCATATCGTTCCTCACGATTTTTGGCCATCGCGGTTTGAATGGCCGTATCGACGTGGGGTGGGACGCTGGCGTTTACGCTTCGAATTTTCGGAACCGGCTCGGTCATTTGGGCTACCGCTAGCCCCATGGGCGTATCTGCTTTGTATGGCTGCTGACCGGTCAACATCTCAAACAAAATCGCCCCCAGGGCGTAAATATCGCTTCGGCCGTCGAGTTTATCCTTGCCACGAGCCTGTTCAGGGCTCATATATGCTGGGGTACCGATAATGCCGGTGCCGGTTAATGTGTTGGTATCGGCCGCCAGCTTCACGATCCCAAAGTCGCCCAGATATGGATTGCCCTGCTGGTCAAACAAAATGTTTCCGGGTTTTAAATCGCGATGAACAATCCCCCTGCGATGCGCCTGTTCGAGGGCCGCCCCGATGCGCTCGACAATTTTTGTCGCCTCGGTCAACGGCAGCGGACCAACAGCAATGCGCTCAACCAATGTTCCACCCGGCATATAGCGCATCACCAGAAATGGCTGTCCCTCATCCTCGCCAAAATCGTAAACCGGCACAATCGCCGGATGCTCAAGGGCGGCAATGGTCTGCGCTTCGCGCTCAAAGCGGGCTCTAAAATTTGGGTCGTGTAAAAATTGTTTAGGCAGGATTTTTATGGCCACTTCGCGGTTAAATCGCGGATCAAACCCCAGGTAAACGGTGGCCATCCCCCCCCGGCCGAGCTCTCTGCGTATTTCATATCTGCCGATTTGCGTTGGAATCATCGATGATTAGCGTCTCTGGTCTCTAGTCTCTGCTGCACATATTAAAGAACAATCGGCAATCGAGCAATAAAAAGGGCGTGACAATTATGATTTTAAATTTTAGATTGACGAGATTCCTCACTGACGTTCGGAATGACAGGCGGTCCGATTCTACACCAGCCGGCTGAATTCGGTCACTCGACGGCAGCCAAAGCTAATTGACAATTGATTAATGCCAATTGATTATTGAAAATTTCTATTCGATTTCGATCCAGAACGTCGCTCCCCGCCCTAATCCCTCTGACTCGGCCCAGATGCGCCCCCCGTGGGCATCAACGATTGATTTGGCGATGGCCAGCCCCAGGCCCGATTCGCCCTCCGGCCGCTGGCGGGCCTTGTCGCCGCGATAAAACCGGTCGAATATAAACGGTAGATCTGCCGCGGCAACGCCCTCGCCGGAGTCACGCACGGCTAGCTGCTGCGGCCGGCCGATGAGCGTGACGATTCCACCAGAAGGGGTAAAACGCATGGCGTTGCCGACCAGATTGTTTAGCACCTGGGTCATGCGTTCCACATCAACCGTCAGGGATGGCAGGTCGCCTGGTGCATCAAGCTTCAAAGTAATATCCTGCGCTTCCGCCTGGGGCATGTAGGCCAAAAACACTCGCTCGAGGAGCGCTTTTGGATCAACCGGCCGCCGATTAAGCGGCAGCGCCCCGGCATCCGCAAGGGAGAGCGTGCGCAAATCGTCGACAAGATGGCGCAGCTGATCAACTTGCTGATGCATGATCTGGTACATTTCGGGCGTGGCCTGCAGTTTCCCGTCCTGCAGCGCTTCGGTATAACCGGAAAGTATGCTCAGCGGCGTGCGCAAATCATGGGCCACATCGGCCGTCATCTGCTGCCGCAGCCGGTCAGCCTTCTCCAAATCGCTGCTCATGTTGTTAAAAGATGTGGCCAACTGTCCCAATTCATCTTCTGAACGTACGATCACCTGATGACCCAATTCCCCGTGGGCCAGCCGCTGCGTGGCTTCGGTCAGGTCACGAACCGGCCGGGTAATTGTCCTGGTCAGCCCCAGGGCCAGCAGAATCCCGAGAAGCACCGCGCCCCCGGCTCCATATAATAAAACCCACCGAAAATTTCTCTCAAACACCCGCTCTGGTGTATTAGGAGCATAACGCCCAAACCCGAATCCTGGCCGCTCTCCAGGAGGAAGCGGCCCCACACCAGGGCCCCGCGGCCGTTCCCCCTCAATCGCTTCCCGCTGGGTAATAAAATTGTCAAACTGACGTAGGGTCTGGCTGCCGATCACCAGCGTAGAAACGAGGGTTCCGCTAACGGCCACAACCAAAAAAGCCAAAATGAGCTTTGCGGCCAGCGAACGAGTCACGGGGTTTTTTCTCCTGAATGATCAAGATCAGGGGCAAAGCGATACCCCACCCCATATACGGTTTCAATGTAGATTGGATTTCGCGGGTCCGGCTCGATTTTTTTTCGCAGATGGCGCACGTGTACATCAATCGTGCGCTCATACCCATCAAACACATCTTCCCCCTGCATTTGCTCCAGCAAATCGAGGCGGGAAAATACCCGGCCGGGAGATGAAATTAAGAAATTTAAGATATCAAATTCTGAGGGGGTTAAATCAACGCGCTTCCCGTCTACCTGAACCATCCGGCCGGCTCGATCTAAGGTCACGCCGGCCAACCGCACCACATCGCTCTCGGTGCGGGTTTTGGTAGCGCGGCGCAAAACGGCCCGCACCCGAGCAGTTAACTCGCGCATGCCAAACGGCTTTGTTACATAATCGTCCGCCCCCAATTCAAGCCCCAACACCTTTTCACTTTCTTCAAGTTTAGCGGTTAGGACAATAATCGGCGTTTCAGCCTCGCGGCTGTAGACGCGAATAAAGTCGAAACCATCCATTTCCGGCATCATCAGGTCTAGAATAATGAGATCCGGTTTTTCATAGCGGGCCACAAACAGCGCTTCCCGGCCGTTTGGCGCGGTCACCACGCGAAATCCTTCCTCGGTTAAATAGGCTCTCACCAACTCGCGCAGGGCTTTTTCATCATCGACAACAAGAATTGTTTTGGACATAAGATTTGCTAATTGCTAACGGCCAATAGCTATTTGCTTCTCATTTTGCCAGATAGTTGTTGTGAAAATGTTAAGGGCTCAGACGAGATCTTCCCACACCGAGCGATAACCGTCATGCTGCTCAAAGTAATCAACCAGGCGGGCAAAAAAGGGATCGACGGTAATGGTCGCGCTGTCTCCAACAACCAGAAGCTTGCGGCGCGCTCGAGTGAGGGCCACATTGAGCCGCCGCCGCTCGGCCAAAAATCCGATTTCCCCTTTAACATTGCTGCGCACCAGTGACATCACGATCGCTTCTTTTTCTCGACCCTGAAAGCCGTCAACGGAGTTGATTTCTACGCTTTCCGGCAGCATTGATTTCAGGAGACGTACCTGGGCTGAGTATGGGGTGATCACCCCTACGGCCGATGGGCGCAGTCCCGCTTCCAGCAGCTCACACACCTTTCGGGCCACGAGTTCAGCTTCCTGACGATTTAGGCGGCTTTCCCCGGCCGGTTCGAGCTCTTCTTCGTAGCCGGCACCGGCGGTATCGATAAAGGTGAGCGGGGTTTCGGTAAGCGAGTTTGACGATACGCCCGGTAAATCGATCAGCCGATGGGTGGCGACCGTGGGATCAGCGATCAGGGTATCCTCATAAAACTCAACCGAGGAAAAACCCATAATTTTTTCATGCATGCGATACTGGATCGTCAGCTGACGGGATAGAGTTTCGCCCTGGGTGATCATCAGCCGCTCTAACAGGCTGACCCCCAGACCGCGCCGTTCCGCCTCAACCGACAGGATTGTTGGCGGCAGCTGACAGTGGTCCCCGGCCAGCACAACCCTTTCAGCCCACGGCAGGGGAATCCAGCAGCCGGCCTCAACGCTCTGCCCTGCTTCATCGATTACGCACAGCTCAAAGCGACGCTCGCCCAACAGGCGGCCGCTGAGGCTGGTGGTTGTGGCGCAAACAACCTGAGCCCGGTCGATAATTTGGGTGACGGCTCGCTGCTCAAGATCAGCTGCTTCAGCTAACATTTCGCGCGCTTCGCGGCGCAGACCGGCTTTTTCGCCGGGCAGCGGCTTGGCTCTGGTAAAACGATCGGCTTTGCCAAACAGCCCGTGGGCTTCTTTGCGCAGTTTACGGGCCAGCTGCACGTTGGGATGCTCATCAACCAGTTGATCGAGGGTTTGGGAGTGGAGCCGCGGCAACACGCGTGCCGGATGCCCCAGACGAAGCACGTTGCTGATTTCAGGGGCCTCAAGCAGCTTCTCCAGCAGGTTGTCGACCCCCATGTTGCTTGGAGCACACGCCAAAACCGTTTCCCCGCGCCGAACCGCCTGGCGGATCAATTCCACCACGGCCGTGGTTTTTCCGGTGCCCGGTGGGCCGTGAATAAGGGCCACATCAGCGGCCGTCAGGGCGTGAACCACCGCGTTTTTTTGCGACAGGTTGAGAGTGTCGTCAAAGAAGGTCAGCTGCGGCCGGGTTTTTCTAAAGTAAGGAGGACGCTCGTCAAGGAGAACGCGGCGCAAGTCGGCCAGACGGCCGCTGCCGCTCTCTGCCGCTTTGGTCAGCGCCTGGATCATGCGGCGGCGGGAAATTTCATCGGTTGATAGATCGATCCGAAAGGTCGGCCGATCGGCCTCCGGTTCAGGCGAATGAGATAGGGCGATTTGAATGGTTTCACGGGTTTTTCGGCTGATGACGCCGCGCCAGCCGTCATGGTCAGGGCGGCCGGTTTCTTCAATCAGGAGAACCGGCGATCCCACGTCAAGGCGGCTCCACGGCAGCGATTCACTCTGGTTTTTGGGGGCCAGCGTCAGCAGCAGGCGATCCCCAAGCCCCCAGGTTTCTTCGCGGATCACCAGCCGCCTCAACCCACTATTTTGATCCTGCCGCGCAATTTCGCGACGCAGCTGGGCCTGCTCGGCCACAGCCTCAAGCTCGAGCAGCTCAATGAGATGGGTGAAGTGGGAGGTGGCGCTGGTAGACGACATGTCTACCAGCTTAACATAATTTAACCCCTCCCCCAACCCCTTGCCCAAAATTGGTTCAAGGTCTTTTTTACCCCACTTCGCCAAGTTGTAGGGCCGCAGCATGCTGCGGCCGTGGGGTTGCCTTCCATGGCCTTCTGCTCCATGGTGAATGATTTAATGTTTAACCGCTATGTATCCTGTCGGGGGAGATGGATCGGCCGCAGCATGCTGCGGCCCTACGGCGCAAGATTGAGTTGGGTAGGCGACCAGCGAGTTGCCGCAGGGATCTGCGGTACTTTTCCAATCGCCCCCCACCGAACCGGACTTGAACCTTTTGATTCATCCGGCTCTCCAGTTAACTTGTTGCACAGGGATATCCATTTTGCCTGCATGAATTGCCGCATGGCACTTTCGGCAAACCACCAGGGTTTTGCGGTTGCGAGCCACCATTAGCTTGACCCATGTCGGCTTCGCTTTCCGGCCACGCCAGCGTTTCTTCAAATCGGCTAGGTTGCGTACATGATGTACTTCGATCCGTTGGGAACTGCCACAGATTTCACACTCCTCAGCGAGGAGTCGCTGCACGAGCTCACCACCCATCGACCAGCGAACTTTCGGTTTTGTATCGTCGATAACCTCATCACGGCTGGGTTTGACGTGGGTCAGTGGGACACCTCCCCACTCAAACCGACGGATGCCGGTTTTGGTCTCGACCGTTTCCACCAAAATGTTGTATCTCCGACCGTTCACGTCTTTTGTACTTCTGTACTTGCGATAAACGCGTCTGGCTGAGATTTTCAACTTCTGGGCGAGGGTCTTTACCAGTGCTTCCTGCATAATTCCTTTCAGACCGCCTAACCGATAGCGGTCAACGGCAAATTTGTAATATTCAGCCAACCCCCGAAATCTTTCCTGATATTGCTTGATGATGTTGGCGACCGATTGATGTGTCAGGACGTACTCACTCACGACCACATCGTGGCGTTTGTAGTACTTTATCTTTTCCCGAATCAAACCAGCTGGAATCCCCAAGCGGATACGGCCATTGGCGCTACGGCGCTTGATGTATAGTCCAGTGCCGCGGCTCATGACATGGTTCGCGTGATACACGCTGACGGCGTAACCCAGAAAATGGGCTTGCTCCGTCTTGGCGTGGGTAATCAGGGTCTTTTCAGGGCTTTGTTGGAGTTTGAGGGTAGTTGCGAGATAGTCGCCTAACTCAGCCTTGATCGTTTCCGCTTCCTGCTTGGGGCCGATATAGCCCAGCAGATAGTCGTCGGCATAGCGCATGTACCACAATCGTCTGTAGGTTGGATCGTGTGAGTCGAGGCTTGGTAATTCGCGCCGCTCTCTCTTGAGCCGCTTACACGCCTCCCGGTCACCTCGCTTCCAGGCCTGACTGATTTGGTATTCATACGCCTTGTACGCTTTGTTGCGTCGTCTCGCTTTGCCTTTTCTCCATTTTGGCTGGAGCACCTGCTCCACATATTGGTCTAGCTCATTGAGATATATGTTGGCCAGCAGAGGGCTTAGGACACCACCTTGTGGGGTGCCGCTGTAGCTCTTCTCATACCGGAAATCCTCCAATATCCCCGCTTCTAGTCCGCTGCGGATGAGATTCAACAGCCGTTGGTCGTGAATATTGCGGCTGATAATGGCCATTAAAATGTCGTGATCGATATGGTCAAAGCAGCCTTTGATGTCTCCTTCGATAAACCACACGGTGCCCGTAAACTGCACCGAAATCTGTGACAGAGCGGTGTGGCAACCTCGCTGGGGTCGAAACCCGTGTGAGTTCCGACTAAAGCGCGGTTCATAGTAAGCACTCAACAGACTGTTGATTACCTCTTGCATCAGCTTGTCACGAAAATCTGGCATACCGAGCGGTCTTCGGCCGCCTTGCTTCTTTTTGATGTACACTCGTCTGGCCGGTCTCCATTGGAACCGTTCATAACGCAGTTCTTCGATGATGGTTTCGATACGTCTCAGGTTCATGCCGTCCACTGTCTCCGCCGTGGAGCCCGGCGTCAGGGCTCCGGCGTTTGGATATAACTTGGCGTAAGCTCGTAGATACAGGTTTTGGTTAAACAGTTGCCTGTATACCCGTGTCAACGGCTTGTCCACCATTCCTAATTTGTGCATGGCGTTCAAGACATATTCAGCTTTCTGCATTTCGCATACCTCCTATACTCGTTCACCTGGTCAACCTGTCCCCCTTCGCCCTGTGAACGGCTTTCCCGTTCTCCATGGTGGGTCGTTACGCCCACGACTACTATGGGGACTCCGTTGCCATAGGGCTCGCGCCCCTTAGGCAATCCCGTGGTACGATCATTGGTAACATTCATCTGACTTAGGGCCTCCGTTCGCTACTTGATAGACCTTATCGGTCGTCGTCCCAGATTTGGAATGCTTCCCGCGACGGCAAATCTAACGCGGTACAATCTGGCAGTGGTTTCAATCACCTTTCCACTTGAGGGACGCTTTCTCAGACTCATAGCTAGAGTTCAGGCAGTTTAGCTTTACCCATATCAGAGAGGTCTTGCACGCCAGCCAGCTTTGGTGATTCACTGCTACACGCTTTCCCAACATGCTATTGTTCCCTTCAGCTTTCGCCTCTTGGGTCAGTTAGGTGACCTTACTCGTCTGCATTCAACAAGCAGCATCTTTGATGCAATTACCTATGTCGCCACACGGCGCACTCCACCTTGTCCTGTTTGCTCGCAAGCCTGGACCTGTCCGCCTCTGACCAGAATTGTGAGGGGGGAATGACGGAAAAGTTAATGAGTTGGGGTTGACAGTGAAGGTGTTTCGCGGTACGATCTACCTGCCATTTGAATTTTTTTAAATCGATAATATTTTTTTAAACGACCGGTCAAAATCAACCATGATTCCTTTAGAAGAAATGTGGATTCGCGAAGTCGACACCATTAAGGTGGTGGCCGATCCTCGCCGTTTAAAGATATTGCACCTTATGGCCAAGCCCATCACCGTTAAAGCACTGGCCGCTGAATTTGATCTGCCCCCCTCTAAATTGTATTACCACGTCAAACTGCTGGAGAAACACCATTTAATCGAGGTCGTTGACCACAACATCGAGAGCGGCATCGTCGAAAAAGTGTACCAAACGGCGGCCAGGCAGTTTCGCTTGGTGAATCCCCTGCTGGAGGGTGATAGGGTGCCCGGGGAAGCGGCCGAGGCCCTCTTTAGTACGATGTTAGAGGAAACTCACCGCGATTTTATCGATGCCTTAAATCAACCCGATCCCAACGAAGGGGTTCCACCGCGCCATCCGTTTCTTTCAAAGAAAAAGATGCGCCTAAACGACAAGCAGCTCACCTACATTTACCAAAAGCTGGTGGCCCTTATCGAGGAAGCGCAAAAATATGAGCCAGCTCAAAGTGACGATGTTGATAATGAATCAAACATTTATGATTTGACGGTGGCTTTTTATAAAAATCCTCCGGCAGAAAAGGAGAATGATGATGAGTGAAGCCAGCCAAATTTTGCAATCCCTGGCCGCCAGAATCGTCGAGCCCTATCGATCGCTGCCTACCTTGAGGGCCGCCATGGTCACCGGCTCGGCCGCCAAAGGATTGTCCGACTATTATTCTGATCTCGACTTCACTTTTTATTACGAGCGTGATCTACCTGCCGATGAAGATTTAAACGATATCCGTTTGGGACTGGGTGGATCGGAACGCAAGTGGATGATTGGTGATCCGGAGGAAGGTTCGTTTGCTGAAGCGTATGATCTACACGGGATCGAAGTGCAAATCGGTCACACAACGATCGCCAAATGGGAAGAAACAATCAACGGTGTCCTTGTTGACTTAAAGCTCGATACACCCGCCCAAAAGGCGCTGGAGGGCACGCTTGTCTGCCGGCCGCTGGTGGGAGAGGCGCTAATTGACAGGTGGAAAAGGCGCATTGCCTCTTATCCATCCGCCTTAACAGAAGCGATGGTAAAAAAGCACCTGGCATTTTTTCCAATTTGGGGGCTGCAGCACCATTTTGAAACCAGGGATGCGAACTTATGGGGGCATCAAATTTTGGTTGAAGCGGCCTACAATATCATCGGAATCCTGGCTGGGCTCAATCGCCTTTATTTCACCACTTTTCAATTTAAGCGCATGCACAGATTTATCGAGCAGATGACCATTACGCCCGATAATTTAGGCCAGCGCCTGGAGCGATTGTTTCATCAACCCCTCTCCAATTCTTCACTTGAATTGGAACAGTTGGTCAGTGAAACCATCTCTCTGGTTGAGTCCCATCTTCCCCACATCGATACCACACAGGCAAAAAAGCGGCTTGGCTGGCGACAAAAGCCGTGGGATCCGGAACGGTTGGCCGCTGGGAAATAGGTGATAGGTGATAGGTGATGGGTGTTGGGTGTTAGGTGATGGGTGTTGGTGTAAAGGGTTAGTAGGTTGTTGACCCATTCGTAAATCAAAAACTGCCATTCACCTAGGTTCATTTCGTATCTCATATTTCGTATCTCGTATTTCGTATCTCGTATTTCAGGAGAATTCATGTTACCCGAACAATCAATTCAAAAAATTATCAACACGGCCTTGCGCAACGGTGGCGATTTGGCCGAGGTTTATCTTGAAGATACCGATCGGCTAACGCTGGTCTTAGACGATCAAAAATTAGAAACCGCCACCCGCGGCAGCGACATCGGGGGTGGCGTGCGGGTGTTTTATGGCCAAACGGCCGCCTATGCGTATACCGATGATCTGAGTGAGGAGGCGCTCCTGGCGGCGGCTGAGGCGGCGGCCGCGGCGGCCAGATCAACCAATCAAGCCCGAGTGGCGGTTGATTTAACGCGACGCATCCCGTCCGTGACCCATCCCATCAAACGGCCGTTTGACCAGATGAGCATCGCCGAAAAAGCAGCCCTGCTCCGCCAAATTGACCAAACCGGCCGGGCCACCAGCTCCCTGATCAGCCAGCTCATGACCAGCTATACCCAAACCAGCCGCCGGGTTTGGATTTACAACTCGGACGGCGTGTGGGCTGAAGATGAGCGCTTTATGTTGGAGTTGAGAGCGTCCCTGGTCGCCAAACGTGGAGACGCGCTGCAAACGATCACCACCGGCCTGGGTGGGCAAACAGGCCTGGAAATGCTGGATGAAAGAGATCCGCTAACCGCGGTGAAGGAAGCAGCAGAAACAGCGGTCCACATGCTCGACGCCAAACCGGCACCGGCCGGAGAAATGACCGTTGTCATTAACAACGGCTGGGGTGGTGTGCTGTTCCATGAAGCGTGCGGTCACTGTATGGAGGCGGATTTTATCACCAGCGGGGCATCAGCATACGCCGGTATGGTTGGCGAGCGCGTCGGTCCTGATTTTCTCACGGCCATCGACGACGGCACGATTCCCAACCGGCGCGGCTCCTTGCGCTTTGATGATGAAGGCACACCAGCCCAGAAGGTGACCCTGATCGAGAACGGCATCTTAAAAGAATACATGTGGGATTTAACTGAAGCACGCCGTTTGGGGCGAGAATCAACCGGCAACGGCCGGCGGCAAAGCTTTCGCCATATGCCCATGCCGCGCATGACCAACACTTATATTGATGCCGGTCCTCACGATCCGGAAGAGATTATCCGCAGCACCAAGAAAGGGTTGTTCGCCAAACGGCTGGGCGGTGGTCAGGTGGAAATCGGCCGGGGTGATTACGTGTTCGCCGTCACCGAAGGGTACCTGATCGAAGACGGCCGGTTGACGACCCCGGTACGCGGAGCCACCCTGGTGGGCAACGGTCCGGAAACCCTCCGGCAAATCGACATGATCGGCAGCGATCTGGCCCTGGATCCAGGAATCGGGATGTGCGGCAAAGGGCAGTCGGCTCGGGTCAGCGTCGGTCAACCAACCGTTCGGGTTCCCAAATTAACCGTTGGTGGAACAGATCAGCCAATTTCAGGCTTGATGGGAGGATAGATGAACCACATAGAAGTAGCCAAAAGCGTCGTCAAAAAAGCCGCTATCGACGGTGTCGAAGCGGAAGCATATGTCGTATCCGGCACCCAAACTAGCGTCCAAATTCGACAAGGAGAGGTTGAGAAACTTTCCTATGCCGGAAGCAAAGGATTGGGTGTAAGGGTCCTGATCGACGGCAAAATGGGGTATGCATATACCTCTGATTTTAGCCATGACAGCCTCGATCAGGCGGTTCACTCCGCGCTGGAGCTGGCTGAAATTTCAGATGCCGATCCAAATCGCGTGCTGCCTGAGCCAAAGCCGATCGTTGACGAAGATTTGGCGATTTATGATTCGTCGATGGACGGGGTCTCTACAGAGGAAAAAGTGGTGTTTCAAAAGGCGGTTGAAGCGGCCGCCCTGGGGGCGGATGAGCGGGTAAAAGTGGCCGCCATGAATATGTACATGGACAGCGTGACAGAAGTCAGCCTGGTCAACTCAAAAGGGTTCTCCGGTGCTTATCAATCGACATTTTCCGGCGCGTATATCATGGTGATGGCTATCGATGGGGATGAGCGGGCGACCGGGTTCGGATATGGGTTTGGTCGATCGTTAAAGGCCCTGGATCCTCAAAAAATCGGCCGGGACGCCGGCGAACAGGCGGTGAAATTATTGGGGGGGTCCCCTGTGCCCACCCAGGTGGCCACCGTGGTTTACACCCCCTTTGCCGCATCCAGCCTGCTCGGGGCGCTTTCTCAGGCGTTGACGGCCAAAGCGATGCAGCGACAGCGAACCTTTTTACACGACAAATTTGGGGAAGCGGTTGCTTCGGATATGGTGACCCTGCTCGATAACGGCCGCCTGCCCGGTGGGTTTGCCACCCGGCCGTTTGATGATGAAGGGAACCCAACCGGAGCTACCCGCCTGATCGATGAAGGGGTGTTCCAGGCGGTTTTATATGATGAATACAGTGCCAGGAAAGATGGTCAGGTTAGCACCGGTAACGCGTCGCGCCGCTCACATACCGGCCCTCCCGGGTTGTCGGCCAGCAATTTTTATATTCAGCCAGGCCCTGATTCAGCAGAATCATTAATTGCCGATGTTGAAAAAGGGCTCTATGTGGTCAACGTGATGAATACGCACAGCATCAATCCGGTCAACGGCGATTATTCAGTATCAGCTCAGGGATTTTGGATCGAAAATGGCAAAATGACTCATCCGGTAAACGGCGTGACGATCGCTCTGCCTCTGGACCAGCTGCTCTACAACGTTTCTCAGGTCGCCAACGACTTAACCTTTATTCCGATGATGGGGGCGATTGGCTCCCCCACGATTCGGGTGGACGGGGTGACAATTGGGGGGATGTAAAGAAAAGAGAAGAGAGAAAAGGGAAGAGAAGCAATGGGATTGATTCAAAAACTCGTGACGAATTTTCTGCCTCGATCCCTCAGCCAGGCGATCGAGGCGGAATCTCGCAGCTGGATATTGCGCTGTCAACGTTGTGATGAGTCTCGGTCGGTTTGGGATGCTGGGGGTGTACGCTACAAAGCGACATCTGCCAAAAAAATAACGGCCGGCTACTGCTCAAACTGTCAAAAAATGAGCCGCTTCTCGCTTGAGCGAAACCAAGGAGATTGAGCTATTGGTCCTCACTAGCCTCTCGATCATCAACCGGGATGATGGGAACCTGTGCCGGGGCATCTGCGGCGATTTCCGTTGACTGGGTTTCGGCAACCGCCCGCCACAAATTTTGCCCGCTAAATACCCAGGCCAGAGAAAAACGTTGGGGGATTTCCGGCTGTGTCTCTTCCTGAATTTCTCCATATTCGGCCGTTAAGCGGCCTGAAGGCAAGGCGCGGACGACAATTTTTTCTCGTTTTAAGCCCAGCAAATCAAAGGTATAAAGCTCCCTGACCAGAACAATGCCTACAGCCAGAAGCGGTATCGCCAGCACGATCCCTTTTGCTCCAAACACAATGGCCGCCACCACCTGGAATATGGTCAGAGCACTGGCCGGTATTTTCATTTGCCCCTTCACAATTGAAGGGGTTAATACATTGCTTTCGATCGTCTGTATCAGCAAGTAAGCCGGCACGACCAGTATAAGTCGGGATGGGTCATCAGCCAGCTGAAACAAAGTAATGGGAATCAAAGGCAGAAAAATGCCAATATTGGGAATAAAGGTGGCAAACCCAGCAAACATAGCCACGGTTAAGGCGTTGGGCATATCCAAAATCAATCCCAAAATGACCCACACCAAGCCACTGGTAATGGCGATTGCCGTAAATTGAACGCGTAGCCAGTTGGAAATTGTGTTGTAAAGTTCATTCCAAATTTCCAGCAGACGGGGCTGATACGAACGCGGAACCAGATAAAGGGATCCATGAATGAGGGTCAAGGGATCAACCAGCAAATAAATAGCCACGAGCAAAACAATGACAAAGTTTCCTAGGACTCCCAACACCAAATTAAACCCGGCCCCCACAATTGGCAGGCCAGCGCCAACCACATTTTGGCCTAAGGTGCGTAATTCGCTGACCAGCTCTTTGGTGTAAGCCACATCCCCATTTGCCGAGTCAAACGGGTTCGGCAGGGCTTGTTCCAAGGTAGGATTGGCGCTGAGTAAAACTTCGTATCCATCAATTGCGTCGCGAATCAAAGTTGGTAAACCAGACATCAGCCGCGTGACTTCGGCCGCGATCGGAGCAACCACCATTAGGGATAAAAAATATCCAACCGTGATAATAAAGCCAAGAGAAAACAAAACAGATGGCCCGCGGGAAAGACCAAATCGACTTTGCAGCCAGGTGGAGGGTTGGCTTACCGCCACGGCGACAATAATTCCCAAAAAAGCAAGGATCCACACATGCCGTAAAAACCACAGTGCGGCACAGATGACGAGCACGACAACAATCAAAATGATACGTTTAAAAAAATCTTGTAGCGACATCAAATTATTTCCCAGCGAGGATCGTTCAAGAAGAGCTGAACCAAAAAATATTTCGAGCAAAAATCTACTTTTAGCATACAGTCAAAGTTTTCGATACGGTATCCCATTTAAGGACTATTTTTGAAACGGTTCTGGTAATTTTCAGACGGAATGACCCTGAATTTTTTAATTCGGCCGCGTTTGCATAGGAGAGCTACATCTCTGATTCTCAATGGGCTGCCTTTCGAGCCACGCTGCTGGATTTAACCGGCCGGAACCCCCTGCTCAATTATCTCATACCGATATTCAAGGTGAGTGATACAATAAACGACGAATTGGTTTCCCGGCTGCAGGTCGATTATCCATCCAAAAACCAGAAAAGACGTCTGGTAAATTTGATGACAAAGCTTGAATGATGAATTCTACAACCACACCCCCTCTACCTCAGTATGAAACGGCCGTCATCGGGGCTGGTTTTGGCGGGTTGGGGATGGGAATTCGCCTTAAAATGGCCGGGCGAAATTCCTTTATCATTTTTGAACGGGCGGCCGAATTGGGCGGCACATGGCGCGACAACACCTATCCCGGCTGTGCATGCGATATCCCCTCGATTGTTTACTCCTTCTCCTTTGATCAAAACCCAAACTGGTCGCGAAAATTCCCTACCCAGCCGGAGCTTCTGGCCTACTTAAAAGCTTGTGCGGAAAAATTTGACGTCCGCTCGCACATCCGTTTTCAGACCAACGTTAATCATCTGGCCTTTAATGAAAAGGAGGGGATGTGGACAATTCAAACCGCCGACGGATACACAACTACCGCACGCTATGTGGTTTCGGCGATGGGTCCGCTTAATCGACCCCATGTTCCCCGCCTCAAAGGGTTTGAATTATTTAGCGGATTGTCATTTCACTCATCAAAGTGGCCCCAAACATTTGATCCAGCCGGCCGGCGGATCGCCGTCATCGGCACCGGAGCCAGCGCGATTCAATTTATTCCCCAAATCGCCAAGACGGCCGCCCAGGTTGACGTTTATCAGCGAACCCCTCCCTGGATTTTGCCGCGCAGCGATGAACCGGTTTCACCAACACGGCAAAAATGGTTTAAACGTTTTCCCTTTTTACAGCAGCTAGCCCGCAGCCGCGCCTACTGGCTACTGGAAATCGGTGTCCTGGCGTTTTTGGGCAATGAAGCAATGAATCGGGCCGCAGAAAAACAGGCTCGGAATCATATCGACGCTTCTATCGCCGATCCACAACTGCGTGAAATCGTGACGCCCAACTACCAATTTGGCTGCAAGCGGGCCTTAATCTCCGATGATTATTATCCCGCCCTACAGCAGGAAAACGTCACCTTACTAACCGATCCGATTGAGGAAATCACCTCCACAGGCGTACTCCCAAAAAACCGGCCGGAGCGACCGGTAGACACAATTATTTTTGGCACCGGTTTTGTGGCCTCAGAATTTCTGCTGGACATGAAAATTTTCGGCCGAGACAATCGCGAGCTGTTTGGTGAATGGCAGCAAACCGGTCCGGAAGCGTATTATGGCACCGCTGTGAGCGGCTATCCAAACCTTTTCTTCCTGCTTGGTCCCAACACCGGGCTGGGTCACAACTCGGTTGTATTAATGATTGAAGCCCAATACAACTATATCCTCGACTATATCAATGCTCTGGAAAAAAAGGGCAGGCTTTTTCTCGATGTAAAATCCCAGGTGCAGGAAGAGCACAACCGTCAGATTCAGCAAAAATTAAAATCGACCGTCTGGCAGGATGGGGGGTGTGTTAGCTGGTATCAAATGGAAAATGGGAAAAACACGACGCTCTGGCCAGGCAGCACCCTTCACTATCATCGGAAAATGAAGCGCTGGCATCACAAATCTTATGAATAACACCGATTTCTCTCTGAAATCTGTGAAAATCCGTGTTAATCTTTGGCTAAAAAAGAACAACGACGGAATCGCGCTGGAGAATTAAGATGAATTTAGAGTGGAAACTCAAAGCAATGTTGGGGTTGGCCAAGATTTCGGGGGTCAAACCTTATCATCAGATGACCCCGCAGCAGGCACGCCGGCTGGATAAACGGCCGCGCAACTGGCTGACCAACATGGTGATGGGCAAACCGATTCCGCTACCCCACGTGGAAGATATTAAGATCCCCGGCCGCTCAGGGGAGATTCCGGCCCGAGTTTATCGCCCCACGGCCGATCAACAGCACGCGGTTCTTATCTACTTTCACGGCGGAGGGTACGTTGTTGGCGATCTCGATTCCCACGACAACATTTGCCGGAAGCTGGCACATGACAGCGGCCGCGTGGTGTTTGCCATTGACTATCGGCTGGCCCCCGAGAACAAATTTCCCGCAGCGACGGAAGATTGCTTTGACGCCCTGCAGTGGGTGGCTCAAGTCGCCCCGCAATTTGGCGGTCATACCAACGATCTTGCGCTAGCCGGCGACAGCGCTGGGGGCAATCTGGCCGCCGTGACCGCTCAGGTCAGCCGGAACCACAATGGACCCCGTGTAGCCAAACAAATCTTGATTTACCCGGCAACCGATGCCAGTCGCACCTATCCTTCAGCCGAAACGTTTGCCAACGCCCCGATTTTGACCCGTAAAGACATAGATTGGTTTAAAAATCACTATCTCAATGATCAGGAAGAAAAGTTTAATCCTTTGTGTTCTCCGCTGTTGGGAAACCTCAACAATTTACCGGCCGCCCTAATCCTGACGGCCGAATTTGACCCCCTCCGCGATCAAGGGGAAGCGTATGCTCGCGCCCTTAGCCAAAATGGGGTTCCTACCCATTACAATCATTATCCCCGGCAGGTTCACGGATTTTTGAGTTTCCCTCCCCTCTCTGGTCAGGCCCGGCAGGCATTTGCCGATATCGCCGACTTCTTAAAAAATGATGCAGTAGTGGGAGAAGAGAGATTAGAGAACAGAGAAGAGAGTAGATAAATCGCAAGATTGACTCTATTTTGTTATGATCCATACATGCTGCTACAGACAAAATTTCAGCCGCCGCCCATTCGGGTAAATATCATTTATCGTGCGCGGTTGACCCAGCTCCTCGATCGAGGCCGTCACTGCAAAGTCACGCTCGTATCCGCTCCGGCCGGGTACGGCAAAACAACCCTCGTTACCTCCTGGCTCAAATCAGAAGACATGCCCCTGGCCTGGCTGTCCCTCGATGAATACGACAACGATCCCTCCCGTTTTTTACGTTATTTGACGGCCGCTTTGACCAAGGTGGATACACGAATCGGACAATCGGTCCATGAAAGCCTCGAAGGGATGCAGGTTGGCAGCCCGATCCAATCTTCCGAAGGGATTTTTACCGGTTTAATTAATGACCTCTTGTCCCTTGAAGAGGATCTGTTTGTCGTTTTAGATGACGTTCACCACATCGAAAATCAGGCCCTGCTGCAGGGGCTTTCCTTTTGGATTGATCACCTCCCGCCGCATGTGCATCTGATCTTGATTTCGCGAACCGTGCCTAAACTGCCCATCCCCCGTCTACGCGTTCGCGGCCACCTGATTGAGATTACCAACCAGGAACTGCAATTTTCGCCGGATGAAGCGGTGGCTTTTTTTCGCGATGTGATGGATCTCGATCTCGATCCCCGCTCCGTAACGACCCTCGTTGAGCGCACTGAAGGGTGGATTGCCAGTCTGCAGCTGGCCGCCCTCTCTCTCCAGGGTCACGATCAGCCGGATCGATGGGTGGCGCGTTTCACCGGCCGGGATCGCCAGCTGGTTGATTATCTGCTGAGCGAAGTTTTTGAGCAGCAGCCGCCCGACATTCAGGATTTTTTGCTCTACACCGCCCTGACTGATCGCCTTTCCCCAACTTTGGCGGTTGAATTAACCGGTCAGAGCAAAGCCCACCAATTTTTGGATCAGCTGGAACAGCGAAATTTATTTATTGTGCGTCTCGATGACGAGCACAGCTCCTATCGTTATCATCCCCTGTTTGCGGATTTTCTGCGGCTGCGTTTTAGGCAGGCAGAGCCGGAAAGCTACCGCAAAATGCAGGAAAAAGTCAGCGTGTGGTTTGAATCACAGGAGATGATCGATGAAGCGATCACCCACGCCCTGGAAGCGGAATCGTGGGGTCGGGCGGCGACCCTGCTGGCAGACAACGGCCCAAAACTCATCTGGGAAGAGGGGCGGCCGACCGTGTACATCAACTGGTGTGAACGCATCCCTTTTGAAAACCTCATCGAATCTCCGTTTACCGCCTTGATGCTCGGCTGGGCCTATGTGTTTTACGGCCGCTTCCCGGAATTAAAGAACCACCTCACCTCCCTGGCGGAGCGGTATGGCGATTATACAGATCCAGCAGTCAGCGACCTAAAAGGATCAATCTGTATTTTAAATGGCGAGTTGGCGGTCTGGGCCGGGGACATCACCGGGGCACTCACTTATTTTTCAGAAGCGATGGATTTACTGCCCGCCGAATTTAAGGCGCCACGGGCGATTGCCCGCCAGGTGCAGGGATACGCCTATCGGCTAAATGGAGATATCGAAATGGCCAAAGAGGCGTTAAGCGAAGCTGATCGGCTGGCGGATGAAACGCTTAACCTATCTCTTCGTCTTTTTGCCGGCTGTGATCTGGCGGAAACGTGGCTAATTGCCGGTAAACCCAAAGCGGCCGAAGCGGCGGTCAATCGCACGCTGGGTCATTTTCCGGAAGCTCAGCGAGAAAATCTGGCGATGCTAAATTTAGCCTATATTGTTTTGGGCCGGGCATTTTTAATGCAAAATCGCCTGAGAGAAGCGGAAGAATCATTTGATCGAGCAATCGCGTTTTTCGATATAAACGTCACCCCCGGACCGGTTAATCGCTATGGGTATTCTCAGATGGCGTTTTTAAAATTGGCCCAGGGGGATCAAAAAACCGCTCAAAAGCTGATGAAGCGTGTCGAAAAGGCCGCCCGTCACACCAACAATCAAAACACGATTGCCGTGATGAACACCCGCCTCTCTAATTTTCTACTTCGCTTAAATGAACCGGAAAAAATCACCTACTGGCAAATTCCTCAAACCCACCAGCTGCCTCGATATCAAGCGCATGAAGCAAATGTGGCCTTTGCCCGATATCAAGTCATCACCCGGCAGGGGGATGCTGAGCCCCTTTTAAATCAGCTGGCTACCACAGCTGAGAACGAAGGGTGGTGTTTGTTGGCCATCGAAGCCCATATCCTTTTGGCCATCCTCCACCAGCAAAAAAATCATCTCGATCACGCGTTGACCCATCTAAAAACCGCGGTGGAGATCGCAGAGCCGGAACAGATTATCCGGCCGTTTATCGATGAGGGCGAGCCGATGGTTCGCCTGCTCCGTCTGGCGATGTCCCGCAATATGATGCCCAAGTTTATCGGCACGCTGCAGGCGGCTTTTTTACCGGCTTTAACCGCCACGCAGCCGCTCCTTGATCCGCTGACCCAGCGCGAACAGGAAGTGCTGGGACACATGGCCAACGGCCATTCCAATCCGGAAATCGCCCGGGAAATGATTGTGGCCACCGGCACCGTGGCCAAATACACCAATAATATTTACTCCAAACTGGGTGTTCGCAACCGCACGGAAGCGGTCACCCGCGCCAAACAGCTCAGCTTAATTGAGTAAGCTCCTCCTTTATCAATCCTCTAAACGCCTCAAATAAACGATTGATTTCCCCTAAATAAACGGTTGTGGGTAGGGACAACCGGCCGTTTACCCTTAAATTGGTTAAAAGTTCACAGCCAAAAGAGATTCCGAAAGGCTCTCTTCTTAAACCAAGGAGGATTAAATGACAACAGCCACCATTTCCCGAACGTTTGGAAATTTTAGTATTGATGACGTTACGTCCGCACCGCTGCAAGTCACTAAATCAGTGCGCCTGGCCAGCGGCAAAGAAGAAGTGTTTGATTTTTTGGCCAATCACCTTGGCTGGACCGAGTGGTTTCCGATTTTATCAGGCGTGCAGCTCGATAATCGACAGGCAGATGTCGATGGCGGTTCCGGTGCCGTACGCACCTGCACCTTGGTAAACGGGGCGGTTTTTAGCGAAAACATCGTCGGTTTTGAGCGGCCGCATCGCTTTGGCTATGCCATCGAAGCAGGCAATCCCCTCGGTGTTGAACAGCATCTGGCCGTGGTCGAAGTGGCCGATAATGGCGATCAAACGGTTACCGTCAGCTGGTACCAATTTTTTGACCATCCCAACCTGGAAGAGATGAAAGTCACCGTAGATGAAGCGTTGAGTGGTGCCTTTGATAATTTGCAGGCTCGCTTTAACTAGCGCGTGCTGAAACAGGGAATCCCATGCTCGCTGCAGATATCACCCGCCTGGTAAACACCGTACCTGACCTCGCTCACTGGATTCAGGCACCGCTTCAGCTTGAAAAAACGGCCGAGCTGAACTGGCCGGCCGCCTGTGTCTTTGATTTGCTGGCCGATCACAAAAAATGGCCGCGGCTGTTTCCGTGGTTAACCGGGATACAGGTCGATAACACCCACGCCCTGATTGCCGATGGACTCGGCGCCAGGCGAATCTGCCACTTCGGCAACGGGATGGTCTTGGAAGAGGTCATCGTCAGTTGGGATCCCGATCGTTCCTATGCGTACGCAGGCATCGACGACAGTCACCCTTTCGGAATGACCGATCATGTGGCGGTGGTTACCTGCGAACCGGTGGGGCAGCAAACTTACCTCTCGTGGGTTCATTACTTCCATCACCCCAATCCGCCGGCCATGCGCGAGCAGCTCAAAGAAACGATGAATGCGGTGATGGAAAGCCTGATCAACAACTGTGGCGGCCGGCAAATTCTGTAACAGGTGGACGAATCTTCAACCGTCAAGCCACAAGAAAATTGAAAATTGTGTAGGCCTTTATTTGAAAATTAACCTTATTCGCTGGCAGGTGCGCAGCACCGAGCTCATAACCAAAAAGGAAATCTCATGACTGATTTAACACGAAAAATCTGGATCGACGCCCCCAAAGAGGAAGTTTGGGCCACCCTGGCCGATTTTGGCAATATTTATCAGTGGAACCCCAACGTGACCAAATCATATTTGACGACCACGCAAGGTGAGGGAACCGGAACACAGCGCCACTGCGATTTAACCCTGGCCGGTGCTTCCGTTGAAGAGCGGATCGTCGAATGGCACGATGGGGAGGCCATGGGGATTGAAATATTTGACGGCCAAAAAACCCCGCCCTGGCGCAACGCCGTGGCTACTATCAAAATTCGGGAGGAAAATGGCGGCACTGAGGTCACCGGCATATTCTCCTACGACATGAAATTTGGTCCAATCGGTACCCTCATGAATTCCATGATGGTCAAACCCCAATTTGGTAAGGCGTGGGGTGAATTATTTGCCGGTCTAAAGTTTTATCTGGAAACCGGTCAAAAAGCGGCTCACAAAAGCGAGCTCCCCACCGATCAAGTCGTTCTGGCATAAAATTGTGAAAACGGCCGTGGCACACGGTGAGCACCGTTAATCACAGAGATAGAGCCGGGTTTCTGATAACCCGGCTCTATCCCTTATAAATAGATGAATCTAGGTAAGAAAATACTCACTAATATTATCTTAAACTCAAGTTGCGGCCTTCCTACCCAGCCGAATAAATCCGGCTGCCAGGAGAACCGTAACGCGATAAATCGCGTTAATAAACCGGATTTTGAAGATTGACTAATCAATGCGGATATGAACCGTCTTCCAAAACAGGCCCGTCATCCCCGCTTGCGCGGGGATCCACCGGTGGCCATCTAATGGATTCCCGCTTTCGCGGGAATGACGATGCAATATCAGTATCTATTTATCAAAACTCAATATCCGGTTTCGGTCTCTTTGACCGATGGATTTATTCATCGGGAAGGTAAGGTAGCAACTTGAGTTATCTTTAAGAAGGTCAAGGTTCGTTTATTAAAAATTGAAACACGCTTCAGGACATCCTATCCACCTCTCTCTGGGAGGAGGTAGGGGAGGAAAAAAATCATGTCAAAACAACATTGGGAATGGGAAAAAACCGATCGCTGGATTCGAGCGGAAATCAACGGTGTAACGATTGCTGACAGCAAACAGGCGATGTTGATGATTGAGAACCGGGGCGAGCTGGATTATTACTTTCCGATCGCGGATATCAAGCCCGGGTCGCTGATCCAATCTGAATACACCGAAAGTTCCGGCTATCGCGGAACAAAAACCTTTTGGCACGTTCAAGCCGGTGATAAAACGGTAGAAAATGCGGCCTGGACCTATGAGACAAAGGCGGGGCGGCCGGATTTTTCCGGTTTTGTGGCTCTAAAATGGGACAGCGTCGACCACTGGTATGAAGAAGAAGAGGAGGTCTTCCTCCATCCGCGACACCCCTATCATCGCGTCGATTTTGTGCCCAGCTCGCGCCATGTTGAAGTGTTTGTCGATGAAGTCAAAGTGGCAGATACTACCCGGCCGCTGCTGATCTTTGAAACGACACTGCCCACCCGCTATTACATCCCGGAAGAGGACGTCAATTTTGATTATTTACAATCCATTGAAGGCACAACCCACTGCCCATACAAAGGATTTGCCGATTACTACACGATAAAAGTCAACGGTGAACGCTATGACCATGCAGCCTGGACCTATCCGGAACCGATCCCGGAAGCACCGCGCCTTAAAGGGAAAATCGCTTTCTGGCCGGAAAAAGATAAGCGGATCCGCATCGTCGTCGATGGAGAATAAATAATGACCACGCTGCTAAAAAAAGTAAGCGATTTTCTTACCGGCCGTGAACCGGATGAACATACCATTGTTCTTGATGGGCAATCGTATCACTATCGCACCCTCCATGTGCCTGATCATCCGGCTGAATCCGCACTTCTGATCGTCGGGCTTCACGGATTGGGCAGCACCGAACGACAGCTCAAAACGCTGATCCCGCTGGCTCTCGACCGGCCGTTTATCTACCTCTCTCTGCAGGCGTTTCATCCGCATCCAACCGGTGGCTACAGCTGGTTCCCCATCGAATTCAGCGCCAGCGGCTTTGAAGTTGAAAGAAAGGTCCTGGCCGAATCGCTCGATCGCCTGGCCCGCTTTATCCAGGAAATGGCCGGACAATATCACGTCAAGGAATCCAACGTTGTTCTGGTTGGCTACAGCCAGGGAGCGGCCATGACCCATGCCTACCTGCTGCGCCATCCGGATTCAATTGCGGCCGCGGTCGCCTTAACCGGCACCCTGGTTGAGGAAGCCAAATTACTGGCGGCCCCGTTAACCAAGCTACGCGACAAGCCGCTGTTTATCGGTTATGGCACCAAAGATCCGCTGATCCAGACAGCGGATATGGAAAACGCCCGTGATTTTTATGCTGACTTTGGCGTCGATATTACCTATCGCGAATATCCGATTCCCCACGTGGTCTCTCTCGAAGAGGTAGAGGACGTTGGCGATTGGCTGCAGCGGTTAGATTGAGTTGAGATAATGAAAAAAAGCATTGGCCAACAGCAAATTTGATATTATCATTCCCCGTGAACTAACTTGAAACAGGTTTAAGCACATCACAGTTGAATTTTTTAAATCAGGATGACATAAATTTAACCACAGATTGACACGGATTTTCACAGAGTTCCAAAGGAGCAAGGGAGAAATCGGTGTTAATCCGTGAGAATCTGTGGCTTTTTTAATTTTTGGCATTTAGGAAATGGACCACGTAGGAAGGGATTGATACATGTCATATTCAACAAAAACCAAAGTGATTTTTATCTGCACCGGCAATTCAGCCCGCAGTCAGATGGCGGAAGCGCTGCTGCGCCATCACGGGGGTGACCGTTATGAGGTATTCAGTGCCGGGGTTGAGCCAAAAGGAATCCATCCGCTTTCGATTAAAGCGATGACTGAAAAAGGGCTTTCTCTAGCGGGACAATCATCCGATCACCTCGATCAATATCTAAATGGCTACGATTTTGGGATCGTCGTCACCGTTTGCAGCAATGCCGAAGAAAGCTGCCCCCGATCGTGGCTGCAGGCACAAAACCATCTGCACTGGCTGTTTGACGATCCGGCCGCGGCTTCAGGGACAGAAGAAGAAAAAATGATTGTATTTCGCCGAGTGCGCGATCAAATCGAGCAAAAAATTGTGTCCTGGCTCGACACTCAAAATTGAGTAGATCACAATAAGTTTTACGAAAAAATATCCGCAGACCCTGTAGGGGTGAACCATAGGGGCGCAGATGGCCGCAGATATTTCACTGAAATCTGTGAAAATCAGTGTTAATCCGTGGCTTTTTTTTAGCAATTCTTTTTGTAAACAACTTAATTCGCCCTCGGACAAAAGTTTTCCTAAATAAGGTACAATTCTGGGCAGCATGGACCTAATCGACGCTGCGCTGGCCCTTTTCTTCTTTTTAATCGCTTTTTTGTACGCCGCTGTGGGCAGCGGTGGCGGCTCCGGTTATCTCGCTTCGATGGGGATTGTTGGGGTTCAACCGGAGATCATGCGGCCGGTAGCGTTACTGCTCAACGTCCTCGTCACGTCGATCAGCACCTGGAAATTTGTCCGTGCCGGTCATTTCTCAAACCGCATCTTCTGGCCCATCGCCTTCACCTCAGTGCCCGCCGCGTTTATTGGGGGGCGACTCGAAATAGCAGCCGCGATTTACCGGCCGATTGTCGGAATCGTTCTGATCTTTGCCGCCTGGCGAATGTGGCGATCCACTCAAATTCAATCAAATCAGCCGACCAGCAAAAAACAAATAACCCATACCTGGCTTTTTCTATTAATTGGCGCCCTGCTCGGGTTGGTTTCCGGTTTGCTCGGTATTGGCGGCGGCATTTTTCTCGGCCCGCTCCTCATCTTAAGCGGTTGGGCCACCACCAGAGAAACAATCGGTGTGTCGGCCGCCTTTGTGTTGATTAACTCCCTATCCGGCTTACTCGGCCGATTAACGGTCATGCCATCTTTGCCGACCGCCCTGTGGCTGTGGCTGCCGGCCGTGGCCGTTGGTGGTTACCTCGGCGCGGAATTTGCCGCCCATCGTTTTGACCATAAGGTCATCCGTCGAATCCTGGCTGTCGTCCTCGTCTTTGGTGGAATCCGCCTGATTTTCTGATCATGATTCCCAATCCCCTTAACCCCCAAATCCATGTTAAAAAAATATTTCTCGATGTGTCCCTGGAGAGAGGTCCAGGCAGACCACCAAATAAACGACAAATAAACGATTATGGGGAGACTTTATTCAATCTTTTACGTATTATTAATTTAATGCGTCACTGCCGACTGCATCACTGTATAGGAGATTAAATATGGGTCAACAACAAGAAGTTTACGATGTCGCCATCATTGGTTCCGGCATAGCCGGCAGTATACTGGGCACGATCCTCGCTCGACACGGCCAAAAAGTGGTTATTTTTGAAGCAAAAAACCACCCGCGTTTTGCCATTGGCGAATCAATGATTTTGGAGACGTCGGAATCGATGCGCGCTCTGGCCGAGATATATGACATTCCAGAATTAGCTTACTTCAGTTCAGAAAATTACATCGATCATATTGGAACATCGCACGGGGTCAAACGCCATTTCGGCTTTGCCCATCACGAGGCCGGGGAAATGCTCGACCACAACCGCGTGCTGCAGGCGATTATTCCCAAGGAGCCACACGGTCACGAACTTCATTTGTACCGGCAAGATACAGATTACTATCTGATGACCTGCGCCATCCACCATGGGGCTACGGTTTTACAAAATACGCCCGTTAAACAGATCGATCTAAAAGACTCATTACACGTCATACACACCGCAGACGGCCGCGAAATACAGGCCGCTTATGTCGTTGATGCCGGTGGATTTCGCTCCTTGATTGCCGATCAGCTCAACCTGCGTCACCGCGATTTGCAAACCCACTCCCGGGCGATCTTCACGCACATGATTGACGTCCCGCGCTTTGACGATCTGCCAGGGGTGCAAACGGCCGAGGATCTTCCTTTCCCGATGGCTGAGGGCACCCTGCATCACGTGTTTAAAGGGGGGTGGTTGTGGGTTATACCCTTCAACAATCACAGCCGCAGCACCAATCCGATTATCTCCGTAGGGTTAATGCTCGATCCTCGAGAGTGGCCCGACCGGCCGGATTTAACACCCGAACAGGAATTTTATGAGGTGATTTCTCAATTTCCCTCAATCGCGGCCCAATTTAAGAGCGCCAAGCCGATCCGGCAGTGGGCCCGCACCCCGCGTCTGCAGTATGGGTCCACCCAGGTTGTAGGAGATCGCTGGGCGCTGTTAGGCCATGCGGCCGGGTTTATCGACCCTCTCTTCTCAAAAGGGCTTTATTGTTCGCTGTCCGCCGTTTCTTTACTGGCCCATCTGCTGCTAAACGCTCGAGAAACAGGTGATTATTCAGCCAAAGCGTTTGCTCCTCTGGAAACGGTCACCCAAAATTATTTGGCCACGGCCGATCGCCTGATCGCCAACAGCTACGCTTCATTTGAACATCCCGATATGTGGCAGGCGATGTCGGTCGTGTGGTTGCTCGGGGCATACACCGAGCTGGTCAAATTGAGCAGCATGCGGGCAATGGCTCAAACGCCGGAAGATTATTATCAGGAGCTGGTCACCTTAAAATTGGCGGGCGGTGGTTACCCTGAATTTGAAAGTATATGTGAACGGGTTTTTAACCTGGCTGAAAAAGTTGATTACGCCAACCAGGCGTCAATCGATCTAGCGCTGGAAGAAATCCATGAAATATTGAAGTCGGTCAGCTGGATGCCCGACGCCTTTTTGGCGATTTTGAACGGGGCCACCCATCTGCCCAAAAACAAGCTGCGCCTCAATTTGCTCGATCCCAACAACGGCTTTATGCGCTCCGGTGCCTACCGCCAACACTTCTTTGGCGATCACACCGTATTGGAAATGGTGCGGGTGTTTATCCGCGAAAAATTAACGTACTCAACCACGGCCGTCCGGCGACAAAAAAACAGCCGCAAAAAATACCGGTGGTCACTTGTTGGCAGCCTGCAATCCATCCTCAATTGAATTCACGATTCTCTGCAGGTTATCCCGATCTAAATAACCTGCAGAGGATCCCTCAAACCGCACTTTATGGGAAGCAAAAGCCACGGCCATTTTTAAAGCCTGGACAGGATCATTGGTCATACACATGCCGTGCACAAAGGCGGCACAAAGGGCATCTCCCGCTCCTCCGCTGCTTTTTACCTGATCGATTTTTGGGGCGGGACAATAGCTGCTTTTGCGCCCGCCCAGCCACGCTCCATCAGCCCCCATGCCAATGATTACCAGCTCCGGCCCGTAGCGATCGTACAAGAGGTCGATCCACTCTGGAGCGGGAATTGGCAATTTTTCTCCACTCATAAAAAGCCAATCGGCCGCCATTAAAAATGGTCGATTGTATTCATCATCTAGATCGGCAATTGTTTGTACATCGCTCACAATGATCTTACCCAGCTGCAGAGCGGCCGGCAGCAGAATCCGGCCGTAGCTTATATTAGTCACAACTATGATTTCGCTTTCCTCAGCGGCCGCGTAAAATCGGTCCAGTGGAATTTCCTGATCGAGGACCGGTTGTAAATCGGTGTGAATTTGCCGCCGGCCGTTGTCATCGTACAGCACGACTGATTGCGCTGAAGTAGGAGCCAGCTGCAGCAAACCGGTCGGGTTGATCCCCGTTTCAACGACGGCCGCTTTGATTTGCTCGGCCGCCAGATCCCGGCCGATCACGGACAGCAGTTGCACTTGATGACCCAGGGTAACCAACGCTTTAGCTACGTTAAATCCCACTGCGGACACCTGCTGTGAAATCTCCCCTCGCAAATAGCGCACCGGTTCATATTGAATGGGAAATTGGCGAATCGGTAGTGAAGTTTCGACATTCACATTGCCAACAACCAAAATTTTGCTCATCTAGATTATCTCCATCGCTTGTTTAGAACTTCTCCATCACTTCTGCACAACAGTATGGCATGCTGATGACAAATATTATGGCTAATAAACCAACCAACACCCGAAAAGAACGGCAGCGAGCTGATCGAAACTTCTTAATCTTGACGATTATAGTCCTGATTGGGCTCGGCGGGGGGCTCATTACCTGGATATTTGGCGGGTGGGCGTTGATCACCGCCTTGCCATTTTTATTGGCCGGATCAATCTTAATCGCCATTTTGTGGGGCTTCTTCTTAATCCTTGAGAAGCTGCGCGATAAATGATTTCTCGAGCTGATTTGGCATATTTTGTGTTTTTTGTGCTTTTTGTGGTTCAATATTCTGTACCATGAGCGATTTCCCTCTTGCCCATCTCGATCGAGCGGCCGCCCAGCTCGCCCAAGCCGGTCAAATGGCCAGCCGTTTGGCGTCCAACGCGATTTTTGAAGATTATCTTTCACGACGCGCGTTAGGGACGGTGCGCAATCACTTTGCGGGGTTAATCCTCTGGGTCACCTATCTCGATTATTTGCAGGTCGGTGAGCAGCTTCAGCAAACCGCCGTCAATTGGGCGCGCGATACCGGTCAACCGCTGATCTCCCAAATAGAAAAATATGCCGAAAAAACCGGCACCCAGCCGATATTTGTGGCCACCGCTCATCTTTGCCAACGGATTCCGGCCGCCTGGCACGGGGTCACCTGGGGGTTGGTGGACGGATTTATCAAATGGCAGCTCAATCAGGGATATTCTGTCCCAACCGTCAACAATCGCCTTTCCATCGTTCGCACCTACTGCCGTTTGGCCACCAAAGCAGGCGTCATTCCACCTGAAGAGCTTTCTCTTATCAAGGAAATCCAGCAGTATACACCGGCCGAGGCCCGGCGCATCGATCAGAAGCGGACGAAAAATCGAGTAGGCAATAAAAAAAGAGAGTCGATTGTGCTGACCGCACCCCAGGCGCGCCAGCTCAAATCCAGTCACAGCGATTCCCCTCAAGGCATTCGCGACCGCCTGCTCGTGTGTCTGCTTCTCGATTTGGGGCTGCGGGCCAGCGAAGCGGCCGAGTTAAAAGTTGAGGATTTGAGGGAACCCGGCTATATAAAAGTGTATCGGCAAAAAACCGATTCTCTCGACAAGATGGCCCTCTCTGAGGATTTAGTGACCGTGCTGCACGCTTATCGTCGCTTTCGCCGGCCGTATGGGCGCCTGCTGCGTGGCAGCTTAAAAAACGGCCGGCTCTCCAAAACCGGTATGTCGGTCCGTGCGATTGGCGCTCGCATCAAGCTGCTGGGTCAGGAGATCCTGGGACTACCCGAATTAAGCCCCCACGATTTGCGGCACACCTGGGCCACCCGTGCTGCCGCCACCACCAACCCCTTTGTCCTGCGCGATGCCGGGGGATGGACCAACATGCAAACCCCCGGCCGCTATGTCGAAAAGGCAAAAGTGGTCAACAAAGGGGTAAACCTCGATTATTAAGTCGTTTTTTTGATATTCTCCATCCCCAAAAAAGAATCCACCGCTTGCGCCTCTCCACCATGCTGACCGTCCTTGTCGCGTTCAGGCTGTGTACAGGTGGCCAGGGTGAAACCAAAGACTTTGTGTAAGGGCTTGGCTAGCCAAGCCCCTACTAGCCAAGCCCTTACAAATGCAGATTGTGTGGATTGGTTAAATCGCTACAAAACGTCAATAAAATTAGTCACCAATTCCCAAAATTACGTATCAATACGTAAAGAATCGCGGCCGTTGTGGGAGTATAGTTTAACCATACCTTACTCTTAGCCATCACCGGAATTGGATGAAACACATGAACATCGACCTCACTCTCAGCAAAATCGCCTGGAAAAATCTTTCAGATAAAGAAGGCACGCCCACGGCCATCGCCTTACAAACATTAATTTTGCAGCTGACCAATTTCAAACAGGTGTTCTTTGTGGAAGGATACGTCTTAAATCCCGTTCATAACGTGCGCACCTCACATACCTGGATAGAAATAAATAACCGCGTTGTTGATCCGTTTGGCTATGCTCAATGGAAAAATGATTTGAAGTGTATTGAGTATTTTCCCAGCTACAAAATTTGGCATCAACATCTCAACCATTTTTTGCAGGATACGCGGAAACCTCTTCACAAACAGCATCGTGAACTGGCCGAGCGCATGGTGACAGTAGGCAATTCACTGCCACCCAGCTTGCTTTAACATTTACCTCAGAGGGTATAGCGAAAAAAGCATGAGCGTTTTTGATTAAAAATGCCCATGCTTTTTTTAATTCAATTTCCTCTTATGGCCGGGGGTGATTGGCCTTAATATTTTGCGCCGCCAACGCCACCGTTTCGGCAATTCTTTTCTGACGGGTTGCCGGCCGTTTGGCGCTCTTAATCCACCACAAAATCCCTTTTTTCGATGAGTCGCTAAATCTATCAAAATATTTTCTGGCCGCCGAATTCGCCTCAAGGGCGGCCGCCAAATCAGGGGGAATCACCAGCGCTTCAATATCGTCGTACAGGCTCCATGAACCATCTTCTTTGGCCTGATCGATCATCGCCTGTCCGGGAGGCATCATCAATCCTTCCGCCATGATCTTTTCAATCCGCCGCTTGTTTAAACCCGACCAGGGGCTTTTCGGCCGGCGGGGCGACAAAAACAGCATCGTCCGATCCTCATCGAGCTTGCGCGGCAAACTGTCTATCCAGCCAAAACACAGCGCCTCTTCGACGATATCGTCATAGGGCAGATATTTATCCTTGACGTGTTTCTTGAAGGTTACCAGCCATATCCCTTCAGTTTGGGTGTAGTTGGCCGCCAGCCACGACCGCCATGCAGCCCGACTCTCCACCTGAACTTGTGCAAATTGTTTTTTCATAGCAAGCGTTTTGCCCAAATGTTGCTGATTAAGTGGTTTACAAAAAGAATTGTTAAAAAAAGCCACGGATTAACACGGATTTTCACAGATTTCTTCCTCTAATCTGCGAAAATCTGCGTAATCTGCGGACGTTTTTTCTTATAAAATTTTTTGTAAATTACTTAATATAATAATTTGATCTTCTTGGAAACTGCGCGTCAATTTTATCACATGGCAAACCAAAATGACCCGGCTGCCCCCTTCATAAAAAACGTTGAGCTTCCGTTACGATTTGGCAATGAAAGCAGAACGGTTACAAATCAAGGAATATCCGGCCAAAGATAAGCCGCCTGCTTCATCCAGCCATGGAGGCCCGAGATAATTTTGTTCGAAACATAGGTTTGAGGAAGCGGCCGGGGATTTTTTTTGCGCGCCAGATATAGGAGGCACAAAAGGCTCAACCCTTCACCAAAATAAGGCTGAAACGGATCCCGGAAAAGCGCGGAAAGGTCCGACTGCATCTGGCCGTGATTTTCTGATACCTGGCCATAAACACGATTGATTGCCAGCAGCCAGCCGGCATCAAATGCCGGGAAGGAATTTCCAAAATGGTGCCAGTTGATTAGGGCCAAGGTTCGCCCGTTATCGATGATATTTTGTGGTGCAAAGTATCCGTGCGCGACCGTTGGTTCCAGGTCCAGACCAATCATGATTTTTTGCAGCAAAGGTTGATATTTCTCTGGCAGATTGCGATTCAAATCACTTTCCCAGCGCGGCACCAGCGCCGGAAACGACGGACGAACCGGCAATTCTTGAAGATGCTCCAGCAGTCTTCGGATTTGATGTTTATAATCCGGCCACCAGTTTTTCTGTTGATTGAGTGGCTCTCCCGGAATGTAGGTCATAAGCAGAAGTTGACGCACCCGCCCATCAGGCCAGTCGACCAAGGTAGGCGCACCAAGGCCAGCCTTTTTGCAAAAACCAAAAAGAGTATTCAGCTGATAAAATAGATCTTCACGGCCGTATTTGAGAACATATAGTCCGCTTTCACTTTCGATCAGGTAGGTGTCTCCAAAACCTAATACGTCAATCGATGCCACCGGCCCAAGATGAGCTTCAATTGAAGCCAACAACGCCCTTGAATCATCTTTTATATCTAATTTTGAAAACACCAAATTGTTCATACAAGGTTACTCCCCACAATGATGAACGGTATGTTGCGATTTACGATAGGCTAAACAGGCTGATCCATGCCAATATGGCTTCTGGCAGCTGCCGTCTGGAAAAACGGATAAAATTTGTGTAGAGGCTTCCTCTTAAGTTACTTACATTTTTCTCATGTGCTAGTCACCAAAATCACAATTCAGCTTATGACTTTAAACCTATTCGAAGGCAAAATAAACGGATACTGAATCGATACAGCTCTCCCTTTTTCTTGAGTACACTTCATTTCAGGAAAAGATCAGGTGGGCCCGGGATTAGGGAGAAAAAATATGGTGTGCAAGGATAGACCGTGAAAAAACGTGAAAAAGAAAGTCTAAAAGCGGTTCGTATCGGCCTCATCGTCAATATCATTTTGGCTCTGGCTAAAACGGTGGGCGGTATTGTCGGACACAGCCCGGCGCTCTTAGCGGACGGCATCAATTCTACCTCGGACGTGGCTTACTACATGGTCGTGGCGGTTTTTATACGTTTGGCCGGGAAACCGCCTGACACCGAACATCCTTACGGCCACCAGCAGCTGGAAACGATTGCCGCTCTAATCGTGGGGGCTTTTGTCGTCACCACTTCGATCGCCGTATTTTGGAACAGCGCAAACTCACTATACGACACAATTGTCGGTACGGCGGCCGGGCTCAACGGCTCCCTCCTGACTCTAATCATCGCCATCACAACTATCCTGATCAAAGTGATTGTCACTCAGTACACGCAGCGTACCGGCCGTCTGACCCAAAATGCAGCGATTTTGGCCCTCGCCCGCGATCATCGCAACGACGTCTTCGCCGCCACGGCGGCCGCGCTGGGCATCGGCCTGGGGCTGCTGGGATATCCTTGGGTAGATCCTCTGGCCGGCGCGCTGGTGGCGTTTTTTATCCTACAAACCGGAATCTCGATTTTGCGCGAATCGTCAGATGACCTCATGGATACTATTCCCGGCAAAACGCTGGCCTGGCGCATCACAGCCCTCGTCCAGGCCGTGCCGGGAGTCGTCCAAATTGAGGAGATCCACGCTCATCGCTTTGGCCCATACCTGGTGATTAACATCACCATTGGAGTTGACGGCCATATTTCAGTAGCTGATGGAGACCACATCGCCTGTCAAGTCGAAGATCGACTCTATGCCGAATTGGAGCTGCTGAGAAGAGTGTATGTTCACTATCATCCGGCCAGCACCCAGAACAAGCATATCAGTCTGATGGTCCGGTAGACGGTCCCCGCTCCTGAATCATCCTCCATCGATCACTTCCAAGCCGTGTCCAAAGTCGATTTTCCTGTCAAGATCCACAATCATATGACCCCCTTTTCACAGATGATCGACCTAAAATCAAAAATCAAGCACCCGAGTGCGGGCAGCCAGCCGTTTAAGCCGGTGTATTAAACCCTCAAACCACCATAAACTATGGCTACTATGGCCTTTTCAACCTCTCCACAATCCAATAAACAGATTGTATTTAAATTAATACGGCTGACCCTCACTGCCATTATGGCCGTGCCCGTTGTCGGCCTGCTTTTTGTCTCGGTGGCTGCCTACGCCGGCCGCTTCGTATGGTTTTTTGATTTATGGAGCCACTTTCGCTGGCATTTTTTTGTGGCCGCCGCCCCCCTCACCCTCATCACGCTCCTGATGAGGCGCACTAAATTAGCCGCTCTGGCGCTGATCGTCACCGTCATCAACGGCTTGCACCTCTTGCCCTTTGTCACCCCCTCATTGGAAGCCTCACCCAGTGATGCCACAACGGTCCGCCTGATGATGGCCAACACGTTATACGGCAATCCCAATCCGGAAATGCTGCTAGAAGCCGTCACTGAAACCAGTCCGGATATCGTTGTCCTGGTAGAAATGAACCGCATCAACCATTTTACGATGGGTGCCTTATGGGAACGCTATGCCTATGTCCATTCCGATCCCCAATATCAAACGGTCATTCTGAGTCGCTACCCGTTAGAAAACGGCCGCTTTATCGACTATGGGTCCGGACATCGCTCCCAGGCGTATGCGGAAATCACCGTTCAGGGAAGATCATTTGGCGTTCTTGGGATTCACCCCACCACCCCGATGAACAACGATCGCTGGGGCTGGCGCAATGAGGAACTGCAAAAAACCGCCGCTTTTGCCCGCGAGCAGCAGCTGCCCATCATCGTCACTGGTGATTTTAATGTCAGTTCCTTTTCACCTATCTTCGGCCAATTTTTGAAAGAGGGTGAGCTGGTAGACGGCCGGGTGGGGCAGGGGTTAAATCGCAGCTGGCCAACGTTTATGCCGGCCGCCAAAATTCCCATCGATCACTTTGTCTCTTCACCGGAAATCAACGTTATTTCTCTCAATACCGGTCCCCATACCGGCTCTGATCATCTGCCTCTGGTTGTTGATTTTATAATCGAAGATTATTAGAAAGAGAATTTCGGATTATCCAGCAAAATCCCCCTCCGCCATGGAGGGGATTCCAAGAGTGGACAGGTAAAAATTTCATTTTCACATAGTCCGACCTGCCCCCCTCCCCGCGTCGGTTCAAGGGTGGACAGACATCCATTCTTACTGAAAAAACCAAAGTCTCCTGGCCTTTCAGGGGCTGTTTTTCGGCACATCGCCTATTGGTAGGGCGGAAGAGGGATCCACCATGTCCTGTTCGATCATCAGCTTGAAATTGCCCACCCCGGAAGAGAGGAGGCTTGGAGAAGGAAAAATCCCCTTCCTCCTAGCGGTTGACTACAAAATTGTTGAATATGGCGATCACCTCATCCAGCTGTGCATCATTGAGATACTGGAGCTGGATCAAAAGATGATAATCGCTGTTTGGGGTGGTCAGCGCCAATACCCCAATCGCCGTCGTACCTTCACAGTTGGCAAAAAATTCGTACTGTCCGATCAGCTGTCCGTCATCATACGGCTCGCGGCCGTCGTAATCACAAACGGCGCTGTAAAGACCGTTGTTATAATCGAGCAGGGCGTCAACCGAAATGTCCCGGTTGTCGGTAAAGGCGATGCTGATTCCGTAACCAGCCCAGCTGTCGTCAATCAGGCTCAGCTGCGGGGCGGCAACCAGCTGCGCAGAATAAAGATCGGAGTCGGGGGCCTGGGTGCGCACCTCCCAACCGGCGGGAACGATCGCCTCAAGCGTCCCCGTCGCATCCTGCACAATCGCGCTGTCAGCAGGTGGAGCGGCTTGAGTCCCGCCATCGGCCTGACCGCCAAAAACGTCCATCACCTCAAGCTCGCTGCCGTTGATGCGGCCTTTAAGCAGTTCGGTTCCGCCATCGGTGAAGCGCAGCACTCCGATACTCAGGACATCATCCATCTCCCGAGAGCGCAGCACGTCGCAGTAGTCGGACAGGGTGCCGTCAACGGCCAGGGTCAGCCCTTCCAGGGAGATGATCAGATCACCCCCTTTGACTCCCACGCGATCGGCCGGTGAACCGGATTCTACGGAGAAAACCCAGATGCCCAGGCCGCCTTCAGCATCGCTCAGAGCCATCCCGTTGATGCCGATCGAATTGACGTTCTCTTCCTGTCGCAGGGTATCGAGCACCCGCTCCACCTCGCTGCGGCCGATGGCAAAATATTGGCTGCGTTCAAAATTTCCGGCAAAGTTGACGCCGATGACCTGCCCTTCTCTCGTTATCAGAGGGCCTCCCGAATTGCCTCGATTCAGGGTGGCATCGTGTTCCATCACGCTGTCAACTGAGGCCCATTCCGTTTCGCCACTGGTCGACGCCTTTGAGACGATGCCGCGGGTCAGGGTGAATTCGCTTTCTCCAAGGGGATAACCGGCCGCATACACTTCCTGCCCCACGGTGATATCCCCGTCATACCATTGCAAAAAGGAAAAATCGTCGCCGTCAATATCGATGAGGGCCAGGTCGGAGCATTCCGAAACCCCCAGAACGCGGGCGTTGCGCGGCTCACGCTCACCCTGGATGTAAACGCGCAGAATAGCCGCCCCGGTCACCACGTGATTGTTGGTTACGGCCAGGCCATCAGGAGAAATGATAAATCCCGATCCACTGCCGGAGACGTTAAGCTGAGTGCCCTGGTCGGGGTCGACAAAGCTGCCTTCAGCGACAATGCGCACCACGGCCGGCTGTACCTCCATCAAGTTCCCGGCCGGGGTGGGGCTGGGCTCCGGCTCAGCGGTAGCCACCGGTTCAGCGGTTGGTGCGGTAGTGGGAACCGCCGCCGGCTCCTCTGAAGGATGTGATTCAATCCGGGCCCGTTCAGACGTGTTGGGCACGGGCTCTAAATCGATAATTTCTTCGGCCGGCGAGCTGCAGGCGGCCAGCAGCACCATAACAAGTAATGCGAATTGCGCGTAAATATTTTTCATCTCAAGCCTCCAAACTCAAAATTTGACTTCAATGTCTAAACTTTAAGCGCGGCGGCTGCAGATATTTTGTAAGATCGGCCGGCGGCCGGTTACTAAAAATTGTAATGATTTTCGATTATAGCGATTCTGGTGCTCTGGCCGGTCTCTGGCCGTGCCGGCTAGTGGTTCGGTGTGAACACCGGCCACAGCCTCTCAGGCGCTTACATCGTCCTCAGGTAACCTGTCATTCTGAGCGAAGCGAAGAATCCCGTCATCTAACAAGCAGATGAAGGTCGCCCAAAACGGACCTTCTTCTCTCTCTAAATCAACCTACCTTGACGAACCTTGACGAGATTCTTCACGCCGCTGCGCTCCGTTCAGAATGACAAGTGTGCTGCACTCGGCAGCCTATCGTGATGTTGACGCTTATGATTGACTCTCTTTAATCAGTGCTTCGATCGTCTGAGCGTCATAGGGATTTTGACCCGCTTCCAGCTGCTCCACCCACGCGGTTCGCTCGGACAGCCATTGCTCGAGCCGCTCAATTTCGGCCAGGACCTCTCGGCCGGCGTCGCTGTTTTGCTGTGCGGGGGATGCCTCGTCATAGACGGCCGAGAGGTCGTCGCGTTGGTCAGCCATTTCGGTCAAAAATGCGCGCAAATCGTCGGCCGCCCCGCTTAAATCTCCGGTCAGCGCCCGCTGTAAGGCGCGGCTGTCGCGATGATTGGCCTCATCAAACTCCGATTCAGCCAGGGCAACCCCATAATCGCACGCCGCTCCCACACGTTCAGCCTGCCCCCATAAGCTGCCCCACCAGCACACCGTATTCCAGGTATCAGCCCCATAAACGTCAATGGATTGAGGCGTGGTAGCAAAAAATGTGGCCACCTCAGCCGCGCTGCCCGCCTGTTCAATCCGCTCAATAAACGATGGGTGAGCAGGAAGGTTTGTGCAGGTCGCCTGATACGGCTGACCCTGTAAATATTGCTGCCAATCGTTCCAGGCCAAATTGCGATAGGCCCGATCACACCCGATTTCCACCAGCGATTCAGGATCGACAAATGTACGCAGCACCTTCCCCCCGGCCGTTCCCAGGAGCAGTTGATCCCCACCCTCGTTGATGTCAAAATCAGCGATGTCGTCATCAACCGCTCCCAAAATCGCCAGCGGCTCCGGCTGATCAATCGACCACAGCCGCGCTTTGCCATCAGCACCGACCGTCACAAATCGCTGCTCCTCATCGAGCCACAGCGTTGTCACCACGCCACCAGGGTGCTCAGCCGTAAACAGCAGCTCCCCCGTCTGCATATCCCGGATTTCAATCAACGGTCGGGCGCCCAGTCGAACCGCTTCCGCCCAAATATGCACGATCAATTTTGTATCTGCCTCATTGGGCAAAGCGGAAATTAAGCTATCATAGGTGATGCTCCACAGCGGAGTTTCTAAATCTGTCAATGACCACCCTGATAATTCAGTGGGGTCGCTAAAAAGCTGGGTCACAGATGTATCAATAACATCCGCATCCAAATTCACTTCAAGGTCATCAAAAAATGGGAAATCATACCCTTCGCTGCTCAAGGTAACGACATGGTCTTGATTCTCCAGCCCAAAAAAGGCGAAGAGCGTGGGTAACCCGGTTTCAATTTCCCCTTGGAGTGAACCATCGACGGCGTCAAGAATACGAACCCGGCCGTCAAATCCACCGGCAATAAGGGCCGATTGATCATTGTTCCACAACGCCAAAAAAGCGGCCGAATCCCGCACCTCAAACTCTACTTCACCGTCAGCGACACCCCAGACCCGCAGCGTTCCCTGCTGATCGGTAGTCACAATTTGAGCGTCGTTCTTTCGCCAGTCGGCAAAAAAGAGCGGGGCCGGATGGGAGAGGGTTTGCAGCAGCTCACCCGTATCTGAATCATAAAGATTAAGTGACCCATCACGCTGGGCAATCATTAATTGGGAGTCATCTTCGCTCCAGCCGGTGATGGCAATCCCGCTGTCAGCCTGAAGCATGGTCAAAACGGTTTCCGAACCCGCATCGAGTATTTGCACCTCTCCGTCAACCGTTTCCACAAAAATTTTTGATTGGTCATGGGACCACACCACCGCCTCAACCGCGGCATTGCCCCGCAAAACCGTCAGGGGATTAGCGGACGGCCGCTTCCAAATTAGCGCCGTCCCATCCAGGTCAAGGGTGGCTAGCTGACGGCCGTTGGCACTCCAGGCAACGGCGTTGACCTGTTTGGATGCGTCAACGAGGTTGAGCAGTTCTCCATCCGGAAGCAGGCGCATCGTGAAACCACCGCGATCAAGCGGATCACCACCGGCGGTAAATCCGCTGAAGTTAATCGCGGACAGCAGCAAATTATCCTGGACGAACATCTCCCCTTCCTGAAACCCGGCTTGTTCACTGACAATTTGACCACTTCTGGCATCCCATACCAACAGCCTATTATCGGTTCCACTGGTTAAAACCTGGTTCCCACCGCTCCCCCATTCCGCATTGCTGATGGGGACAATATCGGAGCTTAACCCATCTATCAGCTGAGCGGGTCTTGTTTCAAGCGTCTGCAGCTCCTCCCCGGTGCGGCCGTCCCAGATCACAACCGGCCCAAAAGTGCCGTCCCCCAGCCAGGCATTGTGCGTTAAAATCAAATCACCGGTGTCGTTCCAGGCCGCCTTCCACAAAAAACTGTCTCGAATTTCTCCAGGGGGATCTATCGAAAAAAGCGGTTCGCCGCCTAAATCATACACGTATGCCTGCTGGGCGGCCGTGACCAACAAACGTGGCGGTGTGCCCCGGCTCACCTCCGCCTTTAAAACCGCTTCAGGCACGGCAACGGCGATCTCTTCCCCGCCGCCGGCGACGTTGATGATGCGCACCATATCATCACTAAAGCTGACCGCAACGATCGCATCACCGTCCTGAGCCCAATTTGTAAAAGAGGTAGGGCCTACATCAAAAAATGACGCTTCGACCCCCCTGGCCGCGTCCCACACCCTGACCCCATCAACCGAGGAGGTCACAATGCGGTCACCCTGTGGATGCCAAAAAGCGGCCGTCACAAAACCGGGGTGGCGCAGCTCTTCAAGCAGTTCGCCGCTCTCCCCATCCCACAGCGATACCAGGAAATCGCTGCCGTTAACGACCAACAGCTTGCGGCCATCGGGGTCCCAGGCGGCCGAGCCAAACGGTGAGGTCCACTCACCCACCTCGATCTGATGAACCAGCTCGAAGCGATGCGGCTGCCCCAAAGCCGCCTGAACGCTCTGTCGCGCTTCTGAGGTATCGGTGGCTTGGACCGCCTCCAGCGCCAGAAGCAAACCAAGCTGGGCGTTGGTTTCACCTGCCAGGCGAGCCTCACCGGCCAGCGCTCTCGATTCGGCAATGCGGGCCTGAGCCTCAGCCAGTAAGGCATTTTGCTCGGCCACCGCCGCGTTGGCAATCGCCTCCGATTCGCGAGTTGCTGCCAGGTTAAAGTTGTCGACCGCCTCCTGGGCTCTCAAAGCGGCCAACTCAGCATTATCCTCGGCTAATTCAGCCTGAGCCAGGGCGTCACTTTCGGCCGTTGACCGCAACACCACTTCAGCAGCCAGGTTCCCCGCCGCCTCCTGCGCCAGCTGCTGCTGCCCAACGGCATAAAAAACAGCCACCAGCAGTCCAACAAAAAGCAGCAGAGAAATACCGGCCGCAACCTTGACCTCAAAAGGAATCAATTCCCACCAGGAAACCGGCCATTGGGCTCGAATCCACTTTCGATCAAATACGCGGGCGTAAATTTTATTGCGCACCTGTAGATCATCACCTGCCCGCTTGACCACGCCCGACAATTTGAGATGTGATTTAACGGCCGAATGGGCGTCATCGCGCACCCGCCGCCGCCCCAGACGGATTTGCTGATAGGTGGTCAGCAGTTCCCGTTCCTGATGGATCGGCGCTCTCTTGGTCAACATATCCCGCACAAACTGCAGGTTGTTGTCTTTGTAGGCGTTGTCACCCAGAAAAATATTTTGCACCACTTCGTTTACGCTGCCTGCTGACCCGTTTTCTCGCGGAGCGCCCAGCTCGGCACAGAGGCGCTGAGTCAAATACGGATGCCCGTTGGTCCAATCGATGACTTTATCCATCAACGAGGCCTGCCGGGCTGCGTCACCGGGCAAACCCACGGCCAGCGGCTGAGACTCTTCTCGAGAGAAGTCGGTCAAATCAATGCGCCGGCCGATATTAAAGGGGGTCCGTTTGCTGTCGTTTATCAGGTCGCTGGGGGTCGCCACCCCGATCAACACAAATGACAAGCGCTGCAAACCGGGCTCGGTCGATCGGGCATTAAACAAATAGCGAATCGCCGCAAAAAAATCATCAGTAAAATCGAGGCTCAAAGTTGTATCAATTTCATCAATAAAAATGACGACCGGTGCATCAATATCTCTGAGCACAATTTCCTGAAAAAACAGGCTGAGGCGCTGGGTGACCCCCACATCTTCATGTTCCCGCCACCACTGCAGCAAGTTTACTTTGAGCCGCAGGCGAGAGGTGATGCGAAACATCAGGCCCAAATACCACTCCTGCACCGTGGTTTGGACACCCAATTCATTGAGATCGATGACGACGCTTTGAATCCCCTCTTCTTCCAGCCGGCCGGCCGTGCGCACCATGAGGCTGCTTTTTCCAAGCTGGCGGGCGGTTAAAACATAGGCATACTGCCCTTCACGGCAGGCGTTTAACAAATCTTCATCAGCCCGACGGGTGATATATACTCCTGCATCAGGTTGAACGGTGCCACCGACGGTGTAGATGTATTCACTCATAAATTAATCACGCCTGAGATAGTTCAAAATGGTGGGCGAATGTGGCTTTGTACAGCTCGTTTGAGGCCACGATCCGGCCGGCCTCCTCACGCACAAAGCCGGCCCCGCGCAGCCGGAAAAAGGCGATTTGATCGTCGCAGCGCCCCTCCTCGATGATTTGACGCAGCGTGACCGCCAGCTGAGGACGCTCGTAAAGCATCAGCAGCAGGCGACGCAAATGATCGCCAAATGGGCCATCAAGGCTCATCGCCTGAGCAAACAGCTCCTCAGACTGGGTGCGGCCGGTAGCCAGCAGATAAAGAGCCCGCCGAACTAAAAACGGATGGCCGTGGACCAGCCGCTGCAAACGTTCAATCTGCTGGCTGGCCAATGGGGCGCCGTGCTGCCGGTTTAGTGCGGCCGTCTGCTCATCTCTAAACGGCTGCAGGTCGACCACTTCCCCCACGTTGAACGGGGATTGATTCAAATTATCGATAAAGAAATATGGTTCGGTAGACGTTACCAACACCAGGTCGAGCTTTTTCCAAATCGGATCAATCGCCCGATTACTGTGCCACGCCCGCAGCATGCCAAAAAAATCGGTCCGAAAATCGGTATCAAAAACCGCCTCAACTTCATCCATGGCCAGCAAAACCGGCTGGTCGAGGGCCGGCAGGACGCTGCTGGACATATATTCGGTCGTTCGAAACGGGTTCGTTAAGGGGAAATTCCAAAACATTTCAGTTTCATCGGGTAATCCCAGCCGAAAGGCCAACAGCCGGGCAAACAACCGGAAAAAATCATCGGCGCTGTCGAGGGCTGATCTAAACATTTGAAAGTCAAGAAAGGCCACCCGCTTCCCCTGTTTTTCGGCCGCCCGCATCAGGCGAATCAGGAGGGATGTTTTGCCGACCTGCCGCGCGCCCTTAATGACAATCGTTGCCCCCTGGTGACGGGTCAATGCCTGCTGCACAATGCGATCACTCGAACGCTCCAGATAAAATGGCGATTCGAGCGGGATCGCTCCCTCCGGCATCTCGACCTGGGGGGCAGGAACGGGAAAATCCGCCGCCTCAGGTTCCTGCAAAAGCGCCTGTTTTTCCGCGGCCGTTTGAATGGGAAGCGACCCACCACGGAGGGCCTCCCGAAGCGTTTGAATGAGTGACTCGGTATCCTCCGGTTCACGCCACAACACCCACGGCAGCTCGTTGAGCCGCTGGGCGAACATTTCCGGAAACGGATCGAAGTACGACACCCGCACCGTCAGCAAATTGGGCTGACCCTGTTTGATTCGGTAATCGTGCGCCCGTTTGACGGTCGTCATCACGATCTCGGACCGGACCGATTCCGCTGACAGCAGAACAATCACGTGGGCGGCTTTTTTTAAGGCGTTGAGCATGCGCCGGCTCCACGCGGCGTCCAATGTTTCTGCCTGGTCAAAAAAGACGTCGTAATCCGGGCTAATCGCTCGGGCAATTTCAAACGCCAGCGGCTCATCCGGCCGGCTTCCGCGCTGATAACAAACAAAAACCTGAGGCTTGACGGCAAACAGCTCATTTAACAAATTCACCGCCGCTTCGGGTAAATAATCGGCCGCCTCCAGCACCCGCTGCGCCCATTGACGATCTACCCGGCCGTTGACGGTCACAAACCGCACCGTTTCCTCGATCAGATCCAATTCCGTTGGCAAATTGCCGCGCTGCCAGTGCTGGACCGTATGAATGCCATAGCCGAGCAAATCGCCCAATTGATGTTCGATCTCCCTTTTTGCGATTTCCCGTTTTTTTGCGGCGCTCGTCAACCCTTCGTTGAGCAAGCGGCCGAATAATTTTGCGTTGCGAGCCATGGCACCTCTCACTGTCCATTTTCAATTAGCTTAATGATGGGTGGTTACAAATCTTCGTAATTTTAAAACCAATTTCCGGGATGCCCCAATTAATGATCGATTTACGCTGTTTTTCTAATCTGCTGGCAACGATAAAATTAGGAGATAGATCATGTTAAACCATCAATCAACCCGCGGGTTGATTTTATTTCTTTTACTACTTTTTGTTTCCGGGTGTGTGACCAACAGCCCCCCTTTTGAAGGCGATCAAAGCCCACCCGTCACGCCCGTCACGCCGACCGCTGACCTGCCAGAAGAAGCGCTTACTCCAACGGCCGTTCCTGACCCGATAGAGACCGCAACCACTCAGGCTACCGTCGTGCCCCCCACCGCTACTCCCCTCAGCAGCGAACCGGTAATAACGCAAAATCCCATCGAGCCAACGGATGAAGGTGTAACTGCCACACCAATTGTCGATCCACCACAGGAAGCAACGGTTACCCCCCCTCCATCAAGCGCCCAACCGGCTCCCGTGCGCATTATGTTTGAGCCAGGTGCCGTTTCCGGCGTGGTAAACGACTTTGTCACCCATTCGGAATCAGATTCTTATGTATTTCGAGCGGAGGCAGGTCAAAAGGTATCTATCGCCATTGTGTCGGCTGGGGGAACTGCCGGTTTTAATTTAGCCGGGGTCAATGATGGCTCTCCCTTGAAGCGGCTGGAAAATGAAATGTCGATCTGGCAAGATACCGTCCGTACCACCCAGGATTATCAGCTGAACGTGGTCACACCGCACGAAAGCGTGGCTTACGAGCTGAGTCTCACGATCCTTCCTCCTGCTGGCGAGCGGCCAACACCCAATTACCGGTTTTTGAGTGAGCTGCTGCTTGATTTAACAATTGGGCTCCGCGAGCAGGATTACAGCTCCCTGCGGCCGCTCCTGAAAGATACATTTCACTCCATCCAATACCGTTCAGAAGGGGCGGTAATCCCCGCTGATCAGGCGCTAAGCGGCATGACGGGTTTATTTGGTTCGAGCGGAAATTTTTATTTGGCTCCATCAAATGGCCTGGAACAGCAGGGGTTTGATCTGTTTGCGCCCTGGGGGCCAGAAGCAGGTGTCGTCAAAGGGCTTTACGCGGTTGGCCTGGGCGACAGCGGTGAAGATGAAGCGATTCTGGCGATCAGCCTCAACGAGGATCGATACTACTGGCACGGCATGTACTTCGCTACCTTTGGCTTTGAATAGCTCGGCTTACACATTCGTCCCCCTCCCAAGACAGTTCAGGGGCGGATAGATTGCCTTATGAAAAGAAGAAGGCGCTTTCCAGCCCTACAATTTCCCCCTTCCGTGTCGGGAGGGGGCTAGGGGGTGGGTGTTTTGGTGGTCATTTTACCCCTCCCCCAGCCCCTCCCCGGCGCGAATTCAGGGGCGGACAGGTATCCGATCTCACTGACAACCAATCGTTTCGTGGCCGTTCAGAAGCTGTTTATACAACACACCGCCAATTTGTAGGGCCGCAGCATGCTGCGGCCGTGGCTTGTTGCCTATGACCTTCCATTCCTTGGCGAATGATTCGACTTTTAACCGCCAAATACTATGCCGGGGGGGGATTGATCGGCCGCAGCATGCTGCGGCCCTACAGCGCATGCGCGTTCCACCGTGTTGAACTCAAGACTGGAGGGGAATTTTCAAGTTAGATGCAGCCACAACGCGGCCGTGGCCAACATACCGCGGGGGGTTTGGCCTAAATCTCCCCTGGATTCCGGAGCATGTACCATAATGGGTAAGGTTTCGATTAGGTCTGAAATTCGCAGCTGCGTTTCATAGGCGGTTTGCCGCTGGCTGTGAACAAAAGCCATCAGCCGCCACGCCTCTTCCGTATGATTGGCCTGCAAGAGATGATGGGCCATTTCAACCATAAAATCGAGCTTTAAACGCACCGCCATGCTGTCGTTGGCCAGCGGGAAAGCCTCATTTAATATCTCCGCGGCCGCCTCCAGGTCTCCTTCATTTAAAGTCGCCCAGTGGAGCAGATTTAGAGTCATCAGATAATATTCGCTGCTGCGCATATGGCTTAACGCCGCTTGGCACCGCGCTAAAACCTTTCTGGCCTCTGCCGGTTTTTCTTGAGCCAGGAGGATACTTGCCTGATTGTGCAAAACCCGGGCTAGTAAATCCGGCCGGCTCCCTTCCCGTTCGATAACCTTCAGCGCTTCCTCACTCAAAGTTGCGGCCTGCACCAAATCACCTTCCAGGCGAGCCAATACACCGAGCCAGTTGCGAGCGAGAGCGGCCATCGCCACCTGCTGCTGCCGCTCATACAGGACCAAAGCCTCCTCAAAAAAAGGTCGGGCAGCTGATAAATTACCGCTGTCAATCTCGACCCGTCCCAGACGATTGGCGATTACCGCCCGATAACCAACGCCAAACCCCTCATCAATCCACCGCAGCAGGTGAAGAAAATCAGCTCTTGCACGATTATATTCCCCCAGAAACAGCCGCAAACTACCGGCACTGGCTATAGACGCCACTGCTGAATAGGGGTCATCCGCACGGAGAGCAATTTCTACCGCCTGATCGTACCAGCGTAAACTTTGAGCGGCATTTTGTACCCCCCAATAAGCGTGACCAACCTGGTTCATAATCGTCGATAGGTGATGCGGTGGCGTTTTAGCAAACTGATGATAGGTCAACGCTTGCAGAGCCAGATCTAATGCCTGCTGAGCGTACCCCTGGACATCGTTGACATGAGCCAATATATATTTGACATCAGCCACAGCCCGCTCAATCATCGGGTTATCCGCCAAATCGAGAACGAGATTAGCCAATTGCTGCGCCTCTACTAGCTGACTTAAATTCAGCAAAAAGTTTGCTTTTTGCACATAACAATTCGCCAGCAGTTGTTCTTGCCCGCGACCGGTCCTTTTAAGCTCGTCAATCAGCTCGGAAAATTGCTCATCACCGGATGCAAACCACCCCTTCCGCAGATAAAATTCACTTAAAACCGGTGCCGCCTGCGCCAAAAGTGACCATGCCCTTGTATGAATCGCCCACCGCCACGCCTGCTGCAGATTTGCACGAGCAGCGGATAATTCACTAAGTGCAAGCCGGCTTTCTTTGCCAACCAGCCTGGATTCTACTTCAACCAGCCAGGACAAATAGTAGCGACCGTGAGCTTCATCCACGGAAGACGGCCGCTGGTCCGCCAAAAACTGGCGCAGGAGCTCGTGGAATTGATATATGGCCTTCCCGTCAAACTGCAGCATGCCACGATCAACCAGTTCGGCCAGGACAAACAGATTCGTCCCTGCTATCTCCTGGGCAGCCGGGGCGTCAAACGATCCATGAAATACAGACAGGGCAACGGCAGCGGTATGCGCTGGCGGGGACAAAGTGGCAACCGTCTGCTCGACGATGACTCGCATGCTTTGCTGTCGAGGCGGCAGAGATTCACTGCCGGCGCTCAAGAGATCAATTCCTTGCCTCATCTGATCGACCATCTCTCGCACGCTCATCACTTTTACCGAGGAAGCTGCGAGTTTGAGGGCCAGAGGCACACCGGCCGTTAACGCACACAGCCGACCCAGGTCGGGAATTTCTTCCTGACGCAGCTTAAATTCCGGCTGAAACCGGGTGGCCGTTCTTAAAAATAGCTCAGCGGCCGGTGAAGAAATAACTTCTTCCTCGAATAACTCGTCTCCCTGGTAGTCCAATCCCTCAAGCGACAGCCGCCATTCCGACGGCAAATTCAGCGGCTCACGGCTGGTCAACAGCAGCTTGATCCCATCGCCTGCCTCGAGTAGGTTGTTCAATAATAAGCCCTCGCTGATCAGCTGCTCAACATTATCTAGAACAAGCAGCAGTTCCTTATCCCGCAAATTGCCGGCCAGCTGTTGCCACGGATCCTCACGGCCGGCTAATGTCAAACCAAGATGATCGGCCAGAATTAGAGGGAGATCGCGCATGCGGCTCACGCTGGCCAGAGAAAGGAACACAATCCCGTCGAGAAACAGGAACCGCTGTTGGCTGTAGATCTCGTGGGCGGTCGTTAACGCTAACTGGGTTTTCCCTGCTCCCCCCATGCCGCATATCGTAATCAAGCGGCAGTTCGGATCAGCCAGCATCTCTTTGAGACGCGTTTTCTCAGCCTCCCGGCCGATCAGGAATCCCTCCACGGCCGGGATGTCGCCAAATTGACTATCTCGGGCGCGCCGAATTTTTTCAGCTAAGGCGATTGTCTCCGGCATCGGCTCCACTCCCAACGTATCGGCCAGCAGGCGCGCACCCTTCTCATACTGGGCCAGTGCCCCGTCCAAATCACCGCGCTGAGCCATCACCCCCATCAGCTGCCGGTGGGCCGTTTCGTGCCAGGGTTCAATGGCCAACAAGCGATGCAGGACCGGCTCCGCCCGCTCAAACGCCCGCTGTTCAATTAGGGTCGTACTCATATCGCTCAGCAGTGGAAGCATCCGCTGCTGCCAATAAGTGCGGGTGGTAAACAGCCACTCTTGAAATTCAGGAGCATCTTCAATAACAAGACCGGTTAAAAAATCTCCTCTGTAAAGATCCAGGGCACGCTGCAACTCCCCTAAATCGGCCGTACTGGATCGGTGCAAAATATTTTGCAGCAGCTCGATATCAACCAGAATAGGGGCTTCCGGATTAATACCCAACGTGAGATGGGTTATTGTCAGATAGGGGGAGAGGTGTTTGCGCAAATTGGCCAGGGATACACGCAGGCTGTTTTTCGCTTTCTCCTCCGGCACGTCCCCCCACAGCAAACCAGCCAGGGCATGACGGGAATGGGTTTCCCCTTCAGCCACCAGATAACAAAATAAGGCGCGCGCTTTTTGAGAGAGATCAGCCGAGATGTCTCGACCGGCTGTGGAAATTTTTACTTCACCCATCAGTGAAATTTCCAGAGGTTGAGCCATGGTAAGTCGCCCCTTTTAATGATCGTTTAGCGCCTTTGTTGAAAATATAAATACCAGCGGCCGGTCGGCCGCCCGCTTTACAAATAGGGATAGGCTTAAATTGTGACGAAAAATAAACCAAGTGACAAGCGGCGTTATCGGACGTTTATCCTGCGCTCCTGGCAAGAGAACCGAGTGGATCACCCACCAATCTGGCGCTTTAGTCTGGAAATGATCGGTTCCAAGGAACGATACGGTTTTACCGATCTAAATGACGTTCTGGCATTTCTGCAAAACACGATCAACGAACAGTAACAAACACCACCAATTGTCACCCACTCTTGCAATCGAATTAATTGTCTTATCGTATCACAACTTGGAGGGACGGCTGTCCGCCTCTCTATCGACGCCTGTCTCTCACAAAAAAGGAGTGTTGAAAATGCAAATCTCAGACAAAAAACGGGAACCCATTCCCAGACTGCCAAACGACAATGACCCGCTGGTCCCGCGATGGTATCGGCAGGTTGAACGGCTTCAGTTACCTGCCCCATCAAAAAGAAATCGAATGGGCGGCGCGCCACGAGAAATATGGCGCTTTCGCATCGCATTTGTGATTATTCTGCTCCTGATCTGGTTGGCGGTGATTGCCAATCCGGCTGCGGCCCAAAGCTCAGGGAATGAGCTGGCTCCCGGTTTTGGGGAGATCGGCGAAAGCGGTTTAGTAATGGGTGATCAGTTATTTAATTATCCCGGATGTCAAAAGGCAGGATGGAACGCTAACCAAAGATAGACCGATAAGCTGACCTCTGCAGGCTGTGTCAAAGGTCCTTTTTTTTTATTCTTTCATCATCATATTTTTATTTTTCGGAGGACTTATTATGCACGCTTCACCCGATTTTAAACCACAATCCCGATTAGCCGGCATCCGATACAAAAAACCGGCCGTGACCATTCGGCGGGCAACAACAGCCGACGCCTCCACCGTGGCCAATATGGGCCGTCGTTTGCTGCCGGCCGCCCATCAGGGCGCACTGCCGCCGGCCGATCTTAATTTGTATGTACAAAAATCCTTTACGCTCGCGTATGTAGCAAAAGAACTCCAACATGCAAAGGTCAATTTTTGGCTTGCTGAAATCGGTCGTGAAGCGGCCGGTATGGTCAAAATGGAGCCGGCGCTTATGCCGGGCACGGGCTGGTGCGAAAACCCGATCGAGCTTTCTCGTCTTTATCTGGAAAGCCAGTGGATCGGCCAAGGGGTTGGATCAACCCTAATGCGCCACGCGCTGAAACAGGCTGCCCAGGCCGGTCACGATATTTGCTGGCTAATGGTATGGAGCAAAAACTACCGGGCGATTGATTTCTACCGCCGGGTCGGATTTAATTTGGCCGATACCCTTCACTATCCGGTAGGACAAAGTTTTTTGCCGGCTCACATTATGGTTTGCCAGCTATCAATTTAAGTGCTGTTCCTCAAAGAGGACTCTAGATTTATCAGGTCACAGATTAACACAGATGAATTTGTGTTAATCCGTGGCCTTATTGATTCTTGGTGCGTCTTCCCACCTGCCATAACTTGCCCCAATCGTTCCTTTAGCAAAGCCTGCAAAAAAATAATCTCCCCCAATTTAATACCCTCCTTTAATGATCAGTTAGCGGTGATTTTTTACATTGCCTCTATTCACTAAGGGGCCTGCTCGAAATTGCTATCCACAAGGAAAATTATATGTTTCAACCGCAAACTCAAGTAGATCACGCCGCGATCAAATCCGGCCAAACGATGACCATGGTTTTACTGCTCATCGCCTTTATCCTCGACAGCTGGGAGCTGGCGGCAGGGGTAGCGGCCGTTAACATCCTCGGTGCACTCTTCCCATCACTGGGTCTGTTTCGCCTGATTTATCAAGCTGTATTAAAACCCAGTGGGTTGGTCAGTCCACATCTTATTCTGGATCATCCTCAGCCTCACCGCTTTGCTCAAGGGTTTAGTGGGGTTGTTACAGCCTTGTCCGCTTTCCTGGTTTTGACCGGCAGCCCCATCTTAGGCTGGTCTCTGAGCTGGCTGGTCATTGTTCTGGCGAACTTAAACGTTTTTCTCGGTTTCTGTGCCGGCTGCTTTACTTATTACCAGTTAAATCGGTTGGGCGTGCCTGGCTTTACCCAGCACTCTATCAATCATTAGGAGGCAGGATGTTTGAAAGAATCTTGATGACCATCATCATTGCCTGTATCCTCGGATTGACCTTCACCCTCACAAATCGCTATCACGGCCGGCAAATCTCCCGCGTCGTCAAACAAAGCGAACCGGAGAAAAGACCACGCCTGCTTTTCTTTCACGGTTCAGGCTGTTCCGCCTGTGTCCAGCAGGAACAGTACCTGGCCCAGCTCGATCCGGTCTGGCGGCCGCTGATTGAATCGATCCACGTTGAGCAGGACCCGGATTTGGTGCAAAAGTACAAGGTCTTGACCATTCCGATGACGATTCTAATCGGCCGGGACCAATCAGTACAACAAATCAATTATGGGCTGACCCGCACACCCAGGCTGATTGAGCAGTTGAACCGCTTAAATTAGCGTTGGCATGTTTTTACTGCATTTTCCTCAATTAAATTAACAGCAAACCGAATTATGCTTCAAAATCGCGTTTAGATCATTGATTTAATCACAAGAAGCGAAGAGATATTTTTTGCAGGAGAAATTACAATGACCCAATATGGAATGGGAACCTTATTTAGCATTCCGTTTGATCAGGCAATCGATGCGGTCACGGCCGCTTTGAAAGAAGAAGGGTTCGGTGTTTTAACCGAAATTGATGTACGGGCCACACTCAAGCAGAAACTCGACGTCAATTTTCGCAATTATCGCATCCTCGGCGCATGCAACCCACCACTGGCTTACCAGGCCCTGCAAGACGAGCTGAAAATTGGCCTGTTGATGCCGTGTAACGTCATCTTTTACGAAGCGGATGACGGCCGGACGGCGATCATGATCGCTGATCCGCTAGCGATGGTGAATATTACCGCAAATCCGGGGCTCACGGAGATGGCTGAAGTGGCCCGCGCCAAATTGTTTCGGGTGTTAAAAAGCCTTTCTCAGGTGGAATACAATCTCAATGGTATGCTTAAAAGATAATTGAGAAGGGAATGAAATGTTGATTTTTGATATCGCGGTTTTCCTGTCGGGGTGGGCTATCGCCCAGCTGATATTCAGCGGGTACGAAGCCCACGTGCCGTGGCTCAAACGGCTGGAGAAAGTGGCTGTTATCGGCCTGGTCCTTGTGCCGGTCCAGGTGTATCTCGGCCGGCCATATTTTTACGGCCTGCTGGGACTGATGACCCTGGGCATCGCCATTCTCCACGGCTACTGGTTTCATTATCGCCACGGCATTCACTGGCGTACGGCCGAACCACGCGATAAATATCTGGCACTGATTAGTAAAAATAAAACGCCTGCGGATTAAATGGTCCGTTTCCTAAATAACAATTAATAAAAGCCACAGATTAACACCGATTTCTCTTCAATCCTTCGGCTGCGCTCAGGACAGGTTTTGTAAAAATCCGTGTTAATCTGTGCTGTTTTTTTACTAATGATCCACTCAATCATTAAGCAATTTTGCCATGGCTCGCACGGGGAAGGTTCCCACGCCTTTGAACTTGGGCGGTGCTGCGGTAAATAAAAATCCCTCATCTGGTAACCGGTTCAAACGGCACAGGTGCTCAACGATCAAAATCTCCCTGGCCAGCAAGGTCGAGTGAACCGGCCGGCTGTTGATTCGCGTATCATCGATGTTGAGCGAATCGATACCCACCAGCTTGACCCCGCAGCTCTCCAAATATTGCGCGGCTTCTTCTGTGATGAAAGGGTTGTTTTCAAAATAAGCATCGGTGTTCCAATGTTCATCCCATCCTGTATGAACCAGCACCGCCCGGCCGCGCAGCTCCTTCCCTTCAAAAAATGAGCGACCGATGGCCAGCTGCTCCTGGTAAGGTGCGCGAATCACAATTCCTTCCAAATCAACAAAGGCCTCAAGGGTCACTTCAGACAAATCTTTTCCATCTTCATAGCGGTGAAAGGGGCAATCGATATAAGTGCCGGTATTGGCCACCATCTCAATTTTGCCGATTTGGAATTCAGTTCCGGGTGCGTATAGCTCCCGCGACGCCTCGCGACTGAGAAAATCGCAAATAACCGGTGCCGGAAGCCCCTTGTAGGTAACCAAGCCATCCTCAATCGTATGGCTCAGGTCGATACATGTCGGATCCTGAGGGTCATTAAACGGCCGCCGTTTGTGCGGCTCCTCAATAATTCGCTTGTTCAGGATGCGAACCGGCCCGACCATCAAGAGCTGCATATCTTCAACGATGTAGCTGGCTAATTCTTCGTCGCTGATCGAATCTCCAGCCAGATCGAGGCGAAAACCCTGCCCCTGGATACCCCCACCGTTTGTAAATTCAATTTCAAAATCGAACTCTACGCGTTTTTCCATCTTTTTGCTCTTCCCTTTGTGTTGAACTCGAGTGATTCTTCGACTCAGCCTTCGACAAGCTCAGGCATCGTCTCCAACAAGTTATTAAATCCACTCATAAATCCCTGTTTTTTTGACCCAATAAAATTTGATGCGTCCTAATGTTTTCCAGAAATTGCCTGCGATTCCTGTCATCCGTAATTTTATCCGCCTGCTGCTGCAGAAAGGCCTGCGCCTGTTTCCGCACCAGCTCCGCTCGTTCATCCCCTGCCTGCTCGAGCACCAAAACGCAATCTAGAAAGACGCGGCCGGGCGCATCACAGTCGAGCGGCGCGGGATCTTTGAGGCGGACCAGCACATTTTCCACCATGGCCAACGCTTCATCCCGCCGGCCGAGCTTCCAAAAGAGATTCCCCAATGCTGACTCGCACTGATAAGTCATGTCGGTCTGTCCCATTTTTCGCCAGGCAGTGAGCCCTTTTTGAAACGCCGTGGCCGCGTCCTCTAACCGCTTAAGCGCCCCGAGGGCGTATCCTTTGCTGCCTAAACTGTAAGCCAACAGCAATGTGTTTTCCAGCGAGTTGGCCAGGTCCTCAGCCTCTTCCGCGATGGTCAACGCCTCCTCCTGAAATCCCTGATAATGATTCACAAGTGCCAGGGTAGCCAGGGTAGAGCCGTACGATCGCCGTTCACCAAGATCGAGATAGATTTCCTTAGCCTGATCGAGCAGTTCTCGGGCTCGTTCGTATGCGCCTAAATTAACCAATAAATCCGCCAGATGACGCTTTGTATCAGCGATCCCTTTAGGGTTGCCGATCGCCTCCCGGGCGACCAGGGATTGATCGTAATAGCGAAGGGCGACCTCTACATCACCAACAAAGGCGGCCATACGACCCAGCATATCGGTGGCCAACCCTTCCCCGGAGCGATCGCCCGCAATCTGAAATACCCTTAACGACTCCAAATAATAGCGACGGGCCTCTTCCCGCTCACCCAGATTGTAGGTCACCGTACCCAACCCAACCAAAATGCGGGCACTGCTTAAACCGGTTGGATCAACGGCACGGCGGGTTTCCAGGGCCTCAAGCAAAAGCTTTTTCCCAGCCGAAAAATTTTGCCGCCGGAAATGAACGATTCCCAAACCCAATTGAATGAGAGTCAATCCATAGATATCTTCAATTCTCTGAATACATTCTAATCCGTTTAGCAGCGCTGCTTCGGCCGCATCGTAATGGCCGGACATCTCTTCAATGGAACCAAGTGTAGACCAGCCGGCCGCCTGGAGGTCGTATCGGCCGGCCTGTTTGGCCAGACTCAAACCCTCATCCAGCAGCTCGCGGGCGAGGTCAAGCGCTCCTGTCCGATAATGTGCTCGAGCGGCGGCAAGTCTGGCGGTGGCCTGCAGTTCTGGGGTAGGCAATCCCTGATCCCAAGCCTCGTCAAGCGCCTGCAGGGCCGCCTGATAATCATGTCGTTCAACCAGAAAATCAGCGTGATGAAGGGCAAATATGCCGTTCGACCCCGATTTAAACGTATCTCGAGCGGCCGCGAGCACAGCTTCACCCGCCTGGAAAAGGCCCAGCACCCGATGAAGTCGAGATAATCCCCCTACAGCGGCAGCAGCCAGCGCCTCATCACCGCCCGCAACGGCCGTTTTCCAGGCGGTCTGAATGTTGTCCAGGTCGATTCGCAGGCTCTCCGCAAGATCATACTGCTGCGATCCTTGCAGCCCCTCCTCATCGTGATGCAGCAGCTGCAGATAATATTCCGTGTGCCGCTTTGCCGTGATTTTCTTTTCCCCATTTTGGAGGAGCCTCTCCATCGCGTATTCACGCAATATTTCGTGCAGTTCAAAGCGATACTTCGCCTGATTTCGCAGGAGTGATTTGGCCGCCAGATCGGCCAACCGGTTTAACGAGGCATCAGCTACGACGGCCGCCGCTTCTTTTGAAAAACCACCGCGAAATAGAGCAAGCCGGGAAAAAACATGCTTTTCTTCATCATTTAGCAAAGACCAGGAGTAGTCAAATACCGCCCGCAGGCTGCGATGACGGCTGGGGACATCGCGCAGGACCGTTTCCAGCTGATCGAGGTTTTGCTGTACCTGATTGAGGAGCTGCTGCGGGGTTTCCCGCTCCATCATGGCGGCCGCCAATTCAATCGCCAGCGGCATCCCCTCAACCAGGCGGCACAACCCGCTAACCGGTTCGAGATTTCCATCAAAAGCAGGTTGAACTCCCTGGGCAATCTGCCAGAAAAGCCGCACCGCATCATAATCTGCGGCCGCCTCACCAGCCTCTGGTGGGGGTACGGACAGCCCGTTTAAGGGCACGCGCACCTCCCATCTCAACCGCAAACTCTCGCGTGACGTAACCAGCAACGTCACTCGAGGGGCGTTTTGCAATATTTCGACGGCCAGATCAGCGATTGAATCAACAATTTGCTCCACGTTGTCAAACAGGAGCAGCACCTCCTTTTGCCGCAAATAGTCAAGAAGCTGCGTTCGTATCTGTTTATCCGGATCGAGGGGGAAATGCAGTGCTCCAGCCAGAGCGGCATCAACCCCAGCGGTTTGGGTCACCCCCACAAAAGGAACAAAGTGAACCCCATCGAGAAAAGCATACGCCTGCTCTTCGGCCGCGGCGATGGCCAGCCGCGTTTTGCCGCTCCCCCCCGGACCGGTGAGGGAAATCAAGCGCCGCTCCTCATCGTTGAGAAGAGAAAACAGCTGGCCAAGTTCGGCCGTACGACCAATCAGAGGGGTTGGCTGCGATGGCAGATGATGCGGTTGTGAGCGTTCGCGGGCGGCCGTGATTTTTGCCTGTAGATCGATCGTTTCCTGCATCGGCTCAACACCCAGCTCCGTAATTAACATTTCCCGGCACCGCTCGTATTGAGCCAGAGCCGCATTAAATTGACGGGTGCGCGCCAGCAGCCTCATTAACAGTCGATGGGATGCTTCTCGCCACGGTTCGATGGCTAGCTGTTTCTGCAGGTTGTTTATGGCAGCGGTCCACTCTCCCTGAGAAATTTGGTGGTCGATCAATTCCTCAAGCGCCTCGAGCATTTGCAAGCGTAGGGATTCCCGCTGCAGCCGCAGCCAATCCTCCAACTCTGGGGCATCATCAAACGCCAACCCCTGCAAAACCTCTCCCCGATAAAGGGCGACGGCAGCCGGCAAAGCGGTCGACCCATTTGCCAATTGTTGCTCAAACTCCTGCACATCAAGCCAAAATACCGCTTGAGGATGCACGCTTATCGTTTTTCGATCGGCCGCCAGGAAACCCGGAAGAAGCTTTTGCAAATTATAGAGGGCCATCCGCAAATTGGCTCGAGCCCGGTCCTCCTCCATCTCTCCCCAAAAAAGACCGGCCAATGTGGAACGTGCATGGCTTTCTTCAGCCGGATGCATCACCAGGTAACAAATCAACAGCAGCACCTTATCCGACACAAAATCGGTTATGGGCGTGGTGTCATTGGTTATGCGGGGGCGACCCAAAAGGGCAAATCTATACATTTTATTTAAGGGACCTTGGTCGGTTGATGCTGAGTTGACGGTAAATCGCCATTATAGCCAAGAAGACGATCGGCAATGTGAAAACCATCATAAAAGAAGTATCTGACAAATCAAATGACACCAAAACACACGACTATTCTGCGCTGCTAGACTTAGGAAAACCTGGTTAGCCGGGCCGCCTGCTGTGGGAGCCGATAACTTCGCCAAACCTGCATACAATCATCGACAAATCTTAACAACTCCTTTTTAACCTAAAAACCAGGTTGACAAATATCTTGCTGCAGAGACTTGGAGAACGCGGCGAGAGCCTTTATCTTGAAAAATCTTTGCGTTCTTGTCGATCTCCACGGTGATTTTTTGGAAGTATCAGTAACGCGATAAATCGCGTTAAAAACTGGATTTATCCACTTTCGGTCTCCTTGGCCGATGGATTCATTCATCGGTTAAAAAAGGTGGCAACATGGTCAAAAGTTAAGAAAACATCTGTTACACAGTATTAAAAGGAGTTTCTATGTTCAAGCAAAAGATTTTGGTATCGATCACCCTGATCGCTGCCTTCCTCGCCGGCAGCGGGGTGGCCGGAGCCAGTGGACCAATCGGTTTTGACCTCGGGGGGCAAACCTGTGATGTCGTTTGGGGCGAGGAACTCAACCCGGTCATTGGCACGGCTCTGGGTACAACCGCCGCTGCGGTTGCGGAATCTCTCGCTGGCGGTCAAACTGTTGGTGAACTGGCCAATACGACGCCGGAGCAGCTGGCGCTTCAATCCGCCATCACCACCTATCGCCTGGAAAAAATTGAGGAAGCGGCCGCCGGTGGAACCATCACCGCGGAGCAAGCGGCCCAGTTAACCAAAGCGGTTCCGTTAACGGTTGATCATCTGATGACCAATGGAGGCGGTCCGTACTGGGGGCTCGGGATGATTGGCGGCCGAATGTGGGGTCACTGGTCACCCCAGGCGGCAGATGCGCTCAATCTGACCGTTGAGGAGCTGGCCGGCCGATTGTCCGGCGGTCAATCTCTGGGCGCGATAGCCGACGAACAGGGAGTCGGAGGAGAGAGCTTGGTTGATATGGCAGTTGAAAAGTTTGAGGCTCGGCTGGAAGCGGCCGTTGAAAATGGGCGCATCACCCAATCCCAGGTTGACCGCTGGAGCGAGCGACTGGCCAAAGGCGCAGCCCGCTTGATCTACCAGACCCATCCCTGTTTATAAGGAAATAATAGCTGCGGATTAACACGAATTATCACAGATTTCTCCCTGTAATCCTTCGGCTGCGCTCGGAATGACAGGGGTTAGGGTCGCAACTTGAGTTAAAAGTTGAGAAAAACACCATGTCAAATTTTAAATTGATTGCTTTTATGATGATTTTGACCGCGGCCGGTCTGATGATCGGCTGCCAGGCTGTGAACGAAGAAGAGGCCTCTGCGGCCGATCTCGAAGCCACCGTTGCCGCCCAGGTCGAAGCAACTGTCGCGGCCGAAGCCACCCAACAGGCGCAAATCGATGCGGCCGTCGCCGGGGCGCTGGCCACGGCCGTGCCTCCTGCCGTGGGTGCTGCGGTTGAATCAGCCATGGCTTCAACTGAAGAGGAATTGCTGGTTGCCATCGACCAGGCGGTGGATGACGCCCTGGTAGCTGCTGAAAATACGGCGGCGGCGGCGGCAGCAGCCACGGCCGACGATCAGGTTACGTCCACCGAAATTGAGACGGTCACGGTCACCGCCGCGGCGGCCGATGAGGCGCTGGCTGAAGCAGAGGCGCTCATCGCCCATTATTTCACCCAGTACGAAGAAATTGCCCAGAGCACCATCAACGAGCTCAACGACATCGAAAATGAGCTGGCGACCTTAAACGAGTCGGTTCAAACGATCAACACCACGCTTGTGGCCATGAACGAGACCCTGGCTGCAGGGGTGGCCATCGCTGATGAAACGATCCAGACTCTGGAAACAGCCGCCCAGCAGACTTCGGCCGCAATTCAGGGGGCACAGCAGCAGGCCAACGAATGGATCACCGCCGCCCAGGCTGAATGGCAAACCCGCCAGGCGGAGTGGGCCGCCATCGCACCCACGACAATTGCCACCAGCGGTGATGAAGCGCTTGCCCAAACGCTCGGTTATGTGACAACGCTGCAGGAATCTCTCAGCAACGGGACACTGTCGGCCGACGAGGCCACAACCCTGCTGCAGCTTGGTCAAAATGCCTCGGCCAGCTTGCGGAGCCTGTCGTTTGACCAAATGGCGGATGCGGTAACCCAGGCAAATACGGCAATCATGAACGGTAACTGGCCATCCCTTTCAGCCCAGATGGGCTCAATCCGACAAAATTTTGCTGAATTTCAGGGGCGTTTTGACGGTGCCGGCCGCAATCTTCCCCAACCAAGAAACGGCCGGGATCGCCGACCGTAGAAAGTTTAAAGTTAATTGTGTTGACATGTTCTTGATAAAATTCATGGCCGTCATTCTGGCTCTAATTGGCCTGACGGCTTTCATTATTGCCATCTATCTTTATAAACTGCTCGAGCTTGACAAGCCGTGTCAGTGGCGGGAAGTTGAGCACAATACGCACGATTGCTCTTTCTAATCACTGGCACCTGTGCTAAATTCTTTCTGTTGTCTGAAGTCTGTTGTCTGTGGTCTTTGCAATGCGTGTTTTAATCATCGAAGATGAATCCCAAATCGCCCGTTGGGTTGATAATTATTTCCGCCAGGCCGGTTACGATACGGTGGTCGAAGCCGACGGCCGGAAAGGCCTGGACCGGGCCCGCACCTGGCGGCCCGATTTGATTATTCTCGATCTCAATCTGCCTGAAATTGACGGGCTAGATATTTGTCGAATGCTGCGTCAAGATCCCCGGCCGGAAATCGCCCACGTGCTCATTATCATGTTAACCGCCCGGGCAGAAGAAATCGACCGGCTGCTAGGGCTGGAAATTGGGGCGGATGATTACGTCACCAAGCCGTTTAGTCCCCGGGAAATTGTGGCCCGAGCGAAGGCGATTTTTCGACGCGTCAACCGTTCCAGCACCGGAAACTTGCTGTTGACCGATAGCGATCTCGTCGTTGATGTGGATGGACATGAAGCACACCTTGGGGGCCAGCCGCTTTCACTAACCCCAAATGAGTTTTCTGTCCTGGTTACCCTGCTCAAACATCAGGGGCGCGTCCTGAAACGCAGCCGGTTAATCGAGCTTGCCCTGGGCCACGATTATGAGGGGCTGGAGCGCAGTGTCGACGTCTATATCCGCCAGCTGCGGCGCAAAATTGGCGACCTTGGTGGTGATCCGGAGCGGATCGCAACGGTCTTTGGGGTGGGGTATCGCTATGAGGGGTAACCAGATCCGCGGCCAGCTTACACGCAGCTATCTGTTGGTCATTGTCGTCACGGTGGCCATCATTCTTTTATTGTTTCAGCTGATCCCCTTTACACCTGGAGATCGGCTGGCTGCCCGGCTGGCCCTTGCCTATGGTCAGCAGCTGGCCCCTCTCATCCAAGATCATCTCAACGACAATCCAAACCGAGAGGAAACCCGCAAACTGCTGCAGGCGGCCGTTTCCCAGCCCGAGCCGTCACCAAATGAGAGGCAGGCCCTGATACTGCAGCGAACCATCCTGGCTGCCCTGCAGATTGAACGAGTGATGCTGCTCTCGGCCGATGGGGAGGTTCTAGCGGAAGGGATCGTTACGGATGTCGATCCAGCTGGTCTACCGGCCGACTGGGAGGACCGGGCGATCCAGCTTGAAACAGCAGATGGCGCATCAAACTTTCTGCTGGTCCAAACCGGGCTTGATCTCAGTCAGGCCGGAGCCTTACAGCCGGCGTTCTGGCGCTTTACAGCCGGAGCCGGCCTATTTGCCGCCCTGATCGGGGCCGGATTGAGCTGGTATTTGGTCCAGCAAATCACCACACCTCTAACCCAGCTGCGCAACGCGGCCGTCAAAATGACGGAGGAGGGAAAAGCCGAACCGCTTGAGGTGGAGGGGGAAAATGAGCTCGCCGACCTGGCCCGGGCGTTTAACCGCATGACAACCACAATCGAACAACAGCAAACCCAGCGAAGGCAGTTTGTAGCCGATATTGCCCACGAGCTCCGAACCCCACTTACGATTATGCAGGTCAATCTCGAAGGGCTGCAGGACGGTATGCAGTCAGTCGACAGTGCCGGGAGAGTAATCAGCCAGGAGATTCAGGCGTTGACTCGTCTGATCGATGATCT
>JASJCR010000066.1 GCA_030065875.1 Ardenticatenaceae bacterium | reverse complement strand
AGTGAAAGCAGCCATTAATTTAGAAGAGAAGCGTTTCCATTTTCAACCATCTAGGCCTGAATGCCACTTGACGAGATTCCTCGCTTCGCTCGGAATGACAGGGGTTAGGGAATCAACTTGATTTAAGGTAATTAATCCGGCAGTTTCGACAAAATATCCGGACCCTTGGCCGTAACTGCAATGGTGTGCTCATATTGTGCTGAAAGGGACCCATCATCGGTTTCAACGGTCCAGCCGTCGGCCAAAAGGTGACAGCTGGCGGCACCCATATTGATCATCGGTTCAATGGTAAAGGTCATACCGGGGCGCAAAATCGGCCCATACTCGGCCGGCCCGTGGTGTGGAACGGAAATTGGTTCGTGTAATTCGCGGCCGATACCGTGACCACCCCACTCGACCACCACCGAATAACCGTGTTTGCGGGTGTGATCTTCAATTGCCTGACCAATCATACCCAGACGATTTCCCGGTTGAGCGGCCGCAATGCCCACATAAAGGCACTCTTTGGCCACTTTGAGAAAAGCGGCCGTTTTATCATCAATTTCTCCCACCGGAAACGTGACGCAGGCGTCGCCGCAAAAACCGCGATAGCGCAGCCCGATGTCGATGCCCACGATATCGCCGTTTTTTAATACCCGATCATTCGGCAGGCCGTGACAAATTTCTTCGTTAATTGAGGCACAGATCGTGCCGGGAAAAGGGGGATGGGTTGGCGGATTGCCACGATACCCTTTGTAGAGGGATTTGGCCCCTTTGCTGATGATAAACGCCTCAACCATGCGATCTAAATCGCTGAGTTTGACCCCTGGCTTGATCATTTCGTCTAATTTGACAAACGCTTCAGCCACAATCTGATTGGCGGCGCGCAGTTTTTCGATTTCGGCCGGGGTTTTGATGATAAAATTGCTCTCGCGTATTTTTTGCTGACGCAAAAATTTTGGCTTTTTCTTGATTTTTAATCGTCGCATGGTGATATTAAACCACAAGTTGAGGTCGAAGCCCATTAGATGGGTGTAAGGTGATGGGTGTTGGGTGTTGGGTGATGGGTAAAAGGTTAGCCCCGCACGAATGAACCTCAAAAAATCAAGTGGTTAGCCAATTCATCTTCACACACCGGCTGTCATCCCGAGCGGAAGCGAGGGATCCCGCCAAGTGACAACGAAGAGCAGATTGCCAAAACCGAGCAGCTCTCCTTTTGCCTATTCATCAGCGGGGCAAGGGTTCAATTTATTCTCAATTTTTATCAGTGCGGGTATGACTTTACAGCTTCCATGCATTGCGAATTTCATCTAGCAGGGCCATTGAGCGGCCGATGAGCGCTTTGTTTTCCGGCTTGTTGGGCCACAGGCTAGCCCCGGAGGGGTGGGGCACGGGGACGACAAAACGGCCGTTTTTCTGGCCGCTGTACTGCTGTATGGGTTGGGCTTGCGCTCTAATATTTGGATCGGGCAAAAAAGAGAGGTGTTCCGGGAGGTAGAGGGCTGACCCGATAATATCCTTAAGCTTGGCGGATTTGGGATAGACCAGGCTGATGGCCAGCTTGCCGACGAGCAGGACAACCCGCGGGTTAACAATAGCGATCTCTCGCTCTAAAAACGGCCGGCAGAGCGCCTGCTCCGCCCGGCTGGGCACTCGATCCCCTTTACCATTGGGTGCCTTGCCCGGATAACATTTGGTGACGGCCGTCATGTAGTGGGTGTCGCGAAAGTGATTTTCTTCCCAGCCGGCCAGGGCCAGCCACTGAAAGAGCCGCCGGCCGGACCCGGCGTTAAACGGCCGTTTGGCCTCAACTTCGGTGACGCCGGGGGCCTGACCGATGAGCAAAACCTGGCTCTCTCTGCGGCCGCGGAAAACCGCTCCAGGCACGATATCGTAGCCGGCATCGGCGCACCGGCGGCAGGCGCGCATCTCCTGGTGAAGTTGAGCAAGGGACATCGATTTATACCTGCATGCGCTCAACCAGCCCTTCCCAGGCCGGCGGCTGAAGCTGGCGCACAACCTCGATTTCCCCTGCGAGATCGTAATCGACATAGCGATGATCGATCGTCCACCCGGACAGCTTGTCAAAAGTAAGCAGGCCGTATTTGGCACGTGGATCCCCATCGGTCGGCAGATTTATCGAGCTGATGTTGGCCAGGATGAGATTGCGCCAGCGGCGAATGTTGGGAAAATGGACGTGACCATAGGCGATCACACCCGCCTGAACGTTGGTAAGAAGCGAATCCAGAGCCTCATCCGGCTGGATATCGTTGGCCTGTCCGACTATCTTTTGCTGGACTTCCTCAGTGGGGAAGATCGGCTGAAGGACATCAACCGGATTGGCATGAACCAGGAGAAGATTTGACGCAGCGTCCGGTGTGGGCGAAATTTGGTGGGCAAACGGCAGGTTGGCCAGCCAGGAAAGGCGTTCGCTCCCTAAAATATCCACTGTCCATGCGACTCGCTCGTTAAACACATCCCATGCCGCTTTTTCAGATTTGCTCATTTTTTCAGGAAGGGATGGCGGAGTATGAAGCCACTCGTCGGTGTTGCCGTAAACAGAAATGTGTGCGATCTCGCGGACGAGATCGAGGCACTCGGCCGGCCGGGCCCCAAGGAGGCAGCAGTCTCCGCCAAAGAGGATAAGGTCTGGTGATTGAGATTTTATATCGCTAACGACCGCTTTTAAGGCGGTCAAATTTCCATGGACGTCTGAAAAAATCGCTAACTTCATGATTAAGTGGTCTATGATCACGGCCGCCAGATAAATTCCCGTTCGGGGCTGGCCGCGCCGCCAAAGGTGTAGATAAATCCGCCGTCGCTGCGCTGACCGGTGACCTGGATAATGCTCACTCGCCAGCTGTAGCGGTGTTCTCGGCCGTCGGTTGGACCCCAATCGGCCGGCATCTGGAACGAGTTCGCCCGGGTGAATCCGCGGCGTGGTGGCTGAGTCGGATCGGTTAAATCGAGCACCTCGATCATATACCATTCTTGTTCGGTAAGCGGTTTGACTGCCAGCCACTGGAGACCGATGATGCCGTTTTCAGCAGTGGCGGTTTCTCCTGAGGCCGGGTAAAGCAGCTGCGGGCCGGTAGGAGCCGCGGTGGGGGTCGGAGTGGGAGACGGACCGGGCGTAGGCGGCAAGAACCCCCCTTCGATGACGTTTGGCACACAAATGACATCTCCCGGCCGTACCACGTCATCAAGGGTCAGAAAATTTAGTTCCAGGAGAGCGTCCAGCGGCACATCATTTTGAACCGCGATAAAAAAGAGGCTGTCCCCTTCCTGAATTTCATAAAAAGGAGGGCAGACTGAGGGGTCTACAATCAGCGTGGCCTCACCGATTTCAACCGCGATGGCCTGCAGCGGTGGCGTGGCGGTTGGCCAGGGAATTAACACCTCCTGCCCAGCGAACACGAGGGTTTCGTTATTAAAGTTGTTTAGATTAAAAATGCTGTCGAGCGTTAAATCGTAAAGCAAGGCCAATCCCACCAGCGTTTGCCCGGACTCAATGGTGTGGGTGCGCGGGGGCTGCGGGGTATTGGTGGGCAGCGGGGTGGGCGTGATGGTTGGGGTGGGAGATATTTCAGGGGTGGCCGTCAGCGTCGCCGAGGGAGAGGGGGTCGTGGTGGGGGAGGGCAAAATTTCAGATGTAGCTTGGGCTGTAGGGCTCAAGACCCACACAACGGGCACGGCCGCTGGGGCAAAATAAGCCACGACTCCGACGCAAATCATCACCGCGGCCAGTAAAATAGCGGCCAGAGCCAGCCAGGGGGGGCGTTTTTCATCGGGAAACAGCTGGAGGGATGGCTCAGAATCAGAAGGTTCGGCCGGATGAGCTGCCGGGCGGGCGAGCATTTCGATGGTTGGCGGTTGATCTTCTTCAATGGGGCTGCTTAGAGGTGAAGTAACGGCCGCCGATGCTGCTTCCGGAGGGATCGCTTCCGCAGTTTCTTTTGATGGTTCCTCATCTGGGGAGTCATCCGCGGGTGGTTGCTGTTCAACCACAGCGTCTTTTGGGGGTTGTGTATCCGGCAACTCGGGAGCTGTGCCGGCCGTCACAGCGGCCCAGACCTCATCATCAAGATAAAGGCCACACATCAAACATCGTTTATTGTCTGGTTGAATAACGGAATCGCAATTTGGACACCGATAGAGGGGTTGTTCCGAACTCTGACTCATAACGCAACAGCCGCGCATTATAGCAAACCGCACATGGCGTACCAACCGTGGACCGTTTCTCTAACCTTTTTGTAAGGGCTTGGCTAGTAGGGGCTTGGCTAGCCAAGCCCTTTCAAAAAGGCTGTGGATTGGCAACTTAGATTAATTTTAACTCAAGTTGCTATCCTAACCCCTGTCATTGCTCAGAATGAGCAGCGAAGCGAGGAATCTCGTCAAGTTGCATTCAGGCCTAGATGGTCGAAAATAGAAACGCTTCTCGTCTAGATAAAAGGCTGCGTTCACTGGAAATTGACGGGATCCTTCGCTTCGCTCAGGATGACAGGGGGGCCGTGGGCGATGGAAACACGCCATGAATCTAGTAACCAGTTTTTTTGTAAACTGCCATAATTCATCGGGCAGGTAGGGTAGTAACTTAGATTAAAAAATTTATGTTTTTTGTGACTCACTCCATCAGGATGGGGATAGCATCTGCTGCAAAAAGCCGTTGTGCTCAAGCAGCCAATGGTGATAGCGATCTTTGTAGTCACTCACCACGGACTGCGCCACTTCGGGCAAGTTTATCAGGGAGGTCGCCCATTCCGCTGTTTGAGGAGAGCCGTCAAAAATGGTAATCGGGTAATGATTATGCAGGTATTTTAACCGCATAAAAATCGGGGCGTACGTAAAATCGACCAGCGAAGGATCCTCCCCATTAAAGAAAGGACCATCTGCCAGCGCTTTTTCCAGACGAAGAAGGAGTTTACGCAGGCGCTGCTGGTATTCAAGAAACGCTGCTTCGTTGGGCGCGCTTTCCAGCCGGTACAGCATCCCCTGCAGCTGAGCAGCGTAGGCGATCCAGGCCCGATTGATGGCCCGCTCAATGGGATCGGCCGGATGCAGCATGGGTTCGGAGAGTTCGGAGAGCAGTTCGTTAATAACGGACGATTCAAAAATCGCCTTGTCGTCATCGACAATTAAAACCGGTACCTTTCCGAGGGGGGAAATTTCTAAAAACCACGCTGGTTTTTGGGCCAGATCGATGTATTCAATTTCAAACGGGATCTTGCGATGTAGGAGGGTGATGACAGCGCGCTGCACAAAGGGACATAGTTTGAAGCTAACGAGTTTGAGAGAATGATCCATGGATACCTCGTCAGAACTGCTAAGGTTTCTGACTACTGGAATATGTTTGCTCAAAGAGTATCTTTAGATCATACAGGAACGCAATAAGAGACAGGTAGAAATTTGCTGAACAATGTTTAGGGTTTGCCAATATTTGATGATATTTGCCACAAATAGCGGCATTTATGGGTTTCACCATCCTGATAAATTGGGGTTGAGGGATCCACTTCAATAATTTCGACAAGCTGCGCTCCAATAATTTCGCACGTGCGCCGAGAAGCCCAGTTGTCGGGGTTGCAGGTAATCCAAAGCTCTTCGAACCCGTGGTGCAAAGCTACCGGCCGGATTAGCAGGCATGCCCGGGCCGCATAGCGATTGCCCTGATATGGTGGTGATATGCCGTATCCCACATGACCGGCATACAGGGTTACGTATGGTGAATTGACCAGCCGAAGATATATCCTCCCGGCAACATCGGGTCGCCCGTGCGGGTGAATATGAAACCCATAGGCCGGGGCCAGCCCTTCATCCGGGTCACTGACCACATGCACGGCAGTGGTCAGGTCGATAATCCCATCAGATAGGCGATTGAAGTTGTGGAATGCAAACATAATTAGAAGACTACAGACATCAGACTACAGAGGGGTTGGTTTTCTGTTGTCTGAAGTCTGATGTCTGTGGTCTCTATTGAATCGTATCAATCCCGTTCATATACGGCCGCAGCACCTCGGGAATAACGACGGTGCCGTCGGCTTGCTGATTGTTTTCGAGAAGGGCGATCATCACTCGTGGGAGAGCCAGACCGCTGGCGTTCAGGGTATGCACAAATTGCGGCCGGGCACCTGCCTCAGGGCGATAGCGAACGTTTGCTCGTCGCGCCTGGAACGCCTCGCAATTGCTGGCTGAGCTGACCTCCAGCCATTCCTGGCAGCCGGCCGCCCAAATTTCGATATCGTATTTTTTAGCGGCCGCAAAACCCAGATCGGCGCTGTTGATATCCACCAGCCGGTAGGGAAGTCCGAGGGCGTCACAAATATTTGTAGCGTGGGTGACCAGCTCCTCCAGTGCTGCATAGCTTTGTTCCGGCGTGGCAAATTGGTACATTTCGACCTTGTCAAACTGATGGCCGCGTTTGATACCGCGCACGTCCCGGCCGGCGCTCATTTTTTCGCGTCGGAAGCATGGGGTATACGCCACGTATTTAAAGGGTAACTCGTCCGCGCTCAAAATTTCATCCCGATGGATGTTGGTCAAGGCGATTTCGGCCGTGCCCAGAAACATAAAATCCTCTTCGGCATCGCGATAGATGTTGTCGAAAAATTTTGGCAGCTGGGCCGCACCTTCAAACATTTCTGACCGAACCATAAAGGGAGGATAAATTTCCGTATAGCCGTGCCGATCGACGTGATAGTCAAGCATAAAGCGAATAACCGCTCTTTGCAGCCGGGCGCCCAGTCCCTTCAAAATGTAGAAACGGCTGCCGCTCAGTTTGACCCCGCGTTCAAAATCGATGATGTCGAGGGCGGGACCCAAATCCCAGTGGGGCTGCGGCTCAAAATTAAAATGAGGAATCGGGGCACCCTGGGGTTCCCGGTTGACGTTGTCCTCATCGCTGGTGCCGTGGGGCACACTTTCATGGGGCATATTTGGGATATTGATCATCGCCTGGTGGAGAGTATATTCCACTTCGTTCAATTGACGGTCGAACGCTTCAATCTGATTTCCAATCTGACGCGGCTTATCTTTGGCCGCTTCCGCTTCGGCCGCCAGCGCCTCGACTACCGCTTGAAGCTCCTCATTATCGGGGGCTTTTTTGAGATCGGCTTGCGCTTTTTTTAGCGCCCCCATCTTTTGCCCGATCGCTTTTGAGGCGATGTTGCGCTCATTGCGCAGCTTTTCAACCTGCTGGATGATTTCCCGCCGCTTGAGGTCGTTTTCCAGGACGGCATCGATTGGGGCGTCGGCCGCATTCAGAATAACCAGCTGCTCTCTGACCCAATCGGTTTTGTTTCGTATCAAATTAATGTCGATCATTATTCCTCCATACCCAATAAAAAAAGCCCCCTCATTCCAAGACGAGGGGGCCCGTGGTGCCACTTGGTTTCACCAAATCTCAAACGATTTGATCTCTAGATGCTATATCGGGCATACCCGGCCGCTCTTGTGCCTGATGGCTGTTCGAACGGCTGCTCAGAAGCGGATTCAGAATATTCCCCTGTTGACTTCCACCACCCGTCAACTCTCTGTGAAAAGTGAATACCCTTACTACTCTTCATCAACGCTTTACTTATTGATAATGGTTAGATTATAGAGATTTCGCCGCCCGGCGGCAAGTGGAATCCACCTGCTTTAACAGGGTTGGCAGCCGATAAGGGCCGTGCATTTGCTTGATTAGACCGGCCGCTTCTGTTTGGGGGAGGCCGGCCGCGGTTACAAAGAGGGGGGATTGGCTGCGCCCGCGCAGCAGCTCTACGGCTGCGGCCTGGCGAAAACGGCTTTTGGCTACCCCGATTACCGCCGTTTTTTCTTCCAGAGCGCGATACAAATAGCGGCCGAGCCCTGGTTTATTGTCAGCCAGATCAACATAGCTGTCGATGATGGCCACATTGATCGGCGTGGCGGCTTTGCTAAGCACTTTTAAGAGAATGGGCAGCTCCCGCTTATAAAATTCACCGGGAACGTAGGCGGCGGTGGAGGTTAGTGACGCCACAATCGTTTCGGCTGGTTTGGGGTCGGAGATATGCGGGAAGAGCAGGCAGGCGGCCGTGCCGGAATGTTGGTGATAGTGAACATCGAGGCAGGCGAACATAATTTTGGGAGGAGGATGGTGTTCCGCCGGGCTAGTTAGTCAGGGGAGCCATCCCGCCGTGACTCAGGGCATTGCCGATATCATCTCCGGCATTGATCATATAGGCACCCATATTGCGAATTTGCAGGAGAGGGAACAGCTTTGCTGAGGATTGCCGGCCGCCAAACGACTCGGGATTCACCAGGACGGTTACCACCCGCAGGCCTCGCTGCTGGAGGTTGCGCGCGGTGGCCGCCCACGATTCTTTTGTGGTCGGGGTAACCACGATAACCGTTGATCCGCGAGGGAAAAGATGGGCCTCCGTTAACATCAAATCTTCCAGGCTCATCGTGCCTTCAGCCCGCAAAACCGAGAGGGTTTCCAAGATTTTGTTAAACTGTCGCTCCCCTCGATCCGGCTGCACGATTTCATTGACCTGACCATACGCCAACATGCCTACCGAGCGATCGAGATTGAGGAAATATTGGGCCAGGGATGCGGCCACTGTCACGGTATATTCTTCCGTGGAGTCGGGAAGGGTAAACGATTCGGTGCGCATGCTCAATATTTGGACCAAATCCGCCTGGCGAACGGAAACATTAACCGCCTGTTCCTGGCGGTTAATATGTTCATAAATCGACATGTCCGGCAAGATCCAGACGTCCGCTAACGGGTCCAGCTCAAACTCTTTGACGATTAGCCGATTGCGGCGAGCGGTGCTTTTCCAGTGGATGCGATTAAAACTGTCTCCGGGTGCATATTCGCGAACCCCTGCGGCGTTGGTCGTGACATAGTGGGTTTTGCGCCGGATCGCTTCTCCGCCGGAGAGAACCCCCTGAGGCAGCAAAAAGTTGTTAATTTCAACGGTCATTGGATATACGACGACGTTGGTCGTCACATTGAGCTCTTTTTCCAGAGTAAACAGGCCAAAGGGATCGCTGGTTCGTAGGGTCATCGGCCCCAACTGATAGCGGCCGCGCTGCTGGCAAATGGTGTTTACGCGCCACGTTTCCGAGGCGTTGGGGCCTAACCCATTGATCACATAGCTCGCCCGATGGGCGGGGACATTGGAATAGTCGCGCACCTCCAGCCACAATTTGGGGATATAGCTGCTGTTGGAAACGCGAAAGCGCTCTTCCAGCGGCCCGCCAACCTGGGTGCGGCGGGTGCGCGTCAGGCGGGAGAAATTGACCCAGCGCAAGCTGGACCACGCCCACAGAAAAGAAAGGATCAGCACGAATCCCAGGAGATAGGTGATTTGAAAGAGGAGTTCCCGGCCGGTATACAACCCGCTGATCAGGGCCACGACCATCAAGATAAATAAAATTGTGCGCCGGTTTCTCATGGCATCTTATCCGGTGGGTACGGCAACTTTTTGCAGCAGAGAATCGATAATTTCTTCCTGGGTAATGTCTTTAATCCGTGCGGCCGGCCCGACGATAATGCGATGTGCCAGGGCGGTGGAGGCCAGGGCTTTGACATCATCCGGAATGACGTAATCGCGGCCGAGCATGCCGGCTCGTGCCTGGCACAAACGGAACAGGGCCAGGGCACCGCGGGAGCTGGAACCCAGATAAACATCAGGATGCTCACGGGTTTCGCGCACAATATCGACAATATAGCCCTTTACTTTGTCATCAACGTGAATTTCTTTGACCGCTTCCTGGCATTCAGCCAGTTCGTCCTCAGTTATGACTTGAGAAATTGTGTCAATCGGGTGAATCTTGCGCTGGCCTTCCAAAATGGCAATTTCTTCATTTTTTGAGGGGTAACCCAGGCGAATGCGCAGCATAAAGCGGTCGAGCTGGGCTTCGGGCAGGGGGAATGTTCCTTCATATTCAATCGGATTTTGGGTAGCCAGCACCATAAATGGTGGATTGAGTGGGTAGGTTGTCCCGTCGACCGTCACCTGCCGCTCTTCCATCGCTTCCAGCAGAGCGGATTGTGTTTTGGGGGTGGCGCGGTTGATTTCGTCTGCCAGAACAATTTGGGCGTGAATCGGCCCTGGCCGAAACTCAAATTCGAGGGATTTTTGATTAAAAACGGAGACGCCGGTGACGTCAGTCGGCAGCATATCCGGGGTAAACTGAATACGGCTAAACACGCAGCCGACCGATTTTGACAGGGATTTGGCCAGCACCGTTTTGCCAACGCCGGGGACATCTTCAATGAGCATGTGACCCTGGCAGAGCAGCCCCAGGACAGTCAGCTGCACCGACTGCTTCTTGCCAATGATTACTTTTTCTACATTTTCAACGACCTGATTGGCAACAGTTTGGATATCGGACATTCGGAAACTCCTGTTAAGAGGAAGATGTTGGATAGGTGAAATAGGTGATCCGGCGGGCGAGTGTGTAATTGAAGCCCGATTGATGCTTGATTGTCTCTAAAATGACAGAAAAAAGCCACAAAAAAGACACCTAATTATGGTAACCCGTAACAGTATACCAGCTTTTACAACCGCCCCAAATGACGCTTAGAAACGGTGAAGCGAATTTGGTGTTGGTCAATTTTTCAAGCCCTTGTTGATGGAGCAAGAAATGGATTGTGGCTCAAATTGTCCAGCCATAAAATTGGTGTAGCAATATATTTCTACGATTGGAGTGAGAAGGCCCCGGCGAGTAAGTAAAATATGCGGCAGCAGACAAATTTGACAATGCGTTTATCCGATTGGGGCTTTCTGACATTTTTATCTCTCATTTGGGGCGGGTCATTTTTCTTTGGGGAAATTGCTTTGGAAGAAATTCGGCCGTTAACGGTGGTTTTTGGTCGGGTTTTTATAGCGGCAATTGTCTTAAACTTCGTCGTGATTTTTGTCGGATTGAAGATGCCTCGGCAGATAAAATTGTGGGGAGCATTTTTTGCGATGGGTTTACTCAACAATTTGATTCCGTTTGCTCTTATTTTTTGGGGGCAAACGCAGATTACAAGCGGATTGGCTTCGATTTTAAACGCAGCAACCCCTTTTTGGACGGTAATTCTGGCTCATTTTGGGACGGCTGATGAAAAATTACGACCCAATCGCCTCATCGGAGTTCTTGTGGGTGTTGGGGGGGTGGCCATTATTATTGGTCCAGCAGCTTTTGAGGGAGCGTCTGCCGGCATGTGGGGGCAGGTAGCTGTTATTGGAGCGACAATATCATATGCCATTGCCGGAATATTTGGCCGACGCTTTGCGGGAACCCCCGCGCTGGTTACCGCCTCTGGGCAGGTGACGGCTACTTCGATCTTGATGGTGCCTTATATTGTCATCTTCGATCAACCATGGCAGGGGGCAAGCGTGGGCGCTTCTACCTGGCTGGCGCTCTTGGGGTTGGGGGTTATCAGCACCGCTGTGGCCTACATCGTTTATTTTCGGCTATTGAGATCTGTGGGCGCGACTAATCTGTTATTGGTGACCTTGCTGATCCCGATCAGCGCTTTATCGTTAGGGGTGCTTTTTTTGGATGAGCCACTTGAATTACGGCAGTTGGCGGGAATGACCGTCATTGGTTTTGGACTGTTAACCGCGCGTGGTCGTTGAGCTTTTTTACGGTCTGACCGGTTGTTAAAGCATGCTAACCGGATTGATATCGACGATCCAGTTTCGGGGGATTGGGAAATCTTTGAGCAGGTTGAGGGGGTCTGGGGAGCGGATGACAATTTGCCAGCGATAGCGGCCGTCAACCCGGCCAAAAAACGGGGGCTGCGGCCCCAATATTTCTGTCGATGACAGCCCCAGTTCCAGGGCATGCCAGCGCAAATCAGCGGCTACGGCGTTAGCTTGCTCTTCGGCCCAGATATTGTTGTGATGGACAAACAGCAGCTTGGCCAGGCGGCGGAAGGGGGGGAGGCCGTGCTGGGTGCGGAAGCGAATTTCATCGAGATAAAACATCGTGTAGTCATGCTCTGCAGCGGCCTGGATGGCGTAATGTTCCGGCTGGTACGTTTGAAAGACCACCCGGCCGCCCAATAGCCCCCGGCCGGCTCGCCCAGCCACCTGAGTCATCAGCTGAAAGGTGCGCTCGCCGGTGTTGTAATCCGGCAGACCCAGGGCCACATCGGCCGATATCACCCCCACGAGCGTCACCAGGGGCAGGTCAAGCCCCTTGGCGATCATCTGCGTACCAATTAACACATCCGCTTCCTGGTTGATAAACGCTGAAAGGAGCTGTTCGTGCGTGCCGCGACCGGCGGTGGTGTCGCGGTCCCAGCGGGTGAGATTGGCGTTTGGCCAGCGCTGCTGCACCTGTTCGGACAGCGCCTCGGTGCCCAATCCAAAATATTTTATCCGTTTGGAGGCACACGCCGGGCATTCGGCCGGCTGCGGTTCTTGATACCCGCATTGATGACAGGTCAACAAGGCGTGGTAGCGGTGGAAAGTCAAAGGAAGATCGCAGCGGGGACACTTCATCGTGTGCCCACAATCCCGACAAATTACAAAGCTGGCCGATCCGCGGCGGTTGAGGAACAAAATCGCCTGCTCCCCCCGTTCCAGCGTTTGATCCATGGCGTTTTGCAGCACCCGGCTAAAAATAGAACGATTGCCGGCTCGCAGCTCCTGCCGCATGTCAACCACCTGAATCGGTGGCAAGGGAATGGTCAGGGCATCATCCGGATCATCCTGCTTCTGGGTGTATTGGCTAATAATTTCCAGGCGGCTTTCCTGGCTGGCGATACGCTGGCGATGCCCCATCACCCGGCGCGGCATTTCGAGGAGCTGGTAGGTGCCCCCCCGCGCGCGATGATAGGTAGCCACATCGGGAGTGGCGCTGCCCATGATGACGATCGCTCCGATGATGGCCGCAAGGGCGATTGAGGTTTCTCGGGCATGATAATAGGGTGGCGGGACGGGTGGGGTTTGTTTGTAGCTGTTGTCGTGCTCTTCGTCGATCACAATCACACCGAGGTTTTGCATGGGGACAAACAGGGCACTCCGGGGACCGATAATGATGTCAAACAGCCCTTGTCTGGCCCGACGCCAGGTATCGTATCGTTCCCCATCGGTCAGGCGGCTGTGTATAACCGCCACCCGGCCGGGAAAGCGGGCCGCAAACCGGCGTACGGTTTGGGGGGTGAGGGCGATTTCCGGCACCAGGACAATCGCGGTTTGCCCTTCCTGGAGGGCGTGATCGATTGCCCGCATGTAAATTTCCGTTTTGCCGGAGCCGGTCACGCCGTGAATGAGAAATGGGTCCGGAGGGTCATCAATTTCCGACTCAAGCAGGGCCATTTTGACCCGCCCCCACACGCGGGCCTGGTCGTGGGTGAGCATCGGCGGTTCGGAGGGGGTAAAATCGCGATCGGCCAGCGGATCACGCCACACCTCTTCCGAGCCAAAGCGAATTAAATCGAGCTTCACCAATTTACGCAGATGGGAAATATTGATGTTGAGCTGCGCATAGAGATCGCTGATATTGACCGGCTCGGCCGCTTCCCTGAGTTGCTCGAGAATGCGATTGTAGACAGAGGCCTGTTTTAAACTTAATATCGCCGCGGGCATTTCTTTGATGGGAACGGCCAGGCCAACGGCCGCCGGTGATTCAACCTCCCCCTCATGACCTTCCTGCTGGATGATTTTGGCTGGAATCCGCTCGATGAGGCCGGCTTCCTCCAGCCGCACGAGGTGAGACGGTTTGCTGCCGGTTTCTTTTAAGATTTGGGTTTCTGTGGGAAGGGGGTCTTCTGAATGCAGCAGATAAGTCAAGATGTCGGCCTGTTTACTTTTGCGGCCGAGGGAGCCTACCGCCTGCTGGATCTGTTTGGGACCGGCAATGAGTTCGGCCGTGCGTATTTTTCGCGGTCGAATACGCGGGGGATCGAGCACGGTAGCTTTGCGAACAATATTGCGTTTGGCCAGCTGATTGACCGCAGTTTGCCATTTTTTCCGATCTTTTTTTGGCAGCAGGGGACGCAGCTTCCGGCCGCGGATATCCCCTTCTTCTTTTAATATTTCGACGATTTGAGCCTGGAGAGGGGTTAGCCGCCCCTGCCCATCCCATTGCGGATGGAGATCGATACTAATATCGGCCCAGCGGGTCAGCCCGGGCGGCAGCATGAGCCGCAAGCATCCGTTAAGCGGAGCTAAATACTGTTGGCTCATCCATCTGGCCAGCTCAATTTGCCATCCTTCAACGACCGGTTGGTTATCAACCAGGGAGATAATCGGCTTGGTGTCCTCAACTTCTGCGGTGGCCGTGAAGGCGATGATGATCCCCTGGGCCTGCCGGCGGCCGAAAGAGACTTCAACCATGTGCCCTACGCGCAGATAGCGGGCCATGTCGCGCGGCACATGGTAGTGAAAGGCACTTTCGAGGGGAGCCTCGATGTTGATGACGACCTCGGCAAACATATCAGAAGCCCAGAGTCCTAAGGGCTAAGTCCTGAGTTTGTAGTTCTGGATGATTCTAATGGTTCAAGAACTTAGGACTCAGGACTTAGTACTCACGCTTTAATTTTTATCAGATGATACTTCTTTTTTCCCTTGCGCACGACCAGGAATTGCCCTTCGATTGCCTGATCGACGGCCACCGTGGCCTGGCTGGATTCAATGCGCAAATTATTGAGGTACATACCCCCGCCATCGATCGATCGGCGGGCGTCTTTTTTACCGGTCGCGGCCCCGCTGGCCACCAGTAAATCCACCACCGGCAGGCCGCCATCGAGATCGTGTTTGGCAATTTCGGTGGACGGCACCTCAGAAAAAATATCCGAAATATCAGCGGCCGACAATCCATCGAGTGATCCGCCAAACAAGGCGGCCGTGGCCTGTTCGGCTTTGGCCAAAGCGGTTTCTCCGTGGAGCATCCTGGTCATTTCTTTGGCCAGGCGTTTGTGAGGCTGGCGTTCATGCGGCCGATCTGCGTGAACGGCTGCCAGCTGATTAATATCGTCTTGCCCGAGCCAGGTAAATATTTTGAGATAGTTGATGACATCCCGGTCGTCGGTATTGATCCAAAATTGGTAGAAGTGGTACGGAGAGGTTTTCTGAGAATCAAGCCACACCGTTCCCGCTGCGGTTTTACCAAATTTTGAACCGTCCGCTTTGGTAATTAGAGGGAATACCAAAGCGTGGGCTTTGCCCCCTTCGCGGCGAATCAAATCGGTGCCGGCGGTGATGTTTCCCCACTGATCACTACCCCCGGTTTGCAAAACACAGCCGTGATTTTGATAGAGATGCAGGAAATCAAACGACTGCAGGAGCATGTAGCTAAATTCGGTAAAGGATATGCCGTCATCCAGACGGGATTTGACCGAATCCTTTGATAGCATGACATTCACTGAGAATTGTTTACCCACATCCCGCAGGAAGTCGAGAAGATTGATGTCTTTTAGCCAGTCGTGGTTGTTGACCAGCTGTCCTGGATTGCTTTTGGCGTCAAAATCGATAAAGCGGGACAGTTGTTCTTTGATTTTTTCAAGATTGTGCGTGATTTGCTCCTTGCTGAGCAAATTTCGTTCTGCACTGCGGCCGCTGGGATCGCCGATCATGCCGGTTCCCCCGCCGGCCAGGGCGATGGGGGTATGGCCAAAGCGCTGGAAGCGAGCCAGCGCGATCATCGGCACGAGGTTGCCGACGTGCAGCGAGTCGGCGGTTGGATCAAAGCCGTTGTAGAGAGTGATTTTTTCTGTGGCCAGAATGTGCGGTATTTCTTCTGTGTGATCGTAAACCATCCCGCGCCATTTAAGCTCTTCAAAAATATTGTTACTTGGGTGAAGTTTGGCCGGGTTTTCAGTTTTGGTTGTCATTATTATTTTCTCAATTCAGTTATTTTATTGAAGTTGACTTAGGACTGCATTCTCTAAAAATTTTAGCCACAGGTTAACATGGATTTTCACAGAACCTGTCCTGAGCGCAGCCGAGGGATTGAAGTGCGTTTTTTAGTCCAACAAATTCCCCCTCCCGATTCGGGAGGGGGGTAGGGGGTGGGTCTTTTCGCGATCAACATACCCCTCCCCCAGCCCCTCCCCGACGCGGGGAGGGGAGCTTGACGGAATTTTACCTGTCCGCCATTTATCAACAAAAAAGGCGGCCACTGGCCGCCTTGATTCACTTAACAGGCACGGGATACGAACCTGCCTAATATCGGCGGCATGGTGTTTGGTACCCGTAATAATAAAACCTTTCGTTCCGTTTATGAGACATGGATCGCATCATAGCAAGATGTTGTTTGAGCGTCAAGTCTGTTAATTGACCAGATTGGCCATTTCCATTCTAACCGTTAATTTGGCCGGCAGGGTCGAAAGCGGCCGCAGGGTGCCAATGGCATTTGGGGTTAGGGGAACATCCGGCAGTAGGGTGACGTCAAATTTTTGGGCGATCATCGCCAGGGCCATCGTTCCCTCCATTAAGGCAAAGTTGTTGCCAATACATTGACGGGGGCCGCCCCCAAACGGCACATACGCATAGCGCGGCCGGTCAATCATATTTTCCGGCAGAAAGCGATCTGGCTCAAATGAACCGGGATTAATCCATACGGCCGGGTTGTGGTGAGCGGCGTAAAAATTAACCAAAACCTGTGAACCGGCCGGGATTCGATAGCCGTGGATGACATCATCTTCAAGCGCGGTGCGGCCGGTCAGCGGCAGGGGTGGGTAGAGGCGAAGGGACTCCTGGAAAACCGCCTGGGTGTATTTGAGTTGGGTAAAGTGAGAGGCTTCCGGCATCCGACCGCCGAGAACCTCATCAACCTCTGATTTAACCTTGCTCCAGATGTCGGGATGGTTTGACAGCTGGGCCAGCGCCCACGACAGCCCGATAGCCGTTGTTTCATGACCGGCCAAAAACATGGTGATCACTTCATCCCGAATTTGCCGATCGTTCATTTTCTCACCGGTGTCGGCGTCTTCAGCATGGAGAAGCATATCGAGCAGGTCATCTTGCCGGATCCCAGACTTACGCCGTTCTTCAATCAGGCGATAAACGAGCTGATCCGCTTTGGCGATCCCGTCGTCAAACGCTTTTTTCTCCTGAAAGCGAAATTTGCTTAAGGGATCAATAATTCGCTCACCGCGGTGGGTAATAATGCTCAGTAAAAGGCCGATGTTGTCGCTCATGGCGTCAATTTCATCGCGCTCTAGTGAGTTGGTAAAAAGCGTCCTGGTGACGATTTCCATGGTTAAAGCCATCATTTCCGATTGAATTTTGACGGGCTGTCCGCTGCGAGCCAATGTCCCCCAACGCTCAAGCATTTCGGCCGTAGTATCGATCATTACCTGAGCCAGCAGGGCGATTTGCTTGCGGTGAAAAGCCGGCTGCATCATGCGCCGCTGCCGTCGCCAATAATCCCCTTCACTGGTAAATAATCCCTGGCCGATGAGCGGCCGCACGACGTCGAGCTCTTCGCCTTTGATGTAATTTTTATTATTCATTTGCAAGACGTGCTGGAGCGCTTGCGGACTGCGAACGACGATTACCTCACGTTTATTTAAAACGTTCAAATAAAAAATATCCCCGAGCTCCCGATGAAGGTTCAGAAATGTTTTGTACATTTCGCCGGAAGTCAGGTAATTCATATGCCCGATGATAGGCCACCGTGCCGGTTGGGGGGGAAGTAAACGGGAGGGTGATTCAATGTTGATTTGAGCCATCTTATTTCAATTCCTATGCTGTGTACCTGTGCTAAAACCTGTATTTTGAATGTACAAAACTTCAAAAGTTGTGTCTATAAGACAATCGTCTGATCGCGTGAAAGGATGACAAACCGATCCACAATTCTTAAAATTTCGCGTATAATTCCATCCTTATGTCCCATGGCAATCGCTGGCGATGGTTCTCTCCTTGGTATTTTTTATTTCCGTTTCTGGTTGTTTCCTCTTTATTGATCGTTTGGCCAACGCTGGTCACGGCCGGATTGGCCTTTACGGATTTTAATGCGGTCTCTGCCCCTGTGTGGGTCGGACTGGACAACTTTTTGCGTCTGGCGCAGTCGGAAATTGTGCGGACCGGCCTGGTCAACAGCGGAATTTTTGTGGCTCTGGCGGTTCCGCTGCGGACGGCCGGAGCATTGGGTATGGCGCTTCTCTTGCGCGGCCGGGAACGGCCGTTTGGCGTGCTGCGCGGCGTGGTGTATTTGCCTACGGTTATTCCGGAGGCGGCTTATGCCTTGATCTGGCTGTGGATTTTAAACCCGGTTTATGGACCACTCAATTTGCTACTGGGGGCGGTTGGCTTGCCGGCCATCAATTGGTTGACCGACCCGGTTTATGCCCGATTGGGCATGGTGATCCTGGCCACATTTCAAATCGGTGAGGGGTTTGTTCTGCTTTTGGCCGCCAGGGAAACAATCGCGCAGGACGTTTACGAAGCGGCCGCGATTGATGGCGCTGATCGGTGGCGCGCTTTTCGCTACATCACCATGCCTCTGCTTCTTCCCTGGCTGCTGCTGCTGGTTGGGCGCGATTTGCTGGTCAGCTTGCAAAACACATTTGCCCCCTCTTTTATCATTACTTATGGGGGGCCGTACTACGCCACCACCTTTGTGCCTCTCCTGGTTTATGAAATGGCGTTTGATTTTCTCGAGCTGGGGATGGCCGCGGCTTTGCTTCTCTTTGTTTTATTGGTTACCGGTCTGATTACTCTGGCCATTACCGATTTTTCGGTGGTGAAAGAATGACGAGAGGCAGTCGGCATCAAATCGGCCGGATCGCCCGCCTGCTGGCGGCAAGCGTTATCGCCCTGGCCTTTTTTCTGCCGTTTTACTGGGCGGTGGTTATTTCCCTACGGCCGCTTGGCTCACCCCCACCGTCAACCATCGTTTGGTGGCCATCGGAAGCACAATGGAGTAATTACACGGCTATTTTTTCTATCGTTCCCTTTGCCAGGTATTTTCTAAACTCCGTTCGCGTCGCGGCGGTGGCCGTGCCCTTAACCTGGTTTTTTGCCTCAATCACCGGGTTTGGCCTGTCGCGTCTTCCCTATCGGTGGCGGCGGCTCCTTGTGCCGCTGATGGCGATCATGCTGGTGATTCCCGGGGTGGCTTTTTGGATCATTCGCTTTCGGGTTTTCCAGTTTTTTGGTCTGCTCGACACCCTTTGGGCACTCATTGCTCCGGCATTTATGGGGGGGAATCCGCTTTTTATTTTGCTTTTTTACTGGACCTTTCGCCGAATCCCACAGGATCTTTACGAAGCCGCCCGCATGGATGGGGCCTCCTGGTGGCAGGTTTGGGTATACATCGGGTCTCCTCTCTCGCGAGCGACAGGTGCGGCCGTGGTGGTGTTGGCCTTTGTCAAATTCTGGAGTGATTTCACCGATCCGGTGCTGTACATTTTTGATACGGGGAAATATACCCTGCCGGTTGGATTACAATTAATCAGGCAGCTCGATCAAACCAACATTCCTTTACTGATGGTGGGGGCTGTGTTTATGATTTTGCCGGTTTTGGTGGTGTTTATCACCATGCAGCGGGTTTTTTGGCGGGAGCGTCCAACCGGTCTTTTTCCAACCCGGAGCCGAGCCAGACGGGAGCGTATATGAAAAACCGGCTGTTTTCTTTTTTGGGGATTGTTTTTCTTGTCTTTGTTCAGGGATGTACCCCGCCACCACCGGCGGTTACCTTTTCCGTTTTTGGTGATCCGGCTGAGCTGGCCGCTTATGAGTCGTTGGTTGAGGCGTTTCACGAGCAAAACCCCCAAATCAAGGTGCAGCTGCAGCACATTCCATCCCAATCGGATTATCGGCGGCGGTTGGCAACCGCTTTTTCGGCCGGGACACCGCCGGACGTGATGTTGATCAACTACCGGCGATTTGCCTCTTTTGCCGGTCAGGGTGGTTTGGAACCGCTTGATACCTACATCGAGCAAAGCGAGATCATCAACCGCAGCGATTTTTTTCCCATCGCCCTAAGCAGCTTTGAATGGCGGGAGCGATTGTGGTGCGTCCCCCAAAATGTTTCGAGCCTGGTTGTATATTATAATCGGGATTTATTTGATGAGGCCGGCGTATCTTATCCTGAAGACAATTGGCGCTGGGAGGATTTTATGAGGGCCGCACAAGAGCTGACGCAGGATCATGATCGAGACGGCCAAATTGACCAATATGGAGCGGGTATCGCTCCAAATTTATTTCGTCTGGCCCCCTTTATTTGGCAAGATGGCCTCGATATTGTGGATGATCCGCTGCAGCCGAGCCGCTTAACGCTGGATCAGCCGGAGGTCCTGACGGTTTTCCAACGATTTATCGCGCTGCAGACGGTGGACCAGGTGGTGCCGAACGCCAATGCGGAAGCGGCCGAGCCCAGTGAAAATCGCTGGTTAAACGGTGGGCTGGCGATGTATTTTAACAGCCGCCGCGGGGTGCCGACCTATCGGACAATTGATAGTTTTGAATGGGATGTCGTTCGCCTGCCGATCACCCAAGACGAATGGATCGGCATCCTGCACAGCGACGCTTACTGCCTGGCGGCAGCGGCGGAAAACAAAGAGGCCGCCTGGCAATTTATCGAGTTTGCCAACGGCGTGCAGGGGCAAACGATTGTGGCTCGCTCCGGCCGGACGGTCCCATCGCGGCCGGATGTGGCTCAGTCACCGGCATTTCTTGACGGGCTGCCGCCGGCCAATGCGCAGACGTTTATCGATACGGTTGATCAGCTGCGCGGGGTACCGGTGATGGCCGGGTGGACGGCAATTGAAGAAATAACCGGCAAAGAAATTGAGCGGGCGTTTTACGGTCAGGTTTCAGCAGAAGAGGCGGCCGCTGCTGCGATTGAGCTGACCGCCCCTTATTTCGAGAATAATCAATAATAATTTATCAATTGGCAAGATTAAATGACGTACGATTTTACAGCCTTGAGGTAGTTGGCCCGTTCGAATGCTGCCGGCGCGCCGCAGTTTAACTGGCTCAAGCTGCCGCGCAGCTGATCGATATCCTCGTACTCATTTACTTCCAGCCACTCTTCCATGTTGGTCAAGATATCGGAGATTCGACCGATTCCTTTTTGCAGCAGTTCCGAAGTGAGCATGGCCACGTTGGCGCCCGCGGCAATGCTTTTGAGCACGTCCTGGGCGTTATGGATCCCGGTTGTGAGACCAAAATCAACGTCTACCCGGCCATAAAGAATGGCGATCCAGCGCAGGGGCAGCCGCAGTTCAGATGATTGGCTGAGCACCAGGTTTGGAATCACTTCCAGGGCCTCCAAATCAAGATCCGGCTGATAGAAGCGGTTAAACATCACCAATCCGTCTACCCCGGCGTTGACCAGCCGATAACAGAAGTTCGCCGTGGCGCTAAAAAACGGGTTGAGTTTAAAGGCGATAGGCAATTTGATGTGTTTTTTAAGATCGTGAAGCACATTGAGGTAAAGAAGTTCCACCTCGATGGAAGTGAGTTCCAGATCGGTGGGGATGTAGTAGAGATTAACTTCCAGGGCGTCTGCTCCGGCCGCTTCAATTTCTTTGGCGTAACGAATCCATCCGCCGGTAGATACCCCGTTTAAGCTGGCGATAATCGGGATGTCGAGCGCTTTTTTAGCCTTTTCGATATGGCGCAGGTACCCATCGGGACCGATTCCCGCATACGTTTCAGCTTCAGGAAAATAAGAAAGGGCCTCGGCAAAGCTGTCGGCGCCTTCACTGAGGTAGCGGTCGAGAACGTGACTTTCCTGATTAATTTCTTCCTCAAAAAGAGAGTGCAGCACCAGGGCGGCCGCCCCAGCATCTTCCATTTCTTTCATGTGACCCAAATCGCGCATAAGAGGCGATGACGATGGAACCACGGGGTTTTTTAACGATAAACCGAGATAGTTGGTTGTGAGATTCATTAGGTGTCGTCCTTTGGTAATTAGGTGTTGGGTGTTGGGTGTTGGGTGTTGGGTGTTGGGTGTTGGAGAAGTATCCATAACCCGTTACCCATCACCTAATACCCAGCACCCATAACCTATCACCTAATTAGCGAGGTCCTCAACCGTCTGCCACTGTTTGGCGAGATCGGCCTTGGCTAATTTTAGAAGTTCCGCAGCTGCCTGAGGATTTTTCTGTTTGAGCATGCGATATCGCCCTTCGTTGTAGATATACTCCTCCAGATTTTTGCGCGGTGGCCTGCTGTCGAGCTGGAACGGATTTTGCTCGTTTTCAGTCCGTCGTGGATCATAGCGGTAAAGTGGCCAATACCCGGTCATGACCGCCGCTTTTTGCTGATCAATGCCAAATTTCAAATCATAACCGTGGGCGATACAGTGGCTGTAGGCGATGATCAGGCTTGGCCCGTCGTACGATTCAGCTTCGATAAACGCCTTGATGGTTTGGGCATCATTGGCCCCAAAGGCGATTCGAGCGACATAAACATTGCCATAGCTAATCGCCTGCATCGCCAAATCTTTCTTGCCCAGTGGCTTACCGGCGGCCGCAAACTTGGCTACCGCCCCACGGGGGGTCGCTTTTGACATTTGGCCACCGGTGTTTGAATATACCTCGGTATCCATGACCAGAATATTGATATTTCGGCCAGAGGCCAGGGCGTGGTCAAGCCCGCCGTACCCAATATCGTAGGCCCAGCCATCACCACCGACGATCCACACGTTCTTTTTAACCAGGACGTCCGCCAAACTGAGCAGTTGTTCCATTGATGCGGCATGCCCGTTGGAGGTGGCCTTAATTTTGTCTTGAAGCAGGGATTTTAAGGTCTCGACCCGTTCTCGCTGCTGGGCAATTTCTTCTTCATTTGCCTGTTCGGTCGCGAGCAGACTGGTAGCCAAGGGTTCTCCAATAACCTCTCGCAGGGACTCGACCAGGGTATGGGCATAATCGACACGCTGGTCGAGGGCGGCGCGCATGCCCAGGCCAAATTCAGCATTGTCTTCAAACAGAGAATTCGACCAGGCCGGTCCGCGGCCGTCGTCATTCTTAGCCCACGGTGTTGTCGGCAAATTCCCGCCATAAATTGAGGAACAGCCGGTGGCATTGGCGACAACCGAACGGTCACCAAAGAGACGGCTGAAGAGAGACAAATAAGGGGTTTCGCCACACCCGGCGCACGCACCGGAAAATTCGAACAGCGGATCGATCAGCTGGGAGTATTTCACCTGATTTAGCTTCAGCTGATCCCGCGGCAGTTCAGGAATCGTCTCAAAGAATTCCCAATTTTCTTTTTCCGGTTCGCGCAGGGGGGCCTGCGGGGCCATATTGATGGCTTTGAATTTTGGCTGTTTTTTGTTTTTAACCGGGCAGGCGGTCACACAAAGGGTACAGCCGGTGCAATCTTCCGGAGCCACCTGCAGGGAGAACTGCATATCCGGAAATTCTTTGTAGCGCGCCTTGGCGGTTTTAAAGGTTTCCGGCATCTCGCCGACCGTTTCCGGATCAAACACCTTCATGCGGATAACCGAGTGAGGGCAGACAAAGACACATTTGCCGCATTGGATACAAATGTCAGAATCCCAAACCGGAATTTCGGTAGAAATATTTCGCTTTTCCCACTGAGTTGTGCCGGTCGGGTACGTGCCGTCAATGGGGAGAGCGCTGACCGGAAGAGAATCACCAAGCCCCTCAATGATGCGAGCGGTGACCGACTGGATAAATTCCGGAGCGGTGTCGGGGATAATGGGCGGCCGTTCAAAGTTGCTGGAGGCCGCGGCCGGCACGTCAACCTGAATGAGATGGGAGAGGGCCTGATCAACGGCCGCGTTGTTTTGATCGACGATGAGCTGTCCGCGTTTGCGATAGGTCTTGTAAATTGCCTTTTTAATGGCGGCGATCGCTTCATCCTGCGGCAAAACGCCGCTCAGGGCGAAGAAACACGTTTGCATGATCGTGTTGATGCGTCTTCCCAAGCCGACCTCTCGGGCCAGCTTGTACCCATCAACGATGTAGAAGCTCAAATTATTGTTGATAATGGTTTCCTGCATCGAGTGCGGGAGTCGGGCCCAGGTTTCTTCAGCATCGTACGGGCTGTTTAACAAGAAGGTTGCGTCGGGAGCGGCCATGCGCAAAACGTCATAGCGCTCGATAAAGCTAAATTGATGACAAGCGACAAAATTTGCTTTTTCAATCAGGTAGGTGGCCCGGATCGGCCGGGGTCCAAAGCGCAAATGGGAGACGGTAACCGCCCCTGATTTTTTAGAATCGTAGACGAAGTACCCCTGGGCGAACAAATCGGTCCCTTCACCGATAATTTTAATCGTATTTTTGTTGGCGCCCACGGTGCCGTCAGCCCCCAGGCCATAAAAGACGGCGCGGGTTGTGTCGTTTCTTTCGATGTTATATGCGGGGTCCCACGGCAGGCTCAGGTGGGTAACGTCATCCACAATACCCATCGTGAAGCGGCTTTTTGGCTTCTCTTTTTGCAGCTCGTCAAAAATCGTTTTGATCATGGCCGGGGTAAACTCTTTGGAGGAGAGACCGTAGCGGCCGCCGACAATTTTTGGCAGCGCTGAAAATGCGGTTTTGCCCTGGGAGACCCCGTCAAAGATGGCTGATGTGACGTCCAGCAGAAGCGGTTCACCGGTGGCCCCAGGTTCTTTGGTGCGATCCAGAACGGCAATCGAACGAGTTGAGGCCGGCAGGATTTTGAGGAAAGCTTCTGTGGCAAACGGCCGGTAGAGCCGCACAACCACCACACCCACCTTTTCTCCCTGTTCAACGAGGTATTCGGCGGTTTCAACAGCGGTTTCGGCGGCCGAGCCAATCAGGATGATGATGCGTTCCGCATCGGGTGCGCCATAGTAATCGAAGAGATGATATTGGCGGCCGGTTAACTCGGCAAATTGATCCATTTCCTGCTGGACGATATCGGGGCACGCTTCGTAAAAGCGATTGACGCTTTCGCGGGCTTGGAAAAAGACATCAGGATTTTGAGCCGTCCCGCGAACCACCGGCCGGTCGGGGCTTAAGCCGCGCTGGCGGTGATTTTGCACCATTTGATCATCAATCATGGTGCGAATGGTATCGTTATCGATTAATTCAATTTTGTTGATCTCATGGGAGGTGCGGAACCCATCAAAAAAGTGTAGAAAGGGCACTCTGGATTTTAGGGTAGCGGCCGTGCTGATCAGGGCCATGTCCATCGCTTCCTGGACCGAATTGGAAGCCAGCATGGCAAAACCGGTTTGCCGGGCGGCCATGACGTCGCTGTGATCGCCAAAGATCGAGAGCGCCTGGGCGGCGACAGAACGGGCGGCGATGTGGAAGACGGTTGAGGTCAACTCACCGGCGATTTTGTACATGTTGGGAAGCATCAGCAGCAGCCCCTGGGATGCGGTGAACGTCGTGGTCAGGGCCCCCGTTTGCAGCGAGCCGTGAACGGCACCCGCTGCGCCACCTTCTGATTGCATTTCAATGACGTGAGGTATCGCACCCCAAATATTTTTTTCCCCTTCTGCTGACCATTGGTCAGCCCATTCCCCCATTGGTGAAGCTGGGGTAATTGGATAAATGGCGATCACCTCATTGACCTTATGGGCAATCCGGGCGGCCGCTTCATTGGCATCAATTGTCGCAAACTTCTTGAGACTCATTGTAAATCCTTCTAATTGCTAACGGCTAAAGCTAATAGCTAATAGCTAGAAATTATTTGTCTCTAGCCGTTAGCTATTGGCAATTAGCAATTAGCAATTATTAATTAGCTGTTCTTTTTCTCCGGTTTTAATCTAGGTTAAATTTCCATTACTCTCCAGTGACAGAACACACCGAACAATCGGATAAATGTCATTCATTCCAGCCCCCTTACAAAAACTTCCATTTGGCCAACCTTAAATCACTCCAAGTGACGAATGTCACCTGAAACACCTCCCCATTGACACTACGTGGGGGCGTAGGGTGGTGCCATAATGGAGATGTTGACCTTTGATGGTTAATGTTTTTTCAGTTTGATAATGCCCAAATTTTGTAGGTGAGGGGTGAAAGGTTTAGGGTTTTTAGTGGAAGAGAGATTTAGGCTGCAGCTGTCTGGTACCCGGACAATGCAGCTAAAAATTTGCCACTTTTCACCTTCAACCTTTCACCTTTTATCTGCGGAATCAGGGAGTAAAAGCAACCATTTTTATTAAGGAGCAATCCCATGATGGATGATATGGTCCGCGAATTTGAAGATAAAGATTCGCGCGATAGTGAAGCTAAATTTGTATATTTGTTTCGTGAAATAGAGCAAGCAATTGAATCGGTTGGTGGTGATTGGGAAGATGTACGGGCGTTACTGGGTGGTAAGGGAGCCAATTTGGCCGACATGACCCGCCTGGATGTACCGGTTCCTCCAGGATTTACGGTCACCACAAAAGCGTGTAACGCATATCTCGCCGCTGGTGAGAGTTTCCCCGGTGGCATGTGGGAACAAGAGTTAGCCGCTGTCAAAGGAATTGAAGAGGCTACCGGCCGGACCCTCGGCGATCCCAATAACCCTCTCCTGGTTTCATGCCGTTCTGGAGCCAAATTCTCAATGCCTGGAATGATGGACACGATTTTGAACATCGGTTTAAATGATGAGGTCGTTGAGGGCATGGTGTTGCGCTATGGAGATGCCCGCTTTGTATATGACCTTTATCGGCGATTGATTCAAATGTTTGGCAGCGTTGTCATGGGGGTTCCTGATGAAGTGTTTGAAGCGGTGATTACAGCCCGCCGCAAACGAGCCGGTGTGGAAACCGATGCCGAATTGACAGCAGATGATTGGAAACTGGTAACTGACCGGTTTAAAGAAATTTATCGCACCTATACCGGCGAATTGTTCCCAACCGATCCTTACGATCAGCTCAAGATGGCCACAGAAGCGGTATTTAAATCATGGAACGGCAAGCGGGCCATTGATTATCGCAATGCGGCCGGCATTTCTCACAATTTGGGAACGGCCGTCAACATTCAAACGATGGTCTTTGGCAATTTGGGTGAGAATTCAGCCACCGGTGTGGCGATGTCGCGCAATGCTTCCACAGGTGAACGAGAAATTGAAGGAGATTTCTTGTTTAATGCCCAGGGTGAGGACGTGGTAGCCGGTATCCGGCTGACCCGGCCGTTAACCGACCTGCAGGAAGAAATGCCGGAAATTTACGGGGAATTTGAAAAGATTTCTGAGAACCTTGAAAAGCATTACCGCAATATGCAGGATATGGAATTTACCGTTGAAGAAGGCAAATTGTGGCTACTGCAGACCCGCGACGGCAAGCGTACCGCTCAGGCCGAAGTGAAAATCGCGGTTGACATGGTAGACGAAGGGTTAATTTCGGCCGAAGAAGCGGTCATGCGCGTTCAACCGGATCAAATCGACTTTTTCCTCCATCCACAGCTGGACAGCGAAGTTGTTAAAACCACCAAACCGTTTGGCAAGGGGTTGAATGTGTCTCCGGGTGCGGCCGTGGGTGTTGTTGCTTTTGATGCGGACACCGCTGAACGTTGGGCAAATGAGGGTCAAAAGGTCATTATGGCCCGTCCGGAAACGAAGCCGGATGATGTCCACGGGATGTTGGCGGCCGAAGGGATCTTGACCAGCCGCGGTGGACGGACAAGCCATGCGGCGCTGGTTGCTCGCCAATTTGGCAAACCGGCCGTGGTTGGCGTCAAAGGGTTGGAGATCGATCTCGATCAACGTCTGTTAACCCATGATGGCCTGGTGGTCAAAGAAGGGGATTGGCTTTCTCTGGATGGGACCAACGGTTTAGTTTACGAAGGGCAGATGCCGACGGTCGTTCCTGATTTTAGTAATCCATATCTCAACAAGCTCCTGAGCTGGGCCGACGGCATTCGCGTGTTGGGTATTCGGGCCAACGCAGATTACCCGGCTGATGCTGAACGCGCTCGTGAATATGGTGCGGAAGGGATCGGCTTATGCCGGACTGAGCACATGTTCTTTGAAACAGAGCGTCTGCCGATTGTGCAGCGCATGATCATGGCCAAAGAACCTTCTGTGCGCAACGAAGCCATTCAAGCGCTGCTGCCGATGCAGCGGGGAGATTTTGCCGGTTTGTTCCGGGTGATGGATGGCAAAACGGTCATTATTCGTCTGATCGATCCGCCTCTCCATGAATTCCTCCCGGCATACGAGGATTTGGTGCGCGAAATCAGCGATCTCAAGATTCAGATTCAGCATTTGACCTCTCTGGCAGCCCTCGATGCGGCACTTGATGAACTGCGCACAAAAGAAGAGTTTCTATCTCGTGTAGAAGCGCTTCGTGAATCGAACCCGATGTTAGGGACTCGTGGTGTGCGCCTTGGCATCTTGCTTTCAGAATTGACCCGGATGCAGGTCCGAGCGATTTTTGAGGCGGCCATTATCTGTGCCCGTGAAGGGATCACGGTGAAGCCAAAGGTAATGATTCCGCTGGCCAGCCACGTCAACGAGTTGAAGGTGCAGCGCAAAGCTTTGGAAAAAGAAGCAAAAGTGGTTATGGAAGAAGAGAAGATGGAAATTGATTATGAGTTTGGCACCATGATCGAAATTCCACGGGCGGCTTTAACGGCTGATGAAATTGCTGGTGAAGCGCAGTTCTTCTCATTTGGCACCAATGACCTGACCCAAACAACGTACGGTATCTCCCGAGATGACGCGGAAGCCGGTTTCCTCGTTGAGTATCAGCAGCGCGGCATCATGACTGATAATCCATTTGCCAAACTGGATGATCGCGGCGTTGGCCGTTTGATGCGCATTGCGACTGAACTGGGCAGAGAAACACGTCCAGGCCTCGAAGTGGGAATTTGCGGTGAGCACGGTGGTGAGCCATCGAGCATCGCCATATGTCACAAGCTCGGCTTGGATTATGTTTCTTGCTCGCCATTCCGGGTGCCGGTTGCTCGACTGGCGGCCGCTCATGCGGTTTTAAATGAAAGTTAACGAGCTATTGATGTGGGTTTTTGGGTGGTTTTCTGCCCAAAAACCCACTTACTTAAATGGCAGAACAGAGGGGGGAGAAAAGGAGTCTTTTCGTCACCTACACGGGATGACATTTAACACTTATGTTCGCCAGTTGATCGTAGTACTCTAAAACCAAGGTGGTGATGGCTATGGATGAACAGATTATAACGATAGGTGCTCTCGAAAATTACCTCACTACGATTCACCAGCGGCCGGTTCATCTGCAAAAAATCTCTACTCTGGGAGATGACCCCGATTCTGCGGCACAGCTAAAGGGGTTTGGTTATGGGCAACCAATTCGCATCTGGTACGAAGTAGATAAATGTCAACACGATATCGTCATTCGGCCGGTGTTGCGCAACGGCTACGGCCGAGAAAGAGAATCAGATCGGGTCGCTGAAGTTTGGCGAGATTATCACAATTTTAATTTGCTGGAGGGGCATGTGCCGGCTATTGACATTGTGGGTATTCAGGCTGATCGCTCTCTGGTTTCCCTAAAAAACGTTCAAGAATGCATTTTATTAACCCCTTATGCCACCGGAATTCCTTATGCCGAGGATTTACTGCGCATTCGCGACTCCGGCGAAATTTCACAGCTGGATCGTGAGCGGGCGCGCGCCATTGCCTTGTATTTGGTAGAAATTCACGCCGTAAAGCATCATGATCCACTGCTTTGGCGCCGTCGCCTGCGCGATTTAGTTGGTCATGGCGAAGGGATCATGGGGATCATTGATGGGTATGGGCACGCCGATTTTGTGTCAGACCATACCCTGCGCTCCATTGAGGATGCGGCAAATCACTGGCGCTGGCGATTAAAAGATCGCATCAATCGACTTTGTCAGGTGCACGGGGATTTTCACCCATTCAATATTTTGTTTGGGGACGATTTATCGTTTCAATTAATAGATCGCAGTCGAGGCAGTTGGGGGGCACCATCCGATGATGTGGCTGCGCTTTCAATTAACTACCTGTTTTTCGCCCTGCAGATGGATAAAGAACTGCACGGACCATTTCAAGAACTTTACGAAATTTTCTGGACGACATATCTTCACCAAACAGACGATATGGAGATTCTTCAGGAAATTGCACCGTGGATAGCGTGGCGAGCTTTGGTTTTGGCCAGCCCCGAGTGGTATCCCAAAATGAGCCATCAAGCCCGACAGCGGTTAATCAATTTTGCCTGCAACGTCCTGGCTGACGGCCGGTTCGACTGGCAGGGAATTAATCACTATTTAGGTGTATTATGAAAACGATACGACGAAACACAGAAGGATTTGTGATCTGGTTGACCGGACTACCGGCTTCCGGAAAAACATCCCTAGCTGACGCAATTCAGCGAGTTATGTCTCGACTGGATCTGCCGCTTGTCGTCATGGATTCGGATGAAATGCGTGAGTTACTGACGCCTAACCCCACTTTTGGAAGTGAGGAGCGCGATTACTTTTACAACGCGTTGGGATCGATGGCGATTTGGCTGGCGCGCAGCGGCGTCAACGTCATCATTGCGGCAACGGCCAATAAGCGAGAATATCGTGATCGGGTGCGCGACGAAATTGATCGTTTTGGCGAAATATTTGTAGATTGTGCTTTAGAAGTATGCCAGGCGCGGGATCCAAAAGGGATTTATGCAAAGGCCGGAAACAATAATTTGGTACCGGGAATGGGAATTGAATATGAGCCTCCGCTAGATCCCGAGTTGGCCATTGATACCGGCCGTCTTTTCCCCAAGCAGGCTGCTTTTCAAATTGTTGAAAAATTAATCGCTTTAGAAATTCTGGAAATCGATAAAGAGAAACTGAAAGATCTGTTTCCACCACCATTTAATCAATCCGGGTCTGAATTTGCATACACTCCCCATATTTAGGTGGAAATATCCTGCGACAACGAAATTGAGGGTTTAATGAAAGAATCTTCCTCTTGAAGAGGTTGATTGTTAATCGTTTCCCAAAATAGTTGGCGAGGATAACCAAGATCGTGGAAGGGGGTGATTTTTAGCCGATGCATCAAAGATTGATGATGTTTGCGGCAATAATCAAGTATTCTCTTAACCGCTTTTTTGCTGTGAACGGTGATCAGGATGGCGATTGAGGTGTGGGTGTTGAATACCCCGTCGATGTGAATTTTACCGGGTTTACATTTAGCGATTGCTGCAAAACTCTTTTTAAATCGCGGGGCGTGGACCGCTTTAAGAGGCTGGAAAACCAATACTTCAAGCTGTAAAGCGGCATTTTTTTCTTCCGTACGTTTTTTTTCACTTCGGTCGGAAGGTTCAAGGTTGTATGGGGCGGTCATAGGGGTGCTTTTTTCAAGATCGATCCCCGATAAAAAAGGAAGCTCTGGTTGGAGGTGGGCCTGCCCAACAAGCCACCATGAAAATGAAGAATCCTCCATATTGATGAGCAGCTTAACAGCCAGAAAGTCCTCATTGATAAGTAAATCTTCTACCTCACCCATCATTATTTTTGTTGGCTGATATTTCTGCAAGATATGGATCAGCGGCCATTTTTTTTCAGCCGTGGGGGGAATCGCTGTGGTGGTGATGAGGGGATCGGTATGTAATTTGAGATGCCAGCTGCCACCCAAATTTTCCTGCCCGCGAATTAAAAATGAGGTCTTGAAATTGTAGAAGCGGGTCAACACTTTTACAGAAAGGTGATAATCGTGCCAGGCCACTCGTTGGGAACGCGTGGTTGTTTGAAACGCCTTGACCTGTGCCGCGCGCATATGAGTGTCTGGCCGTTCTGATCCCGGCAACATCCTTGAGGGATCATTTAGATTTGGCCACAGCTGATATTGGTGGCCAGGTAAAGGTTTATTCTGCTGCAAAGTTCCCAACCCTTCTCTATTTTTTTCTTGGACTACATTATTTTGAGGCTTTTACAGGTCAATTCTACCCGATAATTTAAAATGATGGGACCCAATTTTTTGGACTTCTAATTTATGGTGGTGGACTTGAACAGCTGACAATGATCGGAAAAGATTGAGACACTTGAGTCAGTTAAATTATTTAGAAATCGTAATTGTTCAGCAGGTTGCTGAAATTTGATAATGAGATACCTTGGCAGGTATGTTAACGCGCCAAGACATTTACGATTTATATGAGCAAGGGCCAGAGGCCGTTGCTGATGTGTTTGAGCAGTTGCTGAAGAAAGTTGAGCAAGTTGAGCAACTGGTGCAACGGGTCAAAGAATTAGAAGAGCGCTTAAACAAAAACAGCAAGAATAGCGACAAACCACCTTCAAGTGATGGTTTGAAAAAACGGTTGCCGAAACCAAAACCGAATCGAGACAAAAAGAAGCGGAAACCGGGTGGCCAATCAGGCCATCAAGGAACAACCTTAAAAATGAGGGACGACGTTGACGAGGTGATTCAATATGAATCAACCATTTGTCAAAATTGTGCCCACGATTTGAGCGGTATTGAAGGTGAAATTGGGCGTAAAAAACAAGTTGTGGATATACCACCGCCTCAAATTGTGGTCACGGAGCATCAATCGATCACAAAAATGTGCCCATGTTGTGGCCAAATGAACACAGGTCAGTTGCCGGAGCGCCTTAAAGGAAATGTCCAATATGGTTTTGGCCTCAGAGCGTTGGTCAATTACCTGATGGTGTACCAATTGTTGCCATATGAACGGACAAAAGAGCTCATAGAAACGCTGTATGGAATTTCACCGAGCACCGGAACGCTTTACCAGATGCTTCAAGATGGGTACAAGCAACTGGAAGAGGCAGAAAAACAGATTCGTCAGGCCATTGTCAATGAACCAGTGATTCATTGTGACGAAACAGGGCATCGAGTTGGCGCAAAAACGGAATGGTTGCATGTTGCCTCAACCAAATTGATGACGTTTTACGACTCTCACAAAGCAAGAGGATCACGGGCTCATGAGGCCGGAGAGATATTACCCCATTACAAAGGAATCGCGGTTCATGACTTTTACCGATCTTATTTGAAAGTGGCTTGCAAGCATGCTTTGTGCAATGCGCATCTCATTCGAGAATTGAATGCAGTTCTTGAGCGAGAGCCAAATCAGACCTGGGCGAAATCACGGATGCGCTTGTTGGTGACGGCCAAAAATATGGTTCAAATCGCCAGTGGAAATGGGAAAACAGCTTTGCCGAAGATAGCCTTGGTTCGTATTGAAGCAAAATATGATCTTCTATTAGCAAATGCTGACCAGCTGAACCCAAAAGCGAAACCGAATGGGAAGCGAGGTCGAACCAAGCAAACGAAAACGCGCAATTTGATTGATCGTTTAGTGACTTACAAGAGCGATATTCTCCGCGTTTGCTCCGATTTTAAGGTGCCATTTGATAACAATTTAGCTGAACGTGATTTGAGAATGGTCAAGGTTCAGCAAAAAATATCTAATTGTTTTCGGTCAAAGTCAGGGGCTGAAATGTTTTGCCGAATTCGAGGCTACATTTCCACCCTTCGTAAACAAGGGCTTGATATCTTCCCCATTTTGACCGAAGCCATGCAGGGGAATGTGTTCATACCTACCCCTGCTGAATAATTACATTTTCTGTGAAGCAGATGATACTCAGTACCAAACTCTATCCCCCACCAACTCGGCCGGAGACGATGCCGCGCCAACAGTTGATCGCCCAACTCAATCAGACCTTGCCCCGCAAGCTCACCGTCTTGTCTGCCCCAGCCGGCTATGGCAAGACGACCTTGGCTGTTCGCTGGTTGCAGGACCATTCATTTGTTTGGGTATCACTCGACACAGAAGATAATGATCCTGCCCGTTTCTTAACCTATGTCAGCGTTGGCTTTAAGCGACAAGACCCGACCTTGGCCAGCACGGCCGTGGCCATCCTCCAAGAGCAGACCGGCATCGACCCTATACAGATCATCCATATCTTAATTAACGATCTCGCTCAGAGAACCGAGCCGATTTATCTTGTCCTTGACGACTATCACCTTATCACCGATCCCACAGTCCATCGTTTGCTTTCAACGTTGCTCGATTATGCGCCACCCTCACTCCACGTAGTTGTCACCAGCCGGATGGAGCTCCCTTTTTCGATCTCTCGCTATCGGGTGCGCCATCAAGCGGTGGAGCTCCGTACAGCCCAGTTGCGCTTCTCCGAAGAAGAAACCGCCCTTTTTCTCAATGAGCTGATGCACCTCGATCTTACCCCTGAAGAGGTTGCCGCGCTTGAAGAGCGTACCGAAGGATGGGCAGCCAGTCTCCAGCTCGCCGCGTTGTCTCTCAGCCAGCAGGACCGTCCCAAACGAACTGAATTTATCGAGCGCTTTACCGGTAGCAATCGCTATATCATGGACTATTTGGTCGATGAGGTATTGGGACAACAATCGGCCGCAGACAAACAGTTTTTAACACGCACGGCCGTCTTGCGCCGCTTCAGCAGCGCGCTGTGTACAGCCGTTAACGGCGCCTCACACGAAACGAGCCTAATCGACTTTGACCGGGCCAATCTCTTCTTAATCCCCCTCGACGACAGCCAAGCGTGGTTCCGCTACCATCATCTGTTTGCCGAGCTCCTCCGCCATCAGCTAAAGCAGAGCGAGCCAGAGCTTATTCCCCAATTGCACAAGCGAGCGGCCGATTGGTTCGCCGCCAACGGTTATCTTGATGATGCCCTGTTTCACGCTCTGGAAGCCCCAGATTATGCCCAAGCGGCCGCACTGCTTGCCGCAGAGATCGAAGATCTGGTCACCCGCGGCGATATCAGTCGGGCCTTGCACTACATTAATCAAATCCCAGAAGAACACCGCCACCAGAATCTCAGCTTAAACTATTACTATGCTTGGGTGCTCATGTTCGTCGGCCGCCTTGAAGAATCCCAGGCGGTGCTTAACGCCTTACCCAAGTTACCCAATCCCGATGCCTGGCCTCTTGAACCTCTCATGACGGTGCTCCGCGGGTATTTGGCCACTCGAACCGGCCAATTCGATGATGGTATCCGCTACTCTAAACAGGGGTATGATCAGCTCAGCCGGTTGGCTGAACCCGGTCAAACTGCCCGGATCATGCGTGGGGCCGCAGCTATGAATCTGGTCAACACCTACACCTTTGTCAATGATCTAGAGCAAGCGCTGGCCCACGCTGAAGAAGCGGCCAACATTAACCTTCGCGTCGGGAATACGCTGGGAGGCTTGGCGGCGGTGTCCATAGCGGTGCAAATCAATGTCACCTACGGTCATTTGCGCCAAGCCGAACGCTTGGCCAAACAGGGGCTCGCGGCCGCAGAGCGCGTTAAAAAAGAAGCGCTAAGCGACCGGCGACCGCTCGCGGCCGCACCACTATTACGGGATTTGGGCCACCTCTATTTGCAATGGAATCAGATTAACCAGGCGGCCGACTATCTAGAAGAAGCGGCCGAGATGTACCGCATGACCGGTGCGACCAACGTAGTGGACGGTTTGGCGAGTTTGCTAGAGCTCTATTGGGCCCGACAAGACATCGCTTCGATTGAATCGATCCTAGCTACGCTAGACGATTTAAGGAGTCAGGCCCCTCCTGACTATAGGCTACGGCGCATCAATGCCGCCCAAACGGTCTGGCAAACTCGGTTGATCAGTTTAGGCGGCCAGCGTCTCTCAGAACGAGCGGCCGTCGCCGCTTGGGCCCAAGAGAATGAGTCGCTGGCAACCAAACCACTCAACTTCAGGTTTGAATTTGAGACTCGAGCCCTGGTTGCTGCTTGGCTTTGTCTCGGTGAAACGAGCAAAGCGCTTGCCCTACTCACGCGGTTGGCCTCGTTCGCGGCGGAAAGCAAACGGCGTGGCGATCTATGGTCGATCGACATTTTGACAATCTTGACCCTAGCCCAACAGGGAGAATCAGCGCACGCCATTGACCGATTAGAAAAGCTACTAACGGACACGGAGCCAGAACGGGCCATTCGTCTTTATGTCAATGAGGGGGAAGCGATGGCTACCCTATTGGCCCAATGCCGCCCAACGCCCTATCGAGACCAACTTCTGGCCGCCTTTACATCACCTGAAGAAGAGGCACAAGAGGAAAACACGGAGCCGCCAGAGGCACAGTCGTTGGTAGAACCGCTGAGCAGCCGTGAGCGTCAAGTACTCGATCTGCTGGCCACAGGCGCCACCAACCAGCAAATCGCAGACAGCTTGGTCATTTCTTACACAACCGCCAAAAAACATGTCAGCAATATCATCGGCAAGCTCGGCGTTAATAATCGATCTACGGCCGTGGCTCGGGCGCGGGAACTCAAACTCATTCCCTGATTCTGATTACATTAGGTTCTGCATAGGAAGCCGAGACGCAAGATTTTGCCTCTCTACTTGGGGCGCGGACAACGTTTTCCTTTTGCCTTTCACCTTTTACCTTTCCCCTTTCTCCCTTTTTACTCCCCCACTACTCCCTTTGGCCGCTGTGGTGGTCCCCTAAATCCCGTATCGTTATCTCATCAAGTTAGTTCACGAGGTAACCGTATGAAACAATCAATTCTAGGGATGTTAAGTATGATCACTTTTTTAGGCGCACTTTTCGGTGCTCAAACCACCTTTGCCAATACCGATAATGACAATTTAGTTTGGGAAGAATGTAGCACTAAATTGGTCGGCGATTCATTTTGGACCCCCAAAACGGCCGCTTATTGCACAACCATTACCGTACCGGAAAACCGGAACAATCCCGCTTCACGGGAGATCACGCTACCGGTCAAGCGCATTCCAGCAACCAGCGACAATCCGGCCGAACCGATCTTTCACCTAACCGGTGGACCGGGCATGAGCAATATGGGCTTCCGGCCGACGGCCGAGATGTTGGAAAACCACGATGTGATTCTGGTTGGCTACCGTGGGATCGATGGTTCTGTCTATCTTGACTGTCCAGAAGTGGCTGAAGCATCAAAAGGGGTCGATAATGACCTACTCGGAGAGGCCTCACTAGCCAATATGCAAGCCGCCATTGGCAACTGTAGCCAGCGCTTGCGGGATGAAGGGGTCGATTTGGACGGCTATAGTGTGCTCGAGGTGGCAGACGACCTCGAAGCAGCTCGGGAAGCTTTGGGCTATGATCGCATTCATCTCCTCAGCCAAAGCTATGGCACTCGTATCGCCCAGCTTTATGCGCTTCGTTATCCTAAACGGGTTACCCGCTCAGCGATGATCGGGGTGAATCCTCCCGGCCGTTTTGTCTGGGAACCGGAAGTGATCGATGCCCAACTGATCCATTATGCCACCCTGGGCCAAGAAGCTAGTCTGCCAGATTTGGCCGAAACAATCCGCCAAGTCAACGCCGATATGCCTGAAAAATGGCTTTTCTTCTCTATCAATCCAGGTAAAACGAAATCAGTCGCCTTCGCCATGTTGTTTAATCGCAACAGCGCGGCGCTCGTCTTCGACGCCTATCTCGCGGCCGCCAACGGCGATCCGAGCGGCTTGGCCCTCATGTCAATCGCGTATGATTTCATCATTCCCGGCATGGTCGTCTGGGGTGAATTTCTCGCCAAAGCATTTAGCGCTGACTTTGATCCGAATCGTGATTATGCCGAGCTCCATGCTCCCGACAGCATCATGGGCGCCCCGATCGCTGAACTCATCTGGCCGACCGCATCAGATTGGAACATGGAACGGATTCCGGCCGAATATCGCACCGTTCAACCTTCAGCCGTCGATACCCTGCTCATCAGCGGCAACGTCGATTTCTCAACACCGGCCGAGCATGCCACCAACGATCTGTTGCCCGCCCTCGAAAACGGTCAGCAAATTATCTTAACCGATATGGGTCATACGGCGGATTACTGGACCCAGCAACCGGAAGCGGCCACCAAGCTCCTGCAAGGGTACTTCGATGAAGGTGTCGTTGATCGCACCTTATTCGAACCGATGCCAATGGACTTCAATACCGGCTTCTTCACCTTCCCTCGCTTGGCTAAGCTCCTCATCTTTTCACCACTCGTACTCCTCGTCATTCTTGTCTGGGGCGGTCGAGCACTCAGCAAACGATGGGCCCAACGTAGAGCAGCATCATAAGGAGCAAGCGCATGAGATATGTCGTCACCATTGCTCCTTATTTGGACGCCTCTTGGTCAGAGTGGTTTGATGATCTAGTCATCACTCATGACCCAGCCGGGACAACCACGCTCACGGGCACCATTCCCGATCAAACCAGACTTTTTACGATCTTGTGCAAGATCCGTGACATGAATTTAATCCTGATCAAAGTGGAACAAATCGTTGCGCAGCAACAATAATCACGACTATTAGATTCACTGGATCTGCAGCACCGAGGGCGGAGCCCGATCAAAGCCGGTTACCTGACCTTACGGCAGGCAACCGGCCAATTTGCTAAATGAATACTAGAAATCAATTAAATACCCCGATGCCCCAGCCGCGGCCAACTTGTCATCCTGAGCAGAGCGAAGGATCTCATCCGGCTGCGGTTATGCTCAAACGGCTACAAATGCACAGGCTTGATCGTATTTCTCCCAGCAAAATCGCTTTTTAGTGGCTGTTGGCGGGATTCTTCGCTGCGTTCAGATTGACAAGTGGTCGGGGGCAATGACACCGATCGGCCAATGGAGGGGGGCTTGGCTAGCCAAGCCCCTACACAAAGGTATATGTTTCATATTGGCCACCCCTTTCATCTACTGACTTTTCACACGTTATCTTCGCGAAGCCTGCCCTGAGCGAAGTCGAAGGGCTCAGAATGACTGGTGCATCGCGTTAGTAGTCCACCACAGGTGAAGAGAGAAGGCTGCCACCTGAATATAACTCAACTCGCTATTTGATTGCGCCAGTGCCAAAACGCCAATCCGCTGCCAATTAAAATGATACAGATAATAATCAGGGCGATCAGGTTGTGCAGTATGGCGGAAATGATGATCGTGGTTGCGGAGAGCACCAGGGCCACGACAAACGTCACGACGGCGATAAGCATACGGCCGAGCCGGCCGAGAACGGGGATAAACCCGAGCAAAGCGTTGATCGGCCCCAAAATTAGCATTAAGCCGACCCACATCATGGCCATGCCCCCCAAGCGAGTCAGCCATAAATTGGTTAAATATTCATTGCGCATATCCTGAATGGCGGTTTCGCGATCCATCTGATAAGCCCGGAAAATGATCGTCTCGTCATCGGTGTGGCGATAAGTTGTAATTTGACTGCCGTTCTGGGACCCGAATACCGTTCCCATTTCGTTAGCCGGGTAGGCGGTATAGGATAGGCGAATATCACCCACAACCGGATCGCTCAATGTGCCGTCACCAATGTAAATGAAATCATCAAAGATATCCCGGTTGTCGATGGTCATTTCCCGGTTGAGCGGCAGCGGTTCGGGGTGCATGAGAAATGCGTTTTGGGTATTAAAAGAGAAACGACCGGCCTGGATGGTTTCAACGGTATGGAGCTTATACTGAATGTCCATAGGCGGGTTGAAATGGCCGTTTGGATTGTTAAAGCTGGCGCTGTTTTCCGGTGAGGATGTCCACTCGCGACTGTATGAGTAGCCGGTCACGTTGCCGTCGTCGTCGGTTTCCTCCTCCTCTTCCCAGGCGTACATTTCGGCCGTGCGTTCAAGCTGCAAATACTCCCCAGATCTGAGATAGGGTGAGTCGTCGAGAGAAGTATTCGCCGTCAGGCGAGCGGTTAAGGCGACGAGTTGCCCTTCATGTGCTGGATCAACCGTTTCGCCATTGATAGCGATGCTGTCACGGGTAATTTTTGATAAATCAACCCGCCCTTCATTGGTCCACAAGAGATAAAAAGCACCAAAAAAAAGGCCGATCCCTATGAGGACACCGATCAGTGACCCGATAACGCGCTGGACCGGGCCGGATTGCTCTTTTGCCATATCGCCTCCGATAGTTGGATGGGATTTGATTTTAAATCACGATTGTGAATTGAAGCGCTGTTATTTATTTAAACACAAAAATGGGCGGATTTCGCCAACATAGGAAAAATTGGGGATGGGAAATTGCCTTAAAAATCTCCAGAAATCATCAGCCAGGTGCCTACCATTAAGCCGGCCATGCCAAGCGCTCGTTTTAAATCGAGCGGCTGTGTCGGTACGCCAAACCAGCCAAACTGATCGATAACGGCCGAAAGGATAAGCCAGGAGGCGATAAACAGGGTGGTCGCGGCCGCTGCCCCGACTCGAGGAACCGCGTAAGCCAGCGAGCCGATAATGACCAGCCCCAGCGGACCGGCCGCAAAGGCGTACCAGGGGATTGAGCGCCACTGGCTGAGCTGCCCCCCACCGGAGAAAAGCAGAATGAGCGCAATGACCACACCACCCCCCACGTAGGTAAAGAAAACGCTGGTGAGTTCGCCGGTTTTTTGCCCCATAATGCCGGTAAAGGGAGCCTGCAGGCCGGCCGCTGCACCGCCAATAAGACCGATTAGGATAGGAAGAAGGAGGGATAACATGAGAGGTCCTTTTTGAGATACGAGATACGAGATACGAAATATGAGAGTACGAGATACGAAATACGAGATACGAAATACGAGATACGAAATACGATTATTGATTTTCGATTGACGAAACGGTGGTGACGGAATTGGGTTGGGTGGCGGTTTGCAGCAGATGGAGAGCGGCGTGCAGGATGCGGTTTTGCTCGTCTGCATCTCCCGGCACACCCAACGGCCGGCCCATCAGATGTGGGGTGGCTACCACCCGCGGTAGATGCATGACCGCCATTCTCGTTTTAAACGCTTCGGTGGCGATGCAAACGGTGGGTATTCCGGCCGCTTCAAGTAACCGGGCGATGTGTCCCACGGACACATGACAAACCGGTCAGACCGGAACCAGGATCATCGCCTCGATGCCGGCCGCTTTTATTGTCTCGACCCACTGCGGGCCGACCTTTTTTATCAAGGGTGTTTGGGCACAGGCACCGACAAAAGAGTACGCTTCTTCATGAAAACGACCGATGACCCCGTCTTTGTCCAATTCTCGCAGCCGATCGATGGGGAGCGCCACATTTCGGTCGTGCTGCACCCCGCGAATATCGTATCCGCCATGCCGAACGCGCAGCCGTTCCGGGGGAATATCTGAAGGCAAAACGGTCAATTGGGGCGGCGTTTTTAGAAAATCATTGATGCGGTCAGCCGCTTCTTCCTGGGTCATCGCTTCCAGACCAAACGGCCGTGGATCTTCTCCCTCAACAAAGTGGCCGGTGGAGGTCAACAACCCCACTTTTGTATCGGAAAGCGGTTTGGACAGCGGGGTAAATGGTCCGTCTTCATAACGCCACTTTGTAGGGCCGTATGCTTTGATCTGTCCCTTGATGACGTGTTCTCTTATGGGATCAAAATCACCTGAATCAAACGCATCCCCGAGTTTCCACAGCATCTGCTGCAAAAAATCGGCCGCGTCCTCTTCAGTGAGCCCCTTTAAAAACTTAAAATTTAAGTCGGTTCGTGAACCATATGAGAATGAGTTTTTGAACTGGTCGAATGATTCGGAAGGGTGATCAGTCATAAAAAATTCCTCAATTTTGCAGAAAGAAAATCGATTTTTTGAGCGGATGGAGGGGATTATGACGGAGTGGTTGACAATTGGCAATTCCCAATTGACAATTGGCCGGTAACATTTGCCGTGAGTGATCGATAAAAGGGGTGATGGCGAAAGGAGAAAGTGGCTGGTGACAGAGAAAAAACGTCGTGAACCGATAGAAGGCCATCCGTTTCGGTTTTTTGATAACCGGGAAAAATATTTGCTTTTTGTGACGACTACCAGCGAAAAAACCGTGGTGGCCCATCGCATCGGACAGGAGCTAACTCATTTAAAACCAAAACCACCCGCCCTGCGACTTTTTGATGCCGGCATGGGGGATGGTTCTGTTTTGGCCCACGTGCTGCGAGAATTACACTGTGCTTTTCCCACTGTGCCTCAGCTGATCGTGGGCAAAGAAATTAGCTTGGAAGATGTGCGCTTAACCCTGTCGAAATTGGCCGATCGGCTGGCGGAGCATCCGCAGACGGTGGTGGTTTTGACCAATATGTTTTACTCTGAGGCTCCCTGGCTCACACCAAAGCGGCAGAAAGAGAAGATCAAGTGGTGGGATTTGCCGCTGGAAGGCTCAACCGCTCACGATTTTAACGAACAGCTCGAATCGCTGGAAAATGTATTGAATGAGGGATGGCAAACAAAATCAAGTCCCAAAACCGGCAATCCAATTTACGTTAATCCAGCTGTAATGGTCTTGTACCGGTCGGATCATGCGTTTGCCTTAAACAGCGTTATTCCGAAAAAGGGAAGTTTGCCCGGTGAGTATGATTTGGTTTTGGCGGCCCAGCCATTTCGCGGCCGCACGCCCGCAAAATCCAAAGTCAGCAAAATACTGCGCCCCCTGGCTCAATCTCTGGCGGTCAACGGCCGCATGATTGTGGTTCAATCAACCGGTTTAGACCCCGGGATGGAAATTATTCGCAAAATTTGGCCGGATGAAGATCCTTTTCTCACCCCACGTCACGTTTTGATGATGGAAATTGATCGCCAGCTAAACGGAGATGACCGGGAAGACCCGATTTTTTCATTTGAAGGTCACGGGGATGACAAAGCCCTTTTTACGTATCATTTGCATTCGATGCCGGGTGAGGTAACCAGCTCCATCGGCACATCGACGATGCTGGCGGCGTGGAATGCGGCCGTTTATGTGGCCCAAATTGATGATCGTCGCATTAATGAGGTGCTGCAATCAGGCAAATACCTCGATGTAACCAGAGAGGTGGTGCAAAAACACGGTGGCCTGTGGTTTCAGGATGAGTCGTTTGTAGTCGTCAAAAGACGAGAGACCAAAGAGTAGACCAGAGACGAGAGACCAGAGACAAGAGACGAGAGATGAGAGAAGATGGGACACGCTTCTTAAAGAAAAGGCTTTTATTAATTGCTAATTACTAATTGATCATGGAACCGATTAAAAAATACCCAAGGTTTAAAACCCGCGTCGATCATGACGCGCTGCGGGCTGAATATGGTGTTGAGGACGTATACCGCATGGGATACAACGAAAGCCCGTTGGGGCCATCTCCCAAAGTGGTGGCGGCGATCCGGATGGCCGCGGCCGCCCTGGGATATTATCCGCCGATGGGGGATGAACGGCTGCGAGGGGCGCTGGCCCAGACGTGGGGTCGCGGTTTGACGGCCGATCATTTTTTTACCTCCTGTTCAGGATATGAGGCGATCGAGCTGGTGGCTCGGGCGTATATCCGGCCGGGGGATGAAGTAATCGTGTGCCCTCCGACGTTCGGGGTATATAAAAAGATTGTCGAGTTGGAGCACGGGCAGGTCATAGAAGTACCGTTGACCACGCCCGATTTTTTGCCGGATGTCGATCAAATTTTAGCGGCCGTCAATGCTCAAACCCGCCTGCTGATTATTTGTAACCCAAACAACCCCACCGGGACGATGCTGCCGGCCGCTGACTGGGACAGGTTGCTTCAATCGCTTCCGGAGCATGTTCTCGTTGTTG
>JASJCR010000068.1 GCA_030065875.1 Ardenticatenaceae bacterium | reverse complement strand
AATCCGGCCGCTTCCATTGAGACCATTTACCGCGCGAGCGATCTACACCAGCATCTCTCGCTCCAGTTCATCCAATCCTTCCCAAATGCGCATCATGCTCTCGATATCGGAGATCGATTCGAGATCGGATTCCATGGCCATCAGCAGATTTTCATCGCTTAAATTCCGGTCGTGGTTGCGCAACATCGGCTTGAGGATGTTGTTGTTAAAGATCTGTTCCGCCCGGCTGGCTTCCATCCAAAACAGACGGCGCAGGCGGGGGAGCAGTTCATCATCGCTAAACAGGTCATCGACAATTTGACCAAACAGGCGGTACGACTTGCTGGAGATATCGTCCAGACGATCCGCATAGCTTCGTTCAATATCTACCATGCCAACCCCTGGAACCGCCATTCCATCCGGGTCGTCGGGGAAGCTGATATCGAGATCCCCACCGGCCGGTTGCTCATCAAGGATGCTGATCACCAGCTCGTCTTCCGGTTCTTCAGCTACGGCCGCCGGGGCATTGGCAGGATTCATGCCGTTAACCCCTACAGCCGCTGCGGCCGCTTCCAAATCTTCGCGCACTGCCGACGGCCCGTTGAGGGCGATATCCAGAATGCGTTCGTTGGTGGGCAAAGCCAGCTGTTCACCGGCCGCCAGCTTGTAGTGGATCGACCGTTCCGGCTTCATCAACTCATAAAGGGTGGCGTGCTCGCAAACCTGGCGGAAGTTGCTGACAATCTGCTTAATGAGCGATTGATACGCTTCAGAAAGTGACAGCTTGGCACCTGGTTCGATGGGCATCGTATACCCGTATCCCTGATCGTACTCAGCTCGTTCGAGACGGCTGAGAATTTCATGAGACATCAGCGTCCGCTCAAGTTCCCTGGCCACCACATCGGCGATGGTGGGCATAAAGCGGCTGACGGCCTGCTGCATGATCATCTCAACCTGATAGAGAATACGCTTGATCGGCAGTTCGATCCCGCTGGTTCCCCACACCAGGTTGTCGTAAGTCACGTCACGATCGTCCCAGTACTCGGTCCCGTAGCTGTCCATCAACGTTTCAATTTCTCGCTCGATGGAATCTTCCACCTGAGATTTGACGCTGTTCAGGCTGGGGGCCAGAAGGCTGCGGAAGGTATTGTCGTTGTTGGTACGCTGACTCATATCCAGCAGAGCCGCGTGGAAAGCGCGGGGGAGTTCTTTTTGCAATCGGCGCAGTAAATTCTCATACCGCTTTTGCTGCAAGGTTTCCCAGCTGATATCAAACGGCGGAAAAACGCCGCGATCAGCGAGTTGACTCTCGTAATGTCGCCGAAGTCCACCCAACGCCTGTCGGACGCGGGTTGATGCTTCCCGCAGCTGGGTATGAATCCGCTCTTTGCGAATAAAATCAACCAGGGCGTGTCGCAGCTGAGGCACTTCACTCAAGGCCATTAGCGCTTCGCTGTTGGCCGGGGTCAGCGGATCTTCACTGTCGTCCAAACCTTCAAGCTTATCGGCAAACGCCTTCATGATGCGCTCTGTTTCACCGGCAAATTCAGCCGGGGCGTTTTCGGGGTCCTGAATGTAAAGCGCCGGAGGGGTCATCACCAGGAAGTACGGCCGGCCGTCGCCTCGATTTTGATATCGTTCCCAATAGTTGGGAGAAATGTGGCGCAGCACCTCGCGAACTTCCCGTTCCGCCTGGGGATCAGAGGCGTTCAGGCGATCATACGCCTGACGGATGTTGCCGCCATTGACCACCATAAAGATTTTTGCGGCCGCTTCATCCAAATCTGTGCCGCGCAAGCCAAATAGGCGGTTGTCTTTGACCCAGTGGACGGCCGAGAGAGATTTCATTTCATCAACGCGTTGGCGGCCCGCATCGCTGACCACCACAATCATCGCGTCTTTCTTCTTCATCTCTTCCAGAGTGATCTCTTCGTGGAGACGCATCCCTGCACCCAAACCAGGAACGTCGACGATGCGTAGATAGCCATTCATCAGCAAACTCGGCCCATTATCACGGGGCTGAATCCGAAAATCGGCTGATTTGATCAGGCGGATTTGCCGCTTGCCGTTTCCTTTAAATCCATCTTCCCGCAGATGAATTAAAGCCTCTGCATCTGATAACTCAAATGTTTGGGGGAGCGGCTGCTCGACTTTGTAAAGCTGGCTCTGATTTTCGTAGCTTTCAATACAATCCAGCAAAATTTCCAAATACTCATCGCGCTCGGTTTTAGCCGCATCCGCGTTTGACTTCAGAATTTCCTCGATATCATAACGAGCCTGTTCCCGCTCGGCGACATCGGTAATATTAAACCCGCCGACCTCCGCCAGATCGCATAATTTTATGACCCGCTCGGCAAATTCCTCTTTGCTCCAGTAATTAAGGGTCAGCGATTCAGCCTCCCCTTCATCAGCCTGTTCAATATAAACAATGGTGCCGGTGACGGCCGTCACCGCACCGGTAGGGAGCAAATTGCGACCCAAGAGTGAATTAATCAGGGTGCTTTTGCCAACCCCGGTTCCCCCAAAAAACACCAGCGTATAAGTTTTTTGTTCCAAAATTCGCTGGGCTTGCTCAACGCTTGATTGTGCTTCTGGTACAGCCAGAACCATGTAATCCCGGCTTTTGTCAATTGTTTCTTGTAAATTAACCCATTGATTTACTTGTAAGGGGCTAATATGCGGCAAAGCTTCCAAAGATTCTTGAAGTTCTGCATACTTTTTACTCATTGTGATCAACCTCATTTCAGATTTACGCCCGGCCGCAATTTTCTACTTACGGACGACGGCCATTATGATGCCAAACTATGCGGCTTTACGCGGTTTTGTCAGAAAGGTTGCAAATTTACCAGCTGACAAATGGAGATCCCGTTACCACATCCATTTTGATAAAAATTCCCCGAAAATCATTTTGTTCATTTATTTAGAATCAATCGACGTCCCCTGGTGTCGAACAACGCTGGTATGACTTTAATACAGGGGAAAGTATTGATATGCTTAACAGAAAACAGGAGTATTTCCTTATATACTACCAGAGTTGCCCGTCCTATAATAGGGGCGACGGGGAGCAATATGCAAAACAAAACATCAAACGAAACAATCAAGAATCAACTCTCGCCCGCTATCTTCGAAGATGAAGAGTTAAATACATTGGCGGGTCTGGCCAATACCATTTTATGGCTCGGTATGGGGGTAATTGGCTGTCTGACCATCATCTTCATTTTGCAGGGTGATTGGATACGGGCCCTATGGTGCTTTTCGTTTTCACCGGTCATTTTGGTCAATTTTTACTTCCTGCATACCGGCCGTATTCGGCTCGCCGTGGCGGTTCCCATTATCAGCTCCTTCTTTATGTTTCTGTTTGGGCTGACAGCTTTATACGGCTTAGACGACCCGGGCGTTCAGGCCACCTATCTTTTTCTGATTTTAGCCAGCGTGTTTTTGGGCGAATTGGGTTTAATCATCCTCGGTGGGGTTACGATTGTTTGGGCCACCGCCATCTTTGGTCTTGATTTAGCCGGCCTGTGGGCGCCGGCGGCCCCTCCCCCATCACCAACCAGCACCTATTTATTGACGGTTAGCCTCGTGGCGTTAACCGTAATGGTCCTGCGTTACATTCACAAAAGAGTGGTGTTAACGACCAGCAGGTTAAACAAAGCAAAAATTGATGCCGAAGTCGCCAATCGAGCCAAAACAACATTCCTGGCCAATATGAGCCATGAACTGCGCACCCCCCTCAACGCCATTATCGGGTACAGCGAACTTCTTATTGAAGAGGTTGAAGAAATAAACGATGACGTAGACAGCGTCCAGAAGGATTTGACCCGGATACATCAATCAGGACAGCATCTCCTGGCGATTATTAGCGATATTCTCGATTTAACAAAAATTGAAGCCAATCGTCACCCGCTTGAGCCGGCCGATTTTAGGCTCGAAGACCTGCTGACAGGTGTGCAATCTGACGGTGAAATCGCGGCGGCCAAAAATAACAACACCTTTTTAATCTCAAATCGGGTCGGAGACGCCGATCTATATACCGATCAAGGCAAATTAAAGCAAATCATCATGAGTCTGATCGACAACAGCGCCAAGTTTACCGCTGACGGCACCATCACCCTCTCTATTCTGCCCGATGAATTTTATGGGGATGGGTATTTGATTTTCCAGGTTGAAGACAACGGGGTGGGAATCTCGCCTGCAATCCTGCCCACTATTTTTGATCCGTTTTACCAGGGAGATCAAGCGTCAGACAACGTGTATCGTCAAAAAAATGAGGGAACCGGCCTGGGGCTGACGATCTGCAAACGGTTTACGGAATTACTGGGTGGATCGATTCAGGTCCACAGCAAAGTTGGGGTGGGAACGACCTTCGTAATCACGCTGCCACAAATCGCTCAAACCGGCCAACCCCCACATCAACTATCATCAATCGAACCCGACAATTTTGCGTCGGCCGTTTGACCTAACGCGTGCAACCCTGCAAAATTACCTCCGTACTGATCAATAAATAGCGATAAAAATACCATCGTTTGTTTAACGATGACATCGGAGATTCCCATGAGAATTATTCTTTACCTGGGCAAGGGTGGGGTTGGAAAAACCACAACCGCGGCCGCCACGGCGCTTCGCAGTGCAGAACTTGGATATAAAACATTGGTAGCCAGTACCGACATCGCTCATAGTCTGGCCGATTCCTTTGACCGCTCACTGAGCAGCGTCCCCGTTAAAGTGGCCGACAATTTATGGGCCCAAGAAATCAGCGTTGTGGCTGATATGCACACCTATTGGGGAAAACTGCAAGATTATTCAAAAAACTTTCTGACCGGCCGCGGAATTAGCCGGGTTGTGGCTGACGAACTATCCGCTTTTCCGGGCATGGATGAAATTGTGTGCCTGCTGCACATCGATAAACAGGCCAAAGAGAAAAATTTTGACCGCGTGATTATTGACGCCGCTCCCACCGGGGAAACAATCCGCCTGTTAACCATGCCGGACACCTTCACCTGGTATGTGAGTCACCTTTCTCGTTTTGAACGGGGTATGGTGAAAGCGATCAAGCCATTTGCCGGTCGTATTCTGCAAGGACCAGCTGAAGTGGTCGAAGCGATTTATGCCCTTCAGGAAGGAACCGAGGCTCTGCGCGAAACCCTGAGTGATCCGGAAACCAGCAGCTATCGCGTGGTTTTGCAGCCGGAAAAGATGGTGGTTCGGGAAGCTGAACGAGCGGTCAGTTACCTGGGTCTGTTTGATTACCCAATCGACAGCATTATCGTCAATCGCGTGATGGCCGAAAATCTGGCCGAAGGTCCTTTTTACCAAACCAAATATCAAATCCAGCAAAAATACCTGGAAATTATCAATAATAACTTTGCGCCGATTCCCATATGGAAAGCCCCGTATTATGCGGGCGAAGTTGTCGGGCTTGATGCCCTTTCTCGCCTCGCCCACGACTGTTTTGGTGATGAAGATCCCGGTCAGATTTTTTACAGAGGCAAGGTCCAGGAGTTTATTGAACATGAAGATGGCACCTATCTAATGCGCATCCCCCTGCCGTTTGTAACAAGTGACAATGTCAAGCTGCGGAAAAGGGGCGATGAAATGTTTGTCACCATTGGGAACTTCAAACGCGAGATGATTCTCCCGGCCGCCCTGGCCAAGCGTAAAGCCGGTGGTGGGCAGCTGGTTGATGGTGTTTTGGAAATCACCTTCCCTGCTCCGGCACCTGCTCCCGAAGCGCCGCAGCCATAAGGAAAACGGCCGCAAAACCTCGTAGATAATTCCAAAATCTATTTGCAACTTTTGGGTTTTACCCGCGTAATGGTGTGCACTGAAGGGTTACGGTTACAACATTATTGTTAGGAGAATACTTATGTCTGAAGAAACGATTTACAAAGCTCAGGAACGAGCCCTGATGAATCAAGACAGTTCTAAAACGGCCGTAATTCTTATTGGTGGCGGCTTGGGTCTGTTGGCCCTGACCCTGTCTGGAGTTGACATGCTGGCCCTTTTTGCTCCCTTCATCTTTGTGGGAGGGTTGGGCGCGCTGCTCCTCTGGCCGTCATACCGGTCCACCCCGGAGCATCCGCCTCGGGCGCCCTGGCTGGCTGGCCCAGGTATGATGTTCCTGGCCGCAGGCAGTTTGATTACCTTTACCATGTTAATTAATCGGCCGGAAATGATGGCGTACGCCTGGGCACTCTTGCCCATTTCATTGTTCTCGGGATTGATGTATGGCAATCGCTTTAATCAGGAACACCCCATTCATCAAAACGGGCCAAAAGTGATTCGCGTATTGGGATGGATCATGGTTGGGATGGGTTTGTTTTTTGAACTGCTGGTTTTTGAAACCTTTGGCCCCTGGTGGCCCATCGGCCTTGTAGGATACGGATTATTTTTGCTGCTTAAACAGCGAAACAGAAGCAAAGAAAAAGCGATTTAACGACCTAAACTAGAAAATAGAGGTTTGGGATTGATTAGGAGTAACCAATGAGTGAAGAAAAGAACGTTGAAGTCAAAATTGAAAAGGTAGACATTATTGAGGATGAGGCCCCTCACAAAGCAGAAAACGGCCGCACCTGGAAAGAAGAGTTTGAGATGGCCGGCAGCGAGCTGGGTGATTTTCTCAAGAAAGCGTTTCATGAAGTCACCGTCCGGCGCGTCATTGTAAAAAACAAACATGGGCGTGTCCTGCTCGATATTCCTGCCGCTGTAGGAGCGATCGGCTTAATCCCTCCGCTTCTTTTGTGGACAGCCGGCATCACGGCCGTAGCCGTGTTGACCAATTGCTCGGTCACAATTATCCGCGACGTCAAAGAAGAAGTTGAAGCAGAACCAGAAGAAATAGCGGAAGAAGCGCCTGCGGTCTAATCAACGAAAAATTTAGTTCTCTCCTTAAATAAAAAGAGCTCGGTTTCAAATGCGAAAACCAAGCTCTTTTTTTTTCTCTTCGCAACTTATCTGGTTCGTTTCACAAAAACCAAATAAAGTCACAGATTTTCACGGATTATCACCGTTATTTCCCATTAATCTGTGATAATCCGTGTTAATCCGTGGCTGAATTTAATAGTGATCCAATTAATAGATCTCTCTACCCATACTGAATATGTGCTCCCCGCACGCGGCCGATCAACCATTCTAAAAACCCGATGATCAGCATAAAAATCAGATTGACGGCGATTGTCATGGAGAGCGCTAACCCGATATATCCAAATATCGTCACCACCGGGCCCGTTAAACCGCGCCACAACGCCTCCTGAAAGCCAAGAATATAAAGCAGCGTGGTCACTACCCCCATAATAATCAAAAAGGCCGGCCAGGCGCGACGATCGGACGGGCTCGGCATCATGGCGTTGCTGATGGCAAACAGCAGATAAAGCCATAGCCAAAAATCATTGGTGCTAAATATTTGATTAAGGGCCACGGAGAGGGAATCAGGGGTGCCATCCTGCAAAATATTCAGGACGCTGGTGGCATCAAAAACCAATAAACCGATGATTAAAACCGTACTGGTACCAAAAATCAGCGGGGCACCCCCGATTAAGGTCTCACGTACCGGACCAACATCCGGGCTTTTGTAATATTCAACATATCCCAGCCGCAGTGACCCGTCATCCTGCAGCTTTGGCAGCAGGGAAAAACGGCCGGTGCGCACCCCCAGAAGGTTGGCGGTAATCCAATGACTCAATTCGTGGAGCAAGACTCCGGGAAACATAATGACCGCATAGATGATAATTGACCAGTTGGCCCGGCCGGTTAACAGCAGGGTCACTCCCTGTAAGTGCCGATTGATCCAGCGCTGCATAAACAACACCACCGGGAAGGCAAATGCCGCCCAAAAAATCGGGGTCAAGGTATCATAAAGAGTTTGCTCCACGCTGCTTATCCTGACGCTTAAAGTGCGTTTTGTAGAAGCTCAACAAACGATGGTTTTAAACTTGCCCCACCAACCAGCGCGCCGTCAATATGTTCTTTGGCCATGAGCTCTTTTACGTTGCTCGGCTTGACGCTTCCCCCATACTGTATGCGCACCTTCTCGGAGACGGTGGAGCCGAATAGGTTTTCAATTGTCCCGCGAACGGCCGTCCCGATAATCGCGTTGGCATCTTCGGCCGATGCGGTGCGGCCGGTACCGATCGCCCAAATCGGCTCGTAAGCCATCACCAGCTTGCCGACCTGCTCTCCGGTCAAACCGTCGAGGGCGTTGGCAACCTGGCCGGAAACAAACTCGGTGGTTTCCCCAGCTTCATTTTGCTCCAGCGTCTCCCCAACACAAATAATTGGGGTAAGACCGGCCGCCAGAGCCGCTTTCGCCTTTTGGTTGACCCCTTGATCGGTTTCACCAAAATATCCCCGCCGTTCAGAATGCCCCAATATCACATATTGGCAAAATTCAGCCACCATCGCCGGAGACACTTCACCAGTATACGCCCCGCTGGGCTCAAAGTACATGTTTTGCGCCCCAACCCCGATCGATGTGCCGGCCAGCGCTTTGGAGACGGCCGGTACCGAAAGAAACGTGGGGCAAAAAGCGATATCGATATTTTCAATCGCTACCAAATCATCTTTGATTTCGGAGATAAATTTGACCGCATCCGCAGCCGTCATGTTCATTTTCCAATTGCCTGCAATAAATAACCGTCGCATTTTCTTTCCTCCTAAAAATGGCCCTGATGGCAAACACCACGGTTGGTGGGCCACCGGTTGTGTTTATTTGGCAAAGCCGACCGCACGCGTTTCCCGAATCACCGTGACCTGAATTTGACCGGGATATTGCATGCTGTCTTCAATCGTTTTGGCGATGTCGCGAGAGAGGCGCATCGCCCCCAAATCGTCGATAGCGCCAGGTTTTACCAGGATACGAATTTCACGGCCGGCTTGCAAGGCATAAGCTTCTTCAACACCCTCAAACGATATGGCGATTTCTTCCAGCGTCCGAATCCGCTTGATGTAATTTTCCATACTTTCGCGGCGAGCGCCCGGCCGAGCGCCAGAAATTGCGTCAGCTGCTTCAACAATGATCGCCTCAACCGACTCCTGTTCAACTTCATGGTGATGGGAAGCAATCGCGTTGACAACCGGCGCAGAAACATTAAACCGTTTGGCATACTCAGCACCCAACATCGCATGGGTTCCCTCTTGGTCGTGATCCATCGCTTTTCCAAGATCGTGCAGCAGCCCGCCCATTTTGGCGATGTCCACATTTGCTCCCATTTCGGCCGCCAGGATCGCCGAAATTTTTGACGCTTCAACCGCATGGGAGAGCTGGTTTTGGCCGTATGAGGTGCGGAATCGCAAACGGCCGAGCATTTTCAAAATCTCCGGGTGGAGGCCATGAACGTTGGCTTCATAAGCGGCATCTTCGCCAGCTTTTCGGATTGCGCGATTGACCTCTTTTTGGGCATCATTGAGCAATTTTTCAATGCGTGCCGGATGAATTCGGCCGTCTGAAACCAACTTTGACAAGGCACGGACCGCCACTTCACGGCGAACCGGGTCAAAACTGGAGACGGTCACTGCTTGAGGGGTGTCGTCCACGATCACGTCGACCCCGGCCGCCTGCTCAAAAGAGCGAATGTTCCGGCCGTTGCGGCCGATAATCCGACCTTTCATCTCATCGTTGGGCAGTTCCACCACCGATATGGTGCTTTCTGAAACGTGTTCCCCACCCACCCGCTGGATAGCCATGGCCACAAATTTACGCGCTTTATCTTCGGCCTCTGATTTAGCCTTTAGCTCGATCTCACGCATGACCCGGGCCATATCCTGCCGGGATTCAACCTCCACCAGCTCCAGCAGCTGCTGCCGCGCCTCATCTTGAGTGAGCTGAGCGATTTTTTCAAGCTCTTCCATACGGGATGAAGCCAGCTTATCAATTTCATTTTGCCGGCGGTCGAGGCGGCTCTGGCGCTTGTTTAGATTTTGCTCCCGCAGCTCAATCTTCTTGAGCTGCTTGTCCAAACTTGACTGCCGGCGATCGAGACGCTCTTCTCCCCGGGCTAAATCCTGATAGCGGCGTTCAATCGCCTGATCAGATTCTTTTCGAATCTGCTTGGCTTCCTGGCGGGCGGTCACCAGGATCGTTTCGGCCTCTTTTTCGGCCTGAACGCCTACTTTTTCAGCAAGCGAACGCGCTTCTTCCAAAACCTTTTGATCATTCGGTTTTAATTGAGTGCGATAGTAGTAATTGGCTGCAAACAGGGTAGCGATAATTCCGATCAACAGTCCAACAACCACCCATATTATGGACATCAATAATGGGGGCATGGTTATTCTCCTTCAAATGATGTGCGACTTTCTTCCCACATTTCTCGGGTTATTTTTCTAGTAACGGCAAAAGAAAAACCGCGTCGCTGCAAATAACCGCTCATCTTTTTTTCAAATTCATTTTCTGGCAGTGCTTGCCAGCGATAAACGCGCTGGCGAGCGGCCGAGCGGGCTGCTTCGTCGGGATCAACATCGGCCACAACCTCGTCGATGATCTCGCGAGCAATCCCTTTTTGGTTGAGTTCTTGTTTTAAAGCCAAAGGGCTTCGTGGTTTAAAATTTTCTCGCTGCTCTACCCAATAACGGGCAAAGGCGGCATCATCGAGCATTTCCAGCTCGATTAATCTTTGGCACACCTTTTCGATTGTGCCCTCTGCAAATTCTTTGGCGGCCAGGCGCTGCTGCACTTCACGGATGCTGCGCGGCCGCTGGACAATCAGGCGCAAGGCGGAATCTTTGGCCCGCTCATACTCGTCGTCAAGGCGCAAATTGGCAATCTCCTGATCAGAAAGCTCCTGGCCAATGCGTAGATAGGCGGCCGCAATATCAGCAAGGCTAAACGCGTATTCCCCGTTGAGGAAAATATTTACGCGATCCTTCTTTCTCTTTTGCGGCTGAATGTCTGTAATGTGCGCCATGTTGTAAATTACGCTGTCACTCAAAATAAAAAAAGGGTCGCTGGATTAATGTTCCACGACCCATTTTGCTTCAATATATCCGGCAATTTTTTGCGGAAATATGCCGATTTTGGCCTTTGCCTACCAAACCGGGGTGATGTTCAGGTGGTTTCATCTGCGGTATAAAATCAATCATACCGCAACAAGCCAAATGAAATGAGCACCAGTGAAAAAACACATCTGATTAAATGAGTGTGCCCATCTGAACAACGGTACCCTATTCATCCGATACCGATTTGAAAACAAAGAATACATTCGGCCGGACCAACCGGCACGAGAGATGCAAATGATAGGTCGCGGTTCTCAATAAATAACGTTGGTTGTTTACCAAGAACCGATGTTGATAGCTGGCCGAGTTAATCTTCGGCAAGCTCTTCCAATAGTGGCAGGCCAGCTTCCTGACGAACCAAATTTTCAATTTCAAACAGCATTTCCGGGTTCTCTTTTAGAAAACCTTTGGCATTTTCACGCCCCTGACCCAACAGGGTTTCACCATACCGGTAATAAGCACCACGCTTATCGATGATGGCGTATTCAACTGATAAATCAAGTACATCCCCAGCTTTAGAAATTCCGGAGTTGTACATAATGTCAAAGCTGGCTTCGCGGAAAGGCGGGGCCACTTTGTTTTTCTTGACCCGAATTCGAGTGCGGTTACCCATGACGGTACCACTAGATTTAATCGATTCGGTTCTTCGAATGTCTAGACGGACCGAGGCGTAAAATTTTAACGCTTTACCGCCGGTTGTTACCTCCGGGCTGCCAAACATCACCCCAATTTTTTCGCGAAGCTGATTGGTAAAAATCACAACGGTATTGGTTTGTTTGATAACTCCGGACAGTTTTCGCAGCGCCTGAGACATCAGGCGGGCCTGCAAACCGACGTGCGTGTCCCCCATTTCTCCCTCAATTTCCGCTCTTGGGACCAATGCCGCCACTGAATCGATAACGACTACATCCATGGTCCCCGAACGAATTAAAGTGTCGGCAATTTCAAGGGCCTGTTCTCCGGTATCAGGCTGAGAAACAAACAGGTTTTCGACATCGACCCCACAAATCGCTGCGTAGCTGGGGTCGAGGGCGTGCTCCATATCGATAAAGGCGCATATGCCCCCACGCTTTTGAGCTTCAGCGATGATATGCTGACAAACGGTTGTCTTTCCTGAAGATTCCGGCCCATAAATCTCGATAATCCGGCCGCGCGGTACACCACCAATCCCCAAAGCGATATCCAGAGAAAGTGAGCCGGTTGGAATTGATTCAATATCGAGGGTGTTGATCTCCCCAAGGCGCATAATCGCCCCATCTCCATATTTCTTGTGAAGATTGGCGATTGTGGACTCGAGTGTTTTGTTTTTACTTTTATTGTTGGATTTACTCATATAGTTTTGGGGTAAAACGCATTATAAAATGCGATCAAGTTCACATAATTTAGAAAATTTTGCACGGCATAGTGTACAATAGCCAGATGGAATTCGCAAACAAACCAATTGATCCGCTGGATAGACGATCTACTCCTATTGTACCCCCAAAATTAACGATAAAAACGGCCGAAAAGGGTGATGAAGTCCAGCTGACTCCCTTCCTTGAGCAAGCTTTTTTTCGCCATCTTCACGCGGATTGGTATGAGCCACTTTTTTGGTTTGACGAACCAAATGCCGTAACTTTGATCAGTGAACGGGAGGGAAAGTTAGCCGGAGCATTAATCGCCGCAGCTGATCCCCCACCGGCCGCCTGGGTGCGAGCGGCCGCTTTTGATTACATGGGGTTGAGCCGCAACCAAATCAAAATACAATTTTTGGAGATGATCGAGCGGGCTGCCGCAATACTTGGGCAGCAAGGCATAACCGATTTATGCTGGATGTCTCCTCGTCGTTGGGCTGAACCCTGGCTGGTCGACGCCGGATTTCGCTTACACACGACGATGGTGACCTATCGCAAAGATGATTTACGCCTTCCCACTCTCCCCTCTTTACCGCCAGAAATAAAGGTTCGGCCGGTATTACCTGAAGATATGCGAACCCTGGCCCTCATGGAAGAATCCGCCTACGATCCAATTTGGCGTCACAGCCAGAGAGGGCTGCACAAAGCATGGCGCTCCGCCCTGGTATTTGATGTGGTCCTATGGGAAGAGCAGGTTGTTGGTTTCCAGCACAGCACCCGTGCCAGCCAGCATGACGCTCATTTGGCGCGCATTACGATCCACCCGGATTTTCAAGGGCGAGGGATCGGCTCTCATCTTCTGGCTCGAGCCATTCGCCAGTACGAACGGATGGGTATCAAACACGTGACCTTAAATACTCAGGCTGAAAATATTCAGGCGCAAAAGATGTATAACCGCTTTGGATTTAAACCCACCCACTATCGCTGGCCGTTGTCAACGCTAACTTTGAGTGGATCGCTATTAAACGAAGCCACGGATTAACACGGATTTTCACAGATTTCTTCCTCTAATCTGCGAAAATCTGCGTAATCTGCGGACGTTTTTTCTTATAAAATTTTTTGTAAATTACTTAAATGCAGAAAATACATTCTGGCAAAATATTTTTGCTAACAGGTGCTATATCCCACCAAGTTTATCTATCATTCACAAGGAGAAAGAGATGAGTAAAAGAGAAGCGGCAACAGAAAATCAAATCAATGATGCCCTTAATGACCTGCCCGGCTGGTCACTGGTCGATGGCAAACTGCAAAAGACATACAAATTTAATTCGTTTGCGGCCGCGCTGGGGTGGATGGTCAGCGCAGGCGTTGAGGCAGACAAAATGAACCATCATCCCGAATGGTCAAACGTCTACAACAGGGTGACGGTCACGCTGGTCACTCACGATCTGGGAAATGTGGTCAGTACGCTCGATTTGACTCTGGCAAAGAAAATGGAAGCGCTGGCTTAGAGACGCCCTTTGTTTTTAAGCCACTTGAGCGCTTCACGCTGGCTTAAAGGGGACAGCTCATTTTGGGAAACAAATGCCACAACCGCTTCTGCATCCTGTTTTGAGTATTCGCGCAGTGCCCAGCCGATCGCCTTACGGATAAAAAATTCTGAATCAGCTTGATTTTCGCAAATGATATCAAAAAGCAGGGGAACATCCGTCTCTTTTTTGTAGTGCAGCTGAAAAAGCAAACAGGTGCGGCGCAGCCAAAAATTGGGTGAGCTGCGCCAAACCGCAATCGACCGCCGACCTTCATGGGGGAATTTTTTGTAGAGATCGCCCACGAGGTGAGTGGCCAGCCAATCAATGGTGTCCCACCATGATTTTGTGGTAATTAACGTTTCGGCCAGGGCAAAATCGGCCGTGTCCAGATCGCGGCGCAGCCGATGCATTAGATCCATGGCGATATATTGATATTCACGCTCCGGCAGCTCCCACAATTCCCTGACAACCTCGCGCCAGATTTCAGGGGCTGGTTTCCCATGAGCGGCGACGAATTCCCGCACAAGCGACCTGCGCTGTGGGGTTTTAATCCCCAAAAAAGGAAATTGATCGCGCAGATAGCGGGCCATCGGCTCACTATTGGCGGGATTGGCCATGGGGGTAAAAAATTTAACAAGTTGATCGGTATAGGGTGTCATTGCCTGGGCAAACTCCTTGTTAGAAGCGGAGAGCACAAAACAAAGTTGGAACCAATTGGAGATTAGCGGTTACGACGCTGCCAGTGATCTTTGGGGGAAATCGCCTGTAAATCTCCATTTGCGTGGGTAAATTCCATCAGCAGGCGGTTAAAGCGCACGCCGTCTTCCAACATCGGGAAATGTTGACAGTTATCAAGGGCGATATAGGTTAAATCTTGAGAAGGATCGGGCAGGTTTTCCGTTGGTTGTTTAATGAGGGGATCTTGCCCGCCAAAAACCAGCATCAGCGGCCGCTGACAGTTAATGATGTCGTGGATAAATTCCTGGCGAGACAGTTCACGGGCCAGGTCATTCATGGCGATATCATCTGTTTTACGCAGTTCGCTGTCAACTTCCGGATGGTTGGCCCCTACAACTCGGCTAAAGACCGCGTTCGAATCCCAGGTTAAGAGCCGCTCATGAATAGCAGTCCCTTCAACTGGGAGAGAAATAGCGGCTACCCGGTCCACTTTATCCGGGAATTTTGTGGTATAGCGGAGGGCAACGGCCGCACCAAGTGAGTGACCGATCAAGTGAATTGGGGCGTTAATACCGAGCTTGTCCAGAAAACCATCCAGCATATCAACATATGCATCAAGTGAATACTCTTCTTTGTTTTTGCTTGAATCACCAAAGCCCCATAGATCAAAAGCAAAGGTGCGGTGCCGTTTTGACAACGCCTGCATCGACGGCCACCAGTAACGCCACGAACCCAGCCAGCCGTGGATTAACACCACCGGCTGCCCTCGGCCGAGAACTTCGTAGTGAACAAATTGGTCACCAATCGTGGCAATACTCATAACAAAATCAATGTCGTCAACGGGGCTTTGATGCTTCCGCCAAAATTTCTTTAACTTTTTGCAGCAGCTGCTCTGGCTCAAACGGCTTCACAATATATGCCGTCGCTCCGGCTGCCATCCCTTCTTTGATATCTTTGTCTTGACCTTTGGCCGAAACAAAAACAATGGGGATATCGGAAAATTCAGGTCGTTTTTTTAAGGCCCGGCACGCTTCGTATCCGGTCATGCGCGGCATTCGCACGTCCATCATGATCAGATCATATGAATCTGTTAAGGCCATCTCTACCGCTTCTTGCCCATCGCGAGCGGCCGCGACCTCATATCCGCCATAACCGAGAGACAGCTCGATCAACTCGCGTATATCGGGTTCGTCTTCAGCGATCAAAATTTTAGCCATTGAGCTCTTCCCCAGTGGCATTTTGACCTGAACACGGCAATGTAAATCGAAATTCACTTCCGCGACCCGGCTCCGAAAAGACCTCGATCGAGCCACCATGCATTTCGATTAAACTTCTAACAATGGGCAATCCCAAACCGGTTCCAGCAATTTTTTGAACCGGATCGGTATCGCTTCGGAAAAATCGATCAAATATTTTTTCCCGATGGTCCGGCTCAATGCCGATACCGGTATCCATGACCCGCACACAAACGGCCGAACCCTCGTTAAACGCTTCGATGGTGATATGACCATTTTCTGAGGTGTAGTTAAAGGCGTTATCAATCAAATGGGTCAACACCTGCTGGATACGTGTCGGATCAACGTCGACCAGGGCCAGATCTTCTCCAACCTTGATCGATGTTTTCATCGGTTTGCCTTCTTGCTGAATTCGGTTTTGTAAATGGACACCGACCACCGATTCGATTATGGTCACCAAATCAACCTGCTGAAAGTCGAGCTTCATCCGGCCGGCTTCAATGCGCGAGATATCAAGCAAATCATCAACCAGTTCTTGCAGTCGATCGGTATTATTTTTGACAATGTCCAGGTAATGAGCAACGTTGTCGTCCAGCGATCCAAACGCGCCCATCAACAGCAAATCCAAATAACCCTTGATCACGGTTAACGGAGTGCGCAGTTCATGAGAGACCGTTGAAACAAATTCCGTCTTCATGCGATCGACTTCGACATTTTTTGTGATGTCTCTAAAAATAGTCACCGTGCCAAAGAACCGGCCGCCGACAAAAATCGGGGCTAAGTGATAGCGTACGGTGATTTTGCGATCACTCAATTCAATAGTTGCCTCAAGCGAATCATGGCTGTCGATGCGGCTGTTTAAAACCTGCCAATCCTGAATCGTTTTGAGCCAATGATCGCCAGATTGTCCATACAAACCGGACAATTCTGTCAGCGGCCGATTGAGGATTCGCTTGTGTTTGACATTAAACATGTTGACAAACGCATCATTAGCCAGCAAAACAGTCCCCTGTTCGTTTACCACCAAAACCCCGTCAGCGATACTTTCTAACATCGCCTGTGTTTTCGCCGCGTTGACCTGTTCGGTGCGCAGCATTTTGCCCAGCCGCTCCGCCTGATTGCGGATCAGAACAAACAGGTGGGCGTTGTAAATTGCATGGGCTACATAAGAGCCGGCCGCTTCAATCATACGCAGCTGCTGATCGGTAAAAGCGTCAGCCTGCTGGTGAAAGAGCATCATGACGCCAATGACTTCCCCGCTAAAAATAAGAGGGATACCCATTGTGGAGTAAAATGATGATTGTTTGGCAAATTGAGACCAGCGTTCATCCTCATTTAAGTCGTGCAAAATAAGGCCTTGACGGCAATCAACAACCCAGCTTGCCAAAGCATCAATCTGCTGTAAATAGGTGTTTTCTTTTTGACTTTCGGTCTCTGCGCCAATTAGCTCGGCCCGAACAACAAACCCACCCGTTGCTTCATCAAATAGCAGGATTAACCCTTGCGTCGCCTGCACCACCTCATTAACCAATTCCAAACCGCGGGTCAAAACGCGATCTTCATCCAAAGTAGCCGTCAATTCATTGTTGATTTGCAGCAGCCAGTGGACCCGATCTCGCTCCTGGCCCAGGTCACGGGTGCGATCCACAACCCGCTGGTCCAAATCTTCATTTAAATCGCGCAATCGGGTGACCATTTGGGCGTTATGGAGCGCGGTAGCCGCCTGAACGGCGAAGGTATTAATGCGCTCTACATCCTGCTCCGTGAAGCGATCTGGCCGGGTGCAGTCAACCATGACCAATACCCCTAACGGCCGATCGTGATAGAGAAGCGGGGTTCCCAATACCGCCTGAATCGCTTCAGATCCAGGTAGTTTGATTTCAACGTTTGACGCTTCCTGAAAGCGATTGATAAATTTGCTTTGCCCTTTCTCAACGATTTGATGGGCAAACAGCTGTCGCTCTTCTTGATCGAGCTGCAGTCCGACAAACGCTTCGCTTGAGTGTCCTTCGGAAGCCAAGCCCACCATGTACGGGGTCTCGTTTTCTGACTGGTGAGGTTTCTGCCAAATGTACACCCCATCTAAACCGAAAATGTTCATGCTTTCGCGGCAAATCAAGTTGAGCACCCGGGCAAGATCCAAAGTGCCGTTGATCGCCCCACCCACGCGGTTTAAACCGGCCAGGAATCGTTCCCTTTCGCGAATGTTCTCAAAGAGTCGAACGCGCTCAAGTGCCCCGCTCGCCTGATTTAAAAGGGTAAATAAAATTTGCAGTTCATCTTCGTTAGGATCAGAATCTTTGTTGGTCAACCCCAGGGCCACCGCACCATAAGGTTCGCTGCCGCTTAAAATTGGGAGCAGCATAATCGTATGCTTTATCCCCAAATGAGACCAGCTTGGAGGACCGGGAATATAAGCGGCCCCTTCGCACATCAGGAGCGACTGTTCATTGCGCAGCTGACTCAACACAGAATAATTTTCTAAGGGGAATTCACCTAAATCAAAAGAGGGTTCGAGGTTGATTTGACGGCCGATGTCCACCATCATCTCCACCAATTTCCCATCATCTGACCAGCGATAGAGCGCTACCCCAACCCCTTCGACCAGGCGCAGCAAATTTTCACCCAAATGGGTCAAAATTGAGCGAGCGTCTTCGCTGTTGGCCATCACAGCGCTGGCTTCCGCCAGAATATTAAGCAGTTCCGCCTGTCGCGCATGCCGGGCCAGCTGCGAGCTGCGCTCCCGCAAATAGCCGATTTCCGACATCAATTCTTCGCGGCTTTGTTCTTCCAGCGGCCGATCGATGTGGGTACTGCCGTTCATAATCAGCTGAACGATACGCTGCTCTTCCCAAACCACCGGCTTCGCGGCCACATAAATGTCACCGGAATCGGTATTGATTAAAAGGGCATGAGGGGGATTCAGCAGCTCTTGCCAGCGGGACCACGCCCCATCTGGCTCAACAGCCTGGAAGATTTCTAGAAGATGATTGACGGGATAATAAATTTGCAGGAGTTCCTGCGCCCGGGGATTTATATGAATGACCGATCCGGTCTCGTCGAGGAGGACGACACCATCATTTATATTGGTGAGGAAGCTCCAAAATGCAGCTTCTGCCAGTCGATGATCGATCATGTCTTATTCCAAGGTTTACGCAAAAATGGTAACCGGTCAATCGCTGTTTCACCTGGACTTTATCGCCAGGCAAATGGTGCGAGTGATATTATGATTGCATTGCTTCCTGATCAGCGCGCCGCAGTTCGGCCGCCAATTCAGTAATTTCACGAATGTCGGCAAAAGAACTGCTTTGGTTAGACACAACCCCCACTGAAAGTGACATTAAAGGAGCGGTCCCCCCTTCTGCCAATTCGATCCCCCCTCGTTCTGCATCCATGAAGTTGTAGTGGGTGCGAATATCTTCCTGGAATCGGCTGCGCAGGGCATCAATCAATTGAGACATACTGGACGTGTGGGAAATGATGACAAATGAATCGCTGCCGGCATGGCCGATAAAATCGTTCATTGTGCCGTGTTCTTCGATAATATTATTGACCAGAATTGCAGCAAAACGGAGTACTTCATCCGCGGCCACAAACCCGTAGGTGTCGGTAAACGGCTGCATGTGATCGATACCCACCAGGGCCAGTGACCAATTACCGCCAGATCGCATCAGCGACAGAAGCTCTTCTTCGATTAATTTGCCGCTGGGTAGACCGGTACGGGGATCAGTCATATTTGTGTGTTTGTAGGTCGCGATCGCCCGCCTGACCCGCAGCTTTAATTCCTCAATATCAAATGGCTTGGTGATGTAATCATCCGCGCCTAATTCCAAACCCTGAATTCGGTCACTGCGCTCATCTTTCTGGGTCAGGAATATAATCGGAATGTGTTTTGTGCGGGTGGTTGTCCGCAACTCACGGCAAACCGTATAGCCATCCATATCGGGCAACATAATGTCCAAGACAATTAGGTCCGGCAGCTGGCTGCGGCACATCGTTAGGGCATCACTTCCGCGAGAGGCAACTTCAACACTGTACCCTTGCCCGGTGAAGTAAATCCGGAGCATATTAGCAATGTCAAAATCATCTTCTACGACAAGTATTCGGCCTGTGCTACTCATAAGCTTTTCCTTAGCTCGCGTTTCGCTGGTCTCATTTCAACGTAACCATTATTCAAATTCATTATAATCATCATCAACAACATCCGTTTATCAACAGGTGCTTGGCATGTAATCAGGTTGATACTTAATTTAACCAATCTGACCACACACGCGTCAAATACAATATTTTATGTCAAAATTTGGTTCACCTGGTCAAAAATTAACGCTCAGATGCTGCGAGAGCATGGATTTTAACCTGTTCGATCTGGGTCAGCGGAATTTCTTTTTCAAAACTGCGAAAACCGCCCAGCGTGAAACCATGCCGTTTGGCAATTCTATCAATTGTCATAACCTGTGACAATTGAACCGTTTTTCCTAATGTGAAAGGTTCGTAACGTTTCTCCAGAGAAAGGGCAATTGTTTCCGCCATACAGGCGAAGGCCATCTTTTCGGGAAAACCGAAGTTAAACCCAAAATCGACCTCTCCGGGCACTTGAACCATTCCCCCTTCAATCACCAGGACATCCGGTCTTTTTTCAACAACCTGTCGAGAGACATCACGCGGGCGGGCCACGTCACAGACAACCGCGCCAGGGCGTAAGTGGTGGGGCTCGATAATGGCATCAACCGCACTGGTGACGGTGATGATTAAATGAGCCTCTTTCAGGTCGCTGATTTGATTGCTAAGGTTCACATTACAACGTCCGGCCGCCTCGATTTTGCGAGCCACCGGCTGCAATTTTTCTTTGGTACGGCCGATCAATATAATCCGGCCGACTTTCGGGGCCAGCATTTGGACACAAACGGCGCCAATCGCTCCAGCACCACCAACTACCGCTACTGTTGCTGACGAAAGCGTTTGCCCCATCATCGCGGCCGCTTTTTCAATCGCCTCAACCGCGACCGCTACCGTATAGCTGTCTCCGGTCGTAACCGGAATATCTAGCTGGTTGGAAATTGTAATCCCCCCGTCTCCTACAACGCTGGTAAATGCTCCCAACCCCAACAGCTTTGCCCCTAACCGTTCGGCCATACGGCCGGTTTGAACAATTTTCCGATATACAATCGCCGGTTTTAAACTCATCATCCTGTCCGGGGTGAGTGGGCAGGCGATTAACCACCCCTTTGCGGTGCCGCCGGTTGCCTGGGACCGTATACCGCGAATTTCAGAAATGTAAATCGGTGGGAAGAAGAGCGATAAAAAATTGATCAGCCAAATCGGTAAGGTTCGCCCCAGAAACGGGAATTTTCGACTCACATCTCGTTTAGGATCAATCGGATGAATAATAAATGCAAATGAATCTTCTTCGTTACTCATTTAGCTTCGCAAGTCGATACAGCGTCATTTACGAAACGGATGCTTCGTAGGTCAGGGTTGGGATTTCTTCATCTTCTTCAAATGTTTCTCTGGGATACAAACGTGGATGATCAAATTTATCCGGATAGCGCAAATGATCGCTGTCTTCATAGCGCACATTTTTCTTTATAAAGGAGCGTTCATCTGTTGGAATCACAATTGTATCAGATTCGATCACTCGAGACGGATAAATGATTAATCCCGACCCCAGATGACAGTGGTGACCCACACACCCACCAATCACGCGCAGCGGGATTTCTTCAAGTTCCTCACGGCCGTTTAGGGCCTTGATCGGGGCGATTAGCAAACTTGTATCGGTAAAGGTTGTCCCGGCCCCAATAAACGTTTGCCGGCCGACAACGCATAGCTGCAAACAGGTATTTTGAGCGACCATGGTATCTTCCATGAGGGTCGTCATAAAAGTTGCCGCCCGAAATGGCAAAAAGCAGCCGTCCCCAATGACGCTGATATGCAGGGAAGCACCTTGTGAAATGGTTACGTTATTGCCGATAATACAGGCATCGATCACCACCCCGGCATCGATCGAAACGTTATCGCCGATAATCGCCGGACCGGTAATTTGAGCCGTGGGGTGAATATTCGCATTTTTACCAATCACGACCATTTCTGAATTTGATAAAAATGGTTTTTGTTCCCACATCGATTTCATCAATATTTTTAATTTTTTGGTCCAGCTGTTATTAACCTCGTCTTCGATATTGACCCCGTAGGCAAAAATTCCAAACAAAATGTCGGCGACAAAAACGTGTATCCAGCTTTCCACCACCACAAACGATCTTTTGGGCAGCTGATAAACCAAATCTCCAAATACCGAAGCGGTGTAAGGGGGAATATGGTAATATCCGCGCTCCCGGGCCTCCATATCAACCACCAGAGGTTCTGTGGTTTGTAAGTCGGTCCAGCCGTCGGGTAAATACCACATTTCCGCCAGGACAAGCTCCCCTTTTTCGACCAGGAGCGTGGTCAACGGCCGGACGTGAGCCTGAATTGCGGGATCATCCGCTCGAAAGGCCAGCTGCACCGGCCGATTGGTCTGCCGAGCCTTGGCGATAAATTCATCAACCAGAGCCTGATTAAAGAAAAGGTTGTCGCGGTGCACGACAATTTCCCCATCTTGTCCGTCCATAAAACGGCCGGCGGTCTCCCAATCGTCAAATTCCAGATCGGTATCAACATATTTGGCCCACAAATCACGCTGCAGCAGCCACAGCGGCTTATTCTGAATCCGCAGGTCACGAGCAGGTTCATTAAAGGGCGATATTTGGCGGGGGTAGCGAATAGCAATTCGGCGCATAGGTTTGGGTTACTCTTTCAAATCTATGTAATACTGTCTGCAAATGACACGGTTATTCAGTCAGTGGCGTATTGGTGGCCACGTGTGGTTTTGATCCATTTAACGTTTGGGCAAAGTCAACCTGCAAATTGTTCACGTCGTTTCCCTGACTAACTTCATTCGTGTTTTCCGTTTTTTGCGGTTGATCTTCCAAGAAATTGACGATGACATCGATAAACCGCTCCGGTTCATCGATCATCGGGAAGTGTCGCGAGCTCTCCATTAAAGAGATATTGGCTGATTGAATGACCTGGCGAAACGTTTCGGCATTTTGTGGGGAAACAATATTGTCCCGCCGGCCGTAAATTCCCAGGGCAGGCATATGAAGCGCCCCTAATTCCTGTCTCAGGTCGGTATCTCGCAGAGAGGCAATACTGCGGAAAAACGATTGCATGTTGGCCCGCTGCACGTCCCGTGAAATCATCGATCGAACCTCGCGGGAATCTCCGGCCAGAAGAATTTTCATGACCATATCGCGGATAAATGGATAGCGCCAAACTAAATCAGCGATCCAGCCGTAACCGGACAACTTCAAGAAAAAATTGAGCGAATTTCCGACAATAGGTGATCCCACAACGGCCACTTTTGTGGTCCGATCCGGGTAGCGTAAGGCGTATTTAAGAGCAACGGTCCCCCCCATTGAATGGCCAAAAATAGGAGATCGAACGATACCGAGGTTCTCCATAAATTGATGAACCATGTCAACATAGCTATCTAGCTGAAAAGAGTTGGGCTGGCTTTTTGCAGAATCTCCAAATCCCCAAAAATCGAGAGCGTAAATACGGAGCCGGTGCTGGGATGATAAGGTAACCATCGAGTCTCGCCATACGTCCCAGGAATTAATCCAACCGTGAAGCAAAATCAGCGGTTTCCCACGGCCGATAGACTCGTAATGTAAAATACCTTGTTCTGTAACAATAGAGCTCACTATGACCTCGACACGATGTCCACCGGTAGATCATCAGATGTGCAACTTTTTAGGTGCGTAACAATGCCTGTTTTGGTTATTAAGAAGTTGACTGAAATATGAATTCAAGATCAACTTGCCCGGTGAAGCGATCGCCGGTAACCACAGATTGCACTCTGTTATGGATAATGCGGTTCAATCAAAATTGGCTTGGGCATTATACCATATAAATCTGGGTGGATTTTCAATACTTCTTTCTGTGATAAAACTATTTTATTGCACTTAACTTACATTAAAAATGACAGTCTATAACGCCTTCTTGCAACTATAAGATGAATAACCGCAATCCGGCGTAATCTAGGCGACATTCATTTCACCTCTGAGCGAGTCGACAAATCAATCCAGCCGCAGATGAGGCTTAATCGCCAGATGATTTTATCGTAGCACCTAAAAAGTAGCCTCTTTGTGAAAACCAAGTTAAGAAACGTTGGGTTCAAGACGGTTTTTTAGGACTTACTTCCTTAAATTAGGACTGTCGTCCTGATTAAACAGGCATTCAGGTTGTTACCCATTGACAAAAAAAGGCTGCCCTTACCAAGGACAGCCTCTTCCATCGCCTAAATTTTTTATTTAGAAAAGTTCGCTTACGCTTCTTCTTTATCCAAATGCTCGAGGATTGAGTAAAGCAGTTCCAGGAGCACGTTTTTAACGCTATCTTTTTGTAAAGAGACGCAAGGGAGAATTTTTACAGCGGGATCAAGGCGCAAGATGATGCGCAAATCATCCGGTGACCACGCGTCTTCATGATCTTGCTTGTTGGCGGCCACAACAAACGGGGTTGAGGCATAAGATTGAAATGTTTCGAGGATTCGTTTTGCCTCGCGGAAGGTTTCTGGCTTGGTGCTGTCAACTAAAACAACAAACCCCAACATCCCTTCGGACAAAATTTCCCACATAAAGTCAAAGCGGCGCTGACCTGGTGTACCAAACAGGTACAGCACTAGATCATCGTCAACGGTGATACGACCGAAGTCCATGGCAACCGTTGTCGTTTCTTTAACCCGCTCGGCCGCATTGGTAATTCTTCTTTCGGTCCGAACAACGTCGATCTCACTCACCGACCCGATAAACGATGTTTTCCCCGCCGAAAAGGGCCCGGTGATAACCATTTTTACTGCTTGCATATCTAAATATAGCCTTTCCTAAATTTGCGACTGAACCTCGAACCTATAACTTTCTGATCCGATCAATGAGGCGATTGACAACACCCCGACGCTCCTGCGTAGACTGCTTGGGTGGTTGAATCCGTCTTTGGGTTGGGATATTTTCTTTTGGCTTCTCGCCATTTGCACCTCCAACCGGGGGAATTAATTCCACAATCCCCGCCTGAAGCATGCCGTAAACAGTACGACGCACTTGAAAATCCGACAGCTTGTTTGCTTCTGCAATTTTCTTGATGGTGTTTTTGGGATTGACGTATGAAATGATACGCCATTCTTCAACCGTTAAATTGATATTTCTCAATCGGGCGTCTGGACGATCGACAAAACGCAAGGAGGCCTCGAGGTTTGGCAGCTCTTCCATTAAGAGCTCAGACTCCTGCAGTCGGCGACTCCCCTCCATAATGACCACCTCTAAATCGATGGGGATCATGATTTTGGTTTCGGCAGATTGCAGCGAATTATCGAATTGGAATGATCCTTCAACCCAGGTAAAGAGCTTGTATACGATGTCAAGCATGTGTTGGCGGATGCTCTGAATGATATCGTTTTGGGTCACCAACTTTGCTTGGATCAGACGATGGCCGAGCTGTTTGTCTGTGCGGCCTTTCAGTTTTTCATCAATCAGGCGCGATTGATCTGACGTCAATTTACCAGCACTGAGTAAAATCTGGGTCAAGCGCCCGTGCTGAACACTGGTTTCAGCATAAACCAGTTTCCCACTCCGAAAAATGATGTGGGCAGTCTGGCCACCAGTTACGGTCAGGGTGCCGGTCTTTTTAGCGAGATGAATGAGATTAAACAACTGCGTCGTTGTAAAATCACGCAGGTTGCCTTTTAGGGCCATGTTTTATTACTTCTCCGCGATGTCTAGCACAATTCTTTGAATCTTTTTTTCTTTCATTCGTTTGTTGAATATGGGTATGTGCCAGAACAAGCAAGCTTGATTCTTGTCACTTGTGGCAAGTTACTGTGGTCCCAAATTTTTGACGATGGCGGCATTATACCCATGAGAATAACCTTACGTCAACTGTTTGAGGTGGAACCCAATAGCCAATTTTAGCTACTTTTTTGATTAATCACTGTCAATCAATCAACAAATCTTTGCAGTACAACGCATGTGTACTATAATCTGCCGCCTAAGCAAATAGCACATTCTACCCATTGGGCAGAAAATTGGTGTAAACGACCTTAATTTTGGCTTAAATTAAGGTGAAAATTGGGGCGGTGGCGAAACGGCAGACGCAGCGGACTTAAAATCCGCCGGGGGCAACTCCGTGTGGGTTCGAATCCCACCCGCCCTACTCCAAAAAACGCGATGGCTCGCTTCGGCGGGCCGTCTTGGTTAATAGTGATGTCAGTGACGTATAAGTGACTTTAAAGATGAGCCGCCGTAAAGACATCTCCTCATTCAAAAAATCGATCCTGCACCACAATCTAGCGGCGTTTTGGCATACCCATCAATCTGTATTTAAATCTCTCTCCCCTCTTATCGTCAGCGTATCCGGAGGGGTTGACTCTCTGTGCCTGATCCACTGGCTTACTCATTGCCTTCCGGAATCAACCGTCGTTCAGATCCGGGCTATCACGTTTGATCACGGGCTGCGGCCGGAAAGCGCTGCGGAGGCCGCGGCCATCCATGCCCAACTGCTCTCCTGGGGGGTAAAAAGCGAAACGATAAGCGTGCCGGTCAGGGAAACGGTTGAAGCCACAAATGAGAAGGAAGGCTCCCTCTCAATTGAGACGGCCGGCCGGCTGCTGCGGTATCAGACTTTAGCCCAAAAAGCGCTTAAATATGGCGCAGGGGTCGTTCTGGTAGCCCACCAGGCGGATGATCAGGCGGAGTCAATTTTGATGCACATTTTACGAGGCAGCGGTTTACACGGTTTAGTGGGCATGCGGCCGTTTTCCCCCTGGCCTGTTCCCCAAGCCGACGGCACCATCCCCAATTTGCAGCTGGTTCGGCCGCTGTTAACGACCTGGCGGGCCGATATCGAAGCTTACGCCAAACTGGCCGGTTTGGACCCGATTGAAGACCAAAGCAATTTTGATTTGTCGTTTACCCGCAACAGAATTCGACACGCCATTTTGCCCCAGCTGGAAGGTGAAAATCCGCAAATTAAGCGCAATCTGGTCCAGCTGGGTGAAATTACCGCGGCCGATTTAGAAGTGCTTGAGCAGGAGCATCATCTGGCCTGGCAAGAAGTTATTCGATTTAGCACCTCTGACTGGGTACGGGGAGATGTGACCCGATGGCGGCGTCTCCCTTTGAGCTGTCAGCGAGCTGTGGTACGGCGCGCGATCAGCCGGATTAACCCCCTCGCCACCACGATCTCTTATGAGCAGGTACAGCAAGTTGTTACCCTATTTACGCATGGGAGAAGCGGCCAGCAAACGGCCGGGAATACGTTTTTTACCGCTTTTCTTTTCTATGATGATTTTTTAATCGGCCGAGGTGACCCGGTTGAGGCGTTTCACGTCCCCCAATATCATGGCAAACCGCAAACCCTCATTTTATCTGAAGGTGAGTCAAGTAATTCCTGGACATTAGATAATAAATGGCTGATCACAACCGCTCCCGGCAGCGCCAGCCCATCACAAAAAACAGAAAGATGGCTGCAGCAAGGGTCAAAACGCCTACCCTGCGAAACAGAACTCACGCTGCGAACTCGTCAGCCGGGAGATTATCTTCAATATAAAGACAGTGCGGATGAAATTCACAGAAAGAAGCTGAAATCATTTTTTATCAACTACAAAATCCCTCAACCTTTGCGCCAGCGGTGGCCTCTAATCGCCAGCGGGTCGAGAATCTTTTGGGTTGTTGGCGTGCCTCATCAAACTCTTCTAGAGCAAGAGGTATCGACCCGGCGCCTCTATTTGCGACCCAAATAACCTTTGAGATCCACTTCAATAAGGAGAAGAAGTTGTGAAAGCAATCACCATATACAGCGATCATACTCCGCCAAGATTGGTTTGGGAGACGGTCGATCCTGTTACGTGCGGAAGCGATGAAGTGATCGTTGACGTAATGGCCACGGCCGTGAACCGGGCGGATTTAATGCAGGCCGCCGGTCACTACCCCCCGCCACCCGGCGCCTCAGAGGTTTTGGGGTTGGAGATGGCCGGCATTATTGCCTCCAAGGGAACGGCCGTCACCAGCTGGGAGGTCGGAAATCGGGTGTGCGCCCTCCTGCCGGGAGGTGGTTATGGGGAGCAGGTGGCTGTTCCAGCTGACATGTTGATCCCCCTTCCGGATGAGTGGTCATTTGCCATGGGAGCGGCCGTTCCGGAGGTGTGGTTAACCGCGTTTGTCAATTTATTTTTAGAGGGAAAGCTTCAGGCGGGTGAAACTGTTTTGATTCACGCTGGTGGCAGCGGTGTTGGTACGGCGGCCATCCAGCTAGCTCGAGAGGCGGGTGCCATTCCCTTTATCACGGCCGGTACCGAGGCAAAGCTGATTCGCGGTCGAGAATTGGGGGCGGCGTTGGCCATCAACTACAAAACCGATGATTTTTATCAGGGGGTGATGGCCGCCACCCAAAACCAGGGGGTCCATTTAATTTTAGATCCGGTGGGCGCGGATTATCTAGATCGAAATATGCGATCGCTGACCTTTCAAGGGCGGCTAATTGAAATCGGGCTGCTCAGCGGGGCCAAAGCTCCCATCAACCTGGCCCTCCTGCTGGGCAAGCGGCTGACGATTGTTGGATCAACCCTTCGTTCTCGACCGGTCAAAGAAAAAATCGCCATTACAGCCGCTTTTCGTGAGCGTTACTGGCCGCTGCTCGTCGATGGTAAAATGGAACCCATCATTGATAAGACATTTCCCATCACGCAAGCCCAGGAGGCTCATCAATACGTGCGAGAAAACAAAAACATCGGGAAGGTCATCCTCCAGATCAGAGAGTAATTCTCTCTTCTACTTAAAGGTAACTGCCAATGAACAGATTTATCGCCATTGAAGGGGTCATTGGAGTGGGAAAAACCACTCTGGCCCGCATGCTCAAAACACCTCTAAGCGCGGACATTCTTTTAGAGGTGTTTGAAGAAAATCCATTTTTAGCGGATTTTTACACTGATAGAGAACGATACGCCTTTCAAACTCAGCTTTTTTTCCTGCTAAGCCGTTATCAGCAGCAGAAAAATGCGGTGCCGGCCGCTTTACGCCACCGCTCGCTTATCTCTGATTACACTTTTGCCAAGGATGAACTGTTCGCCTGGCTCAATTTAAAAGATGATGAGCTGTCGATGTACGGCCGGGTCCATTCCGCCCTGGCTGAAAAGATTCGCCATCCCGACCTGCTGGTTTATCTGCATGCCGATCATCAAGTTGTCATGCAGCGTATCGCTCAGCGCGACCGGCCTTATGAGCGGGATATGGATCCCGATTACATTCGACAGCTGGCTGCGGCTTATGAAGCGTGGTTATCAAATTTGGCCGATATTCCAGTTTTGCGTATCAATGTAACCGAGCTCGATTTTATATCGGAAGAGAGTGATTTAACTTACGTGATTCAGGAAATCAAAAAGGCACTTGAGCAAGATCATCCAATCGAGCCTGAAGCCAACAGTGAGCAGCGCTCCCGCCGGATACTCGATTCTTCACGGGATTTAGCCAATTATCAAGAGTTTCATCGTCTTCTTGACCGGGCCAAAGGATTTGACCCGGATTTATTCTTAAACGTCATTGCCATGACCGAGGAGCTTGGTGAATTGTCAACCGTCGTCGGGAAAATTTGGGCTATGCGGCGCGATTTACAGCTTAATGGGCACACGGTGACGCAAGCACAGCAAGAGTCAATCCAGGCCAATCGCCAGGCGGTGGGCAATGAATTGGCCGACATCCTGGCCTATTTGTTCAAGATTGCCAACTATATGAATCTCGATCTTGAACAAGCCTATGTGCGGAAAATGAGGCAGAATATAGATCGTCAATGGTGACTTTTTTACCCCGAACAGATTACCGAGCGGTTACCTGATGTGCTATAATGCAACACTTCTTGCAAAATTGCTGTAACTTTTTGAATTTTGACTCCAATGGGTATGTATCAAGAAGAAATTAATACCCTCGACTCAACCCAGGATAAAAAGCGTCTAGAAACGCTATACGCCGTTAGCGCCATGCTAAATCAGGTGACGGTTGGTCTTGGCATGGAGCGCATTCTGCCTCGCGTTTTGCGTGCCTGCCTCGATTTCCTGGAAGCTGATTTTGGCAGCGTCTTTGTGTTGGGTGAAGAAAAAACGTTGGAGCACGCCTGGATTATACAGGGCGATCGAGAGATTAATGATACCGAATGGCCGGAGCTGCAAAAAATCCTTAAATCCGGTTTGGCCGGCCAGGTTATCGCTTCCGGGACCGCGATTCGAATCAGCGACTCCTCACAGGACGTCAGATGGTATACCTTAGGGGATACTGAAAATCAGCCTATTCAGTCGGCCGTCTGTGTGCCCCTCAAAGCGCACGGTGGTCGCGTAATCGGCACCATTACGGTCACTAAAGTTGGGAAAAACCAGTTTACCGATGAAGATTTAACGCTGCTCAAAGCGATTGCCGAACACGCCTCCAGCACCGTTTCCAACGCAAATCTCTACGAGAGGACCGAGCGCCAGGCCAAAATTTTGTCCGAATTGGTTCATGCGGCGACAACCGTTGCCTCTTCCCTTGATGCGGAAAAAGTTATTCGCTCGGTGGCTGAAAATATTACCAACATTTTGCAAATCGAGGCGTGTGCCATTCTAGAATGGAATCCACAGGCCCGCGAATTAATGGGCCGCACCCTTTTTGTGAGCGCCAACGGCGGCAGTCATCTTCCCAAGCAAGATCGGCTGCGACTAAATACTTCTCCCCTGATTCTCGATATTTTAAAAAATCCACGGCCGGTTCAAATTCATCTGCACAACAATAACCTGGATAAAGATGGGCGCTATCTTTTACAGCGGCTGGGGTTACACTCCATGCTGCTGATCCCGCTGACCGCGCATACCCAGGCGATTGGATTGGCCATGATCATGGATAAATCGGCGCCTCGGGCATTTCGTGCGGAAGAGATTTCCATGGTGCAGACCCTGGGCAGTCAGGCGGCCGTAGCCCTCCAAAATGCTCGTCTCTATGAAGAAGCACAGCGGCAGCTGCGCTTGATGCGATTGCTCAACGAAGCGGGCAAAGTCATTAACTCCTCTCTTGACCTTGGCCAAATCATGCAGGCGCTTTTAGCCCAAATGAACGGCTTCCTCCATGTGGAAGCGCTGTCCATTGCCCTGGTCGATCACGAAACCAATGAGTTGGTGTTTACGGTCGCTGAAGGGGTTGGCGGCAGTAAAATCGTGGGGATGCGACTGCCGTCCAATACTGGCGTGACCGGCTGGGTGATGGAACATGGCGAACCGGCGATGGTGAATGACACCAGCAATGATGAAAGGTATTCTCGCCGAGGAGATGAGCGAACCGGCCACCCCACCAAAGCGATGATTGTGGCCCCGCTGCAGGTCAAAGGTCAGGTTTTGGGCACCATTCAGGCCATTAATCCCACCGATCGCCCTCATTTTGTGGAGGGAGATTTACAGGTGCTGGTTAATTTAGCCAATCTGGCCAGTAGCGCCATCGCCAATGCTCAGCAGTTTACTCGCACCCAGCGGGCGGAATCCCGCTATATGGGTCTGTTCCAGGATAGTGTGGACGCCATCATTCTGTCTGATAAAAGTGGCAAAATAGTTGAGGTAAACGATCAGGCATGTAAGTTATCCGGTTATACTCGTCAGGAGCTTTTAAAGCTTAACATCGGCAACCTTCATCCGGTCAAAACAGGCGTATTGGGTGAGCAGCAGTTCCGGCCGATTCGCACCGAGCAAATCAAGGTGTTTACCAGTGAACTGCGCACCCGGCACACCCGGCCGATTGTGGCTGAGGTATATGCCAAGCGTATATTTGTCGAAAATGAAGATCAGGGTGGCGATCGCCAAATGCTGCAGTGGATTTATCATGACATCACCGAGCAGGTTGAACTGCAGCAAATGCGCGAAGATTTGACGGCGATGTTGTTTCACGATCTGCAAAGCCCGCTGGGCAATATCATCAGCAGTCTTGAACTGGTCCAGGATGATTGGCCCCCAAATGCAATCCCCGCATCAACCAGCATGCTCGATGTGGCCATGAAAAGCAGTCAGCGGCTGCAGCGGTTGATTAAATCGCTGCTCGACATTAATCGCCTCGAGTCGGGCCAACCGATACAAAATCACCGCTTTACTTCCGTCAATAGACTGATCAATGATGCCCAAGAGACGATTCAAGCCTCATTAGAACGGCGCAATATCCGACTCATTCGCGACCTGCCGGTTTTTGTTCCCGATATTTACATTGATGACGACATGATTCGTCGGGTGATCATTAATTTACTCGACAACGCCCTCAAATACAGTTCCGACGGGCAGGTGATCAAAATATCCGTTCGTGAAGTTCAAGGGGATGATGAGGTGATCATTTCCATTTCCGATCAAGGGCCGGGCATTCCGGAAGAATTTCGGTTGGCAATTTTTGACAAATTCCGCCGCGTTCAGGACGGGAGCGGCCGAAAAGGGCTGGGGTTGGGGCTTGCTTTTTGCCGCCTGGCGGTCGAAGCACACAAAGGCCGAATTTGGGTTGATGGCGAAGAAAATGCAGGGGCCCGCTTTAATATCAAAATACCGCTGATGGGTGGAGCATAAATGCTCCCGAACAAAAGAGTTTCTGAAGCAATATCAACAATTGATGACCATTAAACGCGCATACTATTTGGATGCTTATACGGATCAGTTTGCAGCCACTGTGGCGGCCGTATTCCCGCGGCCAGAGCATCAAGCGATTGATCTCACCCTCGATCAATCCTTCTTTTATCCCACATCCGGTGGACAGCCTCATGATTTGGGAAGCATTGAAGATTGGCCGGTCGTGGATGTATTTGTAGACGAGGCCACCCAGACGGTCGTTCACCGCCTGGAAGCTGTCACCAAACAGCCAATTGTCAATCAAAAGGTCGGCGCAAAAATAAACTGGAAACGTCGATTTGACCATATGCAGCAGCACACAGGGCAGCATATTTTGTCGCAAGCGTTTGTAGAAGTCGCTGAAGTGGATACAATTGGGTTTCACTTAGGCGCGGAAAGCTGCACAATTGATCTAAATAAATTTCAGCTGAATAAAGCGGTCATTTCCGCTGCTGAAAGCCTCGCCAATCGCATTGTTTTTGAAAACCGGCCGGTGAGTATCCGCTTTGTTTCTCTTGACGAGATGGCCAAACTGCCGCTCCGCAAACGACCAAAAATGCTGGATGATCAGATTCGCCTGATTGAAATTGAAGGGTTTGATCTCAACGCATGCGGCGGCACTCACGTCCATCACACCGGCGAGGTTGGCATCATTAAGGTAAACAAAATTGAAAAGCGGAAAGAAAAGCTGCGTGTTGAGTTTCGCTGTGGCTGGCGTGCACTGGCCCATTACCAAACGATCGAAAACGCGGCCATCCGCTTAAGCAGCGACTTTACAACGTCAATTGAAGCGGTACCGGCCGCGGCCCAAAAGCTGCAAAAAGAAAACAAACAGCTTCAGAAACAGTTGAGAGTAGCTCAAAAATCACTTATATCCAGCCGTGCAGCTGCTCTTGCAAAATCGTTCATCCGCCCAACGTCTCCTGAACTCGATTTTGAAGTGTTGGTTCACTGTGTTGATCGAACCACGTCCACATCGGATCTGAGGCAGTTGGCCAATGAGTTGACCAAACCTCCCGATCGCATTACCCTTCTAGCTCATCCAGATGGGGCGGTGGTATTTAAAAAATCAGCAAATTTACCGGGCCATTTGGGAGAACTTTTACAGGAAACTTTAAAAAATGGTGTTGAAGGTTCAGGCGGTGGCGGGCCAGATTTTGCTCAGGCAAATTTGACTCAGGCCTCCAAGGAACAGATCGACCTGTTTCTTGCTGGGGCAAAGACAAAGGTGATATCGTCAATCAAACAAGGGTTGGAAATCTAACTTTTTAGAGTATTGCTTAATTTTCACCTTGTTTATACTCTATAAAAGCGCTAAACCGGTTTGGATGTCACCAAATATCCGCTACAATCTATGGATAAAGTAGAAATAGATCTTTTTTCCATTATTTATGATACATTAACAGGAGTGGCAATTTAACTGAAGGTTGCCAAATATTCGGAAAGGTTGTTTATGTCAAGTGATACCCGTTTTGCGAGCAAGGCCCTCCAGGCCGTCCCATTTTTTGCCAATCTGAATCATGAAGATGCGGCTCAGCTCTCTGCACACATGATTCCGCGTCGCTTCAGCCCAGGCCAGGTCATTTTTCATTTAGGAGACCCCGGCGGGCTTCTGTACATCATCCGCGAAGGCAAAGTTAAAATCTCACACTCCACACCCGACGGTCAAGAAGCCTTATTGGCTATTTTGGGGCAGGGAGACTTCTTTGGCGAATTGGCCCTGCTGGATGACTCTCCCCGCTCGGCAACCGCCGAAGCGCTAGAGTCCACGGAAACTCTTACCCTGCATCGCGTTGAGTTTATGCGCTTTTTAGAATCTCATCCCAGCATTTCCAAACATGTTTTAACCATCCTAGCTCGCCGCATACGCCATTTAAATGCCCAAATTAGCGATATTTTCTTTCTCGACTTGCCGGCTCGCCTGGCACGTACACTGCTGCAGCTGGCTGATGATCACGGGCTGCCAACGCCAGATGGAACGACGATTCAATTAACATTGACACAAACCGACTTAGCGGAGATGACGGGCGCGACGAGGGTAAGCGTCAATAAAGCCCTCGGCCGCTTCCGTAAAGCCAACTGGGTTAAAGTGAAGGGGCATCGCTTTACCGTTATGGATCGCGACTCTTTAGAAAATTTGATCACCCTTTCCGGTGGATAAACTTACTCCCTGTTTAGAAACAAAAAAGCGCCGTTATTCTCAAAGGCGCTTTTTTTATTTAAGTAGTTTCCAAAATGTTTTATAAAAATAATTTATCCACAGATTGCGCAGATTTTCGCAGATTACAGAGAAAAATCTGCGAAAATCTGCGCAATCTGCGGACCCTTAACTTCTGAAAGGTTCATGCAATTCACTTAAAAATCGGTCCGCCAGATACGAGGGTGGTCATAAGCATAATCGAGGAAGCGGCCGGGCCGGCGGCCAAGAAGAAGCCCCACCTGGTCATTCACCTCTGCCGTAAAACCTTCGCGAACCAAGGCGAATCGGTCGATTAATATTTCGACCTGCTGCGGTTCCCATCCAGCTTTGACCAGGGTGTTGCGAAACTCATCATCAGACGTAGGGAAAAATTTTATCGTGCGCTGACCGGCATTAGAAATGATTTGAGCCACATCGTCATAACTAAGGGCTTCTTCACCGGTCAGAGGATAAATGCGATCGAGGTGCCCCTCCTCGGTCAGGGCGACCGTAGCAACGGCCGCCACGTCTTCAGCATCGACAAAACTGGTTTGAGCGGACCCGGTCGGTAAAAATATGGCGTCGGTTTTGCGAATCATGGGCCACAAAAACCCCGGATTAAACGTTTGCATCAACCAGTTCGGCCGCAAAATAGTGTACATGACCCCAGACCCGATCAAAAAAGATTCAAGATCATAAAGACCGCTGGGGGTATACCGCTCCGCATCAAAGTGGGTGACCAAAACAATGTGGGACACCCCAGCCTGACGGGCCTGTTCGATAAATGGAATCACCGTTTTTTGAGGGTTTGAATCCCCTCGACGCGGAACAATAAACGCTTTGGAGACGCCTGACACAGTTGGCCGATAGGTTGCCGGATCCTCATAATCAAATAACACCACATCCAAATCAGGATGAGTAACAGCGTAGGGAATCGGTAAGCGCGTGGCTGCACGCACCGGCAATCCAAAGGTTTGCAGACGGCGTACAACGCTTTTTCCAATTATTCCGGTTGCCCCGATAACCAATGTTTTTTCTTTCATTGATAGTTTTCGTCGATGAGAATCGCCAATTGGCGCTCATTTTTGATCTTATTTTAATCTTTTTGAGATCCGAATCAAAAATAATAAGCTCCCGATCATTATTGCCCGATGATCCAGGACCGCTTGACGGACTTCTTTGACTATGACATCATAATTGTCCACGACCTATCATTAAGGTAACAACCAAACTGAAAAACCTGTTATAAATCGAAAGATCCTCGTATAAAAGGAGTTCCCATGAGTGATTTTGCTATCTCCGTTTGGCCGGCCGACAGTCGTCAAATCACCCAACCATTTGGCGTGAATCCGGAATTTTATGCCCGATTTGGAGCTCCAGGCCACACAGGCATTGATATTGGGGGGATAGAGGGAGTCACCAATGTATATGCGGTGGCCGACGGCCGAGTCACCGCAACGCGGCGGCAAGATCACGGATTTGGCAATCATGTCTTTGTTCAGCATGAAAACAATTACAAAACCATCTATGGCCACTTACACACCATCCGGGTGAAACAGGGGCAGATTTTGCAGGCTGGAGACATCATTGGGAAATTGGGCAATTCCGGTACAAGTACCGGGCCACATCTCCATTTGGAGCTTCGCGGACCTCAAGGGCTGCCAGGATGGCCGCGCAATATCATCGATCCCACCCCTTTTATTCGGGTTCATATGGGATTTGAGCGGCCGGCCGGCCCCTATAAATCCGGCTGGGTAGTGGAGTGGGGCGTCACCCGACAAGATGATTTAGCTCAGGTAAATGCCGGGGGTGTTAGCCTCCGCAACGGTCCAACGCGCAATAATGAACGTCTAAATATTGTGCCCGAGGGAACGATGATTATCGTCACCGGAGATGGTCAGGGAGAGTATATTCCCGTACAGGTTTCCCTGGCATCCATTGGAGAGAAAGCCACAACCCCGGCCCCTCCTCCTTCTCCGGAATTCCCCCCCATGGTTTCCACCGTTGATGGGTGGGGATTTGCCTCTTACATCATGCCTGATGCCAACGGCTTGCGCGGGGTTGTCGGAGAATATGGGATCAATCTACGGGCGGCTCCAAGACGAGATGGAACAAATATCGGGATCGTCAAAGGTGGCAGTACAGTTTCTATTACGGGCGCTCAAAGCGGCGAATATTACCCGGTCCGCGCAGCACGCAGCGACTTTTTAGGAGAGATCAATATTGTTGAAGCCTCCCCGGCTCAACCCTCGGCCGGAACGCTTTCCGGTCATGGAGCCGTGAGTGGTGATACCTGTCTGGGGTGGGGATGGCGTGAATATCTGGAAATCCGCGGCGATCAAGCGGTTGTGGGACAGTTTGGCATCAACCTGAGAGCTGCACCATCTGAGTTTGGCAGCCAAATTGGGGTGGTTAAAGGACTTTCGGTGGTCACGATCGTTGGTCAAAATAAAGGGGCTTATACGCCGATTATGGTTAAAAAAGCGGACATGTTGACCATTGTAGATCCGCTACCAACGGTGGAACAGCCAGAACCGATTACGACAGTGATCCCCGCCCCCGAACCTAAACCTGAGGTTGTCGTTCCTCCCCAAGACAGCACGCCTGGTTGGGCGTTTGCCAGTGCGGTTACCATTGCTGGAGAAAAGGGATTTGCCGGGCAGTTTGGCATCAATCTGCGTCAGGGACCCAGCAGGCAGGCTGAAAACATCGGCTTTGTTCCAGCCGGGGTCGAGATGATCTTAAGCGGTGAACGACGTGGTGAATATATCGCCGTGCGGGTCGACGACGATCTTTTACAACCGCCGTTTAATCCCAATCAACCGCCACCAACGCCAACACCGACACCGACACCGGTTGAGCCTTCACCCCCAACCCCACCGATTATAGATCCTCCCATTGCGGGCCAGGCCCGTTTAGGGCTGCATGCGTCGGCTACGCCCGACATCCGCGATGCGGAGTTCGCGGAATTTGCCGCCTTACGGCCGGGAATCATCAAGGTTCTTTCATTTCATAGCGCCGAGGCGATTCGCCGCCTGGCCAATGATCACCCACAGGCCACATGGGTCGTACGCGCATTTCTGAGTATGCACAATCGAGATATCCGTCCTGAGCAGTTTGTCAACGACACGATGAGTGACGTCAAGCGCTCGTTGGCCGAGCTGCAGGGTAAGGACGTTGTGATTGAGCTGCACAATGAGCCCAATCTGACGCTGGAGGGGTTAGGCAGCTCGTGGCGCGATGGGGCAGATTTTAATCGCTGGTGGCTGCAGGTTTTGGAACGCTATGAACGCGAGCTGCCCACCCATCGCTTTATTTTTCCCGGCTTGTCGCCCGGCCCGGATCAGGCCAATTTACGACAGGCGGACCGGCCGTTTTTGGAAGCGTGCCGGCCGTCGATTGAACGGGCCCATGGGTTGGCCATGCACGCTTACTGGTCAAACCCAAATTTTGGGATGTTAACCCATCCGGATTCAGGGGTGAAGCTGGTAGACGACTACATTTTGCGCATACGTCACAAACCGATTTGGATCACCGAAGCTAGCAACAATTTGGGCAGTGATTGGAACGGCAAAGCCCAGGAGTACATTCAATTTTGGCGTGAGATGCAGCGACGGCCGGCCATTCAGGGCATCACCTATTTTGTGGCCTCAGCGGCTCCTGGTGATTTTGTTCATGAAATATGGGTCGGCAATGGCATCGCCGGCCGTCTGGGCGCTCGCTAATGGCGAAAATTAATCGATGCAGATTAACGTAGGTGACCCATCTTCAATCAATACGCTGCATCCCTGAAGCAGCGTCCACTCATAACATACGCCTGTTTCTTTTCCGCCGGCATCCGCTGAAGCTTCTTCCTGCATGCAGTAGCTTTCACACGTGCTTGAAGATTGACAGGATATGCCGCCATCAACAGTTGGCAAGTTGCATCTGGCTGGTGAGAATCCTGTTTGCTCCCATTTTCCTCCCTGCTCTTCACAGGATGCCCTGTCCCTGGGCACAGGAAGATCCTCGGTTGGATTGAGCGGTTCAGCGGCCGGAATCGGACTGGTCAGAATCGTTACCGGGGTCAAGGCCTCATCATCAGCAGGCGTTTGAGCAACCTGACTGCAAGCGATGATAAAAGAAAGGAGCGCGATCAAGCCAATAAAAATCTTTTTCCGCGTCAATTTTTCCTCACTTCCCAAGGTATGTTTGAACCAGCTGTTTTGTTTGGTTTATCAATTTATCCACGTCAAATGTATTGGGATCATAAAATCCAATGAATCCCGGCTGCACATCAATAACGGCATTTGCATCTACCGTGAGGTTAAAGGGATTCCCGTTTTCAATTGCAAATGTCGCAAATCCATCCGCCCACAGCTCTTTTTGATTGGAACAGGCATAATCCCGCATGCAAATGGTTGGCCCAAGAGGGGCACCGGCCAAACTGCCTCCCGAGGTATATGCTTCAAAACCTATGGCCTGAAAATCAAGCGCATGCCCCATCTCATGAAGAATAACGTGCATCGTCGTTAAAGAGTTTTCTCCGGAAAAGATTCCATCAAACAGGATGAGACTGTAATTATCGGCATTAGAAACCATAAAAGCTGCATTGTAAACTGGCAGGTTACCTCGTTCAAACCTCAAATTTTCACCAAAAGCTTCCCGCCAATTTCCCACCCCCACATCCAGAAGCGCTTTTTTAGCTGTCAAAATACTTTCTTTAAGAATTACCAGTTCGTCTCTGGTCCAACGGCTGTCACTCAGGTAGCCGACACGAGCCAAAAAGGGACTTATTCCCACCACAACCCAGCTGCGCCAATCCCCATTTGCGCAGTCGATATCGGCACAAAATTCGTTTTGTAGATATTCCCAGCAATCCGCATCGTAATCAGCGTCGGTTACGGCATCGCCCGCACAATGGCCAGATGGATCGATAAACCGGATCGGATTATTGTACGCGTAAGCATACCGGTTGAGGGCCTGAGGATTTGATGGATCTGGAACGACAGTATCGGCCGTCAAAAAACGGTGTAAATCCGGTACAAAATAGCGAGCGTTCATATAGATCAAACCTAGCTCGTCATTATGGTGATGACCGGTAAACCCTCGGGTCGTGATATCAGCCGATTCATCGGTCTGACGGCCGCCAAAAGGATCAAAACGCGGCCGATTAATAACAACACCGGCTTCATTCACGACGGCGGCTACACTGCCTAAATGATTCGCAAATATGTAGTGTAGGTTTTCGATCCTACCCGATTGATTGTCAGTAACCGTCTTTAGAGCCAGCGGTTGATTTTCAAGAAAATAAGTTTTTCTCACGATTGTTTTTTGATTTGGCGGCAGATAAGGGAGTGGGGCCGCCTCAACGATTGGTATCGATGTCAACAGCAATGCCGCCGTCATGACTCCCAACATAAAAATCAATCCGCTTGACGGTTGATTTCTTCGGTTTGACAAATAGTAGGCCATCTAAATTTCTTCCTTCGTAATGTGTAGATCGTCCATCCTACCTAAATAAACGCCAATTTTCCATTTTGTGGACAAATCGATTGAGGACTGTGATTTATCACTCAAAATGAATACAAACTCAGCAATAAAAAAAGCCGTTTTTATTGACCAATGAGGAATCAATTTGGTACCCATGTACTATGGACTTTGTTCCCATGTCGAATTAAAGTACTAGTACCAAGTAAGCAGTAAATTCAACCAAATAGACAGAGGATTTTCAGATTTAGGTCTTTCCCGACTGCAGATTTGAACCAGCTTTTACGTGCCAATTCAATCCGTTTTTCATTCATATCTCGCACTTATTTACTTTTTCATCTCAGCGTTCAAGCGTTTCAAATCAGTACCAGTTTCAGAAGAGGAAAGACATGGGTCAAAACGGATTTTTCGATCAATTTTTTAACAAAATCAGCGAATTTGGTCGCGGAGCATCGCAGGATGTGGTCGAATTTGCCATGATGATGGGTGCAGTAGATGTCGCCTTTGATTCAACCGACGGCCGTACAGAGTATTGGCCCGACGGCCGGATAAAATCGGCTCTCGATGGCACTGAGTATTGGCCCAATGGGCAGCTTAAAAAATCAAATAATGGGGTTGATTACTGGCCAAACGGACAAATTCACACCACCTCCAGCGGTGAAGAATATTGGCCCAATGGGCAGCTCAAAAAAGCGCGTAATGGGATTGAGTATTGGCCAAATGGAGATATTAAATCCTATTAAACGAATTTCTTAATTTGTTTTCTGTTGTTTGTAGTTCCTTTCTCCCTCTTTATTCCCTCCTGTTGGAAAGAGAAGCCGTCCATTCGGGCGGCTTTCTCTTTTCCCAAATGAATCTTGCTTATTCCAACGCGATATTTGTGGGCCTTATACATACTCCTACTATCCAACCAAGTCTTTCAAAAAAGAGGAGAAAATCATGGGTATTGATTTTTCACGCGTCATAGCCAAGGAAATTAAACTGTCGGAATTAGCGGAAGGCTGTACGCTTGACGATTTGCGCACGGCGACCGAGGAAAGCGTCGATTATTTGCTGCGGTCAATCACCGATTTAACGGATGAACAAATTACTTTTGATCCGGTTGACGAAGGTGCAGACGACCCATATGCTGAAAAAAGTGAAGAACGGCATATCGGCTGGAGTGTGGCCCACCTCATCGCCCACGTCACGGCATCGAGCGAAGAAGGGGCGGCGTTTTCCTCTTTATTGGCGCGGGGAGTTCCGGCTTCCGAACGGCCGCGATATGAGACCCCGTGGCGAGATATCACCACAAAAGAGCAGTGCGTTCAGCGCCTTGAAGAGAGCCGGCGGATGCGCCTGGCCTATCTCGATACCTGGCCCGACCAACCATTTCTCGATGTCTATCGGGAAATGTCTCCCCGCTTCGAAGAAATTGTTGGCAAAATGAACGCCACCGGCTCGTTTTTACTCGGATTGTCCCATGAAGTCGGTCACTACGAGCAAATTGAAGAAGTCATTGCCCAGGCGAAAGAGGTGTAAGGTGTAGGGTGTAAGGCAAAAGGTTTAGGGTATAGGGTAGAAGGTATAACACCTTTCACCCTCTACCTTTCACCCATCACCTATCACCCAACACCCATCACCGATCCCCTACTCAACCTCATAACCGGCCGACTGCCAGGCTAAAATACCGCCCTGCATGTTGTGAACGTTTTCATAACCGTTTTCCTGTAAAAAGGCGGTTACTTGGCTGCTGCGATTGCCGCTGCGGCAGGTTAACACCACCGGTATATCAGAGGGAATTTCAGCCAGCCGATTGGGAATTTCACCCATGGGGATATGGGTAATGCCGGGGATATGGCCGTCATCGTATTCCCACTGTTCGCGCACGTCAATTAAAATAACGTCATCACGGCCGTTGAGGGCTGCAGCGGTATGCACATCAATTTCGGCCGGGAGGTTGGCCACGTCGACGGCCGCTGCCTCTACCGGGTTGGCCGGGACTTCTGGTTGACAGGCGGCCAGAACGCCCAAACTGCTAATCATCAATAAACCAATCCATAATATTTTATTCATATAACCTCTACAAAGATGGCCGCAGGTGCTACAGATTTTGGGTCCTTCAAAACGCTGCAAAATCTGTGGCAATAGCGGACAGTTGAATTGATATAAGTTTTTGTAAACTAACCGAGGTGGAATTTTAGCTCAACTTCATCCAAAATAGTCGATTCATTATCAAATAATTACAAAGCAAGGAGCTCTGGCTGACAATGAATTCACAAATGAGGGCGACGGGAATCGGCAGCACAGCGATCATCATGTGGGCTACGCTGGCGGCGCTAACGGTGTATGCCGGGACCATACCCCCGTTCCAGCTGACGGCCATGACCTTTGCTCTCGCTTTTGGTATCGGCTTGATCTGGTGGATCACCAAGGGAACCCCCATTTTATCCCAGCTGAAGCTCCCATGGCG
>JASJCR010000177.1 GCA_030065875.1 Ardenticatenaceae bacterium | reverse complement strand
ACTGAACGCCTGACCCAGGCCAGCAACGCTCTGGCTCAACAAATGTACCAACAGCCGAATCCTTCCACCAACGGGCAGAGCAGCCCAGAGGAAGAAGGAGTTATTGAAGGGGAATTTGAGGAAATGTAAATGAGTCCTCACTCCTGAGTTAAAAGTCCTAAGTAAAGAACAACATACTTAGGACTCAGAACTTTTAACTCAGCACTCCTATTTAGCCGATCGCCCCGCACGATCGATAATGCCCGCAGATGCGTGTAAAATTACATTACATGCACCCGCGGGCATGTGGGATGTCACAGGACAGACAGAAGGGATTTATGGAGTACAAAGATTACTACAAAATATTGGGGGTAAATAAATCATCCAGCGATGGCGATATCAAAAAAGCGTATCGCCGTCTGGCCAAACAATATCACCCAGACCGCAACCCGGATAATCCCGAAGCAGAAGCAAGATTTAAAGAAGTCAGCGAAGCGTACGAGGTATTGTCGGATCAAGAAAAGCGGGAAATGTATGATCGGTTTGGCTCGCAATGGCAGCAGTATCAACGGGCCCAGGGGGCAGGCAGCCCGTTTGGTGGTCAGCAGATTAATCCGGAAGAATTAGAACAAATATTAAGCCAAATGTTTGGCGGTCGGGGTGGATTTAACACCGGTGGTTTTTCGGGTCAGGGAGGCAGCGGTTTTTCAAGCTTCTTTGAGTCCCTGTTTGGCGGCGGCCGAGGCGGAGATCCGTTTCAGGGAGGCGGCCGACCGGCCAGATCCCAACGGATCGAGCAGGATATTGAAATCTCCCTGGAAGAAGCATTCCACGGCACGTCCCGCACGTTAGGCCGGTCTGATGGCACCTCCCTGGAGGCGCGAATTCCCCGGGGGGTTAAAACCGGCTCAAAGGTGAAGTTAAAAGGGGCTCTCGACGGGGCAGATGTTTATCTCAAAATTACCGTTCGCCCACACCTCAAATTTGAACGCGATGGGGATAATTTAAAGGTGGACGTGCCGGTTGATCTTTATACGGCCGTTTTAGGTGGCCAGGCGGCCGTTACCACCGTTGATAAAACGGTTAACCTTAACATTCCGGCCGGCAGTTCTGGAGGCCGATCAATTCGCCTTCGCGGTTTAGGGATGCCCAAATTGGGGAAAAAGGATGAGAGGGGTGATTTATATGCCCGTCTGCGCATTCAAATGCCGACCGATTTAAGCGAGGAGGAAATCGCTCTATTTGAGCAACTTCAAGCACTTCGAGAACAATCAAAATAAGATCACACTCTGATCTGTCCTCCTGTAGCAGCTCCCTTGGTTCCCCGACCGAGGGAGCTTTTTTTTGCGCTAAATAAAATGGCTTTTTTGACCTAATTTGAGCTTAACAAGAAAGACGGTACCCAGACCTTTGCCGGGAGAATCGGCCGTTAAGGCTCCTTCCATCTTCTCTACCAGCCCTTTGGCAATGCTGAGCCCCAGACCCACCGAGCTTTCATTACCGGTTGGTCTGGCGCTTAAGGTTGTGAATTTGTTAAACAGTTTTTCTTTGTCTTCTTCAGACAAACCCTGACCTTCATCTTTGACAGATACGGTTACGCATCGCTCGTCAACGCCGCATTCGATAGAGATCTTTCCGCCTGAAAATGAATATTTAATCGCGTTTGAAACCAGGTTATTTAAAACTTGTTCCAGCCACATAGGATCAGCGTGAACGGTGAGATAATCGTGCGTCATTGTCAAATGAAGGGAAATATTTTTGGCATGGGCCTGATCTCCATGAAGTCGCATAACCTTTGAAATGACAGGCAAGATGGAAATGGGATTAAAACCCGCTGAACCGTTTTCGAGCTTGTCTTCGCGAAGAATCTCTTCAACAGTATCGTTCATCATATCGAGCCGTTCGATAGCCGCAGCCAATTTGTCAGCTTTCTTCTCCGGCGGAAGATCTTCTGAATATCGCTGAAGGGTTTCCAGGGAGAGCTTTAAACCGGCAATGGGGTTGCGTAAATCATGGGCCACTACCTGCATGATCTCATTTTTTTCTAAAAGCAGCCCTTCCAGCTCTTGGGTACGCGAAGAAACAATGCGCTCGACCGATTCTTTTTGATGTTGTAGATCTCTTTGGGTGGCCAGCTGTTTTTCCCAGTTGGAGCTTAGAAAGCGGAAGAGGGTTATCAGCATAAACTGCACCGTTCCCAAAATGATGGCAAAATTTAGCGTATAGGCGATGACATCAAGCTGGGTCAGATATGGGTGATTGACAACGTTTAACGGCATCAGGATTTCGGTGCTGTACAAATAGCCGATCAGAAAGACGGTGGCCACTGAAGCGAAATACATCAAAGTGCTAAAGCCGATGCTCATGGTGGCAACAGCAATGGTGCTCGACAGAAAAAAAATAAGGCGGCCGCTTTCAATGACGCCATGACCCAACATCTCGGCTAACCCGGTCATAAAAATTGTCAGAGAAATCAAACGAATGCGGATTTTCGGACTGATGGATTGGGTGATTAACAAAATTATGCAGATGCAGACCGTAATGATGCTGGTCCACAGCGTGAAGAAATCATCGTGCAGCCAGCGACGATAGGCGCTCACGGGCATCGAGATTAAGAAAATAGTTATCATGACCCGGCCGACCTGGACCATCAGAAGCTCCAGGTTGGCAACAATAATTGCATCCAGGGAAGCGCCTTCCGGCCATGAACTTTCTTGAGGCACATAAAACTGTTTAATTGTATTAAAAAACCGATGGTTGCCACGCATAATTTACTCTGAAGGAAGCGTGTTCACCTTAATAGAAATGGGGCTTTTTCACAATAGGAAAGTAGTCAAGTTATGGGATATTTTGGAGAGAAAGAAAAAAAAGATCTTGCTCATTCGTTGAGCAAGATCTTCTATTTCTTGAGGTATTAGGTTCAGTTGACATTTGATTCAATAAGATCCTCAATTTTGCGATATTTTCTACACCCGTCGATTAAAACCGACGGCTAAAGGGTTGGTTACGGTCAGCCCCTTTAGCCCCGCATTTTTGAGTTTTGAAAAATAAACACCGATATAGCCGCGTCATTCCCGCGAAAGCGGGAATCCATTGGATTGTCACCGATGGATCCCCGCCATAGTTTATCCCCGTGAAGACGGGGGCCAGGATGACGAGTTTGTTTTGAGAGTCGGTCCATATCCGCATTTATTTGTAAATGTTCAATAATGCGGGTTTAGCCCCGTATTTTAATGCGGGGATTAAGAAATATCCCAAATGTCAACAAAGCCCAGGCAGATAGCCGCAGATTTTTTCATGGCTCCTACGGAGCTCCACGAAAATCTGCTGACCTCGGCTCCACCCATCCGGGGTCAGTGGACAAATTAGATAAAGTCTGAGGATGCTGCGGTGAACTGTTCCTGGGCAAACGCCTCGATAACCTTCAGTGGGACCGCCAAACCGACGTTGGGTCCGGCAATCATCGTATTGAGCCCCACCAGCTCTCCCTGAGCATTAACCATCGGACCACCGGAGTGACCCGGCCGCAAATGGAGGCCAACCTGGATTAAATCGCCTTCATAACGGCCGACCTGTTCAGACGGCCGGCCAACGGCGATCACCGACCCGGCTGATGCCGCGCCGCGGACGCCCCAGGGATGACCTACTGAGAGCACCCAGTCTCCCGGCCGCAGGGATGAGGATTGTCCACGAGCAATGGGGAATAAATCCGCTGTGGGAAGCTGCAAAAATGCCAGATCGCGGCGCTGATCATGGGCAATGACCTCAGCCTCAAACTGACGGCCGTCGGTCAATTCGACCTGCGGCGTTCGATGGCGAATGACGTGCGCGTTGGTCAAAATTACCCCGGTCTGAGACCAGACGACACCCGCACCGCCTGACCGGCCGCCGTTTGACACAACGGCCAGGCTGCGCTGCACCCGCTCAGCGATGGCTGCTTGCTCTTCCCCCATCTGTTGTAAAAGGAGCGGCTTGTCGGCCGCCCCTTCGAGTTTATTTGACCCACTCATCTTATTTTGTGCCAACCTTGATGCTCATTTCGCTGACCTCTCCCCCCCGGATGATGGTGGCCGGTGTTTTTTGGCCGGCGATACCGGTGCCCAACAGGGAGATCAAATCATCACCGTGGCGGATCGGCTGCCCGTCAAAATGAACAATGATGTCGCCCAGCAGCAGGCCGCTTTCTTCGGCCGGGCTGCCCGGTTCGATGCCCACCAACAGAAGACCGGTTTCCTGCTTCAAAGCTTCCGCCTGACCGGCCGGTAAGCGCACTCCCTGGGTTTTGATGCCCAGATAACCGCGCTTAATGTGACCATCGCTGACCAGGAACTCAATCACGCGATTTAACGTGGCTACCGGAATGGTCACGCTGACGCCGCGCGCCAGAGCAGAGCTGTTTAGACCGATTAATTCTCCGGCCGCGCTGACCAAAGGGCCTCCGGAAAATCCAGGATACATCACCACATCGGTTTGCAAATACCGATCGATCATCCCCCCGGCCCCGGTTCGCCAGCTGTCTCCCACAGCGCTTAATATGCCAAGCGTGGCTTCAGTTGAATGGCCAGGTCTACCGAGGGCAAGGACAAAGTGACCGACTTTTAATCCCGCTCCATCCGCTTTCGCCATCGGCTGCAGCCCCTCGGCGTTGATTTTCAAGACGGCGATATCGGTGCTGGCGTCGCGACCCAGCACTTTCGCTTCGTGGGTTTCTCCGTTGGCCAGGGTGACCTTGCTCTTGCGCTTTTTCGATACGACATGGTTCGCAGAAACAATGATGCCGTCGGCCGACCAGACAATGCCGGTGGCGGCCAGGCGGCGACGGCCGCTCACGCGCACGATGCTTTGGCTGGCGCTGGCGACAACGTCCGCCATTTGTTCTGATAGTTGCTCTAAAACGTTTTTCTTTGCCATTTTTCTCCAATAATTGATATTTAACTTGAGTGTCTACCAACTCTGCTAATGATCACCCTCGCTGAATGCGTTCAACAAAGTCGTCAGATGGGGAAATCGTGCCGATCTTTAACGAGGGTGATCACTGCAGGGGCAAATCCCACATTGGGTTTTCCGCATATTACACAGATAGTTTAGAGGGAAATGCAGCGGCTCACATCGGCTGTTTGGGGAGGAGATACCTGGAAAGATGGGTAGGGAGGATAATGATCAATTGTCATTTATCAATTGCCAATTGCCAATTAAAATCGGGCTAATCTGCTTGATGTGCTGCCTTTTAAATGGCTAGAAGTCCCAAACGGCCGGCGATAATAGCCGCTTCGGTCCGGCTTTGGGCATCGAGTTTTGACAGGATTCCGGTGATGTGAAATTTTACCGTGTGGGCGCTGATCCCCAATTCGGCCGCGATGGCCTTGTTTGTTAACCCATCAGCTATCAGCTGCAGAATTTCGCTTTCCCGAGGGGTCAGGGATTCAGCAAGGCGAGGAGAGGCGGGAGGAAACGCATCCCGCCGGTTGATAAATACCGGGTCGATGGAAATTAAGCCACCGGCGGCAGCGTCGAGGGCGGCCGCAATGGTTTCCAGGCTGCTGCTCCGGGTGAGAACGGCCGTGGTGCCCTGCTGAAGCCAGCTCTGACTATCACCTTCTTCAGGCATCAACACAATCAGGGGCAAATCAAATTCCTGCCACTCCACCGGGGCGATTTGTTCTGCATCCCACCCCAAATCCCACACCACGGCGGTTGGCTGGAACAGCTCGATATACATTTCCGCTTCATCACCGGAATCACCCTGCCCGGCGATTTCGACCTCTTCCGCGTTGGCCAGCATGGCGGAGAGTCCCGTCCGAATCAAGGGATCGGAAGCGATGATGAGTAAACGGTGAGTGGTCATGGAGAATAGGATAGTGGGAAATTATTAGATAGGTGATAGGTGTTGGCACCCAACCGTAATTCCAGTAACATCGTCTGGTTCAACCTCATGGTAGGATGACCGGGATCACTTATGATTTATCTTGATGTTTCTACGGCGGTTCACAGCCGAGCTGGATTAGGTCGCTACGCCGAACAGCTAACGGCCGAAATTGCCCAGCTTCGCCCTGAAGGAATTGGCCTTTTTCATATTCAGGATGGGAGCGGTCACCTGCCGCCTGCGCTGGAAGGGCTGCCTCGTCGGGAGCTTAAAATCGGTTTTAAACCGTGGCGAATGGGGGTGCTGCTGGCTCAACAGCTTGGCCTTGGTTTTAATCAACTGCTGCCCGATGTGGCCCTTTTTCACAGCACCGAGCATCTGCTTCTGCCGCTGCGGCGCGTCCCGACCGTTATTACCGTTCACGATTTAATTTTTAAGCTTTTTCCCGAGTATCACAAGCCGCTCAACTACTGGTACCTCAATGTGGCCATGCCGCTCTACTGCCGGCGAGCTACAGCCATCATCGCCGTTTCGGAGGCGACCAAGCGGGATATCGTCCAACATTATGGGGTAGATCCGGCTAAAATCCACGTCATCTATGAGGCTGCAGCCGACTATTTTGCTCCAGCTTCACCCGAACAGATCGCCATCGTGCGGGAAAAATACGGTCTGCCGGAACAATATCTGCTTCACCTGTCGACTATCGAGCCGCGAAAAAATTTAGATCGGCTGGTTGATGCGCTGCTTATTCTGCGGCAAACCCATCCAAAGTTAAAGCTGGTATTGGTGGGATCAACCGGCTGGCTGTATGAGGAGTTTCTCAATCGATTAGCAAGCGAGCGTTTGGAAGAGGTTGTTTTACGGCCGGGCTGGATCAAAGATGAAGATTTAACGGCGGTAATTAGCGGCGCAGCGCTGGCCGTTCAACCCAGTCTGTACGAGGGGTTTGGCCTGCCGCTGTTAGAGCACATGGCCTGTGGCCAGGTTGTCGCCACCAGCAACACCAGCAGCCTGCCGGAAATTGGTGGGGAGGCGGCGGCTTACTTTGATCCGGAAGATACGGCCGAAATGACCGCCGTTATCGACCGCCTGCTGCAAAATCCGGCCGAGATGATTCGCCGCCGGGAAATGGGGTTTTTGCAGGCGGCGCGCTTTAGCTGGCGTCAGGCGGCCGAAGAAACCCTGGCTTTGTATGATGAGCTTCTTGAGCGATATGCTGTCTCCAAAATTTGATCAAAAACCGTGGTGGGAAAAATCTCGGCCGGTTGCCGTACTTTTGGGGATTTTTGTATTTATCCTTTATTTGAGCACAATGGCCCGCGGGTTGGTGTTGGGGGACCCCACAGAATACACTTTTGTGGCCAATCTTCCGGCGATTGCCCATCCACCCGGATATGCGTTTATTACCCTAACGGGCTGGCTTATTCAGCACGTCGTCCCTATTGGTGATTTTCCCTGGCGGATGCACCTGCTAGCTGGCGTCAGTGGCTCTGTGATCGTTATGGCTGTTTATGGGACGATTCTACAGGTGATCGGCAAGAACAATCGCTGGCGGGTTCAGACGGCCGCGTTGGCCGCCCTGCTGACCGGCACGGCCGCCAACGTTTGGCAGCACAGCATTCACGCCAATCCGCACATCATGACCGCCATGTTTTTGGCTATAAACCTGTTTTTGCTGACCCGCTGGGCGATTTTGCCAGGACCGGCTCGCTGGAAATGGCTGTGGCTGTTTTGTTTTTCGGCCGGTTTGGGGGTGACCCATCATCCGCTAACCGTCTTCACCTTTCCCGCCTATGCGGCTTTTATCGTGTGGACCCGGCCGCGGCTTCTGTTCGACTGGCGCAAGCTGCTGCCCATGATTGGATTTGCTTTGTTGGGGTTAATTCC
>JASJCR010000067.1 GCA_030065875.1 Ardenticatenaceae bacterium | reverse complement strand
TCCGTCACCATTGCCCGAACCAATCCGGGTGAGATTTTTGCCACCCCGTTGAGTTTGTTTAGCGAGGCGTTTGAGCTTTCCGGGTCTTTTGGTGAGGAAGACCGTTCAACCCAGCGGCTGCAGCGGCCGATTCAAACGGTGACCGGAGAAACGATCGGCTATGTGGAATTATCGGAGGGGCCGGCATACGGACGGCCGGTGGTCACCACCGTGGCCGTGGCTACGCTTGTGGCCGGGATCATTACTTTTTTTGCGGCATCCGGGTTGGGCAACTGGTTTAGCGGCCGGTTTAGCCAGCCGCTGATCATCTTGGGGCAAACCGCCCAAACGATGCGCAGCGGAGATTTAACCGCCCGCTCCGGCATCCACCGACCGGATGAGATTGGCGAGCTGGCCGCCTCATTTGATCAGATGGCCGATCGGGTAGAAGAAACGGTGGACACCCTCCGCCGCTTTGTAGCCGATGCCGCCCATGAAATCAGCACGCCGATCACCGCCCTCAAAACCCAGCTCGAACTGGCCCAGCTCGAGCCGGGCAACGAGCAGTTTTATCGCGAAGCCCTGGCTCAAACCGACCGTCTGGCGCAGTTAACGGCCGATCTCATTCATCTCTCCCGCATCGAAAATAAAGATCAAATAGAAATGACCCTGGTTGATTTAATTCCCGTTGTGACCGCCTGGGGTGAGCGCGTGGCCTCTGCGGCCGAGCAGCTGGATATCAATTTTTCACTGCACGTGCCGAATAATCGCACCCCTCTACACGTGCGCACAAACCTATCCCTTTTAGAACGGGCTTTTGCCAATTTATCTGACAATGCGCTGAAATTTACCCCTGCCCGGGGGACTATATCGGTCGAGCTTCTTGAGCGTCATGGGGAAGCAAACCTGACGATCACCGACACGGGTATCGGGTTGGGTGAGACTCCAGAAAGGATTTTTGAGCGGTTTTATCGCACCCCTGAGGCCCGCACTTATCCCGGCAGCGGGTTGGGGTTGGCCGTCACTCAGCGAATTATTTCTTTACACGACGGTACCATCACCGCTGAAAACAGCCGTCCCGGCGCAAAATTTACGGTGAAACTGCCTCTCATTACCAGCGAGTAAGCAAACTTGCTTATTCTCTCCGCAAAATTTACTATTTAAGATAATTGCTAATTGCTAATTGCTAATTGCTAATTGCTAATTGCTAATTGCTAATTGCTAATTGCTAATTGCTTTATGAAGCGCTTCCTCAAATATTTCTTCATCGGTTCCATTTTATTTGCCGGCGGGATTGCTTTGCTGTTTTACCGGCCGCGCTACCTGCGACGCTGGATCAGCAGCGATGCGACCAGGGGGGTGTTATTCCACGTGGATACCAATCAACGATTGATTGCCCTAACGATTGATGACGGGCCGCATCACATGATTACTCCCCAAATTCTCGACGTACTCGATCTTTATGGGGTGAACGCCACCTTTTTCCTGCTGGGCGAAAATGTCAACGGGAACGAAACTTTGGTTGAGCGCATGATCGCTGATGGGCATGAAATTGGCAATCATATGCTGGATGATCAGCGATCGATATTGCTCAAACCGGAAGAGTTTGAACGGCAAATCACCGCGGCCGATCAGCTTTTAAGAGAGTTTGGCGAAGTGCACTGGTACCGGCCGGGATCCGGTTTTTTTGATCAGCGCATGGTTACATCTGCCAATCGGCTGGGGTATCAGCTGGTGATTGGATCGGTTTACCCGTATGATGCCCAAATTCCCGCCCAAATCGACGCCACAAAATTTGTGTCTAACTACGTATTGGCCAATACAACCCCTGGAGCGATTATTGTCCTGCACGACGGGCACGACGGCCGTTCTCGGGTGATAGACGTGTTAACCGAGATTATTCCCCAATTAAAGGCTGATGGGTACGAATTTGTGACCCTTTCTGAATTGACGGCCCAATAAACCCCAGGGTTCGCCTGACCCGAAACAGCGATCGACGCCTTAGGTTGTCCGTTTCCTAAATAACTAAATAAAGGAAGCCACAGATTATCACAGATTAACACCGATTTCTCTCTTTAATCCTTCGGCTGCGCTCAGGACAGGTTCTGTGAAAATCCGTGTTAATCCGTGGCTAAATTTGTTTAAGAAATTGAGAAATGAGCCACTTAAATTCTGGCAAAGAATGTCTTTCATGTATGTAGACCGGCCGCAGCATGCTGCGATCCTACGTCAATTGAGCGGTCTTTTAGGAGACAACCTCAACTCTGGTCTCTCGTCTCTGGTCTCTTATCTATAACTGGTGCCGCAGCAATTTCCCCACCAGCGACCGCGGCAGATGATCGCGAAATTCAAATACCGATGGAACAGAAAGGGGAGGTAAGCGCCGCTTACACAGGGGGAGCAACTCCTCGGCGGTAATTTCCTGCCCCGGCCGCGGCACGACAATCGCCTTGATTTGATTGGTATCGGGATCTTCTGGGTCCGCAATGCTGATCACGGCCGCCTCAAACACCTTGCTGTTTTCGTATAGAACCTCTTCGATGTCGCGAGGAAAGATAATTTCACTATCGATATAAATGAGATGTTTTTTCCGGTTGATTAGGTGAAAATATCCTTCGCTATCCTGTACCCCAACATCACCGGTTTTTAGCCAGCCGTCAGCGGTCAGCGGTTCCCGATCAGGTACTTCGTCCTCGCCGATCCAATAACCGGCCATGATTTGTGGTCCACGGACCAACATCTCCCCAATTTGCCCCACCGGCAGCTCCTCCCCGCTCTTTAAATCAACAATTTTCACCTCTGTGTTGGGGATGGGAAGGCCAATCGATCCGCTTTTTCGTTTTCCCGTCAGCGGATTGGCGTGGGTAACCGGTGATGCTTCAGTTAAGCCATACCCTTCGACCAATTTACCCAGGGTCAGCTTCTCAAATGATTCCTGAATTTCAACCGGCAGCGGTTCAGAGCCGCTAATACACGCCTTGATCGTGCGCAACCCATACTCGCGCACGTTGGGGGCTTGATTGATCGCAGCATACATCGATGGGGCTCCTGGAAACAGGGTTACCTGATAATCTCGAATCGCTTCAAGGGCATCCTGGACCTGGAAAATCGGCAGCAGGACAATGGTGGCTCCCAGGGCGATGGGGACACTCATGGCGCTTACCAGACCGTAACTGTGCAAAAATGGCACCGCGGCCAGACAGGTTTCTTTGCCGTACTCCAGCTCGGCCGCCCAGTGACGGGTTTGCAGCGTATTGGCGACGAGATTGTGATGGGTTAAGCACACGCCTTTGGGCTGACCGGTTGTCCCGGAAGTATAAAGAATCACCGCCAAATCGGTATGGTGAACCCTGACGTCCGGCGGTTTGGCCGTGACTGCGGTTTCTTGCAGCATCGTGGCAAAATCTTCTCCGAGCGCCTCGGCCGCTCTGTGGTCCGCATCAAAATCGCGATCCATCCCCCAGATCATCCGTAGAGAACGATAGCGCGCGGTTCCCAGCGGTTTGCGCATGTTTATAAAGATAAATTGATTAAAACCGGTCTCGCTTTGAATTGAGAGAGCTACCTGTCCAAAGGAGTTGATGGTAATTAAAAGTTTTGGTTTTGTTTCCTTAACCTGTTGAGCCAGCCGATAGCGATCTGCATCGGGATTGGGCAAAACGGCAATCGCTCCAATCTGCAGGGTGGCGAAGAGGGCGATGACCATTTCCGGCATGTTGGGCAGGACAATCATGATGCGGTCACCGGGCTGAATCCCGCGGCCGTGCAGGTTCGCAGCCAGCCGCTTCACGTCCGCATAAAGCTCCTGATAGGAAAACTTTTTGCCAAAAAAGATAAGGGCGGTTCGTTTGGGCAACCAGCTTGCGGTGCTGGCTAAAAAGGTGTGCAGCGGCCGTCGGGGAATGGGGATCGTTTGCGGGACATCCGTATCATAATGGCGCACCCAGGGACGCCCTGACGACAAGCTGGTTTCTACCGATTCATCCGGCCGCCGCCACGAGCGAGTTTGATCACCGGTTACAAACCGCAAAATCGCCCGATTAACCGCCTGGTGGCGCTCGAGCTGCACCTTGTGTTTGGCGGTGCCCACGTCGTAAATCTCGGCCCCCGGCACCGAACTGCCCACGTCATCAAAAACGTGTCTGGGGAAGTAATTATCCCGCTCACCGGTTACGATCAGGGTTGGTGTTTGGATTTTGCGCAGTGAATCCCATCCGCGCCACTTGGCCAAATTGTTGGTCATCATCCGCATGACCACGTGGAGCTCCGCATCCCAGCGTCGGCGAAATTTCCACAGTGGCTGCAGCCAGGTTAAGGGTAACTTCAAAAGCAGTTTGGCAAACCAGGGCAGCGGAAACTCGCCGGCCGTGGCAATTAAGACCAGTTTTTCGAGATGTTCCGGATGGGCATTGGCGTATTCTGTGGCGATTGAGCCCCCGAACGAATGGGCCACCAGAATAAATTTTTCAATATTGAGGTACTCAACAATCGCCTGAAGATCGCTGACCAGCTCATCCATTGTGTAATTGGAATATGGGGCATCACTCTGACCGTGACCGCGCAAATCAGGGGCGATCACGCGATACGATTGGCGTTCAAAGAAGTTGATTTGAAATTCCCACGACTCCAAGACGCCGGCAAATCCATGCAAAAAGAGGATCGTATTTGCTGAATTTTCCGGCCAGAGATCGAGCACGCTTAAATTGGCGTTGGCCACCCCTGGGATGGGCACCTTAATGCGGTACAAATCAAAATCAAGATGGATGTCGCGTCGTTTTACCCCAAGCAGCTTTTTTTTAGACATGTGAGCGTACCGTGCAATCAGATTCTGTGATCGTCTGCGTTGAGTGAATTACAATGACTTTTTAGAAAAAAATTGTCCGCACTTTCTTCTGGCCGCGTTTAAGCTGTGGACAGGTGGCCGGGATCAAACCAAAGCCTTTATGCAAGGGCTTGGCTAGCCAAGCCCCTACAAACCAAGCCCCTACCAATGTGGATTGGTTAAATCGCCTTTTCCCTTTAACATACCGACGGCTAATGGGCTGGTTTCCCATCAGGTCAGGTCCTTTAGCCCCGCATTTTAATGCGGGGGTGAAGAAATATCCCCAATGTCAACACTACCTAGTATAAGCAAAAGCGGTAAATCCCAAAAGTGTCTGGTCAAAAATGAGGTTTTTCTGAGTGATTCTCTCGCTGGAACCGGTCTACGGTAAACTACGACCGATCTTGCCTGAGCGACATCATGACCACCCAATCTATGAAAAATCTCCTCCTCATTTTTGCCTGTGTGCTGGCTTTCGGAATTGCCGCTTGTCGCCAGCAGGAGCCGGAAGGAACACCTGTAGCCCGGCCGGCCGAGGTCACCTCATTTCCCACCCCTACCTTAACCCCCACAACCACGGCTACGCCGCGGGCTACGGCCACCTTTACCCCAACTCCTACCCCCACATTAACCCCAACGCCAACCGCTGAGCCCTTGTCCGTGGCCGGCGACCCGCGTCAGGCGCTTTTACGTGAACCGCTGGCGACCAATCGAGCCCGCTGTGGTGAAGTGGATCTGTTTGACTTCCCCATCGACCCTCCTCACGCTGAATCGGTGCGCTGGGGCGGCCGTGATTTTGGGGTTTTTCGCGGCCGTTACGATAAATACCACGCCGGGGAGGATTGGGGCGGCCCGGCCGGAGAGCGAACCCTGGGTACGCCGGTTTACGCCGTTGGTCACGGGGTAGTGACGTTTGCTGAACCGCTTGGCTGGGGTCGGGATCAGGGGGTGGTGATCGTGCAGCATGTCCTGACCGATGGCTCTACCCTGCTCTCATTTTACGGGCATCTTGAACCGGACAGCATTGTTCTGACGGTCGGAAATTGTGTCGCTCGGGGTGATGAGGTGGGCAAAATCGGCCAGCCGCGCACCCCGCCGCACCTCCACTTTGAAATGCGCACCCAGTCACCTTATGAAACGCTGGGTGGGTATTGGACGATCGATCCCACGACGGCCGGTTGGGTATGGCCCTCACAAACGATTTGGAATCAGCGAATTACGGCCGCGGAGGGCGTGGTTTGGTCGAGATTATACGGAGATGCCAATCATCGGCCGCTGGGGCGCGTCAATAATTTACTGTTTGCCTATCAGCAGGGCAGCCAAATTTTTACGGTGGAGGTCGAAACCGGCCGGCAGAGAGCGGTTACCCCACCGGATGTTCAGGTGTTGGCGGCCGCCTGGCAGCCGGCATCACGGGAGATTATTACCGTTGATGCGGCCGGTGATCTGCGCGCCTACGCCGCGCCACCGGATGACCAGGTTCTGTTCTCATCGACCGCTCCAACCGTTGAAACCGGGCTGATCGGCGTCAACCAGCTGATTCCCTTACCGGAAGGCGGGGTGGCCCTGGTCAGACGTTCTGAAGTCACGGCCGTGAATGGTGATGGAGAACCGCTGTGGCCTGAGCCGCTTCCCGGTCGGACCCTCTCCTGGGATTGGGTCGGTGATCAGCTGTTTATCACCTTGACCGCGTCTGACCCGAGAACGCTGCTAATTGAAGGATCAAACTCACCCCGCCCGATCGCCCCTGTGTATGGAAAAACGGCCGTGGGTTTGGGCTGGCTGTGGATTTATCAGCAAGATGGGGTGTATCGCCTGCCGCTCAATAATTTGAGCGCTTCACCGGAGTTGATTTATCCCCTGTCTCTCGGCTCTGTTGAGTGGGGTGACATCCTGCCCCTGCCCGATGGCGGCGTTTTACTGGCCCATACCGATGGATTTGACAGCCGCCTCATCGCTATTTCGACTGATGGGTCAATTCGCTGGGAACGTTCTTTTGCGCCGGCCGGCTTTGGCAGCGCCCGCCTGGCCCTGGTCGAACAGCAGCCATATTTGATTTTGGAAACCGCTGCGGGATCGTCGAGCAGTGAGGTCGCCATTTACGAAATCGATATCGGCCGCTTTCACCTGGAGCGCCTGATGGTTGGCGGGACTCGCCTACGCAACCCGGCCGATACCTGGGTCACCTCGCTGGGCGGGGATGGCCTGTTAATAAATGTCGGCGGCGGATCGCTGTTCAGATATAACCCCGAGTAACCTTCTCTGGTCTCTCGTCTCCAGTCTCTGGTCTTTTCTATAGTACTTCCGGCCCTTCATTTTTATTTTCAAAACATCGGTGTTCCCGTACAATCAATTGACATGAGAGAGAACGCCAAACTATCTCGAATTGATCAATTAAAGTTGGCCCGTCAGGAACTGTTGGATTTAGGCGGCCGTAACCCGCTGATCAATTTTCGGCCGCAAAAAACGCGCGGCTTAAATTTTGTTCAGACAACTCCCTCGAAAATTTTTCGTCATCTGGTGGGCGATAAAGGCGCGTATTACTTTCAGCCCAAGGACCATCCAAATGGTCAACAAAATGAAATATCCTACTTGGTAACCCCTTACACAACTCAAGAGCTGGCTCGCCGTTTGGAGCATTCATACTATTCAGCTCGCACCATCAACCAGGAGCAGGGGATCAATGTTCTATACGTTGCTTTGGGGATGCTGCACTGGGACGATCCGGAAAGTGCCCAAACCTACAAGGCTCCGCTGGTCCTGATTCCGGTTCAATTTGAGCGCACCCTGACCCTGGAGCAATACAACATTCGCTTTAACGGCACGGATGTGGAATCAAATTTGTCTTTAATTTATAAGCTGCAGCAGGATTTTGGTTTAACGCTTCCCCCATTACCAGATGATGAATATTTTGATCTCGATCGGTATTTTTCCGATGTTCAGGATGCGATTCAAATTTATGAAAGCTGGGGTGTGGAGCGCGAAACGGCCGTTTTAGGTTTTTTCTCGTATACGCGTCTGCTGCTTTATAACGATCTGGATCTCGACCAGTGGCCGGCCGGTTCCCGGCCAACCGAACATCCGGTTTTACGGTCGCTGTTGAGCAGCGATTTGCCCGTTCAGTCCGCTGCTGCCATGTCGAGGGAAGGGCACATCGATGAGCGGTTTGACTATCGTCAATCCCATCTCATCTTTGATGCGGACAGCACCCAGCTCGAGGCGATTGAAGCGGTACAGCAGGGTCAAAACCTGGTCATCCAGGGGCCACCAGGGACCGGCAAATCACAGACCATCGCCAACTTGATCGCTCAATCGGTGGGAGATGGGAAAACTGTTTTGTTTGTGGCCGAAAAGATGGCTGCTCTCGATGTGGTCCAGCAAAGGTTGGAAAATGTGGGTCTTGGACCGGCCGTTCTCGAGCTGCACAGCCACAAAACCACCCGCGTTCAGGTGATTGATAATATGCGGGAAACCTTGACCTTGGGTGAGCCTCGCTCAGATGGCTTCTTCCCCGAACTTGATGAATTGATCGACTTGCGCCGCCAGCTCAATGCGTACAGCCAGGTGATGAATAGCCCGGTTGGGGAAAGCGGATTGGCTCCATACGATCTTTTTGGCCGGCTGGTCGGGGCTGCTTCCCAAGAAACATTTACCTTGCTGCCCTCCCACGCCTTTTGGTCGGCCCAACAATATTTAGAGAATGTTTCGATCATCGAAGCCATCGATGGGTGGCTGAGGGCGCATGGTGCCCTGGCTTTGCACCCTTTAAACGGCAGTCGGGTGATGGGAGCTTCAGATGACCAGGTGAAACAGTTTGGCGAAGGGGCGGCGGCGGCCGATAAAGCGTTTAAAACATTTGTTAATCACCTGAATCGCCTTTTATCCGCGCTGGGAATAAAAAAAGAAGTTACTTTACACCAGGCTGAACAAATCATTGCGTTTGCCGATCGCTTGCAAAATGCGCCGTATCTGATTGGCCTGAAAGTTGATGATCCTCGCTGGCTGCAAAACGAAGAAAAAATCACTGAGGCGCTTCACGCTGGGGAGCGAATCATGCAGCTCAGAGAAAAATATGATCATCTAGTCATTGAGCAGGCGTGGCAGCATCCGCTTCTCGAAGTTCGAGGGGCATTGATGACCGCCCGTGATCGTTTCCTGGCCCGATTTTCCGGCTCCGTTCGGCAGGCGGAGCGCACCCTGGCCGGATTATGCCGGGGTGAGGTGCCCAAGGCGATCAATGATCGACTGGCTCTGGTGGATGCCATCTTGGAGGTGCAGCGCTTATCCCCCTCAGTTGAAAAAGAATTTTCTCTGCTGGCTCAGCTGTTTGGGAAGCAGTGGCTTGGATGGGATTCGAGCTGGGTAGAGCTCAATCAGGCCGGTTTATGGCTGATGAGCACCTATCAGGATTTTGCTGATGGGGAGATTCCGGCCGAGCTGGTTGGGTATCTGTCAGAAGGATTGACTTATGATCAGCGTGCTGAGCTAGCGCCTCTGGTCAGCCGGGCAAGAGAGAGCCTGACCCGTTTTCGCACCCGCTTTACCGCGTATTGTGACCTTGGCCGGATCGATCAGCAGGCGTGGTGGCAGCTTCGGCCGGCTGACCTGGCTCAGCGTCTGGGCCGGTCAATGGGCGATCGAAAAATGCTTTTGCATATGGTGGCCATCAATCAACATTTGAGCCGTTTGGGTGAAAATCAGCTGGCCGGGGTCGCCAGCTGGGTCAACGATTGGCGAATTGGCGCGGGGTCTCTGGTCAAACGGTTTGAGCAGGAATGGCATCAGCTGCTGCTCCGCCGTTCGTTTGAAGAGCGGCCGCTGCTGACCGACTTTGATGGTCAGAAACACCAGGCGGCCATTGAGCGCTTCCGCGAGCTGGACGTGGCGTTTTTGCGCCACAATCGGCGGCGGCTGGCCTATAAACATTGGCAGAAGCTGCCCAAAAAGACCGACTTTGGTCGCTTAGGTCTGTTGTGGAGAGAGGTCAATAAAAAACGGGGCCATCGGCCGATTCGGGAACTGCTTGAGTTAAGCGGTCCGGCCGTGCAGACGATCAAACCGGTCTTTATGATGAGCCCGCTATCGGTCGCAAAATACCTGTCGCCGGGGAAAATCGAGTTTGACCTGGTGATTTTCGACGAAGCCAGTCAGGTTCGGCCGGTTGATGCATTTGGGGCGATTTTGCGTGGGAAGCAGGTTGTAGTTGTTGGAGACAGTCGCCAGCTCCCGCCTACCTCGTTTTTTGAGCGCGTCGTAGAGTCCAATTTTGATCGCGAAGAGTTTTGGGAAAATGGTGAACAACTAGAAGAAAAAAATACCGGGAATACCGAGAGCATTCTCGATCTTTTTGCCCTGCGGCAAACCCCGCAGAAAATGCTGCGCTGGCATTATCGCAGCCAGCACGAGAGCTTAATCGCCGTTTCGAATCAAGAATTTTACGGCAGCAACCTCGTTTTATTCCCCAGCCCGGATGAAGGGCGCCGCGAAGTGGGCTTGAAGCTCAATTTTGACCCCGCTTCAGTTTATGATCGCGGCGGCAGCCGCACCAATCCCGCAGAGGCGGAGCAGGTGGCTGCGGCCGTGATCCAGCACGCTCTGGACCGGCCGCATTTGACCCTGGGGGTGGCCACATTTAGCCTGCCCCAGCGTCACGCGATCGACCGAGCGGTGCAGCGGCAGCTGCGAAATCATCCTGAAGCGCTTCCCTTTTTTGAGAATCACGGTCACGAACCATTTTTTGTCAAAAATTTAGAGAACGTGCAGGGGGATGAGCGAGACATCATCTTTATCAGCGTGGGATACGGCCGGGACGGCGGCGGGCATGTGTCTCTCAATTTTGGGCCGCTCAACGCGGTTGGGGGAGAGCGTCGTCTCAACGTCCTGATCACGCGAGCTCGGCTGCGATGCGAGGTTTTTACCAACTTACGGGCGGAGGATATCGATAGTCGTCGTACCCAATCAATCGGGGTGCAGGCGCTCAAGCGGTATTTAGATTTTGCCGCTACCGGCCGGCTGCCCGATTATGGCGGGTACGAACGTCAGCTTACCGATCCCTTTGCCGATGTTGTGATTCAATCTCTGACCGCTGCTGGCCATGAAATTGAGCGGCGTGTGGGGTTGGGTGGCATTGAGGTGGATTTAGCGGTCCGCAGCCGGGGAGATTGGGGTCGATTTGCGGCCGGTATCGAGCTTGACGGCCGCGATTACGCCCGGGCTCACTCAGCCTCAGAGCGGGATCGGCTGCAGCAGGCGGTTTTGGGCCGTTTGGGATGGAAAATTGTGCGGGCGTGGGCCAGTGAATGGCACAAAGATCGCCAAAATCAAGAAGCCCTCTTGCGAGAGAGCGTGCACTTGTTTGCGCATAGTGAAAATGATGATCGATGGATGAGCCTTCTCGTGCCATCCCAACAGCAGATCGAGCGGTATGACGGTGGTAAAGTGCGGCCGAACAAGCAAGCTGATCTCAATCCGGTAAATTCTAAAGCCACCCGGCAGCAAATTAGCCAGATTCACGAAAAAGAGCTGCAGAAGGTGATGGTTCATCTGGCCGACTTGGGTCACGGTATTTCCCCGGCCGAATTGATTCTAGCCACCGGTAAAGCGTGGAAAATTTCACCGTTTGGCCAGGATGAGAAAAAGCAGGTGGCGGATATCGCCGTTGATTTGCTGCAAAACGGCCGATTAATCTTTGATGGGATGTGGCTGGAAAGACCAAAAAATACCCCCTCAAAATTCGATCAAACCCTTTTGGAAGAAGGAGTTAATCAGCTAAAAGCTGCTGCCCAGGGACGGTCTGGCAAAAAAAAAATAGTGGAAGATGATTTTGAAGCCAAACTACGCCATCGACTAACCCCTTATACAATCGCCACTGAGCCTTTTGACATTAGCCAAAGTGAAAATTGGATGCTTCACGGCCCGACCAAAGCATACCATTCAAAGGTCGCTTTTCGTCTCGATGCCCTAAGTGGTAGATATATCGGCCAAAAACCCCTCAATCTAAAACAATCGAAGCCGAAAATTTTGCAGCAAGGGCTTTTTTCCCGCCCGCCAACTTCCCTGAAACAGGGGATAATTTTTGCCACCCTTCAACTGTCGTTAACCTCAAATAAGTTTGCCACCAATCAGCTTTTTTTTCACGAGCAAAGCACGGGCGATTGTTATCGGCTGGTTCAGCTGCTTGGCGAAAAAGGGTACTTTATCGTCACCCACGTGGATCGTTTCTTGAACGTTGAGCAACGAAAACACAGGAATCAAACGATAAAAGTACGCCCATTTGATCCTTCTTCCGGTCAGATCGGCCGTCGTGAGCGGAGTTTTTATATTGAGTTTGGGCAGCATTTTTATAGTGCGGCCATCTGGGAAGCGATTTATCCGCAGATGCCGGTGATAGAACGCATTGTCGAAGTTGACAAAGCCATTGAAAGGCAGTGTTTTGAACCTGCCGAAAAATATGTGGCTGATTTAATTCGGCAGGAAGGACCGATAAAGGCTTCAGCCTTGCGCGATCGAGTGATGAATGCCCGATCCCTCCACGGGCTGCGTTTTGATGTGCGAAAATTTTTACTAAATTGGGGGCTGGCTGCCGACTCAATTGTTAAAAAAGGAGATTTCTATTTTATAAATGGTCAGCCTATCCCGATTCGAGATCGTTCTGATTTAAAAACTTATACCTTTATGCGCAGACTCGAATTTGTCAGTGACCAGGAGATTTTGGCAGCGCTGGCTTTAATTGATGAATTGGCCCCCTCGCTGCCAACCGACAGAAAACCGGCCCAGCTGACCCGCATTTTGGGATCAACTCGCAATACAAAAGATCGCAAGGAGCGCATATTGCAGTTGGCAACCAATGGTGTCTATCAACCGCCTGAACCTGCAGATGATGAGAAAACCGCGGAAATCAACCTTTTTGAAGAAGATGTTATTCCTTATCCGGCTGATGACCCGCCAATTTTATTGGGCAGGCGGCCGGGTTGGCAGCTGATTCATTCCGCATTTGTCAGTCAAAATCTCTATGAGTATGACCCTGCTGGGCGCACTTTTGGCCCAATATCTGATTTGAATCAAGAGGAGTTCAAATCAGTCATCGAAAAGCCGCGCAAAATTCCTGAAGGGAAAATCGTCGGCCGCCTGTGTTATCATCCGGCCGGTGGGGAATTTTCCATCCACGAGCTCTTCCTCGTTCCCGATAGTGAGATCAATAAATTTGGGGAAAAAAACGTCTACCGCATCATGTTGGTAAGCAATCTCAAACATCCCCGAATCATTACGCAGTTGGTTAAGCCACCCGTGTTCCGCCACAACAGCAGCAGATTTTTTATCGAAGCGACGGTCAAAGCTGCGTCGTTTGATCCACTAAAACGCACGTACACCGGTCGGGTACAGCGGCAGCTCATTCGGCAGCCCCGGCTTAATAAACGGGCATTTCCGGGGGATGACATCATTCACCCCAACGCTAAATTCACGGTATCCGAGCTCCTGGCGGTTGAAATGAGTAAGCTGGATGAACTTTTTCTGGCCGCTCAAGTCACGCAGCATGGCCCGGTGCGCTTGAGACAAATTGAGGCATTCGAGAATCGTCAAATCGGCCGCTATCAATTTTTGGCCTTTATGAAGCGCGTGGCCGAGCAATCATCCGCCTTTAATAACGACGGGGAATTTTACTGGTTAAAATCGAGACCGGTTCAGGTGCGCAGCCGGGCCAATTTGCGTTACGATTCAGAGTTGCGGAAGCTCGAAAATATCAGCGATATTGAATTGGTGGTGGCGCTAAAGGTTTTGGCCAAGGTTAAACCGGATTCCCCATTAGAAGATCGGCCGCAGGAGCTGTTTGAGATGATGGGCTTGTTTAGATTGACCGCTAAACGCAAAAAGCGGGTGCTTGACCTGGCGCAAAACCTCGATTCCTCATCAAGTAATCTCTCCTCTCCACTGGAAAAGGACGGGTAAAGCCGTTTATTCGATTGCCAACCCAATCAATTTTCATATTACAGAAAAAATACCGAAAACATCTGTTAAAATGCGTTTAACCCAAACAGTTGAATAGCTGCCTGGTGCTGCAGCGCCATTTTTCTATATTTCAAATTCAAAAAATCCAATAAAGTGGTTTTCAAAAAGAATTGTAAAAAAAAGCCACGGATTAACACAAATTTTCACAGATTTCTCTCTTGCTCCTGCGGAGCTCTGCGAAAATCTGCGTAATCTGCGGATAGTTAATTTTTGAGAAGTTTTTGGAAACCCCTAAATCCCATCAGGATACATCTATGAATCAAAATTACCTGTTTGCCTGTTTGATGATGGTTATCGCCTTCGTGTTGACCGCCTGTACCCCAGAAACACCCCCTCCGGTCGCTCTACCAACGCTCGATACCCCGACGATTGCCCCTCCGGAACCAACGTTGATTGTGGCTACAGAGGTTGCAGAGGCCGAACCTACGGCGGTCCCGCCGACGGCTGAACCCCCTCCGGCTCCGACTGAAGCGGCTGTGCCAACTTTTTCTGATTTGCAATTTACCGATCGGGCCGATTTTGCAGCGTCCAATACGGTATTTGTCGCGCCCAATGAAGTGTTTGCCCTGTGGCGTTACGACGGCATGCAGGATGGAGACATCGTACAGCGGGATTGGTATTTTGACGGGGCTCTCTTTATTTCTCGCGAAGAAATCTGGGATTTGGCGGCCTACGGGTCTACCGGTACCCGAACCGACGTCTCGATTTTTGATTACGAAACCGGGCTGCAGCCGGGGGTGTATCGGGTTGTGCTGTCGATTAACGGGCAGCAGCAGCTTGAAGGCACGTTTAACATCGAACCGGCCGTCATTCCCACAGATGATGTCGATCAACCGGAATCATCGCTGACTGATTTGTATTTCTCCCTGTCGGCTGATGAGCAGCAGCGCTTCTCTTTGTTTGACAACGCCAGCGAAGTGTTCGCCATTATCTCCTATGAAAATATGAGTCAGGGGGATGTATTCAAGCGCGATTGGTACTTAAACGGCCGGCTTTTAGTCTCCCGTGAAGAAAATTGGGATTTCACTATGTATGGAGATAGCGGGACGCGAACCGACATCTCGCTGTTCGATTTTGAAGAAGGATTGACCTTTGGAAATTACCGCCTGGTCCTGTCGGTCAACGGTGAAAAGCAAATTGAACGGCGCTTTGACGTGCGCGATGCGGCCGTTGGTTATGTGCCCACCCAAATTTCGCTCTTTGGTTTTTCTACTACCCCCACGGACGCTCCTGGTAGCAATCTTTTCGAAGATCCTGAGGAAATTTTCGCCATTATGAATTACTCAGATATGAAAGAGGGTGACGTCGTTCAGCGGGAGTGGTTTTTTAATGAGGCGCCTTTCCTGAGCCGCGAAGAGACATGGGATATGGCTCAATATGGAGAGAGCGGAATCCGCAAAGACATCTCAATTTTTGATTATGAAGACGGGCTTGCCAGAGGTGAATATCGACTGCTGGTTTTGGTCAATGGGCAATATCAAGGCGACGTTACTTTTGAAATTGTACCGCTGCAAACGATCGCACCGCTGACTGAAGCGATGAGCGGCCGCGTGGCAGAAACGATTGACGAGAATACAATCGTCGTCACCAACCCGGATGGCACAACCCAAACCTATGTATCAGAGGGCCGGGTGGTTCATCTCGACTGGTTTTTGAGCGGTGACAAGCTTATTTATGCCAGCCAGATTGTAATTGACCCCAATGCGTTTCCCGTTTTTGGCCGCGCCCATGAAGTGTGGGTCATTAACCTGAATAACGGGACCACCCATCAACTTTCAACCGTTGAGGATAATCTGCACCATCCTCTCGTTTCACCAACCGGGGACGCTGTGGCTTTCTTAAGAGGTGAAGGGTACGGAGATGCGTGCTATGTTGGATTAGATTTATTGATTATGCTGGTTGATGATATGGGGTTTGAAACCAGCCGCATTACCCCGCTTTCGTTCCCAAGTATTCAGGCTGATCAAGGGGATCAGGGATACACCACCAACGCTCTCAACTTTGATGGTTCATATGAATCGCGGGCGGCCGGATTGACATCCCTCGGCCAGGCCAGTCCAGGTAAGTGGCTTGATAAAGAAACATTTGAGAGCAATATTGGCTGGAATTCATGTGTTGAACCATATGGCGGCCTGTATGAATTGGATATCGTTGAATTAAGCGCCACCCTGATTGAACCACTGGTTCCTTAAGTGGTTTACAAAAACTCTTCAAAAATTAATTGGTCGCAGAGCGCGTAGCGCAGAACCAAAGGTTCGCAGATTACAGAAAAAATCTGTGTTAATCCGTGGCTGTTTTTAAGAAAATTTATTGTGATCCACTTATGATTTTTGACAAATTAGCCCCCTTATAGTGACGTCATTCCCGCGAAAGCGGGAATCCATTGGATGGCCACCGGTGGATCCCCGTCGTAGTTTACCCCCGTGAAGACGGGGCCAGGATGACGAACCTGTTAGAGTTTTGTAATCTACTTAAGAGCTTCTTCTAGGAATGTGCACATGAAAAAACTGGTGTGGATCGTTCTCATCACCTTGGGAATCATACGAATCGTTGGCTGGCAGCTAGAAAGGGTGTTGAATCGCGTTGATCGCTCTGTAAAGCTGCCGATGGTTCACGCGAAGGCCCGCAAGCTCCACTTTTCAACCCCGGTTGTGGATTGCCACAACGATACCCTCCTGTTTGAAAGAAATTTTGTCAGGCGATCCTCAATCGGGCATATTGATTTACCGCGAGCAAAGATCGGTGGCGTCAATTTACTGGCTTTCGCCGTGGCGACCTTGATCCCGTTTGGCTTTAACAAAGACCAGACCAACAGCGCTCTGCCCGACGTGCTGCGCTGGTTTTACGCCACGCGCTTTTCTCCCATGACCTTGATGACCCCTCATGAACGGGCGGTTTATCAGGCCGGCCGCCTACACCGTTTAATCAGGGCCAGTCAGGGAGGGCTGCGGCCGGTATTACGCCGGTCGGATTTGGATCAGATTGCCGGCGGTTCAGCCATTGGTGCCCTGCTGGGTTTTGAAGGGGCTCAGGCGGTTGGCTCAAAAGTTGAAAATATCGAACTATTATTTGCGCTGGGTTATCGCGTTGCCGGCCTGACCCATTTCCACGACAACCGCTACGCTCACTCCGCACATGGTTTGTCCCGCGGTGGATTGACCCCGGCCGGAATACAATTGGTTCAGCGCTGTAATGAGCTAAACATGTTAATTGATGTTGCTCACCTTTCCCCGTTGGGAATTGATGACGTTCTCCGCTTATCCCGATCTCCGGTGATCGCTTCCCATACCGGAATTCGCGGTCAAATCGACAACAACCGTAACCTCACCAATCATCATGTACAGGAAATCATCTCCGGTGGCGGTGTCGTTGGCATCGGATTTTGGGCTGAGACGTGCGGCAGCAACCGGCCGGAGGCGATTGTCGACACAATTGAATATGCCGTAACCCATTTTGGGGAGGATGGCGTTGCCCTTGGCTCCGATTTTGACGGCACGATTACCCCCTCTTTTGATATTAGCCAGCTCCCGGTTTTGACCCAAATCATGCTCGATCGCGGCTGGGCTGAAACTCTGATACGGAAGATCCTGGGTGGTAATGCGCTGCGATTGCTGCATGAGGTCCTTCCCCCATAGCTATTTTGGCTACGAATTGGCTACCCATCATTTGAATAATGGTTGGATAACGGCAAATTTTTACCCTTTGGGGAGATTTTTAGACTCATTGGGTGATTTTTAAGACTCAAGCCGCGTTTTTAAGTGTAAAGTCAAAAGAAAAGTCTAAGCGCAGGCTTCTAATCTTTTCACTTTGATCCTTTGTGGAGGTTTTTATGACAGATATTATTCAGAGCGATTATGAAAAATTAGATCAAATCGCTGAAATTTTTGGGCGACAAGCTGAAGCGTCAGCGGAAATGCACGTGGCCGCACGCAAGAGCGTCGGTGATTTACAGGGCGGCGGCTGGATCGGCCACGCTTCAGAGGCGTTTTATGCTGAAATGGATGACCTAATGTTTCCCGCGCTGGAGCGGCTGATTTCTGCCATGCAGGAAGCAAAAGCCGTCACGCTGCAAATCAAGCACATCATCCAAGAGGCTGATGAAGAAGCCAGTGCGCCCTTTCGGGGTGGCGGTGGCGGAGTAACGGCCGGTCCGCGAATCGCCACTCAAGTTGAAGCCGGTCCGATAGGCTCGACAAACGGCCGATCTGGAACCATGACCGGCGGACGCCCCGAACCGCAGGGCGGCACTTTTACCAGCCGCAGCTTGACCGGCGAAGCCACCAAATTTTTGGAAGACAACCCGATGGTTGGTTTTAGATTGTTTGGCGTTGGTTTTGGTTCTCACCAGCTGATCCAGACGCTGCGCGGGGCTCAAACCGCTTCTCCAGCTTTCCGGGCCATTCCGGTTGTTGGTGGAATTATTGGGACCATAGCCGGCATTGCAGAAGCGAACGCCAATGGTGAGAACATGGATTTTGCCGTCGGCCGGGAAATTACCAAAGGAACCCTGAAAACAGAGGTTTATCTCGTGCCCGGGGTGAACATCGTAGCTGGCGGGTTTGAACTGGCCCACATGTTTGGTATCACCGATACCAACTACACCAATGTGGCCGTCAACACCGTGGCAGAACCGGTTCACAAGTACGCGCTCGATCCGGCCAGCGATGTCCTGGCAGAAGGGTTGTGGCAGGCCGATCAAGGAATCCGCTGGGGTGTCTCCCAGGCGGAGAACTTGGTCGAAGAATACTGGCCGTTCTAATTTTAATTAAGATGGAGAAAAAATCATGGACCGTTTACAGGCCGTTTCAATTAAGTTAACCACCGAAGAAATTTTGGTCTTGCTGGATCAGTTAAAAATCAACAGCTATCCCGGTTTGGATACCAGCCAAATCGATGAACTCTCTGATCGAGAACGAAATCTGGTGCTGGATGTGGCTCGTCGGGGATTAATCGCCCGGCAAATGTTATCGCAGGATGACTCAGGAGAATGGCAGGTGAGTCAATTTGTGACCGCTTCATTGGGGGTCAGTATCGCCCCCCAGAAGTCGGTACTGATTACCAGCGGCCGCAGCCGTGAAGAAGCTGAAAGTTATTTATTTCACACCGCCCAGGATGTTTATACCACGCTCGATATCGTCGATGATGGTACCCATCACTTTCTGGTCATGGTGGATCGCGATTCCTGGCAGCAGGCGATTTTGTCGGCTGCAGGATTGTCTGATTCGGTATATGAGCGGACAGCGGGACCGGCTCTGACCATGTCATCTTCTGATTTAAACCAGGCGCACGAAAACGCTCAATCTGGGTTGTTTGAGGAAGCCGAAGCGATTTTAACTGCGGCCGGGGTTGCCCCTGAAGCTGTCGGAGACGTGGCTGCGGCCTTGGGCAACGGCATCCTCTTTTCCACCGTCACGGCTGTGACCCACGGACAAGATGAAGACAGCCGGATTTTTAACTTTGCCGCCAGCGGCCGCTACTGTTGGGAGCTTACTTCTAATGGCGGCCAGGCGGGGAGCCGGCAGATTTCCATGATGCCCATTTCAGTTGGCAAGGCCAAGGATCAAATATCCGCTATAATCACATAAAATTCAACCCGATTAAAACCTCCCAGACCCATTGCGCTGATCCCAATGACAGATTTGAATCTAAAAGCGGATTGAGCTAAAAAATATGCAAAAGCACAAATATTTATTTGTGCATTTTGCGTTTTAATGTCTGTGGCTTTTTTCGGGCAAATTACATCTTCACATTAAAGGAGTGGCAATGTCTTACGAGGCGAAATTAGCGGAATTAGGATATACCCTTGAGCCGATTGAGCTTGACAACGGGAAGTTTGTGCTGGCAGCCCAAACCGGAAACTTGATTTTTACGGCCGGCTGCGTTCCCAAATGGGGTGAAACGGTCATTTATGGGAAAATTGGCGCTGATTTAACCGTTGAGCAGGGGTATGAAGCGGCCAAATTATGCACCTTAAACTGCCTCCAGGCGATTAAGTCGATCACCGGCAGCCTTGATAAGATTACGCGCATTGTCAAAGTGTTTGGCATGGTTAATGTGGCCCCAGGGTTTGACAATACGCCTGCCGTTATTCATGGCTGCAGCGATCTGCTGCGCCAAGTTTTTGGCGAGGTTGGTTACCATGCCCGCAGCGCAATCGGCTTGACCGTGCCCTTTAATTATGCCGTTGAAATTGAAATGGTTGTGGAAGTGGAAAATTAGCCACCAAATTAAGGCTGGAGACATCAATGAAGGACCAAACAAACGAGGAAAAGAAGCAAACTCCAGAGGAGAAGGCCCTGGCTCGAGCAATTGAAGGGTTAAAGCTGCGTGGAATTGGCCCGGCCGTCATGGGCGGACGAATCATCGATATCGCCGTTAATCCGCACGATAAAACCAACTGGTACGTCGCTGCGGGATCCGGTGGTTTGTGGAAGACGACCAATGCCGGCACCAGCTGGACGGCCGTTTTTGAAAAGCAACCTTCTTATTCAATTGGCTGTGTGGCTGTTGATCCAACAAATCCTAATATTGTGTGGGTGGGCACAGGGGAAAACGTCAGCGGACGGCATGTTGGTTGGGGAGATGGCGTTTATCGCTCGCTTAATGCCGGGCAAACGTGGAGCCAAATGGGGCTTCCCAAATCGGAGCATATTGGCAAAATATTGATCGACCCCCGTGACGGCAACACGGTTTTGGTGGCTGCTGAAGGCCCCCTGTGGTCGGCGGGAGGCGAGCGCGGCGTCTTTAAAACGACAGACGGAGGGGAAACGTGGACCCAGGTGCTGGAAATTGATGAAAATACCGGCGTGACCGACATCGATTTTGATCCGGCAAATCCGGATACCGTTTATGCGGCCGCCTACCAGCGCCGTCGTCATATCTGGGCACACCTGGCTGGCGGTCCGGAATCTGGCATTTATAAGTCAACCGATCAAGGGGAAAGCTGGCGCAAAATTAGCGAGGGGTTGCCCAAAGGGGATATGGGAAAAATCGGATTGTCGGTGACGGCCGCAAATCCGAACCTCGTTTACGCCACAATCGAAGCAAACGAGAAAGAAAAAGGATTTTATCGTTCAAAAGATAAGGGAGAGAGCTGGGAAAAACGCAACGAATATATTTCCGGCGGTACCGGTCCTCACTACTACCAGGTGATTGAAGCCTCACCAACCAACCCCGATTTGGTTTACCAAATGGATGTTTTTTGTCACGTGACCCGCGACGGCGGAAAGTCATTTGCCAATATGGAAACCGGTAAAGAGAAGCACAGCGACAATCATGCGCTGTGGATTGATCCTGATGACGGCCGGCATTTACTGCTTGGGGCGGATGGCGGATTGTACGAGACATTTGACGAGGGATTGACCTGGCGACATTTTCCCAACATGCCGATCTCCCAATTTTATCGCCTGGCGGTTGATAATTCTGAGCCTTTTTATAACATCCTTGGCGGCGCGCAGGATTTAGGAACGCTGTTTGGCCCGTCGCGCACGATGAACACAGACGGCGTCCGCAACTCCGATTGGTCTGTTCCCCTCGGGGCGGACGGGTACCACGTTGCCTTTGACCCCACTGATCCCAATATTTTCTATCTCGAATTTCAGATCGGAAATTTGTTCCGCTATGATCGGCGCAGCAATGAGCGGATCGATATTCAACCGCAACCGGCTCCCGGTGATCCGCCCGAACGGTGGAATTGGGATGCGCCAATTTTGATTAGTCCACATAACTCCAATCGACTTTACTACGCTTCACAGCGAGTGTGGCGCAGCGACGATCGCGGGCAATCGTGGACGCCCGTCTCGGGTGATTTGTCGCGCGGCCAAAATCGGTATGAAATGGAGTTGATGGGGCGCGTCTGGAGCGTAGACGAGCTTGTCGCCAACAGCGCCATGTCCCATTACGGCAACATCGTTAACCTCTCTGAATCACCTGTGGCTGAAGGGGTGCTTTATGCGGGCACCGATGATGGGTTAATTCAGGTTTCTGAGGACGGCGGGCAAAATTGGCGTCAGGCGGCCGCCCTTCCTGGGGTGCCCGAACTGTCGTTTATTCAGGGTGTAGAAGCATGCCAGCACGATCCTGACACGGTGTTCGCCATCGCCGACGCGCACAAATTTGGCGATTTTGCTCCCTACTTTTTTGAAAGCAGTGACCGCGGCCGCTCCTGGCGGTCAATTAGCGGTGATATGCCGGCCGGGACGATCGGCTGGGCGCTGCAGCAGGACCATAAAAATTCCGATTTACTTTTTGTCGGGGCGGAATTTGGGGTCTATTTTTCGCCCGATCGAGGGCAGAAATGGGTAAAGCTGTCTACCCCCACAATTGCCTTCCGCGATATCAAAATTCAGCGGCGGGATAACGATCTGGTTGGGGCCACCTTCGGCCGTGGCTTTTACGTGCTCGATGATTATTCTCCTTTGCGGGATATCGCCTCCGGTGCCCTTGATCACGATGCAGCTTTGTTTCCCGTCCGCGATGCCTGGTGGTATATTCCTTATACACCGATGCAGTCGGCCGGACACCCGACTTTGGGATCGACCGCCTTCCGAGCAGAAAACCCCGATTTTGGGGCGATGATTTCTTATTATCTGAAAGATGAGTTGTTATCGCCCAAGGGGAAACGGAATAAAGCTGAAAAAGCACTTCGCGAAGAAGGCAAAAGTGCGGCATTCCCCGGTTGGGATACCCTAAACGCTGAAGCGGATGCTGCGGATCCCAAACTCGTTATCATCATACGAGATAGCGAAGGGCGGCCGGTCCGTCTTTTAGAAGGTCCGACAAAGGCCGGTCTTCATCGTGTAAGCTGGGATCTGCGCGGAACGCCCCCTAACCCAATTGTTCTCGAAAAACCGGCTTTTGTGTCTCCCTGGATGCCCAAGCCGCAGGGGCCACTGGTTAATCCGGGCCGCTACTCGGCCGAAATGCAAATCGTGTCTGATGGGGAGATTAAAGCGGTTGGAGCGCCGCAGTCGTTTGAGGTTAAACCGGTCTCTACCGCACCACAGGACACCGATTTTTCGGCGGTTGTGGCCTTTCAAAACCAATCGGCCGATTTGATGCGTCAGGCGCACGGAGCAAAAGCCGAAATTGAGCGAGCGCAGATTCGGCTCAACCACATCAACGCCGGCTTACTTGCGGCACCGGCGGCCGATCTCGCCCTGCTGCATCGTGCCCAGGAGATTTCCGCCCGCTGTCATGATTTGAAACGCCGTTTGGCGAATGATGAAGTGCGAGAAAAGCTTGACGAACCCAGTACCCCATCGGTTATGGGCCTCCTCGGCCGGATCGTTTGGGGATACTGGAGCACACGTCAGGAGCCAACGTTGACCCATCGTCAATCGCTGACTCGGGCTCAAGCGGAGTTTTCAACGATTCGGACCGAGCTTAAAGCATTGATTGAGGAAGATTTGGCGCGCCTGGAGGCCGATTTGGCGGCGGCTGATGGGCCGTGGACGCCTGGGCGTATCCTATAGTTCTAGATTCCGGGATTCTCCAAGAATCCCGGAATCTCCAACGGACCACCACCCCGCGACAAGACACATCAACCCAAACAGGGCCGCGGCCGCAAAATAGATCGCATACAAATCAACAAAGCCGACCAGCCAAAAAACAAGCAGCGGGCCGGCCGCACTGGCCAAATCCCCGGCGGTGAATAGAAATCCCAGATAACGGCCGCTGCGATTACCTGCCAGATCGCCTACCAGCGCCGTGGACATTCCCTGATTGCTGCTGCTCGTGGCGGAAGTCAGCGGCAAACCTAAAACGATAGCCCACGGCCACGCCAGGCCAAGGAGCAAAAATCCGGCCGTGCCCGGCATCAAACCGAATGAGGCCACCCGCCATCGATTTCCCATCCGATCGGATAACCCGCCAATTACTGGCAGAAAAATGATCCCCAAAATCGAACTGACGCTTAATCCCAGGCCGGTTAATGTTGTTACTCCCATTTTCCACCCCAGCACATCAACCTGTTCGCCCAATGTTTGCTGTAAAAATAACCCAAATGTGGGGATCAATGTCCCGGCAATCAGCAGTCGGTTAACCCCGATTAAGGCAAAAACAGATCCCATTTCTGTCGTTGAAACGTCTTTGCCTGATGGGCTGCTCTCGGGTACATTCGAATTCTCTTTCTGACGATATCGTTTGGTCTCCGGCAGAAATAATAAGACGATTACCGCTCCGATAAGCGTCAAAAGGGCTGCGATACGCATAGCTATGGCATAACCCAGAAGATCGGTTAACCAACCCCCTAGCAGCGATCCCAAACTGGCTCCGCTAAAAAAGGCGACATTGTAAAATCCGATCATCCGCCCCCGATTTTGATCGGTGGCCACATCGAGGACGATGGTGTTCCCGGAAACCCAAACCCCAGACCACGAAATGCCCCACAGCAGCCGGCCGATCAGAAGCGGCCAATATCCCGTGGTGAACCCATAAATCGCCGTCGACAACGCCCCCAAAAAGAGGGCCGGTATAAACAGCATACGCCGCGGTAGACGATCACTCAACCAGCCCGCGGGCCCGTTTGATGCCAGCCTCACCCATCGATTGGCAGAGAGCATCACGCCAACTGCGGAGAGAGATATGGCTGCATCAGCGGTATGGGTAGGCAGCACGGTATAAAGAGAAGAATCTCCGATGAGCGACAGGGCCGTTCCGATACCAACAACGACCAGGACAACGGTTTTATTCACCTGTAAGCCCGTTCACCTTTTCCTCGAGATGGCTAGCAGCGGTGGCGATGTACCCCTTTGTACTTTGCAACCATTCGATATCGGCTTCAACTTGTCGAGCTTGGGTAGTTAACAACGTCGATGTCGCTGAACCGGCCGCGCCTCCCAAGGAATTTCTGGCGTTGACAAATTCAATGGGATCTAAAGCGGTTTTCAGAGTTTTGGGGTTGATTTGCAGTGGTTGTCCCAAAACGTCTCCCGAAATTTCAGCCAGCAGCTGTGGGGAAATGGCGTCGGCGTCCAGCCCTTCTCCGTGCAGGCGCTGCACCAGTTGAGAAACGATGTGATGGGCCGAGCGGAACGGCAGGTTGGCTTCGCGCACCAGGGTGTCGGCCAATTCGGTTACGGTCGTGAACCCGGCCGCCGCTTCTGACAGTAAATGGGCGGCATTGACCTGCAGCGTGGCAAAGACCTTTTCGTATAAATCGAGGATATCGTTAGCCGTTGCAATCGCTCCAAACATTGTCGGTTCGATCTCGTCTTCAATATCTTGCGTATCGCCATAGGGGATGTTGTGACATTGGGTCACGATTGTTTGGGCCATTCCCAGCAGGCGACTTAACCGCGCCCGAAGGTGTTCGAGAACAACCGGATTGCGTTTTTGGGGCATAATCGAGCTGATTTGAATAAAGCTGTCGTCAATGCGAATCGCCCCACTTTCGCGGGTGGCTTTAAACAACAAATCGTGGGTCATGCGTGACAGGTTGACCGCCAGGCTGGTTAAAGCGGCGGCGATATCTGTTAAATGGTCTGAAGCGCCGATGCTGTCTTGACTGCTGCTCATCACCCCATCAAAACCCAGCAATTTTGCACTCAGGTGACGATCGATTGCAAACCCGGTTCCGGTAAAGGCTGCTGCGCCTAAGGGGCTTTGATTGAGTGTTTGATAAGCCTGCACCAGCCGCTTTGTATCTCGTTCCAGAAAGCTCAACACCCCGGCCAGATAATGGGCGAACGTCGTGGGTTGGGCCGGCTGGGTATGGGTATATCCGGGCATCACCGTATCGAGGTGATGACGGGCCAACGCCAAAATCGTCTGGCGCAGATCGAGGTTGGTTTGGATCAGGGTTAACATTTCCGGCCGCAAAGCCAGCCGGGCGAGGGCGTGCCCCAAATCATTCCGGCTGCGGGTGAGCTGAAGATTACCGCCGTATTCCGGACCGCAAATTTCAATTAGCCGCTTCTCCACGTGAAAAAACAAATCTTCAATGCCAGATTGATAAGGAAGGGCCTCAACGCCGCTCTGATCGACCTCGGAAATAGCCAGAAGAAGGGCTTTTGCGTTGGCCCGGGAAATAATTTCCTGCTCGGCCAGCATCACTACGTGGGCTCGATTGGCCGCCATCATCGGATGAAAGAGGTGTCTGGACGCTTCGTTATATGCCGGTTTTAAGACGTAAGCGGCATAAGCCGGGTGTGGAAACGCGCTGTTTGCTGACCCCATTATCCTTTTACTCCGGTCAGGGCGATCCCCTTAATAATTTGTCGCTGGAACAGCACAAAAACAATCATCAACGGCAGCACTGAAAGGGTTGCCCCGGTCATAATCAGGTGCCAATCCGCCCCGTTTTCGCTGGAGAAAAAAGAGAGTCCGACCGGTAGGGTCATCATCGCTCGATCAGAGGTGACGATGAGCGGCCAAATATACGCGTTCCAATTCCCCAGAAAGTTAAAAATGGCCAGAGCCGCCATCGCCGGAAAGGTCAGCGGCACGGCAATTCGCCAAAACAGGCCAAATTCGCTCACCCCGTCAATCCGGCCGGCGTCGAGCAGCTCATCTGGCACTCCGTTCATAAATTGCCGCATTAAAAAGGCCCCCGCGGCCGTGATAACCCCTGGAAAGGCAATGCCCCAATAGGTATCGACCCAACTCGGGCCGATGATCGGATCAACCGACATAATAAACCAGGGGATAAGCAGCATCTCTGTGGGAATCATCAACGTGCTTAAAATCAGCAAAAAGAAAATATTTTTTAGGGGAAAATCATATTTGGCAAACACAAAACCGATTAGCGTATCAAAAAAAACAACGCTGACGGTGCTAATAACCGCCACAATAAATGAGTTTAAATACCAGCGTGGGAATGCGGTATTGAAGATGACGTGCTGATAATTTTCCAGCGTAGGCATAATCGGGAAAAAATTTGACTGGTAAATTTCCGCGGCCGTTTTCATTGAGGTGGAAATCATCCAGACAAAGGGCACGACCATGGTGATTCCCCCCAGGATGAGCAAAATGTACGATATGATTTTGATCAGCTGATTTTGCCGTTTCTGACTCGGGCTTCTCTGATCGGATTGAACGGCAACCTGGGCAACCTCTTCCTCTTGAATGAGAGCATTCATAACGTGATTCCTTTGGGACTTTAATCAATGGTTGAAAAAAGTCGCAGCTGGATGATGGTAATGACCAAAATGATCGCAAAGAGGGCTACAGTTAGCGCGGACGCGTAGCCCATGTCAAAGCTGGAAAAAGCTTCTCGGTAAACCCGCAGGGTAACCGTAGTGGTGCTGCCTAATGGCCCGCCATCCCCCTGGGTTGTCATGTTGATGACGTAGTCAAACATCCGCAAAAAACTGATCGTTTGCAAAACCGCCAGATAAACCAGGGTTGTATTGAGCAGCGGGATGGTGACATAGCGAAACTTCTGTAGACGGGTGGCCCCATCGATGATGGCCGCTTCATAATAAATTTGAGGAATTTGTTTTAACCCGGCCAGGAAAATGATGATGGCAAACCCCAACCCCTGCCACACCACGACCGCCGTAATTGAATAAAGCGCCTGATCGGGGTGTTTCAGAAAAGGCTGTTGGGAAAGCCCAAAAAATGACAGGACGACGTTAAAGAATCCGTATTGGGGTTGGTAAAGCCAGCGCCAGACCCAGGAAATCGCGACAGTCGAGGTGACAAAGGGCAAAAAATAAACGGCCCGAAAAAACGTGCTAAATCGTTTGATTTCATTGAGCAGCAGGGCAATCCCCAGAGCGATTACCAGCTGCAGCGGCATCCCGACAATCACATATTGAAAGGTGTTGACAAACGCCTTGCGCGTAACCGAATTTGAATCCTGCAGGTCTTCCCAGAGCTGTTGGTAATTTGCCAGGCCGACAAATGTTTGTTCTTCCGCTAAAGGATTCCAGTCATGGAGACTGATATTAAACGCTGACAGGGTCGGCATAATGCGAATGAAAATAAAAAACAGCATGGGGACAAACAAAAAAATGTAGGCCCACATGACCTGGCGCTGTCGTATAGATAAACTGATCATAGCGCTTCTGTCCTTTTCAAAAATTTAAAAGCGTGCAGGGTGTTAACAATCGACACCCTGCACGCATGATGGGTCAGCTAAATTAGCGATCGGCCCAGAATTCATCCAACAATGCTTGTTCGCGTTCGGCCGCTTCGTTGAGCGCCTCACACGGATCTGCATCGGTTAGACGGACAGCATCATAGGCGTCGATAATCACCTGCCGCTGTTCAGATTCGTCAACAAAGAAGGTGGCGTTTGCATATGGCAGACCGGCCGCAAACGGACCCAAAATCGGGTCGGCCAGCAGATCTTCGTCGGCCGCGGCGGTCAGCTGAGCCGGCAGCTCGCCAACCTTATCAACCCAAATCGCCCCAGATTCAGCAGTGGTGATAAATTTCAGGAAGCGAATGGATGCGTCCAAACGAGCTGGGTCTTCGGCCGCTTTGCGGGTAATGCCGTGGGTCCAGTATGAACCAAAGGTGGACTGGATGTCGTTGGTGACCGGCAGTTCGATTACCCCATAATTTAAGTCCGGGGCATTGGTAGCAATGGAACCGATCCGGAAAGACCCGTCAATGTGAATGGCTGATTTACCCTGTAAAAACGCCTGGGTGGCGTCTTCAAAAAGGTCGTTGCTGCCGGTGTTGAGCTCGGTTTCAAACTGAACCATGTACGTGAACGCCTCACAACCTTCGGGGCTGTTGTACAGTACCGTCCGATTGTCTTCGCTGTACGGAACACCGCCATATTGGCGCACCAGAACTTCGCGGAACCAGTGGTGAGCCTGGCCTGGAGGGGCGACGGGGAACCCTTGAATTAAGATATTGCCCGCATCGTCATACTCGGTCAGCAGCTGGGCCATCTCGACGAGCTCGTCGAGGTTGGTTGGAGGCTGTTCCGGGTCCAGTCCGGCCGCTTCAAACAAATCTTTGTTCCAGAACAAAGCCAGGGTCCGAACGGCCGTGGGTACCGCCCAAAATTCTCCATCCAGCTCGCTCTGCAGCACCATCGGAGAGAATTGTTCGGCAATTTCTTCCCGCGTATATACTTCTTCAGGAAGAGGGATCAGGTAGCCGGCATCGACCCAGGCCGGAATCCAGCCGTAAAAAAGAGTGGCTACATCCGGACCAACATTGGCCGGTGCAGAAGCGGCAATTTTGTCTCTGAAGTCAGCATAAGGGATATCGCTGTTGTGAATGACGCGCACGTCCGGATTTTCCGCTTCGAACTGCTGGATTAAGCGGTTCATGGCGTCGACCCGGGCGTCAAAGAAATATTGCCAATATTCGATGGTGATGACCTCGGATTCTGCTGGGACTTCCACAACCCGAGTCACTTCGACCTCTTCCCCTTCCTCAACAACGGTTTCCGTGACCACGCGGGTCACCTCTACTTCTTCAGTTTCCGTGACCACACGAGTCACTTCCACCGTTTGTGGTTGACAGGCCGCCAGCACCAAACCAAACACAAACAAAGAAACAATATAAAACAATGCTTTTTTCATTTTCTCCAAACCTCCATAATTTACTCGATGATCATTTGGATAGGGCGGTGATGTTTTTTTCCATATGCCTCCTTGAATGGTGAGATCGATCCAGTTTATCGACGAGAGAATCAGTCAGCCAGCTCAATTTTGAAGAGCCTGGCCGCATTACCACCAAAAATTGCCTGAAGTTGATCGTGGCTCATGCCCAGATCACGGGCGTCTCTAATTTGATCTTGCAGATAACGCACGGCAAAACCACGGGGGAACCAGCTTGAATCGCTGCCAAAAATCAGACGTTCCGCACCGATCGTGCTCAAATACTTGCGAAAAAGCTCCTTGACGGTCAGGTCGCCCGGTACCCAACGGATCCATTGGTTTGATCCACTGGTATCGATGTAAACATTGCGACACGCCCAGCAAAGCTGGAGTGCTTCCCGTACCCACGCGCAGCCAAAGTGTGGGACCACAAAATTGACGTCCGGAAAATCCTTGGCCACATTATGCAGTTTGAGCGGATTGATATTTTCGTGCGTAGCGATGCCGCCACCGCTGCCCAAAATGCCAAAATGAATCAGCACCGGAATGTTGAGGTCGGCGCACGCCTCCCAAACCGGATAAGCGGCCGGGTCTTCAATCGGCCGGTCCAGGGCGGGCGCAAGCAGCTTGTAACCCTTAAATCCTAACTCGTTAACCGCTCTGTAAAGCTCTTCAACCGCATTCTCGGCGAAGAGATAGTGGTGAGCAAACCCGATAAATTTGTCCGAATACGGCCCAATAATTTCAGCCAGATTATCGTTGCCACCGCCGGTCACAAAGCCTACCGCTCGCAGCCCGTATCGATCCATCTCCTCAGCCCAACGCTGGGCCTGAACCTCATCACCCGGATGCTCCTTTTCCGGCGGTGGAAAATCCCACGCCAGCCGCCACTCTTTGTTGTAGGCTATCGCTTGTTCGCGGGCGATCTTGGCTCGTCGTTCCCCAACCCGTTCGACGTAATCTTTGCGCCAGTCAGGACCCATGCCGCCAAACCAAGGTTTTTCGGTTGGAAAATGACAGTGAAAATCGATAACGTGCAAATCCTGATACATATCTTACTCCTTCTTCCTCAGGTAAGTTGTTTTACGACAATGTAGTCATCTGTGGCCTTCATCACCTGCATGATGGCTCCCATCACCGCTGCTTCCCGGCCGAGTTCAGAAAGCATGAGCTGGGGAACAAAAGGGGTGACGCCGGCCACTCGCTCCCGAATGTGTTCAATAAACGTTTTTGAAGAATTGGTGACGCCGCCTCCCAGCACAATCATTTCCGGATCAAGCGTTGTGCTGATATTGATGATGGCCAGGGCCAGGTAATCGATTGTTTCGTGGATGACTTGCTGGGCCCAGACAACACCCTGTTCCGCCTGGGCAAACACATAGCGGGAATCGATTTGTTCTGCCGGTAAGGGAATGCCCGACTCCTCGAGCAGCAGTCGAGCGCGGTCGGCGATGCCCGTGCCGGAAGCCAACATTTCCAAAGCCCCAAACCCTTTGTACTGCCGCCCTAGATATCGAATACTTGGCAAAATGTAGCCGATTTCCCCGGCCGCCTGATGATGCCCTCGATAAATCTCTCCCCCGATGATAATCCCCGCCCCGATGCCGGTCCCCAGGGTGATCAAGACCATGCTTGAGGTATGTTTGCCCACCCCGAATCCACATTCACCCAGCGCAGCCAAATTGACGTCGTTTTCAACCATGACCGGCAAGTTGAAGCGCTGAGTTAAGATTTCTTGCAGCGGTAAATCGCGCCAGTTAAGGCTGGGTGCCCAGGTGACAATCCCTTCCGGGGCGATGGTAATCCCTGGAGCGCCTACGCCGATTCCTCGAATTTCCTGACCGGCCGGGCGAGGGGCCTCGAGCAGCCGTTCAATAAAGTGACACAACCCATCGAGGTAATTTCCACCAACCGTTTCCTGTATTTCTTTGTGTGTGCGATAAAGGGAATGCTGCACGTTGCCCTGTAAATCAGCCACCGTACCGTAAATTTTTGTGCCGCCGAGATCGACCCCGACGATGGCAAACGCGCTGCCGTTGAATTCAACCAGTGCGGCCGGTCGCCCTTTGGTCAATCCCATCGTGCCGGTCTCTCTGACCAGCCGCTCATCAATTAAAGAATCAACGATGCGCATCGTTGTGGGCAGGCTAATATTGAGTTCTTTTGAGATTTGGGAGCGGGAAAGGGGACTGTTTTCGCGGAGCAGCTCCAGGACAGCAGACCGATTGATTGAACGAAGTAAACCGGCTGTTCCGTTGCGGGGCATAAGGACGCTGCTCCAATTGTGAAAGTGACTGGTTCATTACTTACTTAACTTAAGTAAGTAAGCGATATTATAAAAAATTAACAATTGGAATTCAACCCCAAAAAAATCCGGAAAAAAAGAATACGGTATTCTTCAAGAATACCGTATTCTAATAAGTTAGATATTATCCGGGATTCTTTAAGAATCCCGGATAGTAGATTAATTCAGATTCTCAAAAATCCCGGCTGCTCCCATACCGCCGCCGATACACATCGTGACCATGCCGTATTTGCTGCTGCGCCGTTTCATTTCATTGATGAGCTGCACCGTCAACTTGGCTCCGGTGCATCCCAAAGGATGACCCAGAGCGATCGCTCCGCCGTTAACGTTGACCTTCTCCGGATCCATTTCCAGCGTGCGTATCACCGCTAGCGCTTGCGCGGCAAACGCCTCATTGAGCTCGATGATGTCCATATCGTCCAGCGACATGCCGGCTCGCTTGAGCAGCTTGGGCACCGCTTCAATCGGCCCCACGCCCATCACTTCCGGCCGGACCCCGGCCACGTTAAAGCCCACAAAACGGGCCAGCGGCTTGTAGCCAAGATCCTCTGCCATTTTGCGCTCCATGACGATCACCCCGGCCGCCCCATCACTGAGAGGGGATGAGTTCCCGGCTGTGACGCGGCCGCCGTTGCGGAAAACCGGCCGCAGTTTGGCTAACCCTTCCATGGTCGTGCTGGCCCGCAAATGCTCATCGACGTCAAAGACCATTTCTTTTTCAAGCGGTCCATCTGACCCAGCCACAACTTCGGTGAATTTGAACGGCACAATTTCCTCTTTAAAAAACCCTTTTTCCGTGGCTGCGGCCGCCTTCATGTGGCTCTCGTAGGCGAATTGATCCATGTCCTCGCGAGTGACGTTCCATTCGTCAGCTACCTGTTCGGCGGTATATCCCATGCCCATATACACTTCCGGCATATTTTCTACCATATACCGGTTGGGGCTGACCCGGAAACCGGACATCGGCACCAGGCTCATCGTTTCCGCACCGCCGGCGATGATGACATCCGCCCCGTTGGCGATGATTCGCTCGGAGGCCATAGCGATCGTTTGTAAACCACTCGAGCAAAAGCGGTTGACTGTTTGTCCCGGGACATCAACCGGTAAGCCGGCTCGCAAAGCGATGGTACGGGCAAAATTTAACCCCTGGGCCGCCTCAGGCATGGCGCAGCCGACGATCACATCATCGATTAGAGCCGGATCAAGCCCTTCCGCCTGCTGCAGCAGTTCTTCAATCACAGTGGCCATCATGTCGTCCGAGCGGACGTTTTGGGTTGTGCCCTTTTTCGCTTTTCCGACGGCCGTGCGGCTGGCCGCGACAATTACAGCTTCTCTCATTTGAATCTCCTTAAAGACGACAGACTACGGACCTCAGACTTCAGAAACCTATCCTCTGTTGTCTGTAGTCTGTTGTCTGTTGTCTAGTTGCGAAGTGGTTTCCCAGTTTGCAGCATGTGCATAATGCGTTCGATCGTCTTCTGTTCGCCGAGGAGGGACAGGAATCCCTCTCGCTCGAGATCGAGAATATACCAGGGGTCAACCCAGGCCGGACCTGAAATACCGCCGCCGGTCAGGGCGTAAGCAATTTTCTTGCCGATGAGCTTGTCGTGTTCGCTGGCATAATGCCCCCAGACAAAGCTCTGGACGCCCAGCTGCAGGGCCGCATACACGTCGCGACCGGCCGCATAAATCTTTTCGATTTCTGGCGGCCGAGCGCCGGCCTCAGCCAGCTGGAGCACCCGCCGTTTGGCCGTCATCAGCCGGTGATCGCTGTTAAAAACAATCGTATCGTCTGGATTCAGATATCCCAGGTCTTTAGCCGCCCACGCGCCGGTGGTGCCAACTTTAGCCGTCGCCACCTGTTCGAAGATTTGCTGCATGGGTGGAATGACATCCCCGTGTGGGTTTCTCATAACCGGATTGACTTTCCGGCGGAGCAGCTCTTTAAGGCCACCACCGGCCGGCATCAATCCCACCCCCACTTCGACCAGCCCCATATACGTTTCGTGATCGGCTACCGATTCCCAACCACCCATCGCCATTTCCACACCACCGCCAAGGACGCGCTGGTGGGGGGCGGTGATGACCGGTTTGGGTGCGTGACGCAAATTAAAGGCCAAAATTTGCAAATCTTTGATCGCCTTTTCAACCTGGTCCCACAACCCCTGGCCAGCGGCCATGGCCACGGTGGCGATATTGGCTCCGACACAGAAATCCTGGCCGTTGTTGCCCATAACGATGCCGCGCCATTGATCCTCCTCCAGCATTTCCAGCGCCTTGTTGCCGATCTCGACCATGTCGGCGTCGATGGCGTTGAGCTTGGCGTGGAATTCGTAGAGGATGACCCCGTCACCCATGTCGTGTAGTGAGGATGACATGTTGCGGGCCAAGACCCCTTCGTTCTTCTTCTTCAGATAGCTCACGGAGGTATAATCGGGATCGCGTTCAACTTTCAAACGGCCGCCGTTGATGAAGTCATACGGCTGACCCTCTTCATTGTAGAAAGAGGTGATGCCGGCATTGAGCATGTCTTTTACCCAATCGGCAACGACAAACCCATCAGCCTCCATGTTCTCAGCGGTTTTGGCCGCACCAAGCATGTCCCAAATTTCAAACGGACCGGCCTCATGGGCAAAGCCCCAGCGCACGGCGTTGTCGATGTCGGTGATGCTGTTGGCGATTTCCTGACCCACGGCCGCAGCATACGCCAGGTTGAAGTAGATATTTTTGCGCACGTAGTTGGCCGCTTTGTCGTCATGTTCGAATAATTGTCGCAGCCTTTCTCCCAAATCTTCAATTTTGCGCACCGCTCCCACTGATTCAAAACGTGCCTTGGGCGACGGCTCGTATTCAAAAGTTTCCAAATTTAAGGTCCAAAATTCCCGCTTGCCTTTCACCATGGTTTTCTTATAAAAACCCTGCCCGGTTTTGTTCCCCAGCCACTTGTTTTCCATCATTTTGTCGTTGATGGCCAGCACGCGGGGGGAGACAAGCAGTTCCCGGTAGTTGTCGTGGGGGATAGCCGGGTACAAATTGCTGTTGACGTGGACCATAATGTCCAGCCCCACGAGGTCGGTGAGCCGGAAGGTGGCCGTTTTAGGCCGGCCGATCAGCGGTCCGGTAATGGTATCCACTTCGGTAACGGTCATCCCCAGGTCCAGGGCCGACTCAACGCCATAATTGCCGGCCACGGCGATAAAGCGGTTGGCGATGAAGTTCGGGGTATCTTTACAGACAACGACTCCCTTGCCCAACGTTTTTCGGCCAAAATCAACCATAAAATCGATGACCGCTTTGGACGTGTCCGGCGTCGGAATAATTTCGAGCAGTTTGAGATAGCGCGGTGGGTTAAAGAAATGGGTTCCCAAAAACCGGGCTTTAAATTCGTCCGATCGCCCCTGCGCAATCTGGCCAATCGGGATGCCGGACGTATTGCTGGTGATAATCGTCGTCGGTTTGCAAACCTCTTCAAGCTTGGCCATCAGCTCCTGTTTGGGGGCCAGCTGTTCGATGATGACCTCCACGACCCAATCACAATCGGCCAGCAGGTCGATATCATCACTAGTGTTGCCGATTGTAATTAAATCCGCCCGATCTTTGCGACCCAGATTGGCGGGCCGGGCTTTGACCATCCGCTGAAAGCCCCCCTGAACAAAGCGATTGCGGGCTTTTGGATCATTTTTCTCGGCATCGGAAAGGTTTGGGGGCACGATGTCGAGTAAAACGACCGGGATGCCGATATTGGCCAGATGAGCGGCGATTCCGCCCCCCATCGTCCCGGCACCAATAATGCCTACTTTTTCAATACGGAAACTCATTGAAACTCCTTAGTGGGATTTTCGATTAACGATTATTGATTTGCGATTTGGTTGGATTTAAACGTATTATTCAATGATAACGTACCCCTTCGTAAATCGTAAATCTAAAATCGTATCTCTATTGATTTGTTTTCAAATTCATGATGATTGGTTGTTCCACATCCATCACAAACCCCGCTTTCTCGCGAGCGGGTGCGGATGAAGCGGTCGCCATTTTCCACAGCTGCAGTATCGTGGGTACAACCAACCTCAATTCCATCATGGCAAAAGAATCCCCTATGCACTTCTTGGGGCCGGTGATAAACGGCAAAAAGGCGTATTTGTGCCGCGATTCACTGTTTTCCAGGGCATGACGGGATGGTTTAAACTCGTAGGGGTCGTCACGCCAGTAGCGAGAATCCCGATGAAGCCCGCGGATGTTGAGGATAAATTGAGTCCCGGCCGGCACGAGATATTCACCGAGCCGGTCCTCTTCCTCCGCCTCTCGAAGCGTTAGGTAAACGGAGGGATAAAGTCGCAGCGTTTCCAGGATAACCTGGTGGGTCAAAGGCATCGCTTCGATGTCGTTCAATGTGGGCAGGCGGTTCTCCAAAACCCGTTTTACCTCATGCCTGACGGCTGCTTCGATGTCCGGATGCTGGCTTAACAGGTAAAACACCCACACCAGGGTCATCGCCGTTGTTTCGTGACCGGCAAACACAATGCTGATCATTTCGGAAATCAAATCTTCACCGGTAAATTTCCGGCCGTCTTCATCGAGGTGGGCGCTGATGAGCATATCCAGCAAATCACCTTTTGCCTGTCCGGTATCGAGCCGCTGCTGCACGATACGGTGGATAATTTCGCGCCGGGTTTGAATCGCTTTTTTGGTTTGCTGGACGGCCGGGGTGGGAATCCACAGCGGCAGATTAAAGATGGAAGACATGCGTTTGTAGTTAAACGCCGTGGTCTGCTCAAAACTTTCCTGCAGGGTATCGGTTTCCTCGATTGAGGCGCTAAACATCGTGCGACAGATGATGCGCATCGTCAGCGTTTTCATCCAGGGAATCAGATCGAGCGGTTGATCGGCCGCTGTTTCTGCGACGAGCTTGCGCACTTCTTCGACCATGCTCGCCCCAAACCTGGCCAATTCACGGCCGTGAAACGCCGGCTGGAGCAGCCGACGACGCCACAGCCACTCATCCCAAGTGGGGGCGTTAAAGCTTGTTTCCGCCGGATCCAACCCTGTGCGGTCGCGCAGCTGCCGATCGCGCGGATAGTTCCTGGCCTTATTTTGCAGGATGTGCTGAAAGAAATCCGCGTCGGTCACCACCCAATACGGCCGGTTTGGTCCCAGCCTAACCCGAACCACCGGCGCGGTCTGGCCAACCTGTAACCAAAACCCCAAGGGATCCCGCTGGAAAGCTGGATAATCAAAGAGAATTGGAAGATGGTTTGGCCGAGCGGGAGGTTGGGAGGTTTTAATCATGGGCGAAAATACGAAATCAGAAATACGAAATACGGGTTTGTAGGGGATCAAAATATTTTTTAATCACCATTACTAATAATTGAGCAAATCGTATTTCGTATTTCCTACTTCGTAATTTTACTGCAGTTCTTTCCGCGAGTAACCCAAAATTGCTCTGGCCACAATTAATAGGTTAATCTGCTTTGTCCCTTCATAAATGTCGTTGATTTTGGCGTCACGCATCCACTTTTCCGCCAGGGTATCGCGTGAATATCCCAGGGGGCCAAGCAGATCGACCGATTTTTGGGTAATCCAGGTGACCGCTTCCCCGGCGCGTGCTTTGCACATGCTGGCTTCAAGGCGGTTGCCGGTGCCGTGGACCAGCTGCGAGGTTGCCCGCAGGGTCAGCAGCCAGGCCCCTTTCCATTTCGCTTCCATGGCCATCAAATCCCGTTCCATCGCCGTAAGCTTGTGTTTGGGTTTTGTAGGATCGATTTTGATCCCTTCTTTGGCCAGGGTTTCTTTGGTGAATTCCAGGGCGGCCCGAGCGATGCCAACGGCGCTGGCGGCTACTGCCGGCCGGCTGGCGTCAAACGTTTTCATTGCCCCTTTAAACCCTTTGGAGGTTTTTTGCACCACATCTGCACTGCCCAGCAAATTTTCATATGGAACGCGGGCATTATCAAAATGAAGGGCCACGGTATCGCTGGCCCGAATCCCCAGCTTGTGCTCTTGTTTAGCGATGGAAACACCGGGGGTATGGGCATCCACCACAAAGGATTTGATCCCGGCCCGGCCGGCGTTGGGGTCGATAGTGGCCCATACGACGCAGAAACCGTTTGATTCTTCAAGGGAGAGCTTGCCGTTGGTGATAAAAATCTTTTCGCCGTTGAGAATCCACTCGTTGGTCTCTTCATCAAGGACGGCCGTGGTGCGCATCGAGCTGTTGTCGGATCCAGCTCCGGGCTCGGTGATGGCCATCGCTCCCCATTTCATATCGCCTTCACCAAAGCGACCCAGGAAACGGGCTTTTTGTTCCGGCGTGCCCACCGCATCAACCGCCGCGCCACCCAAACCAGGGTTGGGGGTACAGAGGTAAATCCCGGCATCGCCCCAGCTTAAGGCCTCGATTTGCAAAATCAGGCGCAGCAGGCTCCAGTTGAGCCCTTCTTTGGGGGTGCTGCCGTTTTTGGGTGCGCTGCCGTTGCCGTTTGTCGAAAACCGTTTTTTATATTGGTCTTTGATGACCGGCCACATGACGTCAAAAAATTCAACCGGCCGCTCGTGCTCCGCCTCATCATATTTGCGGGAAATCGGCCGCATGACGTGTTGTGCCGCCATCTGGGCCATCTGGACATCCTGTAGAAGTTTTTGGGGTATTTCGAAAGTAATCATGAGTATCTCTGATTTCCGATTAATGATTTTCGATTTTCGATTGGAGGACCTTTCGTTAATCGTCAATCGTTAATCAAAAATCTATGCAATTAACATCCCATCCATGTGCGCCAGCCCGCGAGCATTGCGCAGCCACAGCTCAACCGGATACTCCCGGATATAGCCGTATCCACCCAGGGTTTGCAGCGCCTGGTCAGCCACCTTGACGACCATATCGTCAATGTGGAACTTCATGATGGTGGCGTCATAAGCCACATCTTCACCGCGATCGAGTTTCCAGGCGGCTTCCCAAACCATGAGGCGCGCTTCATCGATATCGATCGCCATTTCAGCCAACATAAAGGCGATCGACTGATTTTGGGCGATCGGCCGGCCAAACTGGACCCGCTGTTTGGCGTATTCGAGGGCATATTCATACCCGGCACGCATTAAGCCCACCGCGGCCGCGCCCAGGGCGATACGGCTGTGCGTCAAGATACGATCGATGTTGCATCCTGCTTCACCCCCGAGGCGATTGGCAGCTGGAATTTGGCAATTTTCAAAGGAGATTTCATAGGTGGGCAGGGCGTTAATACCCATAAATTTAGCCCGCTTATCGACATTCATGCCGGGGGTGTTTGCCGGGACAAAAAACGCCTGCGTTTGCCCATTTTCATTGGCATAAATCAGAAACAGTTCGGCCGTATCAGCTGCTGGAACCATCGTTTTGTGGCCATTCAGGACATAATTGTCGTTTTCTTTGGTGGCGGTGGTGTTTAATTGCCGAGGATCAAATTGAATGACCGGTTCGGTCATTGCGGCGGTGACGTGTGGGGCTTTCTCATCACAGAAAAGAGGAAGATACTGCTCTTTTTGGGCGTCAGAGCCATCGAGCATAAGAGGCACGGCCAATAAATTTGGCCGCATGATGTCAAGCGTGATGGCAAAATCTCCCCACGCAAACTCCTCAACAGCCAGGGCGTTGGTAAGCGCGGAGTATTCGCCAAAGCCTCCATACTGTTCAGGCAAACCGGTTGGCAGCAGTCCGATTTCCCACCCGGCCGCAGTGACATCGGCCGGAATTTTGCCTATTTCCTCTGCTTCGCGAAATACTTTTCGTACTTTTTCTTCCGCAAAGCGGTGGACGGCGGTCTTGAGCATTTGTTGTTCGTCATCAGGACGAAATTCAAGCATGGGGTGTGCTCCTTATGTTTTTAAGCTAACTAATCGCTCAGTAAGTTGTAACGCAGTGCGTTAAATTTATCATGGAGAAATGACACTGTCAAGGTGATCTTGGATAATTTGTATAAAAATTGGTGAATTGACTCTGTTAGATACTACAAATGAGAGAGCTGAGGCCGATAAAGGGCATTGAAAGGATTTTATTATTGGTGCGCAGGCCGCCGTAATGGATTTACCCCTGATCACGCGAGATATAGCCCGATACCAAACCTATTTTCCAACGGAATCTTTAATCACGCCGTAGTAAATCTTTGGGGATTGACAATCGCCTACATTCTGAATCTATTAAGTAGTTTACAAAAAGAATTGTTAAAAAAAGCCACGGATTAACACGGATATTCACAGATTTCTCGCTCTAATCTGCGGCCATCTGCGAACCTTTGGTTCTGCGCTACGCGCTCTGCGGACAGCTAATTTCTGAAAACTTTATGCTTATTTCTTAAGTAGTCAGCAAAAAGTTTTGCAATAAAAAATCCGCAGATTACGCAGATGGCCGCAGATTTTTCACTGTAATCTGCGAAAATCTGCGCAATCTGTGGACAAATTATTTTTTGAATAGTTCTTGCATGTCACTTAAGGTAAGCTTGAATTAATCTGTGGATGAAGGCTCTTCAATTTCGGCGAAAGCGATGACCCAGTTATACCAACCCAAGGTTTTTGCGGGTATAAACCAGAGTTCATAATGTCTATATTCTTCTATTGAGACCCAGACGGCAATACTTGTATCGAAGGATCGGTCTTGGCAATGAATTAGATGTAATAATCCTCGATACCCCAGTACAGTATCTATTGATTTTGTCACCGGTCCGGAAAAAGTAAATAGTCGCGGGGTCTGCAACATGTTGATGGCCTGAACAATTGCAGTGAGAAGCAGCAGGGCCATTCCACCCATCATTGTGTTTAAACAGGCTTCATTCTCGGGAAAGAGGATAATAATTACCACCATTAACAAAAATAAAACCATGCCGAGACTAGCTTTTCCAAGCAGGCGGATTTTTTCCCTGTAGGGCAGCTTTCCGCGCTTGCAGGCCTGTAAAGCGACGGCATTGGAGATGCGATAAAGATGTAGTTGTTTGTCAAAACCGGTGACGTAAAGAAGAAACACCTGTGCAAATCCGATCGCCAGCGCCAACGAAAAAAGCACTCCCGTGCTATAGGTGATTACTTGAAAAGAGAACCAAATATCCTGGGAGGTAAAAAATTGAGAGCCACCATGAAAAATGAAGACAATCAGTATCCAAAAAAGTACGAAAAACTGGAATACATCTTTACTTATTTCCCTTGGATCTAATGCCGAAACAAATTGATGTCTTATCGTGGAAAAGGTCGCAAAAAACGCTAAAACGCCACCCATCATTAGATCGAATACCCAAAAGTTATATGGATCGCCCGTTCGCCAATCCATCTGATCACCTATATACCAGAAAAGAAAAATAACGGCGGCCGCCATCAGAATTGAAAGAAGAGCTGTGAGAATTTGTATGGCAAATGTGGCTCGGGTATCGTCAGCCAAGTAGGTCCCCTTCTGAAATGATTTGTGCATAGGTTCCATGATACCATGTGCAGCGGCCCTTGGCTCATGAGAAATTTGGGCCAAATGAGTCAAAAATAGTACTTGAATCCGGATCGGGAGTAACCGCAAGTAAAACGAAAAAGCCCCCGCTCCTGATTAGGAGCGAGGGCCAAGCAGAGATCTTTCTCTTGTCGAAAAGAGAAGGAAAATTAGCGGTTAATTATCGGCATAAACATGGTATGGATACCGTTGACGAGCATACGCATGCCGTTTTCGTCCATCATCATCACTTCCATGGAGCTGTCGCTTATATCGCTCAGGGTAAGAGCGGTGACGATTTGTCCAGCTTCCAGGGTCATGGGCACCGCATTAAACAGCACTTCTGACCCGTCAGCGGTGGTGATCATCATGTCGTAGCGGCCGGCCGGAACGACCAGTGAGCTGTCGATTTCGCCGTAGGATACGTTGTCGAGCAGAACTGTGCCGTCATCCAGCCGCAGGTCTACTTCGGTTTCGCTGCCGATCATGGTGTGGCCAAAGTTCATGCGCACATAGCCCGGCGGGGGGGCCTGCAGTTCAACCACCAGCAGCTTGAGCGGCTGGATGGTGCCGTTGCCAATCGCTGTGGCGATATAACCTTTGCCCTTTAAGAGCTCGATTTCATCCGCAATGGCCGGATCGGTGGCCCCGATGGGGAAGATCTCGACATCGGCTGGGCCAACGTCGACGGTCAGAAAGTCAGTTGACTCACCGTAGAACAGGCTGTCCACAACCGTTTCGCCACGCAGGTTGACAAACACTTCGGTATCGGCCGGATCGCTGGCAAATGGAGCCAGATGGACCACCTGCAGGGCGGCCGTTGGCGGGGTCAGCGGCAGGAAGATGCCGGGCGCGCCGTTGATGATGGCGAAGATGCCCAGGTCCTGATTGCTGCCTTCACCGGTGGCAAAGACGGAGAGGATGTCCCCATCGTTTAAGGCGACCGGTTCCGGATCGATCAAGGTGGTGCTGCCGTCGGGCGTTGTCACCTTAAGATCATAGGTGCCGGCCGGTAAAACAACGCTGTAGTCGGTGTCGATGGTGCCAAACTGCACGTCATCCAGAACGACGGTCCCGTCTTCCAGGCGAATATCAGCTGTGGTGCCGGCCAGGGTGTCGGCAAACGGAGCCAGGTGGCCGATACGCAGCTTGGCAGAACCGGCCGGTGGGGCGCTGTTGTCGTCTTCCAGGGCGATCAGATCAAGGGGTTGATTGGCCCCATCACCGACGGCGATAGCGGTGTAGTCAACACCTGGTTCGAGGGTGACTGAGCCGCTGATGGCCGGGTCGGTGGCCCCGTTGGGCACGATATCGATGTCGTAGACGCCGGCCTCAAATTCGAGGTAGCCAGTGGAGTCGCCGTAGTTGATGTTGGTTAGGGCGTCTGCCCCGTTAACCCGTACAGTCACGGCCGCGTCAGCCGCGAACGGAGCCAGGTGGGCCACGTACAGACGGGCCGGTTCAGCGGCTGGGACAAATTGTCCGGCCAGGCCGTTGACGATCACGTAGAGCGCCAAGTCCTGGTTCACCCCTTCACCGGTAGCCAGGGCGGTGACGATGTCGCCATCATTGACGGTGACCGGTGCCGGATCGAT
>JASJCR010000063.1 GCA_030065875.1 Ardenticatenaceae bacterium | reverse complement strand
ACTCAATTCGGCCGTCACCTCGATTTTTGACTTTAAGTACGAAGATTTTGAGCTGCAGGCGTATCAGGCTCACCCACACATCAAAGCGGCCGTTGCTGTATAAATATTAAGAACGAATGGAGAAAAGAATTTTTCTTATCGCGGCCGTTGATCGCCAGGGGATCATCGGGGCCAACAACGGCATACCGTGGCGGCTGTCGGCCGATATGCGCTTCTTCCGGAAGATCACCTCAGGTAAGCCGGTCATCATGGGGCGCAAGACGTATGAATCGATTGGCCGGCCGCTGCCCAAACGATTAAACATCGTCCTCACCCGTCAATCCGGGTATCAACCTGAGGGGGTTGTCGTAGTTCAATCCCTGGAAGAAGCGCTGGAGGCGGCCGGAGAAGCACCGGAAATCGCCATTATGGGGGGGGCGGAGATTTACCGCCTGTTTTTGCCGCTGGCCCACCGCCTGTATCTCACTCATGTGGACGCCGTTGTGTGGGGTGACACGACCTTCCCTGATTTTGATACCTCACAGTGGGATACGGAAGAAATCGCCAGGCATGAGGCGGACGAAAAAAATGAGTATGATTTTCGGATCGTAAAATACGAGAGAAAAAATAGCTAACTGCCAAAAAAAAAGCCAATAGCTAAAGATCGTTGTCGATTCCCTACCAATCTGGCCTCAGAAAACAAACTGGGGAAGGGTCAAATCCCAATTGATCACTGACCACTGATGATTGCCAATTGACTATTCATCTAGCTATTGGCGATTGGCAAATAGCAATTAATACCCTCTTTCCCGATTGACCACATTTAGAAGCGGCTCACCAGCCAAATACCGGCGCAGGTTATCGACAAAAATGTCGGTCACCCGGTCGTCGTAATGCGGGGTAAAACCGGAAACATGCGGTGTAAGCAGTACATTTTCCATCTTCCAAAGCGGACTGTCGGCCGGGAGCGGCTCGGTTTCGAAAACATCCAGCCCTGCTCCGGCAATCCACCCCTTTTTTAACCCTTTGACCAGATCAGCTTCGTTGACCAATGCCCCCCGGCCGATATTGATTAAGATACTGGTGGGTTTCATCGCTCTAAGCAGGCTTTCATCGATGAGATATCTGGTTTCGGCCGTGAGAGGGAGGGTTAACACCACATAATCGCATTCCGTCACCATCGATTTTGTGGCGGCTGAGGGATAAATCCGATCAACCATTTCTCCTCGAGGATCACCGGTTCCCGGAAGAAAGTAACCATCATCATCGAGCCGCTTGGCGTTGTGCTTGGTGGCCAAAACCTGCATGCCAAACCCCATTTTGGCGATACGGGCCACTTCTCGGCCGATTGAACCGTACCCCACAATGCCGATTGTTTTGCCGCGAATCTCGGCAGGAACAAATTTATCCCAGCGCTGATCGGGCCATTCTCCCGTATTTTGGACGTTAATCCAGTTTCGAACCCGGCCGGCTGCAAACAAAATTTGGGTGAAGACGTATTGAGCCATGTTTGTGGTGTGGACACCGCTAGCTGAAGTAATGACCACACCACTATCCCAAATCGGTTTTTTAATCAGTGAATCCACTCCGGCAAAATGACATTGAATCCAGCGCAGGTTAGGCGCTTGCTCTGGCAGCGGTACATCTGAGAGAGAGTATAAAATCTCCGCTTCTGTCGATAATCCTTCTGACCAGCGGTTGTTGGGTAATTTGAGCTGTTCAACCTGGAGCTTGTTGGAAACCGATTTTATTTTGTTTAATAAATTCTCTGGAAATGGAGCTGTAACCAGAACATGTGTCATTTTAGGTCTCCTTAACTATGGGCCTGATGAGTTTAGCACATCTCACCTCAAAAAGAGAATTTTCTAAGCGAGTGCGACCCTAACGTTTTCACAGCGTAATGTGAGGTACAGCAGAAGGTTTTATCTGCCTTTCGTTGTGTTAAACTTCGGAAGCCCTAAAGGACTCTCGGGAGAGAGATAAATGTAGAGAGGCACAAATTATTATGATGAAGAATCAAAGTTCAATTTTAGTGGGTTTCCTATTAATTTTATTGGGAACCTGTTTTTTGCTGGTGCAATTCATTCCGGGATTATCTCAATCGATTGATTTTGCACTGCTTTGGCCGCTGATTCCATTGGGATTGGGGGTCATTTTTTTCGTTTCCGGTGTGGTTGCCAGCCCACCTATGCTGATTCCCGGGACCATCCTGAGCGGTATTGGAATGATTCTTTTTGTTTCCAACACGTTTAATTGGTGGGATTTCTGGCAACTTTGGCTGTTGATTCCCGCATTTGTTGGCATCGGCATCGTTTTATCTGAGATACGCCAGGGTAAAGGGTTGCAGCGGAGCCTATCCCATGGTGGCCCCCCGCTGATCGTGGGAATTGTTTTATTTGTCGTATTTACGGCCGTATTCTCATCTTCATTCAGCTTCTTGTGGCCTATCCTCCTGATCATTTTGGGTGTGGGGTGGCTGATGCGCTCGATTTTATTCCGACGGTGAAAAATCATTTGCAACCACCCTCATTCTTCTCCGTATTGAGTTGTAACTTAAAAGAAAAAAATTTGGCCAATTTCGGCTTTGGAGAAACGAAAAATGAGTAAAAAAATGATGCGTTCAACAAATGACAAAATGGTTGCTGGCGTGGCTGGTGGTGTAGCCGAATACGTGCAGATCGATCCGGTTATCGTCCGCTTACTATTTGCTCTGGCAATTTTGTCCAATCCGCCACTTGGGCTGCTGGTTTACGTGTTAATGGCGATTATTATGCCCAGAGATGAAGAGGTAGAAGGGATGATGAATCCATTTACCGAAGATGAGATTGTCGTCAAAGATTCGTAACAGTTAAATATAATTTTAATAAGCGTTAGCGGCCGATCTCTACGATCGGCCGCTTTTTTTTATACATTCTCCCCTTAAATCCTCCATAAACATTTGAATCCGCTGATGATCGCTTTATAATCCTCGTCGCGTTACGTGTCATTTTTGACGCACCGCAATGATGGGCATGAAGACAGCATTGGTACATGATTGGTTAAATCAAATTGGCGGTGCAGAGGATGTTCTGGAAAAGCTGGTTGAATTATTTCCGCAGGCACCTCTCTACACATCGCTTTATTGGCCGGAAAAAATGCCGGATCATTGGCGTTCCTGGGATATTCGCACCAGTTTTATCGACCGTTTGCCGTTTGCCCAAAAAAGACAGCAGCTTTACTTCCCGCTCTATCCGTTCTCTTTTGAATTGTTTGATTTTCGCGAATATGATTTGGTGTTAACCAATAAAAGCGGTTTTTGCCACGGGATTATTACTGAACCTGAAACGCTTCATGTCTGTTACTGTCTGACACCCACTCGCTATGTTTGGCGGTATATGCAGTATGCGGAGCAGGAGTCCATTGGCCCAACCGCCAATCGTTTTTTGCAGCCGATTCTTTACCATATGCGGCTTTGGGATCGACTGGCAGCCGATCGGGTCGATCATTTTATCGCTATATCGGAGGCGGTTCGTCGCCGGATCGCCAAGTTTTATCATCGCGATGCGCAGATCATTTACCCACCGGTTGACACCGGCCGATTTTCGCCGGTCTTAACCCATGAAATTGAGGATTATTATCTTTTTGTGGGCCGGCTGGTCCCTTATCGGCGTCTTGATCTGCTGATTGAAGCGTTTAACCAATTGAACAAACCGCTGTTTATCGCCGGTTCTGGCCGAGACCGGGCCCGGCTGGAAGGTCTGGCAAATAACAACATTACCTTTTTAGGGTATGTTCCGGATGAGGATTTACCGGCCTTAATGGCTCGCTGCAAGGCGTTTATCTGGCCGGGTGAAGAAGATTTTGGAATCGCGCCAATTCAGGCGATGGCGGCCGGTCGGCCGGTCATCGCCTACGCGGCCGGTGGCGTTCTTGATACGGTCGTCCCCGGCACCGGCATCCTGTTTTCACGGCAAACGGTGGCCGAGATGGTTGAGGTTGTAAAATCTTTTGATACCGCTGCCGTAGATCCCGATTTTATTCGGCGGCACGCCGAGAAATTTGACACGGCCGTTTTTAAAAAGCAGCTGGAATTATTTATCGCGCAGAAAAAAGAGCTTCACAATCAATGGCTGCGCGGAGAAAGGAAAGATTATGGAATTTCGTGATTATTTTCGCATCTTGCGTCAGAGAGGCTGGATGATTATTGTCTTGGCCGTGCTGACGGCCGGGGCTACCTATGTTTACAGCGATATGCAGCCCCGTGTTTATGAATCAACGCTGCGCCTGCTGGTGATTCCCTCGCGCACCGACTTTGGCCAGGCACAGGCGGCCAAAACCCTGATGCGTGGCTATACTCAGTGGATGAACAGCAGCCTGCGGGCGGGTGTGGTTATTAATACCTTGCAGCTCGACATGAACCCGGATGATTTGTTGGGAAAAGTGGGGATCGCCTCGGATGATTCGAGCTTTATCATCACCCTGGAGGTTGAGGATACAAGCGAACAGCAGGCCAACGATATTGCCCGAACCTGGGGCAATTTGGTGATTCAATGGCAGGAAGAAAATAACGCCAAGCTGCGTAAGGAAGATCGAATTGGCATTGAATTTGTCGATAATCCCAAAATCGCCTTAAAAAGCCCTCGCATGAGAATTAACACCATCGCCGGTGGCGTGATGGGGGCGCTGGTTGGCTTAATTTTGATTTTTATTTTGGAATGGGTCGATTCCGGTATCCTGCGCCGCAGTGAGGATATTGAGCGGTACCTGGAAGTGCCGGTGGTGGGGACAATTCCGAAATCTTAGATTGTGAACAGTATATTGGTATATTAGTGTATTAGTTATTGGTTTATTTGTGTAAGTAAGCATGATACCAATAACTAATGGTGAATAATCAATAATCAATGGTCAATAACGGATAGACCAATACACCAATAAACCACTACACCAATATACCGATATTAAATGGTAAGCAACGTGGAAAGGTCGATTTTGTAAAATAGATTTTGTCCGTAACAGGATAGCGAAGTATGAGTTTGATAACGATTGAAGATCCGCAGGCGCCTCAGAGCGAAGCGTATCGCACATTAAGAACCAATTTGTCATTTTATAGTTTAGATGAGCCTTTGCGAACGCTGGTGATTACGTCACCGGCCCCCAATGAAGAAACGGCGGTAATGGCGGCCAACCTGGCGGTTACGATAGCCCAAAGCGGCCGGAAAATCGTGCTGGTCGAATGTGATTTGCGCCGGCCGTCGCTGCATACCCTGCTTGAAAAACCGGTTGAGCCGGGGTTGACCAATACCCTGCTTGGCGATGAAGATTTGCCGCTCCAGCAAACCGCTGTTGAAAACCTGTGGTTGCTGGCGTCCGGACCAAAGCCCCCGAATCCGGCTGATTTGCTGGGCTCTCGCAAAATTGATCTCATGATTGAGACATTGCTGGATCAGGTTGACATGGTTTTGTTTCATGCCCCTCCGGTTATTGCGGTCACGGATGCCACCGTTTTGGGGGCCAAGGTGGATGGGATTTTATTGGTGATAGAAAGTGGTCAAACCCGCCGGGATCACGCACAGAAGGCCAAGGAGATGCTCGAGAAGGCCCGCGTGCGGATCGTGGGCGTGGCCTTAACCAATGCGGCCCAGGATCGGTCAATTGGGAATTATTATTAAAAACCAGCCACCGATAGGGCAACGTCATTCCCGCGAAAGCGGGAATCCATTGGATTGTCACCGGTGGATCCCCGCCTACGCGGGGATGACGAGTCTGTTTTGAAAGTCGATTCATGTCAGTATTTATTTGTAAATCTCCAATATCGCGTTTCGGTTTCCATTGCGGCCGAATAAATTTGGCTGCGGCAAAATGGCGTATCAAAAATAAGAAATTAAGAATATTTTGTAACAGTGTAGTAAATCGCTTACGGCGTTAAATTTTAAAATAATTAGGAAGATAACCATATGAAAGGAATTGTCCTTGCCGGCGGTTCGGGTACACGTCTATATCCGCTGACCATCGGCTTAAGCAAGCAAATGCTGCCGGTTTATGATAAACCGATGATTTATTACCCTCTTTCGATGTTGATGTTGGCTGATATCAGAGATATCTTGATCATCAGCACACCGACCGCGTTACCATATTTTGAAGAAATGTTGGGGGACGGAAGCCAGTGGGGTATTCGTTTATCTTACAAAGAGCAGGATCGGCCAAAAGGGATTGCCGATGCATTTCGTCTGGGCAAAGATTTTGTCGGGGATGATTCGGTCTGTTTGATTTTGGGGGACAACATTTTTTATGGGGAAGGATTGCCGCAAATTTTGCGCCGCTGCGCCTCATTAGAAGAAGGGGCGATGGTATTCGCCTATGGCGTTCGCGATCCGGAACGATATGGGGTGATTGATTTTGATGATAGCGGCAAGGCTTTGAGTATTGTTGAAAAGCCGAAAAAGCCAAAATCCCACTATGCGGTGCCGGGTATCTACTTTTACGACAATCAGGTGATCGAATACGCGGCCAATTTAAAACCCTCGCCTCGTGGGGAGTTGGAAATTACCGATATCAACCAGATTTATTTGGATCAGCAGACCCTGAGGGTGGAAGTTCTCGGCCGGGGATATGCCTGGCTTGACGCGGGGACCCACGAATCCCTGCTGCAGGCCGGGCTGTTTGTGCAGGCAATTCAAGATCGACAGGGCATGATGATTTCCTGTTTGGAGGAGATCGCCCTGCGCCGAAAATTTATCGATGTCGAGCAATTTAAGGCGGTATCCGAGAAGTTTGCCAAAAATGAATACGGGCAATATTTGCTGCGACTGATCAAAGAGGTCGCCGCGTAGGAAGTTTTACAATGTTTTCTCACCGCAGAGAACAAGAGGGCGCAGAGAATCTCTCGAAATAGATTTTTCTCTGTGTTCTCTCTGCGGTGCATGTTTAAAATCTTTCGTAACTATTCAGGTCAGGTCAAAAACCCGCCTTCAAGAGGCTCAGGCTGCGCAGTTTAGCGGTGGCTGAGCCTGTCGAAGCGATTAGTTACAATCAATCTTTGTTTTATTAAGCTAAATGGGTGGTTTAGATGAGGGCTCTAATCCAGCGCGTATCAGAAGCGGCCGTCGTGGTTGACGGTCAAACTGTAGGTCAAATCGGCCGCGGGTTTTGCGTGTTGGTTGGCGTGACGCACAGTGACACCAATCGGCAGGCTGACTGGCTGGCTCAGAAAATTGTGGGGCTGCGCATTTTTGAAGATGATGCGGGGAAAATGAATCGCTCCCTGGCTGATGTGGCGGGGGAGCTGCTCGTCATTTCTCAATTTACCCTTTATGGGGATACCCAGAGAGGGCGACGACCGTCATTTATTGATGCGGCCCGACCAGAGCAATCAGAACCGCTGTACGAATATTTTTGCGATCAGCTTGAATCAGCCGGATTCCGGGTTGCAACCGGGATATTTGGGGCGGAAATGCAGGTGCATATCGTCAACGATGGCCCGGTCACCCTGATGCTGGAGAAATAAAAAGTCGGGCTTTAAGAATAAGAAAAAGCCCGACTTCTAAAAAAGTTAGCCGCTCAAAAACGCTTCCATGTTGGCTTTAGAGATCCGGTAGGCCGGGCCAATTTTTCGAGCTTTTAAATCCCCCGCTTCAATTGCGGCAATAACATCATCAACAGTGACCTGCAAAATGGTGGCCGCTTGTTCTGGCGTCATGACGTCAGGCATTTCACTTCCCGAAGATCCTGAGGAAGCTCCGCTTTGCTGAGCCGGTTGTTGCGCTTGCTGCTGCTGCATTTGCTGCTGCTGCATCATTTGTTGCTGCTGCAACATCTGCTGCTGCTGCATCGCGCCCATGCCCATCATCCCCATGCCAATGCCGGCTAATCCTTCACCACCGCCCGGCTGGTCTCCGGCGGCGCGAATGGCGTCCGCCTGCTGCATTTGAACATAGCTGGTGCCGTATCCCATTTTGGTCACGACTTCCAAGGAGTTCGGGTGCAGGGCGATTCGAATATTAAAGTCAACCAGAGCCATGCCGATGGCGTCAAATTCAGCCTGCAGCAGACCGATGAGCAAATCGTTTAAATCTTTGGATAAAGATTGCAGTTGGGCCGGGCCAAGCTGTTTGGCCAGCGCCAGCTCGCTCATTTTGTCCTGCATCATCACGCCCAGCATCGGATCGAGGCGCTCCTTGAGCTGAGGGGTGCGGACGCTGTCGCGGAAGGCATCCATGGCCGTCAAAAAGCGCCATGGGTCTTTTACTTTGAGGACATAGGTGCCGTTTCCGACCATGGCTGATGCGCCCGGACTGCGGTTGGGGTGTTCGACGATGATGGGGTTAGCGGTCCCCCACTTCATCGTGATGTCGGTTGTTTTAACAAAGAAAACATCGGCCGTAAAAATATTTTTTCCGCCAAAAACCCCTTTGACCAGGCTGTCGAGCCACGGTAAATTGGCCGTGGTTAACGTATGCGTGCCGGAGTTAAAGGTGCCGAGAGATTCACCGCTGCGCACAAACACCGCCATCTCACCCGGATTGACAATACATTGGGACCCCAGCCGAATGTCACCAGGGCCACCTTGTGGAACTTTTTGCACGATTTCATCGCTGAGCCATCGCTCAACCATAACGCGATCCATAATTCGAGCCATATAAATTCTCCTTGTTTTAGGCCTAGGCCATGGAAGTCAAAATTTCATTGCGAGAAGCGAACGCCTGATTGGCATTCTGGACGGCTTTTGTGACCACGCGAATGGCAGCATGAATATCGCCGTCTGCGTCGACGGAATCGGACAGGGCGATCACCGCGGTCGCGATTTGTTCCCCGTGTCCCATCATCGTTTGATCAAATTGGTAAATTTCCTGCAGTTTGGCTTCATCTACTTTAACCGCATCAAAAAAGCCGGCATACCCTTGAGGGGCATCTTTAATTTTGCCAATTAAGCCCATCAACTGATTGTCAATACGACCCATCGGTTCCGCAAAGTCAATCGCTTTGATGATATCATGGGATAGCGCTTCCTGGATTTGAGCAAACTGCAAACGCACTTCCTCAAAACGGGCCGCCAGTGTTTCTCGCAGCAGCTGATCAGCTTCGCGCCGATCGCGCTTTTCAAGATACCCTTTGAAACCCGGGATTTTGCGCATTAAAGATTCAACGGAGTTGAAATTATCCTGAATATTGCTGTAGGCGTCAGAACCATAAGATTCTTTCATTGGACCTCCTCGAGGTTGAAGGTTTTACAAAACCAATTTTTAGATGGATTAATGTTGTTCAAAGATATACAAAGATTATAGGGGAACGGCCATAAAATCGCTAGGGGGTAATTAGTCGTGATTGATCAATCAAGCCAGCGGTGAAGTATCGTCTCGATTGTTCCATCTTCCGTTAATTGGGCGAGCCCATCGTTCACTGCCTCCAGCAGAGATTGATCGTCTATTCGGGTCACGATGGCAAAAGGCTCTACAGTGACCGGTTCTGCGACCATGGCCAGTTCAGGAAAGTTTTGACGATATAAACGGCCGCTAATCTGATCCACCATCGCCGCATGTGCCTCCCCCTGTGTGACGAGCCACAGGGCATCGTCGGCCGTGGGCAGCGCTTTAATCTCCAGCCCGTTAATTTTGCGAGACCATTCAATTGATTGGACATGCCCTTCAGAACCCAGCTCCACGGCCAACAGGTGATTCTCCATATCGGCCATGGTTAGGCTTTTTTCCGGAGCATCTTGATGGATGAATAAAAATTGTCCGGCATTAAAGTAGGGATCTGAAAATGCAAAATCCCGGGTTTTGCTAATGTCTTCAACCAGCGCCGAAATAAGCACGTCGACCTGATCGGTGGCCAGGGCATCGTAAAGGCCGTCAAAGCCAAAGTAGACAAAGGTCACTTCAACTTCAAGCGTTTCACCGAGGGCGCGCGCCAAATCGACGTCAATACCCTCTAATTCTCCGGTGTCGGCATTTTCAAAAGGTGGGTATGTGGGATCAAGACCAACACGCAAGACACCCCGTCGCTGGATTGTTTGCCAGGCATCGTCTTGGGGTTGGCAGCCGCTCAAACCGACAGCGAACAGCATTCCCAAGATCAGAAGGGAAACCCACTGACTTATTTTACTCATTCTTGTCCGGCCGTGGCTCGTTCTTGAAGAGCGAGATAGATTGGTTTGGGAATAAATTCAGGGGTGACCAGCGTAAAATAATCCATGTAGCTTTTGATGGGCGCTGGGGTGCGGAACATCCAGATGGCGGCGACTTCCACATAGGGAAGCTCGGCCGCTGTATATTCAAGGGCCTCAAGTGTGTACGCAATACGTTGACCCGGCTTGACCGCTCGGGTCCAGCGGGGGTGATCGTTCCACCCCATTTCGGTGATAAAAATTTTTTTCTCTGCATCGCCGTGGGCCACCATAACTTCTCTCAGGAGCTCCACGCGTCGAAAATTTAACACGTCGGGAGACGGTTCAAATTCAGGTGGAAATTTAAAGCCGTACGTATGCACCGCCAGCCCGTCCATATAATCGGCTGCACCCGCCTGATACATTTCATCCAGGTATATTAAATCATTGAGACCCCATGGAGATCCGGGTGGTTCCAGCGTGGGAGCCAGTGCGCCGCCTAAAATTTGAATAGAGGGATTTACTTCTTTGACGGCCGCATGGGTTTGCCGAAGCAGGCCGACGTAATCCGCGGCGGTTGTTTCCCGATATCCCCATTCAAAGCTGAGGTTGGGTTCATTCCAGACGATAATCGCCGTTACTTTTCCTTTGTATCGCTCAGCAAAGGCGGCCGCAAAGACGGCAAAATCATCATAACCGCTTTCGTCGAGATAATTTAAGGGAGCATCCTCCGGCCGGACCCAATCCGGTGAAAATCCAAGCCTGGCGATTACCTTTAAGCCCTGTGCATGAGCGTGATTTACGACCAGGTCCGGATGCTCCCAGGCGATCCCCCCGCTGTTGTCGTGATAATATGCCCAGGGGAAAAATTCGACGATGGAGGTGGCCCCCATTTCACGCACCATTTCCAGGGAGCGCTTGATTTTCCACTCTTCTACCTCATCGGCCAGCCGGGTATGAACGGCCAGGATCGGCAGGGATGATTCCACCGTTTGCGGCGGCCCAACGGTAACCAAATCGGGCGCCGGCCGCAGCAGGTAGAGCAGCAACATGAACAGGACAACTCTAATAAGCGGGCCGGCAAATTTAGAGAATGTTTGAACCATACATGTCAAAGAAATAGGTTCCCCAAAAGCCAAAATTTTCCCAAATCCCCTGAAGGCGAACCTCGTGGGAAGCGTGTTTATCCGGCAAACGGCCGCTGCCTACTTTGGTTGTAAGTTTGAGTCGAGCAAGAAGCTCATTTTGCAGCCGGATGTTTAACAGCTTGTTTTGAAAATCATGGATGACGATGGCTTTATCCTCTTCTGATGTGGTTTGGCTCAAAAACGCATTGGGAAAATGATCGATCTCATAAGCCAGAGATAGCCGAGCGGCATCGCGCAGCACATCAGCAGGGGGGACGGTAATCGCGGTTAAAATTTCAATGCCCCAAACGTGACTGTAGCTCAAGACAGCGTGATCGAGCGGGTAAATTTTTTGGACCAGCAGACGAAACAAATCTGGTGTGGTTATGGCAAAACTGGTAAAACCGTTGGCTTCTACATCCTCACTGACCCGTTTCCAATCGGTTTGGCCAAGGACATCCGGAGACTCGATAATAAAGATCAAATCACCCAGTTTTTCATAAAGGGCGATTAACCCAGAAATTTGATAAGGTGCATCCGGCAGCGCTTTGATTTCAGGAGTTGGCTGGTAAAGGCGCTTGAGCAAGGCGTGAATTAACATCAACGTATCGGTCATATTGACCGGCGTTTTAAACCGCCTTTTTAGCCGGTGGAGGGCGACTTGTGAGCGCTCCCATTTTGATTTATCCCTCATCGATGTTGCCAACGAGGAAGAGGCCAGGAACAGTTCATTGGCGACAAACGCCTTTGATTCTATCGTGTCTGAGAAGATGAAAGGGGTGTAGGAAAAGTTTTGCTGTTTTATAATCCACGCATGCCGGTTTAGGTGATCGTTTAAGGCGGGGAAAACCGCCAAATACCGCTTAAAAGCTGAGTGGCGAGCTACAAGGGGGGCCCGACGAAATAGCTTTTGGTGCTCATCCCAAAGGGGCAAAAAAGCGTGGCGAATGTCGTTTATATTTGTTTCATCATCAACGATGAGGATTGTATTCAAGTCAGATTGATAAGCTTCGAAGTGGCTTTGGAGGACGCTTCCGTATACCAGGAAGGCAAAAAAGTGCGATTTTAGCTGATCTTGAAAGGATTGAGCCGTGAGTTGAAGAAGGTTTAGTGCGGCCGTTCTACTCATGTAAAAATGTTTGCCTAACTCCGTTAATCATTAAAAAGATGATGTTTCCGGTGTCAAAAAGATTTTTTTAAAATTTTGTGTGTTTGAATCGTAACGAATGAATTGTATTTACTTTTTTGTTAAGGGCAAATTTAACCGGCGGGCCTGTCTGCTTGGGAATAAACCGGTATAATCACCTCGATAATTATTGGAGTAAATATGCGCGTTTTGGTTACCGGTGCGGCCGGCTTTGCAGGATCCCATTTGGTTGAACGATTGTCTCATGAGGGTCACGACGTTTGGGGGATGATTCGACCTCAGGAAACCCCGGCGGTAAAAATACCTCAACCGCTCTTGGGTGATTTGCTCGATTTGCAGTCGCTGCATGATGCCTTTGAAGCCGCTCAGCCGGACGTGGTGTATCATTTAGCGGGGCAGGCGGACGTTGGCCTGTCTTGGAAGCTGCCGGCTTTGACGATGCAGGTCAATACAATTGGAACAATCAACTTGCTCGAAGCCCTAATCTCCTTTGGCCGACCGCGGCTGATCGCTGTTACCAGTGCAGACGTTTACGGTCCGCTGCCGCTGGAAGCGATGCCGATCAATGGGTACAGCACACCCAAACCTTACCATCCCTATGCGGTGAGTAAGTTAGCCGCCAGCGATTTTTTGACGCTTTATCACAAGCGTTATCATCTCGATATCATCGAAGCACGCCCGTTTAATCATATCGGCCCCCGGCAGAGTTTGGGGTTTGTGGCTCCGGATTTCGCCAGCCAGGTGGCGGCCATTATGCTGGGAAGACATTCTGCAAAAATTCAGGTGGGCAATCTTTCGGCAGAGCGAGATTTTACCGATGTCCGGGATGTGATACGCGCCTATACGATGTTGGCTGAGAAAGGAACTCCCGGCCATATGTACCTGGTCTGTTCCGGCCGGCCAATCCCCGTTGACCAAATCCTTGATATTTTGATTGAACGATCGGGGATGGAGATTCAAATTGAGAACGATCCCGCCCGGATGCGGCCGTCGGATACCCCTTGCCTGTACGGGAGCAATGATAAATTGCGTCGGGATGTGGGCTGGCAGCCGGAAATCCCGCTGGAAACCTCACTTCAGGAGGTTCTGGAAGAATGGCTCCTGAAATTGCGCACGGACGAATGAGCAAAGAACGAATAGATAAATTACTGGTGATTCGCGGTTTGGCAGAGACACGCGCCAAAGCTCGAGCGTTGATTATGGCCGGTGAGGTGCGGGTTAATGGTGAACGGGTTGACAAAGCCGGAACGATGATAAATGAAGATCATGAAATTACGGTCGATCAGCCGCTGCCTTATGTCGGCCGCGGGGGATTTAAGCTGGCTGGGGCTTTAACCCATTTTCAAGTCGATGTCGAAGGGTTGGTCTGCGCGGATGTTGGAGCCTGTACCGGTGGATTTACTGATGTCTTATTGCAAAATGGCGCTGAACGTGTGTATGCTATTGATGTTGGTTATGGCCAGCTTGACTGGAAATTGCGTCAGGATCCCCGAGTCAAGGTCATGGAGCGAACCAACGCAAGGTATGTGGAAAAACTCCCTGAACCAATAGATTTTGTGTGCATCGACGTATCATTTATTTCACTCAAGATAATTTTGCCGGTGGTGGCCGGCTGGTTAGCTCCGAATGGACAGATAGTTGCCCTGATCAAGCCCCAGTTTGAAGCCGGTAAAGGACAGGTAGGCAAAGGGGGCGTCATCCGGGACAAAGCGGTCCGACAGCAGGTTTTGGACAATCTGCTGCACTGGATTGATCGCCAGGCGTGGGCGATAGGTGGGCTTACTTCTTCGACAATTCAAGGAAGTGATGGCAATATTGAATATCTGGTTTGGCTGAGGCGCGGGGTTCCGGTAGGAAAACAGGCTGTTGATGCGTTTATTGCTGAAGTTATAGAAGAGGAGCCGGAAGTTTAAACAAGCTACCCAGATTAAACAGCATGGAGGATCGGGTATTTGATCAACTTTATCCGATAACATAATGGAATCTTCAAGGAAATCTCCAAAAGAAATTAAAGAAGGGATGCTGGTCAACAAATTGCGTGAAGTTCTCGGCCGGTTAGAAATCGCCACAATGATGTCTTTTGACGGCATGGCGTGGACCGATGAAGGCGGGCGTATGGCCTGGTGTAACAGCGCATTTGAGGATTTGATCGGCCAGGACCGAACCGAATTAATGGGCAAGCCGCTGGTTGAAATTTTGCAGTTAAATGATGTGAATGGCGCTCCTCTGGATGATCAGGCGCATCCGGTTTCCCTCGTGTTGACCAAGAGAAAACACGGCATGCAAGTTTATGAAATGCAAGGTGTATCGCCCAAAGTGCAGCTTGAGGTTGCCTTTGCCCCGACATCGGCCGCCGATGTGCAAACAAGTGCGGTACTGATCATTCGACGCCTGCAAAACAATCATCAGTTTAAGGCCACCTCAACAGAAATTGGTGATCAGCTGACCGCGCTTGTAGAAGAAAATACCGCCCTGGCCGCCCGCGTGCGGAACCTGGAGTCAGAGCTGGCGGAAGCGGAGCAGCGAGCCATCGATACGCTGGATGCCGGATACCATACCAAAACCGCATTCCTGGGCAACATGACCCACGAACTTCGGACGCCGCTCAGCGTTATTATCGGGTATGCGGATTTGCTGCGGCGCGATTTGCTCTCCCAGGGGCATTTTGACTGGGCCAAAGACGTGGCTCAAATTCGCCATGCGTCTGATCAGCTGTCTTTTATGATCACCGAACTTCTTGATTTGGCGGCCATCGAAGAGGATCAGAATGAGATTCATCCCATGGTTTTTCGGGTCGAAAAGCTGCTGGCCGATGTCTCTAACGTGGCCCGAGAATACATGGTTGAGCAGCACAATTCACTGCACGTTTCTATCAGTGAAGATACCCCAGTAGAGATGATGACGGATGAGGCAAAATTGCGCAAAATACTGCTTCATTTGTTGAGCAATGCGGCGAAATTTACCGTTCATGGCAAGGTGTCGCTCAATGTAGACCGGGGAGAGCTCAATTCCGAAGATGCGATCGTGTTTGAAGTCGTTGATTCCGGCATCGGGATGACCAATGTTCAGGTTGGCCGTATTTTTGAGGTTTTTACTCAGGCTGATGAATCGCTAACCCGCTCATACGAGGGGGGTGGGATTGGCCTTTACCTTTGCCACCGCTTCTGTCAGATGTTAGGTGGGAAGATCACAGTTGAAAGTGAGCCCGGGGTCGGCAGCACCTTTACCGTCATTTTTCCGGTCCTTCTACCGGCCGATCGTTTGTAATTCGGCCAGCATGACCTCAAAGACGGCCGCTTCGGTTTCGGAGTAGCGACTTTGAGGAGATTCAATCCAGGCGGTTATCAATTTTTCCCCTTCCTGGGTGACCATCAAAAACCCCCAAATCGTTTCGCCGCTGCCGTCTACATATGCAAAATCACGACGAAACCAAAGCCGGCCGCCCAAAGCAAAACGGCGGGTCGCAGGATCAAATACGGTAAACTGATCGATCCCGGACTGAGCGATGGTGGTCCACCGATCGAGAAAGAGGGTCGGTGTTTCATCGTTAACCAATTGATCAACGTGAAGGGCCATAAAAATACGGCTGTCTTCAGGGAGGGAGAAACGATCCCAGCCGCCGGAGGCCGGTTCATACACAAACGTTTCCGGCTGAATAACCGCCAGGTCAGCCAGCTCCAGGGTGGCCCACCGATTGGGAAACAGTCCGCGTCCGACGGGCAAATATGCCCAATTTTCAATCAGGCGATTCCAGATATCAATGGTGTCCGGTTCGTTTTCGGCCGGGCCATCCAGATCAATCACGTACCCAACCCCTTCACGCACAAAGGCCGTTAATTCTCCGACTCGCTGCCCATCAGCGCCAAAATAGCTGTAGGCGATTCGCTCCGCCGGGCGATTGTCGATCGTCATTGTGTCCCGGTACAAAATATTGCCGTTGTTTAAACCAAAGGAGGCCAGAGTCTCATTTTTGAGCTGTTCGGCCGAGGGATTAGCCATATCGGGGAAAACTATGATCTGCAGCGAGCTGCTGCCATCGGGACTGGTGGTAAAAAGACGATCTCCGCTGTACACCGGCCGGTACCAGTCGGCCGGATACAGAAATTGAAAGCCCAAATACGGATCGAGATATGCTTGCCAGGGAGGGGGATCATCCGGGTTTTCGATGTTGATATCAATCAGGTTTTTGGGAGTCGATCCGGCCGCGTTGCGTACTTCAAAGCCGATGAAGTAACGGCCGCGCTCAACCGGTTCCCAGGTATAGGTCAGCTGGCCACCCTCGTTAAAAACCAGCAGGTTTCCAGCTTCGGTGATCAGATTGTCGTTTTCATCCAGATAGTAGCGATCTGGCTGGAATTGATCGCCGCCGCGGGTTGAAAATTCATAAGGGGCGCCACCCCCTCCGGTGGCCCACGCCTGCTGAATCTGACGGGTTTCCGTATCAAAAACGAGGTTGGCGCGCCAGCTTTGACCGGTCGCGGATTCAAAGTAGGTGCCGGCAACTGAGCGCAGGTTTGTAGCCGGATTTTGCATGTCGAGCGGCCACATGATGACAAACTGGCCGCTGGTGCCATCGCTTAAATAGGTGACTTTAGAGGACCAAATATAAAAATCTTCGTGCAGCCCATCACGCCATTGAAACGATTGGGAGCCATCGGCCAGAAAAGTGGGTTCCGGCCGCAGGGGATCAATTTCCAGCAGGAGCCGGCGGTCGGTATCCGCCTCGTAGCGACCGGCGATCAAGTTAACCGCCTCGATTTGGCGGCCGGTAATTTGAAACTCGAGATAGAGCGGGTTGAGAACCCCGGCGGTTTGATTCAGGCTGTCTGAAGCGATCGTGATCGATGGCAAAGGCAGATCGCTGGCGTTTTGATCGATTACTTTTGGCAAGAGATTTGACCAGCTGGCCAGCCTGCCCTGTACTTCGTACCGCGGATCAATTCCTTCGCGGTTGGTGGGAAAGTAGAGGGCGATTCCCGATGCGTTGGCAAAACCGCGTCCCGATCCGGTGGCAATGACCGCCTCGGATACAGCCAGTTCCAGAGTTTCCGCCGCCTGTCGCAATTCTTCATCCACCGCCTGTGTTTTGAGGAGTTTGCTCATGTGGCCTAAATCAACGGCCGCAAACCGATCGGTTTCGATGCCATAAGCGCGGGCGAACTGTTCCGCTCCGCTGCGCGCCAGCGATAAATCAGCGGCCGCAACGCTGAGGTCGTCTTCGGCCAAAAATACAATCGCCTGCAGTTCGTTAACAACCCGATCCACCCGGGCTAAATCGACGGCCGCCATTGTCGAAAATGGATGGGTGAAATTGTAGGTGGCGTTAAATTGTTCGACCGTCTTTCGGCCGAGATCGACCGCGCTTTGGGTGGGGTTGGCCGCTAAAGATTGCAGCCAAATGTCGTAGGGCCACCCCTGGGCTGGTGTTAGCTCTTCTGAGGCCACGGCCACCTGGGCAAAGGGGGCCAGAGCCGCATAAACATCGAGCTGACCCATGAGGCAGGCGTCAAAGCCCACAAAATCCAGCGAGTTTGGTGTGGCCGGATCAGTGGCCGCCGTTTCCAGGGCCTGCTCGAGCTCCGGCAGAGTCAAAATATTGCGATCGGTTTCATCGGTGGCGATACCGGACCAGCCAATCCCGTGGTTCCATAAAATCAGGGCGGTATTTTGGGCCGGATAAGCTGTCTGCCCCCACAGCAAAAAATCGGTTAAGGTTTGAGCTTCCCCGGTATTAATTTCTCCTAATTCTTCTAAAAGCTGGGAAGAAATTTGCTGTGGATTGTCGTCTTGAGAGACGAAGTAGCGCCGGCCGCCGCTCCATTCGGCATTTTCTGCCCGATCAATTTGGACGATGACGTTTACATCTCTTGTGGACCCGGTGACTTCCAGCTGATTGAGGTTAAAAATCGCCTGTGGATCGAGATCGTTATCAGCGGCCATGTATACCAAAACGGTCCATTTTGGTAAATTGGGATCGGCTGTAGCGGTTGGAGGAGGAAGTGGCGTAGCGGTTTCGGGTGGCGTTTGAGTTTCAATGGTCGGAGTGGGTGTGGCCGCGGCTGCAGATTCGGCCGGTGCCTCCTCCGAATTTATCGGTGAGGCCGCTGTTGGCGAGTTTCCATTTCCAGGTGAAAAGGGCTCAAACAGGCAGCCGGGTAGCAAAAATAAGGTCAGCAGGATCGTGAGCGGTTGTGCGGCACGCCAAAATCGCTGAGATGGTTTCGATTTCATATTTACTTAGGCCTGAACGGTGGTTGGATCATGTCGAGAGGTTGTATCGGGTTGAAGGCCACGGGCGACGGTCATGACCTGGGTGGCGATTTCCAGGGGAGTGCGGGCCAGGGCGATGTTGGGAAACGCAATATACATATCTTCGATCAGGCCAATCTGGAGATTCGGGTTTGCTGCGAAGAGGATAAATGCGGTTTCCCGCGGCCGAGGGGCAGGATCAAAGCGCTGGATTTGAGAGAGGAAGCGGCTGATGTCATCGTTTGAGCGGATCAAAATGAGCGTGATACCTGGTGTTGGCCGCTCACCCAAATTATCGTACCAGCACAAATTTTCAAAACCGCACAGCTGCAATCGTTCATAGATTTGACCGAGATTATACCCGCGAGGCAGCCGAATGGGGATCATAATCGTATCCAAAAGCCGCTGAGCCCTAATCAAAATTTGTGGATCGATATTTTGCACCTGCCTGAGGGCCTGCTGGATTTCGCGATGGAGCTGGTTTTCCCGCTCGGTGTTCTCGATCTGCAGGGTTTGTATTTGCTCATTGATCTGGATCGTTAACTGTTGTTGATACGTTTCTTGTTTGAGGGATTGTTCCCGATCAAAGTGGGTTAAGGTGCGCTGGATGTTATTTTCCCACCGCTGTAGACGGCCTGTCACTTCAGAGGTGCTGCGCCAGATGAGCAGAATGCCCAACGCAGTTAGGATGGCGCCAATGTAGATGGCCGGTCGAGTAACAAAGTTAAAGATGTTTTGATCGAGAGCGAAGCTGTTTTGCTGCTGAACCGCTGCCCATTGACTTTCAAGTTCGGTCAGGCGCTCGGCCTGGGCTTCAATTGTGGCTTGTAAAGGCTCGGCCGGCTGAGCGGGAACCGGTGTTTCTTGCGGAGGGACATCTTGAGCCTGAGCGATGGTCCACCCCCCAAACAAGAAAAAAACTCCCAAAATCACTGCCAGCTGGATTTTTAATTGTGAGTCCAATTGAATTGAGCGTTGCCTCTTAATACCGTTCATAAATTATGCTCCGCTCATTAGTATACCATTGGAATTTGACCCCGAAAAAAAATCACCTCCCTACCTACAACATTCCCCTTCGCATAATCTCACGGGCTTGGGGAACGTCAAAATTTCCTTTCAATTTTTTTGTAAATCTTAGCTAGTTTACAAAATATTTTCTAAAACAAAGGTGTCCGCAGATTACGCAGATTTTCGCAGAACCTGTCCTGTAAGGCCGCAGCTTGAGATAAACTTTAGGGATTGGCTTTTAAACAAGTGTTGCGCAAAATATTACCACGTTCTACCAATATGCGTGTTTGGAGAATTCAATTAAGAAGCGACGATTTGCTTGCCGTTCCCAGCTGCTGTCATCTTAATTGCACAATTCCCAGCAGATAGGGATGCTCAAAGGATTTATTATGTTACAGCTTCATGACATCGGCCGTTTACCTTCAGCCCAGGACAATTGTGCAATCGCGATTCAAAGCCTCAATGCGGGTACGGCCGTAAACATCGAGGGAAACCAGGCCACAATTAGTCACACGATTTTAGAAGGGCACCGTTTTGCTATCCAACCCATCCCAGCCGGCTCACCTTTGCTGTCGTGGGGGATGCCCTTTGGCCGAGCCCTGCATCATATCGCTCCAGGGGAATATGTTTGTAACGAGAACGTCCTCGACGAATTGCGGGGCAGGGCACCAGATTTTGACCTGCCTTCCAGACCCAATTTTGCCGATGACTTAGCTGAATACCAATTTGATGCCGATCGCTTCCAACCCGCACCACGGCTGCCCACAACACGTGATCCGCGCACTTTTATGGGCATTCGGCGCCCTGGAAAACGGGGAGTAGGGACGCGCAACACGATCGTGCTCCTGGGCGTGAATGCGCTGGTGGCCGGATTTGTGCGGCAGCTTGAAAAAGAAGTGAAGGCATTGACAAATCGCTGTGCCAATATTGATGATATTGTGGCCGTTGTCCACACCGAAGGCAGCCAGGCCGGCAGCAATAATCAGCCGTATCTGCTTCGCTCTCTGGCAGGTTATATGGTGCACCCCAATGTGGGTGCTGTTCTGGTGATAGATGCGGGTCATGTGGGTGTAACGAACGATATGCTTCGGGAATTGGCCGGTAGAGAAGGATACGCGGTAGATGATGTTCTTCATCACTTCATGTCGCTGCGAGGGCCATTTGCTGCTGATTTAACACAGGGAAAGGAAATTATAAAAAATTGGCTGCCCCAGGTGAACGCCATGGGTCGTACCCCTCAACCGCTTAGCGAGCTCAAAATTGCGCTGCAGTGCGGCGGCTCAGACGCTTTTTCCGGGATATCCGGCAACCCCCTGGCCGCCTGGGTGAGCAAAGAAGTGATTCAGGCGGGTGGTTCGGCCGTACTGGCCGAAACGGACGAATTAATTGGGGCTGAATCCTATGTTTTACAAAAAGTTTCGGACGAAGCAACGGCGGAACGGTTTCTAGAAATGGTTGCCCGATTCCAGAAACGGGTTGCCTGGCATGGTTATTCTGCCAAGGGTAATCCATCCGGAGGCAATAAATATCGGGGGTTATACAACATTTACCTAAAATCGCTGGGAGCGGCTGCCAAACGTCACCCGGATGTGCGGCTCGATTACGTCATTGAGTATGGGGAGCGGATGGGATCGCCCGGCTATTATTTCATGGATAGTCCTGGCAACGATTTGGAGAGCATCGCCGGCCAGGTGGCCGCGGGCTGTAATCTCATCTTTTTTGTCACTGGAAATGGATCAATCACCAATTTCCCCTTTGTCCCTACGATCAAGATTGTGACCACCAGTCAGCGTTATGCGCTGCTGTCAGAAGAAATGGACGTCAACGCTGGAAAATACCTGGATGGTATCCCGCTAGCAGAAGTTGGCCGGAGTACGATCGATTTGACTCTGGATATCGCCTCAGGGCAGCCCAGCGCAGGTGAAAAAGCCAGTCATGCTCAGGTGCAAATCTGGCGCAACTGGCAGCAAAGCGATTACGTGGATATCGAAAAGATTAAGGAATTATCTCGCCCGGCTTCTCCGGATGGTAAACCGCTGGTTATTCAACCGCCAGCGGAACCCATCCATTCAGCCTTTTCAGCCTGGCAAACTGAAACCCACATCGCCAGCGATCGGGTAGGGCTTATCTTACCTTCGAGCCTTTGCTCAGGTCAGGTTGCGTCCATGGCTGTCAAACACCTGAATGAGCTAGCGATCGGTAGAGAAAAGCAAATTTCCCGATTTGTGGCCCTGGTTCATACCGAGGGATGTGGCAGCCCCACCCTGCCAGAGTTCGTCGATCCACTGCTGGGATATTTGAGACATCCATCGGTAGCGACCTGTCTTATTCTGGAGCATGGGTGTGAAATGACTCACAATGATTTCTGGCGAGGACGTTTGCGCAAAGCGGGTTTAAATCCGGAGCGGTATGGCTGGGCGAGTGTGCAGCTTGATGGCGGCATCGAGCGCGTGATCGCCAAGATGGAAGCCTGGTTTGCCGCTGATTGTGCGCAGATGGCTTCCCCTCAGGCCATCACGGCCGATCTCAGCCGTATGAGGCTTGGCATCATGAGCGAAGGGATCACCGATGATGGGACCGCATCTGCTCTGGCTTATCTCATCCAGCAAGTTGTTGTCGCAGGGGGAACCATCATCCTCCCGGCAAACGACCCCCTTGCCATGAGCAACGCATTTGCCAAGGTTTTGCAGGTGGATTTGCCTATGCGTTCAACATTGGCTTTTGCCCATCAACCCCACCAACCCGGCTATCACATTATGGCCAATGGGACATCTCAATGGGCCGAAACGATGACCGGATTGGGGGCAACAGGGATTGGGCTGATCCTGGCGGTGATCAGCTCGCGCAGCCAGCAGGGTCACCCGTTTATCCCGGTTCTGCAGGTGGCAGCTGAGACGGCCGTCCCCCAACCCTTTCACGCCGATATCGATGTCGTGGTGAGTGGTTCGGCACGGCAAAGAGTAAACCAAATCATTACCCTGGTTTCCAGGGTGCTCTCACGCAAGGTGAAAACGAAACTAACTCAGAAGGGCAATATCACTTTTCAAATTTCGAGGGGGCCGCTAGGCATCTCTTTTTAGCCAACGCAAATTTTGTGGTTAAAAACATCAGACTGGATCAACCCGTAATTTTGAGAAACAAAAATCGGTTAATCCTAACCCATGTTGCAAACACACCTTCCCGATGAATATTGAGAAAGTGTTTGAAAACACCAGAAAAGCGCTGGCTGAGCTGGTCGAAGCCAAAGCGGCTCTACAAATCGAGCGTGCGGTTTAGAACCGACTCAGCCTTCGACTGCGGACGAATGCCGCAACCTAAGTTAATTTTAGAGGTCATCATTTTACTGGTTCTGCCGCGGTCCTTGGACTTGGATAATCGAATTGAAGATGATAGCATTTGCCCCTGTTTCTAAATAAGCAAAAGGAGCAGTTGGTGACCGAATTGTTTGAAGCTGTCGGCAATATACATATGCACACCGTTTATTCTGATGGTCAAGCCACCCATCGGGAAATAATGGAGATGGCTGCGGCGGCCGATCTTGATTTTATCATCATTACCGATCACAACGTGTGGGTGAAAGGATTTGAAGGGTATTGCGAAACCCCGGCGGGCACCGTGATGTGCCTGATCGGTGAAGAGGTCCACGACGTCCGCCGAAAGCCCCAGGCAAATCACTGCCTCGTTCTTGGAGCGGAGAAACCCGCTGCACCCCATGCTCATTCACCCCAAAAGCTCATAAATGAAGTGCGTTTAGCCGGAGGGTATACCTTTTTGGCCCATCCGCACGATCGCGCTGTCCCCCTCATTGGTGAGAATGATTACGCCTGGCGAGATTGGGATATTGAGGGATTTACCGGTCTAGAGCTGTGGAATTACATGTCTAGTTTTAAAGAGGTGGTGACCGCCTGGTGGCGGTTGATTCCCGCTATTTTTTGGCCCGATCGCTTTATCAACGGGCCTGACCCGGATACGTTAGCCAAGTGGGATGCGCTGCTGGCCGGTCACCGACGGGTGAGTGTTTTGGGTGGATCTGACGCCCACGGCTTTATTCGCAAGATCGGTCCCTTCAAAATCGTGATTTACCCTTATGAGCAGCTCTTTCGGGCGGTTAACACTCACCTCTTGCTAGATGAGCCGCCCACCGGTCAATTTGATCAGGACAAGCCTCGCATATTGGCAGCCATCGGCCGCGGCCGGGGCTGGGTGGGGTATGATTTATTGCATCCTACCCGCGGGTTTCGGTTCAGTGCACAAGGTCAGAACCGAGGTACAATGGGAGATACAATCTTATTTAATGAACGGGCTACCTTACAGGTTTTTTTACCAACCAAAGCGCGTATAGAAGTGATTTTTCAAGGTGAATTGATCGCTGAGGGTGTGGATGCGGTAACGCTTTTGACGGAGGTCGAGCGCCCCGGTGCGTATCGAGTCGCGTGTTATTTGCCACATAAAGGGCGAGAGCGGGGCTGGATATACAGCAATCCGATTTATCTTGTCCAGGAGCAGACCGTTTAAGGACTATCGTGTAGTCAAGAGCTAGCGGCTGTATCCATGGCTATTTGAATTATGAATTTCTTTTTTTCTCTTATTCGCGGTGCATTTCGCATTCTCCTCTTTGTAGCATTGGTGTTGTTTGGTTTTGTTGCGGTATTGCTGCTGGGGTGGATCCCCTTGCGGTATAAAGAGATCGGGATTGGCCCCTGGATCGTTCATGCCATTGCCTCTATTTATACATACGCCTTGGCCATAACGGTTAAGGTCAACAAACCGGATGCGATCCGAGCACACGGTGGTTTTTTGTTTGCCAACCACACGACATATGTCGATATTTTAGTCATTTTGGCCACGATTCCGGTGCGCTTTGTCGCCAAGGCTGAGATACGACGCTGGCCGTTTATCGGCTGGTTAGCGATGGGAATCGGCTGTGTATTTGTCAAGCGAGAGAGTCGAGATTCGCGAAAGGCAACGCGTCAATCACTGACATTAATCGAACACCATCGGCCGCCGGTTGTTTTGTTCCCGGAAGGGAAGACCGCCCCGGTTGGTCAGCTGCTGCCGTTTCGCCAAGGGGCATTTGAAATCGCCCACGCTGGTCAGGTTGATTATTTGCCGGTGGCCATTATGTACAGCGATCACCGCTTAATTGACTGGAAAACTCGGTCAGCCCTGAGCGCCTGGTGGGAAATGCTCAGTCGACCGGGAAGATTGTTTGTGGAGCTATCTGTTTTTGACGCGGTGTCCCCAAAAACCGAAGATGATCCGGCCGTATTAATGGACCAAACCCGGAGGCAAATGCTGGATGTCCTGGTGCGAGAAGGGGGATACCAGGCGGAAGAGCAGCTCGCCATCGATATTTAGCTCGGTTCTTAAGCGCGATCAATGGTAGGTTAGGGCAAAAACCAATAATTAATCGGGGCTCAGCCCTATATAAAATAAGGAATTATGGAAGAACAACAAGCAACTGTATCAGATCGCCCCCTCGAGCCACAGAGACGTGCCATCGTCATTGGCGCTTCATCGGGGATCGGGGCGGCTATTTTTGAAGAGTTAGCCCGCAGAGGGTATCTTGTGGCCGGTCTGGCCCGTCGGGAAGAGGAATTGACGGCCGTCTGCGAGAAAATTAACGAAAGTCAGCCCGGACGGGCCTTCGCCTTTGGGCATGATGTGACTAATTTTGGGTCAATTCCGGACCTTTTTTCGCAAGTTGTGACGGCCATTGGCGGGTTAGATTTAATAATTTTTAACGCGGGGGTCATGCCCTCGGTTGATTTAGACGAGTTTAACTTTGAAAAAGACCGCCAGATGGTGGACGTCAACTTACTGGGGGCGATGGCCTGGCTGAGTCAGGCGGCCCAGCGATTTCGCCAAACCGGTCAAGGCCACATGGTTGGGATTTCGTCGGTTGCCGGAGACCGCGGCCGGATAGCCAATCCCGGTTACAACAGCAGCAAAGCGGCCCTCACCACTTATTTAGAGGGATTGCGCAATCGTTTAACGCGCCACGGCATTGGGGTCACGACGATCAAACCCGGGTTTGTGGATACGGCGATGTTGGTTGGAGCCAAAAGGACATTTGGCGTGATTTCACCTGACGAAGCCGCCCGGAAAATCATAAATGCCGCGGAAAGCGGCAAACAGGTTGTTTATGTGCCCGGCTGGTGGCGTTTGATTATGATCATTATTCAGCATATTCCGTCATTTATTTTTCGGAGATTGTCGATTTAAGTGGTTTACAAAAAGAATTGTTAAAAAAAGCCACGGATTAACACGGATTTTCACAGATTTCTCTCTAGCTCCTGTGGAGCTCTGCGAAAATCTGCGAACCTTAAAGTCGCGCGGCAGCGTGCTCATGGCTGAGAAGTGCGGAGTGTTGAGCTATAAGGGGCCTAGCCCCGACCTAAATACCTTGGAAATAACATTGTGTCAAAAGAAAACAGCTTTTTTACGACAAATCATCTCGAGCCGGTTACCGCCTGGGGTGGGGCCAGCAGCAGCACCGCTTACGTGTACCGGCCGAGCACCATTGAAGAACTACGAGATATTTTAACGGCCGCCCGTCAAAATGACCGCACAATCGCCTTTAAAGGTGGGGGCAACAGCTATGGAGATGCGTTCTCCAACCGCGAACAGGTTGTCCTTGATTTGATGCGCATGAATCGCATTTTGGAATGGGATCCCCAGAGCGGGATCATTCGGGTGGAGGCCGGCGTGACGATCGACCAGCTGTGGCGCTACGTCCTGGGAGACGGCTGGTGGCCTCCAATTGTGACCGGGACGGCCAAGACCACAGTCGGTGGCTGTGCGGCCATGAACACCCACGGAAAAAATGCCTGGAAAATGGGCACCTTTGGCGATCATGTCCTCGAATTTGATTTGCTCAGAGCGGATGGGGAAATTGTAACCGCCTCCCGAGAAACCAATCCGGAACTTTTTCACGCTGCCATTGGCGGATTTGGGATGTTGGGATGTTTTACAACGCTTACCTTAAAGCTCAAAAAAATCTACTCTGGCATGCTGCATGTTGAAGGGGCGTCTCAACCCAATCTGGCGGGTGCGATGCGCTATATTGAAGAGCGGCTTGATAATTCTGATTATCTTGTGGGATGGCTTGATGCCACCAGCGGCGGCCGGGGATTGGGCCGGGCTGAAATGCATCGGGGGATCTATTTTCAACCCGGCGAAGACCCATTTTCGGCGCAGACGATGCAGGTTGAGCACCAGCTTATTAGCGACAGCATCATGGGAATTTTGCCAAAATCGAGCATGTGGTTTTACATGCGGCCGTTTATGAATCAGCTCGGTTTGAGGTTGGTCAACACCGCCAAATATTTCAGCGCGCGCATGTTGAGCGGCGAAAAAGGGCATTTGTATCAGCAATCCCACGTTGCTTACCATTTTCTGCTCGACTATTTGCCCAATTGGAAAAAAGCGTACGGTCGAAACGGGTTGATTCAATACCAGGCGTTTGTCCCGGTTGAAAATGCGGAGCAGGCGTTTACCGATATTTTTACTCACTGTCAGAAGCGGGGATTGCCCAACTATTTGAGCGTCATGAAGCGGCACAAGCCGGATGACTTTTTAATATCATACGGTGTAGACGGGTTTTCGATGGCCATGGATTTTCGTATAACCAATCGAAACCGACCAAAGATGGTTGCCCTGACCCAGGAACTGGATGAGATCGTATTGCGGCACAGCGGCCGCTTTTATCTGGCGAAAGACAGCACGATGCGGCCGCAAACCGTTCAGGCGTATTTAGGGCAGGAGGTCATTAAGCGGTTTTGTGACCTGAAGGAACAATACGACCCCGAGCATCTTTTCCAGAGCGATATGTGGCGGCGTCTATTTGCGGTAAGGTCAGAAAAACCCGTTACTCAAAGCGGGTAAAATATTTGTGTTCGCGGGTGAGGGTAGCCAGGCGCAACCTCACCGGCCGGCCGTCGGCGGTTTCGTAGGCCACAGCAGCCTGACGGCCGATTAATTCGCCTACCAAACGCCAATGTTCTTCGCTGAACGACTGGCGGGGGAGGATCTCCCCGATTTCATTCTCCTGCCGGCCGGCTTTGAGTTCTTTTAGCTTGATGATGTAACGATTGGTAGGTTGATCGAGGTTGACGATTTCGGCCGCAAAGATCGCTCGAATAAAGTCGCCGTTGGGAATTTGCCACACAAAGTGGATTAAAAACTCGTCTCCAATGGCATAAGTTGAAGGTGACATCGAATTAAATTATTTTTGAAAAGCTTGTGTAGAGTTAATTTGTTTACTTTTCCCCATCCCCCTCCCCCGATTCGGGGGAGGGGCTAGGGGTGGGGGTAAAAATCCACAATCTTACTCAACAGAGCACTTAAAAGTAAAAAGCCGCTGATTTCCCAGCGGCTTTTACTTGTTTCAACAGTAAGTAGCGGATTAGCGAATGGCCTGTTCGGTATCTTTATCAAACAGGTGCATGTTGCTAACGTCCATGACCAAACCGACTTTGTTGCCAACCGTGGGAGCCAAACGAGTATCCACAGTGGCGACGTAAGAACTTTTGCCGGAGCTGATGTAGAGATGAAGCTCGTGACCCAACAGCTCAATAACATCAATTTGTCCCTCTAAAGGAGAGGCATCGATGTTTGGCGGGGCAAAGTTTGAAGCATGGATATGCTCTGGGCGCATGCCAAAGACAACCTGTTTGCCGATGTGCCCTTCGTATGCTTTGTTGCGTTCTGAAGGGACATTGACGCGGAAGCTGCCGGTATCCACAAACAGCTTGCCTTCTTCACCAACCAGGGTCGCATCAAAGAAGTTCATGCTGGGGCTGCCGATGAAGCCGGCGACAAAGACATTGTCAGGATGCTCGTACAGGTTGCGAGGGCTGTCGATTTGCATTAAGTCACCCGAATTTAGGACGGCAATGCGGTCACCCATAGTCATCGCCTCAACCTGGTCGTGGGTTACATATACAAATGTTGTTTGCAGCCGCTGATGCAGTTTAGAAATTTCGGCGCGAGCGGTAACGCGCAATTTTGCGTCGAGATTTGACAGAGGCTCATCCATCAAAAAGACGGCCGGCTCGCGAACAATGGCTCGACCAACAGCCACACGCTGTCGTTGACCACCGGACAGAGCTTTGGGTTTGCGGTCGAGGTATTGGGTCAGACCCAGAATCTCACCCGCTTCTTTTACGCGAGTATCGATTTCGGCTTTTGGGGTTTTACGCAATTTCAGGCCGAACGCCATGTTATCGTAAACGGTCATATGTGGATAGAGCGCATACGATTGAAAAACCATCGCGATATCGCGATCTTTAGGCGGGACATCGTTGACTTTGCGATCGCCAATCCAGATTTCACCGCCGGAAATCTCTTCCAAACCAGCAAGCATTCGCAAGCAAGTAGATTTCCCACAGCCAGAAGGTCCAACGAAAACTACAAATTCTTTGTCTGCAATTTCCATGCTGAGATCTTTAACGACTGTGACGTCCCCGTAATTTTTTTGCACGTGTTTGTAGCTTACACTAGCCATTTACCTCTCCTCGATATAAGGTTTTCTCCCCCTTACCTGAAAGGTGACTTTTTAAGGGGTTTTGAATGAATTTGATAGAAAGGGTGGTGACAATTTGACCAAATATAACGTCCATCTTATGTTGTGTCAAGCGATTTCAAAAACCGGTGCGCTCGAGCCGCGAATCACACGTGTGCAGGGACAATTTAGAGAGGAATAAGGCCAATTTAAGAGGGCCAAAAGTTAAGGTGGGCAAAAACCGATTAGGTGATGGTTAAGATAATGGCTACGATAAAGAGGAGCACCACGGCCGTTAAGGTAAAACGATTCTCCCGCAGCGCCCCTATCCATTCCGGTTCCAGATCTTGCTGATCGAGTTGAGCAGGTGAAATTTCACCCAGCAGGGCTCCCCGAAGCACGTGGCTGTCTGTAGGCCGCCGATCTGGATGCATTTCCAGGGCCCACAATACCGCATCAGATACCGCTCGACTGACGTTCTTATTTAAATCGCGGGGGGGTTGCAGGAGATGCGGCCGTAAAAATCGCTCTTTTGCAGATGGTGGAGGCGCTCCGATTAAAAGCGTATAAAGGGTTGCCCCAAAGGCGAATAGATCGGAGCGAATATCGGTGTGATCCGTTTCTCCACCGTACTGCTCCAGAGGGGTGTACAGCTCGGTTCCTCGCCCCTGAATAATCGTGATCGTACGCATGTCGTCGGTAATCAGTAGTTTAGCCAACCCGAAATCGACGAGTTTAATGCGATTATCTGGGGTAAGTTTGATGTTAGATGGTTTAATATCCCGATGTAAAACCGGTGGATCATTTTCATGCAAATAAGAAAGCGCATCGAGAATTTGCATTGCCCAATCCAGAATCACCTCTTCTTCGAGTAATTCATCCCCCACTTCATCGAGGATTTCCCGCAAATCTTTTCCCGGAACATAATCCATGACCAGGTACTCCCGCCCATCATGGTTAAAGAAATCAGATACTTTGGGCAGGTTTGGATGGTCCAGCTGCGCCAAAATACTGGCTTCCTGCAAAAATTGCGCCTGCTGTTGGGCGACGGCTTCCGATGGCACGCTGGGATCGATTTGAACTTCTTTGATGGCGCACTGGCGACCGGGTAAACGAGCGTCATCTGCGCGGTAAACACTGCCCATGCCGCCTTTACCGACGACATCACTTATGATGTAACGATCTCGTAGAATGGTGCCCTTAGCTAATGGTGGTAACATATGACTTTATTTTCTTGAGCAAATATTTGCGATGACCCATTTGCATCTTATAATTTTATCAAAATAAATGAAGAGGGGTTTGGCATGAATAATAAGCCAGTTTTGATTATTCGTGAAGGACAGTTAGTTGGTCAACGGTGGACAATTGAAGAAAGTGAATTTTTAATCGGCCGGGGCGGTGAATGTGATTTAATTTTGCCTGAACGACAGGTGTCTCGACATCACGTTCGCATTACCCGCGAGAATGACCGCTATATCCTTCACGATCTTGGGAGCAAAAATGGAACCCACGTGAACGGCCAGCAGCTTCACGGCAGTGTCACCATGAAAGATGGTGATCAAATTCAAATTGCCATGTGCGTGACGATGATGTTCGTCGGGACGGAAGCGACCTTGCCGTTGACCTGGGAGGAACCGGTAAAAACCGGTCGAATGGTTCTTCATGAAGAGCTTCGCAACGTATCAGTTAGCGGGCAGGCGCTAAACCCACCCTTATCCCTGGCCCAATTTCGGTTGCTAAAGCTGCTGTACGATGCGGACGGCGCGGTATGTGAACGACAAAATATTGTCGATACGGTGTGGCCCGGAACCGATGGGATTGGCGTGACCGAACAGGCTATTGATGCTTTGGTAAGACGCTTGCGGGATCGACTATCAGAGTTAGATGATCACAATTTTGTCGTCACCGTTCGCGGGCACGGTTTTCGGCTGGACAACCCTTTGAATTAGGTGTTGGGAAATGGGTGTTGGGAAATGGGTGATGGGTGTTAGGTGATGGGTGTTTACTCTAGGAAAAATGGAATTTCGCAAAAAAGAATTATTCTATCACCCAACACCTATCACCCAGCACCTAAGTAGAGAGTAATTTTTGCAATCCGTCGATGCGTTCTTGCAAGCCGGGGTTAGACTGCACAATTTCCGCTCCCATAATTTGCAGCAGGGCGGCCATTTGCGGCCGTTCTTCCGCCGGGATTTGATCGATCATCTGCTGCTGCTGCATCAAATCATCAGTTGAGATCAGTTGATTGATAAAGCGCAGTTCCGGAGGCATTTGTTTTTCAGCTTCAGCCATGATTGCCTGCTGGATCCGTTTCAGCTCAAAGAGCCGCGCGCTGTCTTCCTGACTTTCAGCGTGCTGAATTTGCGCCGACAAAAAGTAAAGGAAGTTTTCGTCAACCTTTTGAGCATTGACCTTGAGCGCTTCATCTAAATCAGCTGCTTGAGAAAGAAGGGTCAACGTCTCCTGGGCGGCCGTCATCTGTTCTTTGGCCTGGGTTTGAAGCTCGTCATAAATCGTTAGGAGCTTCTCCCGTAGATTTTCCATCTTCGCTTTTAGGGCGGCATCTTCCGTTTGATCGATCCGCTCCGTCAGGTGGCTGAATAATTCATATCGAATCCCCTGCTGACCCATTTGAATAATCGTATCCACCACCGACTCATTATCGATATTGGCCAGAAGGTGATCGATTAGAATTTCGAAGGTGAGACCACCCTGTTTTTGGACCGCCTGTTGAAACCCGCGCAAAGCGATCTGCTGTTTTTCTAGCTGCCTGCCGACTTCCGTGTGGGTATACAGCCACGCTTGCAAATTGGTGAGCTGAACAAAGATTTCGTTTGCCTGAGGAGCTTGAGATTGCTCAACGTTTTGCAAGTTAGCGCCCAACATAGCAAAGAGCGTTTCATCAACCAGATCACTATTGTTTTGCACGAGCTCCGGCAAGGCCGAAGAATCTGTGCTCATCAACTGCTGCAGAAATTGAGATTGTTTGCGCTGTTGAGCCAGCATTTCAGGGGTGATCCCTTCAGTACCGTAAACTTTTTCCATAAAAGTTTGCATCGTCAGGACCGTCTGCGGCTGTAAAAGATACGCTTTAAACTGCTCCTGGGGGATGCCTTCGGTGATCGCCTTGGTCATTTGACCCACCAGCCGTTCCTGATCAGGAAGAGGCAGGTTCAGCTCCATCGGCACATAGGTCATAAACAGCTGATGTTCTGCATCATGATAGGCGATGGGCACGGCGAGCTGAGTGGACATACCGCAGCTTGGACAAGAGGCGACATTTAAGGCTCCCGCCAGCAGCATTTGTTTGAGCTCTGGGGTGCGTTGGGCGTCAACGATATTGTAAACCTGCGTGGCGAAATGGGTTCCGCAGCTTGGACAGGTGATTTGGGTCTGCATGAATATCTCCTAAAGTGAAAAACGGTTAAAAGATCAACGCCAGGTGAGATCCTTCAACCGGGATTGTTTTATCTCTGTTTGAAAAAAATTATTTGGGAAGAGAAAAGGCAAACGTCGTTCCCGTAGGACCGGTATCAGGATCAACATTGCTGGAAAACCAAATACGGCCGTGATGGGCTTCGATGATCGCTTTGGTCAAAAAAAGACCCAATCCGGTCCCCTCAGTTTTGCGGCTTAAAGCGTTATCAAGGCGCGAAAATTGTTGAAAAATGCGGTGCCGTTCATGATCGGGGATGCCAATGCCTGGATCGCTGACATGCGCGGTCACATAATCCTCGTTAATTGTACCACCAATTTCGATCACGCCACCTTCCGGAGAATATTTGATTGCATTGCTGACCAGGTTGTTAAAAACCTGGGTGATGCGCCGCTCATCTCCGGCAATTTCCGGATAATCGGCCGGGAAATCAACCGAAAAGGTATGAGCTTTTGTCTGGTTGCTAAACTTTTTGCTGACCTGTCGGGCGATATCCGGAACGGAAATATTTTCAGCCATGTTTAACTTAAATGAACCCGCCTGCAGTTTAGAAACCTCTAGCAAATTGTCGATCAGGTCGGTTAAGGAATCCGCTTCTTCCTCGATAACCGATAAATATTCAATCATGACCTCTTTGGGCCAATCGACGTCTCTGCGCTGCAGCGTGCCGGCGTATCCTTTGATAATGGAGACCGGTGTTTTGAGTTCGTGGCTGACAACCGAGATAAACGTTTTTTGCAGCTGCTCTTCCTCGCGATAGCGGGTCAGATCACGCACGTTGGCGATAATATTGATGAGGTTGCCCCGAGGATTGAGCAGGGGAGCGTAAGTCACACCCAGGCTGACGGTATCGTCATTTGATTTGGTAATAACCCCTTCCACATAAAGATGGGAGGAGCCGGGCATTGGCCACCCTTGATCGAGGGCCATTTGCAAATCGGTTTCCGTGCGCAAATTTTTCCACTGCAGAACGGTATCGTGATGACAACCCAAAACCTCGGCCGGTTTCCAGCCGGTGATCTGGCTCAGGGCCTGATTAAACACTTCAATTTTGAGTTGAGGGTCGAGAATCATGACCCCGTCGGCGCTGTAATCTAAAATGGCGTCGAGGCGCTTTTTTTCCGAGATGACCTGTTCATAAAGACGGGCGTTTTTGACGGCAATGGCGGCCTGATCGGCAAAGCTCTGGAGCAGATTCGGAGCGTCGCTGCTAAAAACGAAATTTTTCTCCTGAAATACGTAGATCATCCCGATAATCGTATCGCCGCTCTGCATGGGCAGGAGGATTGTTTGGGCGACGTCCAGATCGTTGCTAATATCCTTGGCCAGCTTTTGAATCCCCGTGTCGATTAAAGGAATTGCCGCTTCTTCAGCTCCTGGCTCATACGGAATCCCCTTGACGAGCTGGGGGTGCTGTTCAAATGTTTCGCCCGGTACACCTAGCGCGGCCGCCACCCGAAAGGTGTGTTCGTTGGGATCGGCTAAAACGACGAGCCCGGCCCGGCCGGCGATAAATTCAACTGATGCTTGCAGAATGACCCGCAGGACGTCACTTAAATCCAATTCGGCTGATAAAGCCCGACTAATCGCCAATAAAAATTCCCGCTGGCGAATGCGTATATCGACAATTCCAGTTGACATGGATAGCTCTAAGTCCTTCGTTATAAGTTGAAAGTTTAAAGTGAAATGGTGAAAGAGAGAAGAACTCTACTGTACTTCTGATGTCTGAAGTCTGTGGTATCAACTATAGATTTTGCTTCTATGACAAACGTAAACAGAAACAAAAAGGCCGGTCATTGACCGGCCTTTTGTATACATTTCGTTGGATTTCTGATTAAATTTTAACCGACTTTGGATCGATACCGGCCGCTTTAAGCGCCTTTTTGTAAGCTGATTTGGCCTTGGAGTTGGCAATACGCGCCTGACGAATGGCGGCTGGGTCCATGTCGTCGGTAATTTCGATTAAATCCGGTTTGGGGATGCTTGCCAGACCGGCCGGTTCGCTAGCCGGTGGGGGAGGTGGGGCTGCCGCCGGTGCTGGTGGTGGTGCCGCAGCAGCTGGCGCCGCTGCACCAGGCGTGACGCCGGCCGCTTTGAGCGCCTTTTTGTACGCTGACATCGCCTTGGCGTTGGCGATACGTGCCCGGCGAACTTCTGCAGGGTCCATGCCATCGGTAATTTCAATTAACTCCGGTTCAGCGATCCCGACATCGGCCGCGGATGGGACTGGCGGAGCAGCTGGGGCCGCCGCGGCGGGTGCTGCAGCCGGTGCGGCCGCAACCATATCTGCGCCGGCCTCTTTCAACGCTTTATAGGCGGCTGCTTTTGCTTTGGCGTTGGCAATGCGTGCGGTGCGTTTTTCACCGCCGGACATGCTGTCGCTAATAGCGGTCACCTCAAAATCTTTTCCGGCGACCAGCTTGCGTTTGACCTGCGGACCGGTGGCGACGGCTACCGGGGCGGCCGCTGTGGCGGTGGCGGCCTGCTGATAACGATCAAATTCCCCTAATCCCTGCCATCCCTGAACTTCGGCAATCTTTAAGGCAGAAACCGGATCATTTTTGAGATTGGCGCTGGCGGTTTGCAGTCGTTCTGCCCCGCGCCGGCCGATGCGCAAATTCGCTCCTCGGGGTAGGGAGGCGGCTCGCTTAGCCGCTTCGATGCGCGCTTCTTTAAATTGGACCGATTTGTCTTCCTGCACGGGAATATTGAACCCGGCGGTCACATTTGGCTGATATCGTTTGCTGCTGTTTTCAATATCAGCTTGATTTTGCACCACTGCGGCTGACAGCCGGTAAAGCGTAATTGCAAAAATGAGGGTGACAATCGCCATTGAAACGCCGACGATGCCAATTACCGTAAATAGATTCATATTGAAACCCTAATTTAGACCGTTATCAATGCTGTGAATTGACATGAATTATAACGTTTGTGCTAAATTTCTCAAAGTGAAGTTGGGAGATTCGGTTTGGTGAACAAAATTACGTTGTCGTCGGGAGTAAGAAGAACACACAGGAGACTCTCCTGGAAAAAACAGCGATCATCTGGCACCTTTGGCGGTGAACCTAAAGCCCACCTGTGGAAAGGGTTCAAGGGCGGACAGGTTCAAGCTGATGATCAAGCAGGACGTGGCGGATCCATCTTGCGCCGTAGGGCCGCAGCATGCTGCGGCCGATCGATCCAACTTCGCGCCAGGATATTTGGCGATTAAAAATTGAATCATTCGCCATGGATCGGAAGTGTTTGGCAGGCGACCCCACGGCCGCAGCATGCTGCGGCTCTACCAATTGGCGATGTAGCGTAAAAACGGCCACGAGACTATGGGTTATTCAGGAATATTGGAAACTTGTCCACCCCCGAACCGGAAAGGGAAAAAAACAAAAAAAGCAGCCGGTATCACCAGCTGCTTCTCTTTTCTGTGCCGAAGGTGGGAGTCGAACCCACACGGGCGTAAAGCCCACTACGCCCTGAACGTAGCGCGTCTGCCTATTCCGCCACTTCGGCTAATCGGATCAGAATTGTACTCTCTCCAAGATAATTGTCAACCGCTTTTTGGGGTGAATTAGACCGTTGATTTTCCTGTAATAGGAGGAATGTACGCCCTTTTGCGGTAGGATTATTGTACGGATGTCCTTGTGCTTGAGAAAGAGACCCATTAATATAGGGGCGGTAGATAACAAAATTTTCACAGAAGTTCCTATTTGATACTCATTTAAACAAGGAATGCCTCAAGCTGGTAATCTGAGGCACTTGTGACAATTTATTTTAGAAGAAGGGACAGTGTTTTGGTTTTACTTTGCGTTTTGAACAAGAGCCAAAGATGCCAAACAAAAAGTGGCGGACAAAATGATACCAGTATTGCGTAAAGTTCATTTATTAAACGGTCTTACCACCGCGGAATTAGAAGTCATCGGTAACATATGTTCTGAAAAAGTGGCTCAACCGGCCGAGGTGGTGATCGAACAGGGAGCTGAGGGAGACGAGATTTATATCATTGCCGATGGATCAATCGAAGTCTTTGTTTCGACTGAAACAAGCGAAAAAGTGTTGGTCATGTTGATGGAAGGTCAGCTTTTTGGTGAAATGGCCTTGATCTCCCGAGGGCCCCGGTCCGCATCCGGCCGCGCAGGCAAGGACGGTTGTAAGATGTATGTGTTAAGTTCAGCAAAGTTCAACGAAGTATGCGAAAAATACTCGCCAATAGGCCACAAGGTGATGCGGAACTTGGCATTGGACTTGTCTTTTAAACTTCGCCATCAAAATATGGCGGCCATGTAAGTAGGGTGACATTTGGTATGAGTGAGGCGGTATATTACAAGGTGAGTTACGTGGTTGAGGATGGTAAACATCCCGGCGCGCTCATTAACGTGGAGAGAAAACCAGAGGTAGGGGACGAGGTCATTTTTGATGGTCACCTCTTTGTTATTACCGATGTGGCGGAGTTGATGGCACCCATGGGTGATTTTGGTTTTTTGCACGCTGCCTGTCGTCTAATAGGCCAGGCTAAGTAAAAAGTTTAAACGATACCGATTGGTCATTCGAATAAAAAACGGGAAGGGTTCAAACGTCTGAACCCTTCCCGTTTTTTTTGTTGCTGGCTATTATCTGCCCAATACCCCTTTAATGGTGTCGCATGCCGGGCAGCTGCCGTCCGGCCGGACAATCGCATATCCGGCCTGTGGATCTCCATCACTTTGGTAAAGAGTGAAGTCGACGTTGTAGATGATAAACATCGTGATGCGGCTGTCGATGCTCGACCGCTGCAGCGCTTCACCCAGCCACTGAGCGTGTTCCTGGACCGACGTGCCGCTGGCCCAGGCAAAATTGGGGGGCAAACCGTTGAAGCCATCCCCCGAAAGGAAGCCGATTTCGGTGAAGCACAGCGGCCGGCTGGAGCCAAAGGCGTTGCTGTACGTATTAACCATCGGATTAAAATACCAGCTGTAGTGAGTGCCTGCCGGATGACCGGTCGAGCTGTTGGGTGAGGTGGCCCCGGCGTTGAAGTGAATGCCGATACAATCCGCATAATTTGCGGCTCCGGCGGCGGCCATCCCGCGAATGTACCGGTCATCCGCCCAGGCATTGGTGGTGTTGTCAAAGCCGGTGGGGGCCGGTGCCCCGCTGATGACCAAAATATTGCTGTTGGCATTTTTGATGGCGTTGTAGCCAGGGGCCAACATTCGGTTGACATAATCTGTGGGACTGATTTCCCCGGCCGGCCACTCAAAGTCGATGTTTTGTTCGTTCCAGACCTCCATTGCATCCGGTGGAGTTGGCAGCGCCGCGACCTCACCCAAAAAGCGCACGTATGCGTCAAAATCAATCGACGAGGGATAAGTCGTGGCCCCAGGCATGCTGACCAGAACCTTAAATCCGGCCCCTTTGGCCTGATTGATCACGCCGGCCACATCACCGGCCGAATTCCCTGGGGACCACTTAAACTGCACCTTCACCCAGGTCATGCCGATATCCTGCATCAAACCGGTGTTGGCAAAGGTTTGAGTTTGGCCGCCAAACGCCAATCCGGAAAGGGTGATTGGGCCGGTCACCGGGTTGGTTGGGGTTGGGGAGGATCCGCCCCCTCCCGGAATTTGCAAAACCTGACCTACATAAATGAGATTCGGATTGGAAAGGCCGTTTGCGGCCATGATCGCATTTACCGTTGTGCCAAACCGAACGGCGATTTTGCTCAAGGTATCTCCTCGAGAAACGGTGTAGGATGAGGTTCCGGCCGGGGGTGGTGTGGTTGGCTCAGGGGGTGGGTTTGATGGCGGTGGGGTGGTTGGGGCTGGCGAGGTGGCCCCCGGAATGGTCAGCTGCTGCCCGATAAAAATGAGGTTTCGATTGATCAGCCCGTTGGCCTGGGCGATTGCCGAAACCGTCGTTCCATATTGCGAAGCGATTTTGTTGAGTGTGTCGCCGGTTCGAACGGTGTGCACGACCGTTTCCCCTGGAGGTGGGTTTGTTGGTGTTGGCTGGGTTGGGGCTGGCGTATCAACATCTGGAATAATGATTTCCTGACCGACAAAGATTAAGTTGGGGTTGGCGATGTTGTTTGCCGCCAGGATATCTTGTATAGAGACACCATACCGGCGAGAAATGCTGTAAAGCGTTTCACCAGGGGCAACCGTATGGGTTGTATCCGCCAAGGCGATTGTTGGCGTCAATAAAAAAAGAAAAATCAGAAGGAGCGAAAATAAAAGGTGCAGGGTGCAGTTCGAACGTTTCATGGCAATACTTCTTTTTTATTGTGGAAATGTGATATTTATGACCAGATTAACCGTTTTTAAGAGGGTAAGCAACTCTTAACCACTTCAAATTGGCGGCATTGGCAATTAAACCGGTGTGTGCCATACTTGCAGCTGTAAATATTGTGACTCTCTTATTCTGAAACAGCTTATTCTGATACGCCAAAGTGAGGCAATGAGCGGGATTTCAAGAGAGATATAATTTGCTTGGCAATCCATAAATCCATGAAATCATTATCAGTAATTAAGGAAGAAGTGGCCCGCATTACTTCTCAAGCAGGAGAAGTCGTTCTGTCGTTTTATCAGGACGCGGAAGCATTTAAGGTCCGAGAAAAAACGCCGGATAATCCGGTCACGGAAGCAGATTTGGCGGCCGACGCTTTATTAAAAGAAAAGCTAAAAGAATTGTTGCCCGCTGCAGGGTGGTTGAGCGAAGAAACCGGCGACAATCCGGCCCGCTTGGACAAAGAGCTGGTGTGGGTGGTCGACCCCCTCGATGGCACCAAAGAGTTTGTGATGGGGATTCCCGAGTTCACCATATCGGTGGCCCTCTGCCAGAACGGCCGGCCGGTTGTCGGGGTGATTTTTAACCCGGTGACAAGCGAGCTGTTTGCGGCCGCGGCCGGAGAGGGATTAACCTTAAATAATCAACCCATTGCCGTATCAAACCGTTCACGCTTGACCGGGGCCCTGGTTGAGGCCAGCCGCTCAGAACGCAAACGCGGTGAGTTTGCCCCGTTTGAAGAGCAGCTGGAGATCCGCACGATGGGCAGTGTGGCTTATAAGTTGGCCCGCCTGGCGGCCGGATTGAGCGATGCGACCTGGAGCCGTGGCCCCAAACATGAGTGGGATATCTGCGCCGGTGTCCTCCTCATAGAAGAAGGGGGCGGCCGTTGCGTAAATTTGGATAATCGACCGTTTCAATTTAATCAACCGTTTCCCAAAGTAAACGGCATCGTGGCTGACAATGGGCATCTTCACGATGAGGTTGTGGCCTTGTTGGCCCCCCATCGGGACACGGTTAGAAAAGAAAAACGAATCGAAGAAAGGGATCAAAAACAAGCGACGAGAGTAGAGGGAAGCAGATGAATTCAATCGCCTCAGCCGCCCGCACGCTGCGGGAAAACATTCAAAAAGTGATTGTTGGAAAGGACGAGATCATTGACTTAACAATGGTGGCCTTGCTAACCGGTGGTCACCTCCTGCTTGAAGATGTGCCCGGTACGGGCAAAACGACGATGGCCAAGGCAATTGCCGCGTCTTTGGGCTGCTCATTTAAGCGGATTCAATTTACTCCTGATTTGCTGCCGTCTGATGTGACCGGCATTTATTACTACAATCAAAAAAGACAGGAGTTTGAATTTCGGCCGGGGCCGATTTTTGCTCAAATTTTGCTGGCCGATGAGATTAATCGCGCCACCCCCCGCACCCAATCATCTCTACTGGAGGCGATGCAGGAGCGACAGGTGACCGTTGATGTTGAAACCCATATTTTAAGCCGGCCGTTTCTGGTGATGGCTACCCAAAATCCGATTGAGTTAGAGGGCACTTTCCCACTGCCTGAGGCTCAACTCGATCGCTTCTTAATGAAAATTGCTTTGGGCTACCCGGAGGAAGAGGAGGAGAATGCGATTTTGCTCCGCTTTGAACAGCACGATCCATTTGAGTCACTTGAACCCGTCATTTCACCGGAAGAAATTATCACTTTACAAAAAGATATTCGTTCGATCCGGGTGGAGGAATCGGTCCGTCATTATCTGGTGCACGTGTGCCGGGCGACGCGGACCCATCAAGATATTTCGTTGGGAGCCAGTCCGCGGGCGACGATGGCACTTTATCACGCCTCCCAGGCGCTGGCGGCCATTCGCGGCCGGGAATTTGTCATTCCCGATGACATCAAAGATTTGGCGCTCCCGGTTTTAATGCATCGCCTGGTCGTGAATCCTCAAACGCGACTGCGCGGCCGTTCACCCCAAGATGTCGTGCAGGACGTGATACAAACGATCGCCGTTCCCCTAGAGAATTAAATGATGAATGACATGTCCCTCGTTGAGGGCCTGGCCCAGGATAATATCAAGAAGGCGCGCAAGCGGCTGGCCGAGTCGGTTCGGCGGGGCGAAACCCCGCGGGTTGAAGATTTGGCGGCCGCGCGGGGGTTAAAGGTTGCCGAACGAGAAAACAGCATTTTAAGCGATGCCTGGCTGCCGCTGGGAGCCACATTGATCATCGGCGGGTTTTTACTCAATCGCAACGTCTCCTGCATGACATTGGGCTTATTTTTGATCGGCGTGGTTGTCCTGGGGCGCTGGTGGAAAGATCAAGCCTTAAAAGGGGTTTATTACACTCGAGAGTTTGACCGCACCCACGTATTCCCTGGAGAAAGCGTTTCGTTAATGGTTTCCGGCCACAATGAAAAACGGCTGCCGCTCACCTGGCTGCAGTTTCAGGATCGCATCGATGGCCCGGTGATTATTTCAAGTGAATTTCATCCCCCCATCGAAACGATCGAAAATTCCTCATTTTTTACGACATTCGCCATGCGCGGCTTTGAGCAGCAGAACCGCGAGTATAATTTGCGCTTTTTTAAGCGGGGATTTTATTACTTAGGCCCGGTAACCTACCGATCTGGCGATATCTTTACCCTGTTTACCATCGAACAGGAGTATGACCCGGCCGATGTCCTCGTTGTTTATCCGCATATTTGGTCACTGGAGGAGCTGGGGTTGCCCCCTAAGGAGCCATTTGGCGATTTGCGCATTCATCGCAGTTTGTTTACTGACCCGATACGCACGTTGGGCATCCGCGATTATCACCCAACCGATCGGTTCCGGGACGTCCATTGGAAAGCCACCGCCAGGCGAGGACAGCTGCAAACAAAAATTTTTGATCCCTCCACCGGGATGACGGCCGTCGTCTTCCTCAATATAGCCACTGAAGAAAAGTATTGGATGGGGCATGAACCGGAATTGCTGGAGCGCTTGGTTGCGGTGGCCGCCTCGATTGCCAATTTTGGGGCAGAGCAGGGGTGGGGGGTCGGACTATACGCCAACGGTTCAGTTCCCCGCTCTGATCAGCCGATTCGCGTCAAGCCCGGCCGCTCTCCGCAGCAGCTGGTCAACGTGCTGGAAGCCCTGGCCGCGATCTCCGGTTTTGCCACGGGACCAATAAACCGCCTGCTGCATCGCTACAGCCCCCGGCTGCCGTGGTCGGCTACCCTGGTTGTCGTGACGGCCGTTTTGACCCCGGAGCTGCTGGTTACTTTGCAAAATTTAAAAGAATCGGGCCGTCGCATCGCCTTAATCTCGCTGGCGGAGGATCCTCCGCCGCAAATACTGGATAACATGATCGTTTACCACATTCCGGCTTCTGTTTCCGCATTCCAGAGCGAACAGGTTGCGCACAGCGGTACAACGGCCGCTTTGCAGTCGGTTTCAATGGCCCAGCTGGAAAAAACCAAAGATGAGAAAGTTGAGACAAGAGAGTGGCGACGAGAGATCGGAAACTGGAGACGAGAGACGAGAGATTAGAGATCAAATGATCGATT
>JASJCR010000062.1 GCA_030065875.1 Ardenticatenaceae bacterium | reverse complement strand
CCCCCTTCCCCAGGGAAGGGGGCTTTCTAGCTTGTTCGGTAAGCGGCGCGCATCGCGCGCCGCTTACCGAATGGTTATCCCCTCCTCCGTTATCGGGGGAGGGGGCAGGGGGAGGGGGTTCATGAAAAAAATAAAAGGGAAAGTAGGCATATGAAAATCGCAATCATTGGGGGTACCGGTCCAGAAGGCAGCGGCCTTGGTTTTCGCTGGGCAGCCAGCGGCCACGACATCATCATTGGCTCTCGGCAGGCGGAAAAAGGGGAGCGAATCGCGGCCGAGCTGCTGGCGCTCCGGCCTGATCTGGGGATATCAGGCACAGACAACGTCTCGGCCGTCACCCAGTGCGATGTGGCCGTGCTGTCCGTGCCTTACGACGCCCAGGCCGCCACTCTTGAATCGGTCAAAGATGCCCTGTCCGGCAAGCTGCTGATCACCGTTGTGGCCCCGACAGGTGAGAAAAAAGCGCGGGTTCGCCGCCTGGAGAGCGGCCTGTCGGCGGCCGAAGAGGCGCAGCAGCAGCTAGGGGACGCCACCCGCGTGGTGGCCGCTTTTCAAAATATTGGGGCCCATCATTTGCGCGATCTCGATTACAATATGGATTGTGATGTGCTGATCTGCGGTCAAAAAGCGGTTGATAAAGAGATCGCCATGCAGCTGGCCCAGGATGCGGGTCTGCGCGGCGTCAATGCTGGTGGATTGATCAATGCCAGCGTGGTAGAGGGGTTCACATCCCTGCTCATTTTTATTAACATCAAGAACAAGGTCAAAGATGCTGGCCTCAAGATTACGGGGATAAATTAATTCTCTAACGTGCCATCCCCGGTCAAAATTTAAAATTTAATCCGTTCACAACCACCCACCCACTGCTCCAGCAGCTTCGGCGGCAAAAGGAGAGGAATTATGCAACCTGGAAGATTGGATCGGCGATTTATTGAGCAGTTAATCAATCTACTCATGCCCTTTCTGGCCGTTCTGATCGCCTTTCTCATCGGCGCGGTCATTCTCCTGCTGCAGGGGGTTAATCCATTAGAAGCTTATCAGGCCATGATTGTTGGCGCCTTTGGCAGCAAAAATGGATTGGCCGACACCCTGGTCAAAGCGATTCCCCTGATGCTGGTTGGTTTGGGGATCGCCATCGCCTTTCGAGGCGGGGTGATCAACATCGGGGCGGAGGGTCAGCTCATCGTCGGGGCGCTGGTCACCACCTTTTTGGGGGTCCAGCTTGGCGAGCAGCTCCCCGGTTTTCTGGGGATCGCCCTCGGCCTGGTGGGCGGGGGGGCGATGGGGGCCATTTGGGGATCGATACCCGGCTTTTTAAAAGCGCGGCTGGGGGTCAACGAGATTTTAAGCACGATCATGATGAACCAGATCGCCATTCAGATCGGGTTTTATCTGCTGCGCGGGCCGATGATCGACCCGGCCGAAGTGGAGGCGGGCACCAATATCCCCCATTCCGCCCGCCTGCCGCGCACGGTTGACATGCCTCGTTTTACCGATATGGCCCAATCGTTGGGCATCACCAACTCGGCCGAAGAAGCGGGTTTGTCCGGCTATCTCGGGGAATTGTACGCCGTTTTGGTCGAACCCTCCCGCCTGCACAGCGGCCTGATTTTTGCCGTTTTGATGGCCGTGCTGGTTTATATTTTTCTGTGGCGCACGACGATTGGCTATCGCATTCGGGCCGTTGGCTTGAATACGGCCGCCTCCCGCTACGCCGGGATGCAGGTCGAGCGCACGGTGGTACTCTCGATGACCCTGAGCGGCATGTTTGCCGGGCTGGCCGGCGCGGTTGAAATACTCGGGCTGCACCACCGCATGTTTGAGCCGACGGCCGTTTCGGCCGGGTACGGCTTCTCCGGCATTGTGGCCGCCCTCTTTGGCAAGCTGCATCCGCTGGGCATTATCCCCGCCTCGATTTTATTTGGCGGGCTTCTGGTCGGTGGGGACAAAATGCAGCGAGCCACTCAGATCCCCCAGGTATTAATTTTAGCCATACTGGGTCTCGTCGTTCTCCTGGTTATAACGACCGACTATTTTGTTCGCAGGCGGGCCAATCGCCGCGTTTCAGTGGACGCCGAAGCGGCCGAATCGCTTCCCGATGATGCCCATACACCTTCCCCAGAGGCAAGCGCATGAATGAAGATTTAACCACTTTAGCCATTATTTTGGGAATCATTCATTCCGGTATTCGTCTGGCCACGCCTTATATTTATGCCGCCGTGGGTGAGACCTTCTCCCAGCGTTCGGGGGTGTTAAATTTAGGCGTTGACGGGATTATGCTGATGGGTGCCTTTTTTGGCTTTTACACCGTTTTTGAGACGGGCAGCCCGGTGCTCGGTCTGCTGGCTGCGGCCGCAGTTGGGGCCTTGATGGGGCTCATTCTCTGCGTGGTCAGTATCACCTTTCAGGCGGAGCAGGGAATCAGCGGAATCGGCCTCTACATGTTCGGCCTGGGCATGTCCAGCCTCCTGTTTAAGACGTTGATCGGCTCGGTTGAAGGGGTGCAGGGGTTTCCCATCCTGCGCTTCTGCATGGGCGGTTTTTGCCTGGCCGATCTCCCTATCGTGGGCGAGCTGTTTTTTGAATACAACATCATGACGTATGGCGCTTACGCCCTGGTGCCTCTGTCGTGGTATCTGTTAAACCGCACCACCTGGGGCTTAAAGGTTCGCGCCGTGGGGCAAAACCCCGAAGCAGCCGATTCGGTTGGCGTAAACGTCAATCGCGTGCGGTATGCGGCGGTAACGATCGGAGGTACGCTGGCCGGGATCGCCGGGGCCTCCCTTTCAATTTCTCTCCTGAATATTTTTCAGGAAAACATGACCAACGGCCTGGGGTTTATTGCCGTAGCCCTGGTTTACTTTGGCAGTTGGCGACCCGTTGGGGTCCTGTTAGGGGCCCTGCTTTTTAGCACCGTCAACGCCTTACAGCTTTGGGTGCAGGTTTTAGGTTTAAATATTCCTTCAGATGTGGCCGTCATGATGCCCTATTTATTGACGATCATCGCGCTCGCCCTACCGTTCCGACGCGCTCTACAGCCGCGGGCTTTAACCAAGCCGTTTGCCCGTGGTGAAAATTGAGTTGAGGTGCTGGTTGGCATTTAAGACGACCATCGGGAAAGCAAAAATTGCCGTTCCCGTTGAAAGTTGATTGTGATCGTAAATGTCAACACCGACAGGCGAACATTGGATATAAAGGAGAATCCAATGCGCCATTCGATTTGATATCAAAGAAGGAGAAAATCATGAATAGAAAAACTTGGCTTTCGGTAATTTGGGTGATGTTGTTGGCGGCCTTTTTGATCGCCTGTGGCGGCGGTGCCCCCGAACCGGATGACGTATCAGAGACCGAGACCACGGTCGAAGAGGAGCCTGTGGAAGAGGCTGAAGTGGTTGAAGAGGAAGAGGCGGCCGTGGAAGATGTGTCGGCCGAAGCGGACGTATCTGATATTGACCAGGTGCGGGTGGCCATCGTCATGCCCAGCACCATTACCGACCTGGCCTGGAGCCAGGCGATTTATGATGCGCTGCTCCGCCTGCAGGAAGAAGCCGGTGGTGAAGAGGTGTTTGAAATCGCCTTTTCGGAAAGTATGTTTAACGTCACCGATGCGGCCGCGGCGATCCGTGACTATGCCGAAGAAGGGTACGATGTGGTTATCGCTCACGGCACCCAATACGGCACATCAATGTTTGAGGTGGCTCCCGACTTTCCCGATACCACCTTTGCCTGGGGTACCGCTGTCGACACGGGGGAGGATCAAGGATTGGAAAATGTCTTTGCTTATGAAGCCCGGGCTGAAGAAGGGGGATACGTCGCCGGTATTTTGGCTTCCAATCTTTCTGAATCCGGCGTGATTGGCGTCGTTGGGCCGGTTGAAGCCGGTGACGCCAAGCTCTACATTGATGGGTTTGTGGCCGGGGCGATGGCCGCCAATCCCGAGGCGCAGGTCAACGTGTCGTATACCGGTTCATTTGGTGATACCGCCCTGGCGGCCGAAGCGGCCAACACCCACATTCAGGCCGGAGCCGATATTCTGACCGGGTCGGCCCAGCAGGTTGTGGGCGCGATTGGGGTGGCCAACGAGCAGGGGATTCCCTGGATCGGCACCCAATCCGACCAAAGTTCGCTGGCCCCGGATATCGTTATTTCTACCCAGCTGTACGTGTGGGACGGGGTGATGAGCGACATCATCAATAAACATCTGGCTGGTGAAAATGGCGGCACGGCGTACGCCCTAACCCTGGCCAATGGCGGATTGGTCATGGAATTTTCTGACACGCTGGATGCCGACGCGGTGACGGCCGCCCAGGAGGCTGCGGATCAAATTGTCGCCGGCAGCCTGGATGTGATGGCGGTCATCGCCGGTGAAGCGCCGATGGAAGAATCGGAAGAGTCGATGGCGGAAGAGGAAATGGCCGATTTTCCAGAGATCGAACCGGTGCGGGTCGCTCTGGTTTTGCCCAGCACCACCACCGACCTGGCCTGGAGTCAATCAATTTATGACTCTTTGGTCGAAATTCAGGAGCATTACGGTGAAGACGTGGTTGAAATCGCCTTCTCCGAAAGCATGTTTAACGTCACAGATGCGGCCGCGGCCATTCGCGACTATGCCGACAGCGGCTATGACCTGGTGATTGCTCACGGCGCACAGTACGGCACCTCGCTATTTGAGCTGGCGCCTGACTTCCCGGAAACCAGTTTTGCCTGGGGAACCACCACCAACACCGGCGAAGAAGAAGGGGTAACCAATGTCTTCGCTTACGAGCCGCGGGCTGAACAAGGTGGCTATGTGAGCGGCGTTCTGGCGGCGAACCTCACCGAAGTAGGCATCATCGGTCTGGTGGGGCCGGTCGACGCCGGCGACGCCAAGCTGCACGTTGACGGTTTCCTGGCCGGGGTCAAAGATACCGATGCGGATGTCCAGGTCAACGTCTCGTTCACCGGCTCGTTTGGCGATACCGCTCTGGCGGCCGAGGCGGCCAATACCCATCTGCAGGCCGGAGCCGATATCCTGACCGGCTCCTCCCAGCAGGTTGTCGGGGCGATTGGGATTGCACAGGAAAATAACATTCCCTGGCTCGGTATCCAGGCGGATCAAAGCCCGGCCGGTCAGGATGTGGTGATTGCCACCGTTCTGTATGATTGGACCGATACGCTGCTGGAGATGATTGTCTCCAACCAGGCTGGTGATTACGGCGGCCGGGTGCTGCAGCTGACGCTGGAAAATGGCGGTCAGACGATGGTTTATGACGATAGTCTGCCGGCGGATGCGGTTGAAGCGGCGATGGCGGCCGAACAGGGTATCATCGACGGTACTATTGAGATTGTGGCCGAACCGCGTAATTAAAGAGTAAACCCCTCCCCGACGCGGGTCAGAGGTGGACAGGTAAATGATCCCTTCTCAGGCGGTCCAATAAGCCCCCCTCCCCGATGTGGGTCAGAGGTGGAGAGGTCCAAGCATGTGATCAAACAGGGCACGGTAGATCAATCTTGCGCCGTAGGGCCGCAGCATGCTGCGGCCGATCCATCTCCCCGACAGGGTAGTTGGCGGTTAAAACAAAATCATTCGCCATAGGGTGGAAGGTTATGGCAGGTGACCCCACGGCCGCAGCATGCTGCGGCCCTACCAATTGGCGATGTAGAGTAAAAACAGCCCTTGAACAGACATGAGGTGATAGGTTTTTCAGTTAGATTGGATACCCCTGAACCCGACGCGGGAGGGGAATATTGATTCAGTTATGATGGATCTCGTGATTCGAAACGGCCTCTCTGATACCACCGGAGAGACAATAGAAGTAGGCATTAAAAACGGCCTGATCGAGGCTGTTTCATCAACCCCTTTGCCTCCCGGCGCGCGGGAGATTGACGCCGAGGGGGGGATGATTTCTCCTGCCTTTTTCGAAGCCCATTTTCATTTGGAGAATGCCTATCTTTGGGATGGGCTGATTAACCAGAGCGGCACGCTGCTTGAAGCGATAGAGATCTATGCGGAGGTCAAGCACGATCTGACCACCGCAGACATTGTGCAGCGAGCCGGCCGGGTCATCCAGGCGGCCGTGGCCAACGGCACGTTGTGGCTGCGCAGCCACGTCGATATCGATCACATCGCCAAATTGACCATCCTCAACGGGGTCGCCGCGGCGCGAGAGCAATATCGGGACCTCATCGACATTCAGCTTGTGGCCTTTCCCCAACTGGGGATGGCCCGCAATCCGGAAGCGGTTGACATGATGTGGCAGGCGCTGGAAAAGGGCTGTGATTTGGTTGGCGGCATGCCCCACGGTGAAAAAAATATGGCGGATGCCGCCCGTCACATCGAATTGGCATTTGAGATGGCTGAAAAATTTGATGTGGATATCGACATGCACATCGATGAAACCGATGACCCGTACTGGCACTCGCTGGAGCTGCTGGCTGAGAAAACCATTGAAAGCGGCTGGCAGGGACGGGTAACGGCCGGTCACTGCTGCTCGATGTCGGCCTGGGATGATGCCATGGCGGCCCGAATTATCGAAAAGGTGAAGCAGGCCGATATTCATGTCGTCACCAATGCTCCTATCAACCTGATGCTGGAAGGGCGAAATCACCATCATCCCAAGCCTCGCGGGATCGCCCGCGTCGTGGAACTGCTGCAGGCCGGTGTTAACGTCGTTTGCGGTCAGGATGATGTGCAAAATATGTTTTACCCATATGGTCAAATGGATCCGCTGGAGGTGGCGATGATCACCGCCCACGCAGCGCATATGGGCGCTCCAGAAGAAATCCAGGCTGCTTTTGATATGCCTCGTTATCATGCCGCCCGCCTGTGGCCCCTGGAAAAATATGGGGTTAAAGTAGGAGCTGAGGCGAATCTGGTTGTCCTCGATGCCAAATCCCCGGTTGAAGCCCTACGACGCCGGCCGGTGCGCCGGTATGTGCTGCGAAAAGGTATAATTGTGGTTGAATCGCAGACGCAAACCACCTGGCATCAAGGTGCCGCCCTTTGGAAGTGAACTATGAACTCGGAAAATAATCTTCTTCCCTCCGGCTTGCCCCGCATTGAATCGTTGGAAATGCGGAGCATTACCAAGCGTTTCCCCGGCGTCTTGGCCAACGACCAGGTCGATCTGCACGTCAAGGCCGGAGAGATCCACGCGCTTCTCGGCGAAAACGGCGCGGGTAAAAGCACGCTTATGAAGATTCTTTATGGGCTGTACCAGCCGGATGAAGGAGAAATACTTCTCAACGGCCGGCCGATTCGCATCAACTCGCCGACAGACTCGCTGCAAAATGGCATCGGCATGATCCACCAGCACTTTATGCTGGTTGACAATATGACGGTGGCCGAAAATGTGGCTCTGGGATTGCCCTCTTCTCGGGGAGCCCGTTTGGATTTGGACGTGGTTTCAGAGCGCATTGAGGAACTGGCGGAAAAATATGGGCTGCAGGTTGATCCCCAGGCCACGATTTCCGATCTGGCGGTGGGGCAGCGGCAGCGGGTTGAAATTGTCAAGGCCCTTTATCGCGGTGCGGCTCTGCTCGTGCTCGATGAACCGACGGCGGTCCTCACCCCGCAGGAAGTGGACGACATTTTTGTCATTTTGCGGCAGATGGCGGCCGATGGGCACGCGCTGATCTTTATTTCCCACAAGCTGCACGAGATATTTGCCCTGACCGATCGCGTATCGGTGCTGCGGGACGGCCGGATGGTAGGCACCGTCGAGACGGCCGATGTGACCAAGGAGCAGCTGGCCAACATGATGGTCGGCCGCGAGGTGCTCCTCGAGCGTATTCGCCCGCCAAGCGAGCTTGGGGAGGTTCGACTCGAATTTGACAATGTCACTGCGGTTGATGGTGAAGGGAATCCAATTTTAAAAAACATTTCTTTTCAGGTTCACAGCGGTGAAATTGTTGGTGTGGCGGGGGTATCTGGAAACGGTCAGCGGCCGCTGGCCCGCACAATCATCGGGCTGCATGGAGTTGACTCTGGAAAAATCATTCTGGAGGGTCTCGACGTGACCGATATGCCCCCGGCCGAGATGTACAGAAATGGCCTTTCGTATATTCCTGAAGAGCGCATGCACGATGGGGTGATCAAAGATTTTTCAGTCGCCGAGAACCTCGTTTTACAGGATTACATCCGCACCCCGTTTAGCAACAATATATTTCTGGCTTTTAAGCACATTGCCGAGCACGCCAGGGAACAAATCGAGGCATTTTCGGTCAAAACACCAGATAAAGATACCCCGGTCAAAAGCCTGTCCGGCGGAAACATCCAAAAAGTGATCTTGGCCCGCGAGCTGGTCCGCAAACCGCGGGTGCTGATCGCTGCGCAGCCCACAAGAGGGGTAGATATCGGAGCCACCGAGTATATACACAACCAGCTTCTCCAGCAGCGGGCCAAGGGTTTGGCCACGCTGTTGATCTCCGAAGATCTCGACGAGGTTAAAGCGATGTCGGACCGCATTGTTGTTTTATTTAACGGCGAAATCATGGGGATCGTGCATAGTGATGAAGTGACAACTGAAGAGCTGGGTTTAATGATGGCCGGAGAAAAACGGCTCGAGCCTATGAATTAGTCACGCCAGATAAGTGGACTGAGTGCGGCCGGCGCCCTGGCGAGTGTGAAGCAAAGCTCCCCAATGCTTCCACAGCTGCCGGTCACGAAGAGGGGATTTCGTCAAAAGGAGCTGGGTTTTGTTTGGTGCCGTGCTGACGTATCATGATTGATTAATTTTCACCGCCGAGGGCACGGAGAACGCTGCGGAATGGTCTTTCAAAAATCTCTGCGTTCTTTGCGCCCTCCGCGGTGATTTTCCTAAACAGCGACACCAAATAGAAACCACTCCAATCTGGAGATGTGATTATGAAATTTTTACTCAACGGGCAGGTAAAAGAATATGGGGGTGATCCGGATCTGGACCTGATGACCTATCTGCGCGAGCATGAAGGCATCCTGTCACCCAAAAACGGCTGCGCCCCTCAGGCGGCCTGCGGCTGCTGTGTGGTGCAGCTCGATGATAAGGCGGTTCTTTCCTGCGTGACCAAGATGAGCCGAGTGGCCGACGGGGCCGTGACGACGATTGAAGGATTGAGCGAGTATCAGCAGGGAGTTTACGCCAACTCCTTTGTCGCCTGCGGCGGCGTGCAGTGTGGTTTCTGTATTCCGGGCATTGTCATGCAGTCTCACGTCCTCATTGGCAAGAACCCGGAGCCCGGCCGGGCTGATATCGAAAAAGCGCTGACGCCCAATCTGTGTCGCTGTACCGGCTACAAAAAGATTGTTGATTCGGTGTCCTGCGCGGCCGAGGCCTTGCGCAAGGAAGAAGAAGTGGCCCTGCCGGAAAACGACGGCCGGGTGGGCTCTCGCCAGCCCAAATACCAGGCGCAGAAGCTGGTTCTGGGGCAGCATCACTACGTCGATGACATTCGCCTGCCAGGCATGAAGATCGGCGCTCTAAAATTTAGCGATCACCCGCGAGCCAGGGTCTTAAAAATTGATGTCGCCGCGGCCGAAGCCCATGAGGGCGTGCTGCGCATTTTCACGGCCGCCGATTTTCCCGGCGACCGCTTTGTCGGTCTGATTAAGCAGGATTGGCCCCAGATGATCGCCGAAGGGGAAATCACCCGCTATGTCGGTGACGTTCTGGCTCTCGTGGTGGCGGAATCAGATGCCATCGCCCGGGAAGCGGTGGCCAAAATCGATGTTGACTATGAAGTGCTGGAGCCGATTGTCGACATGCACGAGGCCAAAAAGGAAAGCGCCCCAGCGGTTCACGATAGCGGCAGCAACGTGCTCTCCAAGACGGTCACCAGCCGGGGTGATCTGGCTAAGGCCAAAGATCAGGCGGCGTTTACCGCCACCGGCGTCTTCCAGACCCAGATGATCGAGCATGGCTTTATGGAGCCGGAGTGCGCCATCGCCTATCCATCAGGTGACGGGGTAGAGGTGCTTTCCCAGGGGCAGGGGGTTTATGAAGATCGCCAGCAGATCGCCAAACTGCTGGGTCTGCCGATCGACAAAATACGCGTCAAGATGGTGCCCAACGGCGGCGGCTTTGGCGGCAAAGAAGATCTGAGCGCCCAGGGGCACGCGGCGCTGGCCGCTTATCTCATGCAGCAGCCGGTCAAGGTGCGCTTTACCCGCGATGAATCCATTGCGTTTCACCCCAAACGCCACCCGATTTGGATGGAATACACGATTGGCTGTGATGAAGCCGGCCGCCTGACTTTTTGCGAAGTGGAATTTGTCGGAGACACCGGCGCTTACGCCTCGGTCGGGATGAAAGTGCTCGAGCGCTCGGCCGGGCACGCCACCGGGGCGTACAATTTCCCGGTGACCGACGTGACCAGCACGGCGGTCTACACCAACAATCTGCCGTGTGGGGCGATGCGCGGGTTTGGGGTGAATCAGGCCGCTTTTGGGCTGGAAAGCCTGATCGATGAGCTATGTGAAAAAGGGGGGTTTGACCGCTGGCAGTTCCGCTATGATAACGCCCTCGACGATGGGGATATGACGGCTACCGGACAGGTTATCGAAGCGGGAGCGGGAGCCAAAGCCACGCTCCTGGCCGTCAAAGATGAATTTCAAAGCGCGGCGTATGCCGGGATCGCCTGCGGCATCAAAAATACCGGTATCGGCAACGGCATGCCGGACGCTTCATCGGCGCGCATTACCATCCAATCGGCCGACAAAATCGTTATCGATCACGGCTGGACGGAGATGGGTCAGGGGGTCAACACCATTGCCTTACAGGTGGTATGCAGCGAGACCGGCCTGGCTCCCGACCTGTTTGACGTGCGCATCGACACCGAATCAGAGCAAAAGGCCGGCATGACCACCGCCTCGCGAGCAACGTCGCTGGTGGGGAACGCGTTAATCGACGCCTGCCGGGAACTCAAGGCAGATTTGCAGCAGCACGATTTATCTGAGCTGGTCGGCCGGCAGTACGATGGGGAATTTGTCGTGGACTGGACCACCAAGCCAGGGGCGATGGTTGAAAAAGTGTACACCCACTACTCGTACAGCTACGCCACCCAGCTGGTGATTCTGGACGAGGAGACCGGCCGCGTGAAGAAGATTGTGGCCGCGCACGACGCCGGCAAAATCTTTAACCCAACCCTTTTTGAAGGGCAGCTTGAAGGATCGATTCACATGGGGCTGGGGTATGCCATCAGCGAGGAGTTAAAGATGGAAAACGGCCGCCCCAAGAGCACCCGCCTGCGCGATGTGGGCATTTTGCGGGCCAAAGAGATGCCGGAAATGGAGATCATCGGGGTCGAAGTGCCCGATCCTTACGGCCCTTATGGGGCCAAAGGTGTCGGCGAAATTGGCCTCGTGCCCACGGCCGGGGCGGTGGCCAACGCCCTTTACCAGTTTGACGGGGTGCGCCGCTATGAACTGCCCATGCGCATTCCCCGCCGCGGCCTGAAGAAGCGGGCCAACGGCCGCTAGCATTTTGAAAAAATCGTCCGCAGATTACGCAGATTTTCACAGATATAAACAAAAAATCTGCGTAATCTGCGGACAAAATTTCAAAAACAAACGGCAAGGAGGAAAAAGTGGGAACCTTAATTACCAACGTGACGGTATTCACCAACGACGATCAAAACACCGTCCTGCACGATCAGGCGGTAGCGATCGACGGCACGCGCATCGCGGCTGTGGGGCCGGAAGCGGAGCTCAAAGCCCAATTCGACGGCTTCACTGACTTAGACGGCGGCGGCCGGCTGCTGATGCCCGGTTTTACCAACGCCCACATGCACTTCTATGGCATGTACGCTCGGGGAATGGCCCTCAATCACACCCCGACTAATTTTCATGAAATTCTCAAATACCTGTGGTGGGCGCTTGACAAGGTGCTCGATGACGAGGCGGTGTATTTCAGCGCCCTGATTCCGGCCATCACCGCTGTGCGCCACGGCGTAACCTCGATCATCGATCATCACGCCAGCCCCAACGCCTGTGCCGGCAGCCTCGACAAGATCGAAGAAGCACTCAGGCAGGTTGGGATGCGCGCCCTGTTGTGCTACGAAACATCAGATCGGGACGGCAAGGAGATTCGGGATGCCGGTCTGGCTGAAAACGAACGCTACATGCGCAAGTGTCAGGTGGCCAGGGCGGCCGATCCGGATCATTTATTTGACGGGATGATGGGGCTGCACGCCTCTTTTACTCTCGATGACGACTCGCTGGAAAATGCGGTAGCCATTGCCCAAGGGCTCAACCGCGGCTGCCACATTCACATGCTCGAAGATTTTGTCGACGAGACCCTGACCAAAGAAAAATACGGCCGCTCGGTTGTGGAGCGGCTGGCGCATTTTGGCGTATTAGATGAGAAAAGCATCACCGCTCACGGCATTTTTCTGGATGATCACAGCCGGAAACTGCTGGCCGACAGCGACACGATTGTCGTTCATCAGGCGCAGTCAAACATGAACAACGCTGTCGGCCGGGCCGACGTTTTTGCGCTGCTGGAGCAGGGAATTACGGTGGGGCTGGGCACCGACGGCATGACCCCGGACGTGCGCCGGGAGATCATGACCGGTTACCTGATGCACAAACATCACGTCAGCGACAATAATCTGGGCTGGGTGGAATACGAGACGATGGCCATGAAAAACAATCCGGCGATCTACCGGCGGCTGACCGGCCAGCAGGTGGGACGGGTTGAAGCCGGTTATCTGGCCGACCTGATTCTGGTTGATTATTATCCACCCACAGCGTTTACCGGCGGCAATTTCTGGGGTCACTTTCTGTTTGGGATGGTGGACGCAGATGTGGATACGACGATCATCAACGGCCGGATCGTCATGCACAATAAACAGATGCCCGGTTTCGACGAAGGCGATATCGCTGCCAAATCACGAGTTGTGGCTCGGCGGGTGTGGCAGCGGTACAGCGAGGCCGGCTAAGAAATGAGTACCCTACTGCTTAAAAACGCCCGGCTGCTGATCACGATGAACGACGGCCGGGAGACGTTCCCCAATGGGGCGCTGTTTGTGCGCGATAACGGGATCGAGTGGGTGGGAGATTCGGGCGCGATTCCGGCCGCCTATCAAACGGCCGAGCGGGTGATCGACGCCACGGACAAGGTGGTTCTGCCCGGTCTGGTCAACACCCATCACCACCTCTACCAAACCCTGACCCGTGCCCTGGCCCCGAACGACGGGCTGTTTAACTGGCTCAAAACCCTTTACCCGATCTGGGCCCGCATGGATGGGGAGGCGGTGTACGTCAGCGCCCTGATCGGCATGGCCGAGCTGATTTTGAGCGGCTGCACTACCGCCAGCGATCACCTGTATTTGTTTCCGAATGGAGCAAAGCTCGATGATGAAATTCGGGCCGCGCAGGAGCTGGGGTTTCGCTTCCATGCCGCCCGCGGCTCGATGTCGCTTGGCGAAAGCGACGGTGGGCTGCCGCCCGACTCGGTCGTTGAAGATGAACAGGCGATTTTGCACGACACCCGGCGGGTTATCGAGCGGTTTCACGATCCACAGCAGCGGGCCATGATCCGCGTTGTGGTTGCCCCCTGCTCTCCCTTTTCGGTGACGCCAGATTTGATGCGCGAGTCGGCCCGGCTGGCCCGCGCCTACGGGGTTACCCTGCACACCCACCTGGCCGAAACCAAAGACGAAGAAGAATTTTGCCTGGAGACGTTTGGCTATCGGCCGGCCGCTTATGCTGAACAGCTGGAGTGGGTGGGCGACGACGTCTGGTGGGCGCACGCCGTTCACGTCGATCATGAAGAAATCGAACTCATGGCCCGCACCCACACCGGGGCAGCCCACTGCCCGTGCAGCAATATGCGTCTGGCCAGCGGTATTGCCCCGGTGCGCCGCTGGATCGATCGACAGGTGCGGGTGGGTTTGGGGGTTGACGGATCGGCGAGCAACGATGGCTCCCACATGCTCAACGAAGCCCGCCAGGCGCTGCTGCTGCAGCGGGTGCTGGGTGGGGCGTCGGCCCTGACCGTCGAGGAGGCGCTGTGGCTGGGTACGCGGGGTGGCGCTCAGGTTCTAAAGCGAGACGACATCGGCAGCCTGGAGGTAGGGAAAGCGGCCGATTTTATCGCCTTTGACTTAAACCAGCTGCCCTATGCCGGTGCGCAGCACGATCCGCTGGCCGCGCTGATTTTTTGCGCGCCGCAGCAGGTTGATTTATCGGTCATCAACGGCCGAATTATTGTTGAAGATGGCGAGCTTCGTTCGCTCGATATTGCGCCGGTTATTCAGCGGCACAATCAAATTAGTCATCAGATCATTAACGGTTGAACTGAAAGGAGACACCATGTCCAAAGATAGAGTTGCTCTGTATTTGCAAGACGCCCATTCTTTACAGGAAGGGATTGAATTGGCTAAATATGCGGAAGAAAAGGGGTTTGAAGCGGTTTGGCAGGCGGAAAGTCGGCTCGTACGCGACTGTATAGTGCCGATGGCCGCCTTTGCTTCACATACCACCACGCTCAAGGTGGCCAGCGGGGTGACCAATAACTGGACCCGCAACATCGGCCTCCTGGCGGCTACCTTTCTAACGCTGGATGACCTGGCTCAGGATCGGATTATTTGCGGAATTGGCGCCTGGTGGGACCCGCTGGCCAGCAAGGTGGGCATTAAACGCCGCAAGCCGCTGACTGCCATGCGCGAGACGGTCGAGGTGCTGCGCCGGCTGCTGGCTGGAGAAAACGTCACCTTTCACGGGGATTTCCACCACGTGACCGATATTCAGCTCGACGTGGTGCACGGCCGTAAAGGGCCGCGTAACGTGCCGATTTATATCGGGGCGACCGGCATGAAGATGATGGAATTAACCGGTGAAATCGCTGACGGAGTCTGTTTGAATTACCTGGTTAATCCAAATTACAACTTGAGAGCGATGGATGCCCTGGAGAAAGGGGCCAAAAAATCCGGCCGATCAATTGACGACATCGACCGGCCGCAGTTGATGATCTGCTCGGTTGATCACGACCGCAAAAAGGCGCTGGACGGGGCCCGCAAGATGATCACGCAATATCTGGGGCAGCAGCCGCATCTCATGAAAGCCAGTGGTGTGAGCCAGGATCTGCTCGACGAGATTCACCAGGTTTTGACCTGGCCGGCCACTGATGAGCAGATCGAATCCGCCATGCACATCGTGCCCGACGACGTGGTGCAAATGTGTACCGCGGCCGGTTCGCCAGATGAGGTTAAGGCCAAAGTGCGGGAATATGTGGCCAACGGCTGCACCTGCCCGATTCTCTACCCGCTGGGTGATGCCCGGCTGATGATCGACATTTTTGCCGACGGCTACAATTAAGCGGTTTAAAGTGAGAAGTAGAAAGTCTAAAGTGGTTGCTCACGAGAGCATGATCCTTCTTTAAACTTTTATCTTTGAACTTTTTACTCGTAAATGATGGTTGAGCTTAATGACCTGATGGCGCTCATGCGCAGCCGGCGGGCGATTCGGCGCTATGAGGACCGGCCGGTTCCCGATGAGCTGCTCGAGCAGCTGCTTGAAGCCGCTGTTTGGGCTCCATCGGCTCACAATCGGCAGCCGTGGCGTTTTGCCGTTCTGACGCAGTGGGATGACAAGGCCCGGTTAGCCCGAGCGATGGGTGATAAGCTGCGGCACGACCGCACGGCCGATGGCGACCCACCAGAAGATATCGAGCGCGACGTGCAGCGTTCGTTTCGCAGAATTACCGGCGCTCCGGTTGTGATTGTGGTGTGTTTGTCGATGGCCGATATGGATGTCTATGCGGACGAGCGGCGGAGCGCGGCCGAAAAACAAATGGCCGTACAGTCAGTGGCCATGGCCGCCCAAAATTTGTGGCTGCTGGCTCACGGCGCCGGTCTGGGCTGCTGCTGGCTGTGTGCCCCGCTTTTTGTGCCGAAGCTGGTTGGCGAGGTGCTCGGTTTGCCGAATGATTGGGAGCCGCAGGGGCTGATGACCCTTGGCTGGCCGGCTCAAAATAGGACAAAAACCCGTCAGCCGCTCCACACCAGAGTAAAATTTTTTTCGAAAAAAAATTGATGAGATTTTAAGCGCTTCATTCTATAAATAATTTTAGCTGTGGAAGGCGGTCCGATGGCGATTTAACCAATCTACATTTGTAGGGGCTTGGCCAGCCAAGCCCCTACACAATGACTTTAGTTTCATTCTGGTCACCTGTCCACAGCTTGAACGCGGCAAGGAATGTTGGCATTGTGGCGATGCGCAAGCGGTTGCCTCTTTGCGACCGCGTCTGGAAGAGTGGACCGACGGTGCCAAGCGGCGGAAATCACTTGACCTCTCACACGATACTCATTCTGAGCAATGATAGGGAGTCTGCGAACGATGAATCAGATTATGAAAGACCTGTCCACCTTTGAGACACCGTTCCCAAGGGGAGGTGGCTTTTTTATCAGCGTGTTTATCGGGTAAAAGGAGATTGAATGAAACAACTTCAGTTAACGGCTCTGCCCGGGGTACCCGAAATCAGACCGGGGGATGATCTGGGCGCGGTCGTTTGTGATGGCTTGGAAGCGGCCGGTATCTCGCCCCAACCTCACGATGTGCTAGCCATCGCCCAAAAAATTGTGTCGAAAGCTGAAAACCGCTTTGTTAATCTGGAAACGATTTCGCCTACAGCTGAAGCACGGGAAGTGGCGCAAAAAACCGGTAAAGATCCTCGTCTCGTCACCGTGATTTTGCGCGAAGCGGCCGGTATTTCTCGCTGGCGGGAGGGGGTGCTCATTACCCGACACCGTCTGGGGTTTGTGAGCGCAAATTCCGGAATTGACCGCTCGAACGTGCCGCAGGGTGATTCCGGGGAGTGGGTGCTGCTGCTGCCGGAAGACCCCGACGGCACCGCTCAGGTGATTCGTCAGGCGGTTTTAGACCGGTTTGGGGTGGCGGTCGGGATTGTGATTACCGATACACACGGCCGGCCGCACCGCCTGGGCACCATTGGCGTGGCCATTGGCGTGGCCGGTTTGACGCCGATTGTAGATAAAAGGGGAATGGTTGATCGGGATGGATACGTTCTGCACGCGACGACTTTAGCCGTCGCTGATGAGATTGCCGCGTCAGCGAGTTTGGTGATGGGAGCCACGACTGAATCGACACCGATTGTGCATTTGAGGGGGCTGACAATAGCCGGAGACGGGCGGGCCAGCGATCAATATCGCTCGGCGGATCGGGATTTGTATGGCTAGGGAGTTGGACTATCCAGGTGCCTCGGGTTTCAAAAGCCGGAGGCACCTAAACCATTGACATGAGACGAGATGATTGATATAGTTATCTATCATGTCATCTCAAAACCAAAATAACACCCTCGCCCCGATTCTTTCAGCCGCCCGCCGCCTCCTGCAGCAGCGAGAAGATTTCACGATGGACGACCTGGCAGCCGAAACCGGGCTATCCCGTGCAACCCTGTATCGCCGCAGCGGCGGCCGGGATGCCCTGCTTAAACGACTGGCCAGGGAAGACGGTCTTGCTGTGGGAGAGTTGAGCAATATACGGGAGCGTATTCTGCTCGCGGTGCGCCGTACGATTAAGAAAGCCGGCTCCTTCAATGTGACCGTTGACCAGGTGGCGGCCGAAGCCGGTGTAGGGGTGGCCACGATATATCGCCATTTTGGGGTTAAAGAGGAACTGCTGCAATCTTTTGTCGAAGAATTGACCCCTCGGCGCGAGGCGCGAGAAATTTTGCTGCGTCCTGGTCCCAATGTTGCTGAGGATTTGACCCGATTTGCCACTCAAACCATCGCTTTTGCCAAGGAATTTCAGGATTTTATCGGGATGGTCTTTTTCCCGGATGACAAAACCAAAGAACTATTAGGTCATTTACAGCCCAATCCGGATCGAACCCTTTCCCGCCTGAAGAAATATTTTGAAGTCCAGATCGCCCGAGGTCGTCTGCGCTCGGCCGATCCGTTCGATCTGGCCACGACCTTTGCCGGGATGGTGCTCGGCATCTCGATTGTTAAGTCGCAATACACCAATGAGCCGATTGGCGAACCGGTCGATCTGGCTCGCAAAATCGTCGATACCTTTTTAAACGGTGCTGCATCGGGTAATGGAGGTCATTCATGAGGACCACCATTATTTCCCTACTCGTATTGGTTGGTATTGTACTTGGATTGGCCCTTTATCAGGGACAGGAAACGTTTCGAATGGGGCTGAGGGCATCGGGTACGCAGACCGTGCTGCGCATTGCCACAGCCCTCGTGCTGCCCCCGCTGGCCGGGATCATCGCTCGCTACCTGGCTCCCCTGTTTAAGCTGCAATAAGAGAAATCCCATGAAATCCCACGTAACCCTTCCCCTCAATACACCCGAAGCCCACCTGGAAAAGGTAGGTGGCAAAGGGGCCAACCTAGCCCGCCTGGCTCGGGCCGGTTTTCCGGTGCCTCCAGGATTCTTAGTCACCACGACCGCTTATCGCAAGTTTGTTACTTCCAACAAGCTGAGCGATCCCATCTCGAGTCGTCTGCAAACTCTCGAAGCGAATGATCCCACCGATTTGCGACAGGCATCTGATGAAATACGAGCGAGTTTTCGGGCCGGCAAACTGCCAAACAGTTTGGCGTCGTCGTTCCGCGATGCCTACCAATCGTTAAACGGCCGGCCGGTGGCAGTTCGTTCATCCGCTACGGCCGAGGATTTGCCCGATTTTTCTTTTGCCGGGCAGCAGGATACTTATCTCAATATCCTCGGTGAAGATTCACTCCTGGAGGCGATTGTCAACTGCTGGGGCAGTTTGTGGACTGCTCGAGCGATCGGATACAGAGCGAGAAATCATATTCCCCATAAAAACGTATCGCTGGCTGTGGTCGTGCAGGAGCTGGTTCCCTCCGATGTTTCCGGGGTACTTTTTACCGCCAATCCGCTAACCGGTAATCGCGGCGAGACGGTGATCGACGCCACCTTGGGGCTGGGTGAAGCCCTGGTGGGCGGTCATGTCGAACCGGATCACTTTGTCGTTGACAGCAGCAGGGGAGAGGTGCTGCATCAGACGATTGGTAAAAAGGCGTTGGTGATGCGTCCGGATCCGGCCGGTGGATTAACCGAAGAAAACGGGGGCGCGGCCGCCGATCAGATTACGCTTAGCGATTCTAAAATTCGGGCGCTTGATGAGCTTGGCCGCAGGGTAGAAAAACTCTACGACACGCCCCAGGATATCGAATGGGCGATCGCTGAAAACGAGATTTATCTGCTGCAGTCCCGGCCGATTACCTCTCTGTATCCGGTGCCGGAGGCGGCCGAATCTGACCACCCTCATCTCTACTTCTCCTTTGCCTCCGTTCAGGGGGTCATGGGACCGATTACCCCACTGGGGCAGGACGCGATACGCCTGCTTTTCGCCGGCGCGGGCGAATTATTTGAGGTCCAAGCCACGCATCAAAACCAGGTGGTTATTCAGGAGGCCGGTCACCGATTGTGGGTTAATTTAACCGGAATGGTTCGCCATCCACTTGGTTATCGGCTGATCAAGCGGATGATAACCGGAGTAGACCCGGGAGCGGCGCAGGCGATCAACACCCTGGCCGATGATCCTCAATTTATGTTTGGCAAGGGGCGAATGCGCTGGTCGACGGTGCGGCGAGTGGCCCATTTTGCCCGGCCGGTTGTCCGGCGTATCTATCACAACATGCGGCATCCGGATGGCAAGGCCAAAGAAATCGAGCGCCTGAGCCATCAGGAAATTGAGCGCGTTGCGGCCGAAGGGCGAAACGTGGTGATTGGCCCCGGCCGGCCGAGCGGATTTGCTCAATTTTTCAGACAGATGCGCCGGGGATTTATTTTTGCCGTTCCCAACGTGTTTTCCGGCGTTGTTCCGGGATTAATTTCTCTTCTGATACTGCATCGGCTGGCCAAACGCTTGGACGTATCGCCTGATTTGATCCTGGAAATAACCCGGGGGTTACCCAACAACGTGACCACCGAAATGGATCTTGATTTGTGGGAAACCGCGCGGGTGATTCGTCGTGATCCGGCCGCGTTTGACCTGTTTGAACAAACCACTTCCGATCAGCTGGCAGAGCTGTATCAGGCTGGGCGACTCCCATCCACTGCGCAAGAGGCGGTGGCCGTTTTCCTCAAAGAATACGGCATGCGCGGCGTAGGTGAAATTGATTTTGGCCGGCCGCGGTGGCGGGAAAATCCGGCTTCGATTATGCAGTCGCTGCAGAGCTATCTCAAAATCGATCAGCCGGAGCTGGCCCCCAGCGTGGTGTTTAAGCGCGGTGAAGCGGCGGCCGAGGAAGCTGCGACCAGGCTGGAAGAAGCGGCCCGCGGTTCGTTTGGCGGCCGATTTAAGGCGCGGCTGGTGCGGGCGCTGGTCAGGCGGGCCAGAGCGCTGGCCGGTCTGCGGGAAAGTCCCAAATTTCACATTATTCGCCTGATGGGGGTCATTCGCGAACGTTTATTGGCGGCCGGTGCTCAGCTGGCAGCCCTCGGTGAAATCGAGCAGGCGGATGACCTGCTTTTTCTCACCTTTGATGAGCTGGTAGCCCTTGATGGAAATGAATCAAGAGATTGGAAACGGTTAATCGCCGAACGACGCGATGATTATCAGCGGGAGATGGGTCGCAAACAGATTCCGCGGATTTTGATCAGCGACGGCCGGGCTTTTTACGAAGGGATATTGGCCCCGGCTGACGGCAGTGGCGGCCTGGCGGGCAGCCCGGTGTCCCCCGGTGTCAGCGAAGGGGTGGTGCGGATCGTATTTGATCCCCATGATGCCAACCTTCAGCCCGGGGAAATTCTCGTCTGTGAGGGAACCGATCCGGCATGGACACCTCTCTTCCTAGCGGCCGGCGGTCTGATTATGGAGGTTGGTGGGCTGATGACCCATGGGGCGATTGTGGCTCGGGAATATGGGATTCCGGCCGTGGTCGGGGTTGATCAGGCGACCAGCCGTCTGCAAACCGGTCAGCGGGTGCGGGTTGACGGCAGCAGCGGCCAGATCACCCTGCTTGAACCCTAAAGAAAAAAGGCCGGCCGCACATGTGAACGCGCGGCCGGCCGGGGACCAAAAACAGGTCAGAGGGCTATTCGGGCGGGATCAAAACGGTATCGATCACGTGAATGATCCCGTTTTTAGCCACGACGTCCTTGATAATAATCATGGAGGTGTCGTTCAGGTAAATATCGTTCTCAAATACCTTGATGCCAACTTTATCGCCGTTGAGCATCATTTTTTCGGTCATGGAGCGAGCTTCTTGTGATCCGAGCAGGCCGTCCGCCACGTGATAGAGCAGCACGTCGGTCAGCGCACCATCGGGATCGGCCAAGAGGGCATCTAAGGTGCCCGTTGGCAATTTTGCAAACGCTTCATTGGTTGGGGCAAACACGGTAAACGGTCCTTCACCGGCCAGGGTGTCGGCCAGACCGGCCGCCTGAACGGCCGCCAGAAGGGTGGTGAAGCGGCAGTCGGCCACCACAATTTCCGTGATGGTCAAATCTTCGTAGTCAGTTTCCTCATCACATGAAACAACCAGAGGGGCTGCTTCCGGTTCCGGCATCATCGATGGCGGAATCAGGACCTCGTTAATCACGTGAATCCGGCCGTTGGAGGCCAGGATGTCCGGCACAATTACTTTGGCTACATCATTGAGGTAGATCTCGTTTTCAAAGACCTTGATAAACAGCGTTTCACCCTCAATTGTCTCTACTTCGCGCTCGACAAAAGCCTCTTCTTTGCTCAGATCACCAGACAGTACGTGATAGAGCAGCACTTTCCGCAGGGTCGTTGGATCATCCAGCAGATCATCGAGCAGCCCATCCGGTAGGTTAGCAAACGCTTCATCGGTGGGGGCAAAAACGGTCATTTCGCCGGAGGCGGCCAGGTCAAAAGTGAGATCGGTTACCGTCAGGGCGGTCACCAGCGTGTCGAAGCGCCCATCGGCCGCGGCGATATCGACAATCGTGTCTCCTCCAGGAACCGGATCCACATCACCCATTTCTTCGCGAACCATCTGGGTGCGGATCACAGGCGGCAGAAGAACGGTATCGATGGCGTGTACGCGGCCGTTCATGCCGATGATGTCCGCTTCAATCACCTTTGAATCGTCGTTGAGATAGACATCATCCTCAAAGATTTTGATTCGTACCTCTTCCCCGTTTAGCATGGTTGCCTCGGTCAGGGTTGCCGCGGTCTCCGGACCGATATCTCCTTCGAGAACGTGATAAAGCAGGACATCGGTCAGCATTTTATTGTCGGCCAGCAGCCCGTCAAGCGTTCCCTCAGGCAGCTTGGCAAACGCCTCATCAGTTGGAGCAAATACGGTGAAGGGGCCGTGTTCCGCGATATTACCGGCGATTCCGGCCGCCGTCAGCGCTGCTTCAAGGGTGTCAAAATCTGGATCAGCAACAACCAGGTCAACGATAGAGGGCAGATCCTCGCGAGGGTCCCAATCCTCTTCCGCCAGGGCGGTTGGAGCCATACAGAGTCCGACCAATAACAAGGCCATTAACAGCAGAACCTTTTTCATTGATTTAACTCCAGCCCTGCGACTCGCACACCAAACAATCAAAAAAAGGTGTGGACCGCAAGGGCGAAAACAAATTTTAAGAACACATATTGGGTAATAATGAGTAAAACGCAGACTATCTTTTAATGTATCAAAAAAGAAATGCGTTTCTGAGTGAGTAATGTCATATTCCGGAACGCAAAAAGTCACCTGAGGATGATGGTGTAGGCCCTCTTGGTTTCGCCATTAACCGCTGCCTTCAGAATCCAAAGCGGCTGCATCGATCATGGCCTCGGCTAACATGGTGTAGGCGGCCGTCCATGCTTCTTCAACCTCAGATGTGAAGCGGTCACCCAACCCCTGGGCCAGGGCCCATATCAGGGCCGCACCTACCGTCTGATAATGTTCCGGTTGGGTGCCGTAACCCACGTGACGTATGCCCAGAGCCTGCACGGCCGGCATAATGGTTTCAGGCTCGTTTAAACCGGTAACCACAAAGGCCAAGGTGCTCATCAGCTTCATCTTCTGCTCACTCATATCTTCTTTAAAGTAAGGACGCAGAGATGGATCAAGTTCAAAGAGGCGATCGTAAAATAAGTTGGAGGCTGCCTCGGTGATCGGCTTTACAAGCTCAAAACTTTGCTGCACGTGCTCAATTTGTTTTTGGTTCATGATGACTGTTTCCCTTATCTAATTGGTCATGGAGAAATAAAAATAGCCCCGAAATCGAGCCAAATGTATGGGTTTCCTGTGTGTTGATTGAAGTGACAGACGCCCGCCAGGGCGTTTCCGGATGATCACGCCAAATCCGCACCAGAAATGATTTGTAGTTTGAGGTCCACACATCGTCCCTTTTGGCATCATGGTCTGAGTTGGGCGTTGAAGTACTTGACATGATTAGCAGTATAGGCAGGAGGCGTAGCCAAAACGTTCCCAAATTTTCACCGCTATTATTGCTGCTATAATGAAGCGCATGATCCGGCTCAATTTGACCCTGTTTGGCAGCTTCGCCGCTTCTATCGCCGACCAGCCGCTTACCCGATTTCGAACCGACAAAATGCGGGCCCTCGTGGCGTATCTGGCCATCAATGAAGATCGGCCGTTTCGAAGAGAGCTGCTGGCGGCACTCCTGTGGCCGGAATGGCCTGACGACGCTGCCCGGCGCAACCTGCGGCAAACCATTCATCGGCTGCGCCAGATGCTGGACAAGGCCGCGCCCGATTTAAGCGGGCGTTTATTGACGATGACCCGTCAAACGGTTCAGCTAAATGGCGCGGCCGTCCGGGTCGACGTCACCCAATTTCAAAAACACCTGCAGGCTACCGAAACCCATTCCCATATCGATTTGCATCACTGTACCCAATGCCTGACGCATATGCAGCAGGCGGCAGATTTATACCAGGGGGATTTCTTAATGGGGTTTGGGATCAAGGATGCGTTTCCATTTGAAGAGTGGTTGATTATGCAGCGCGATCAGCTGCAGCAGCAGATGCTGATGCTGCTGGATGAATTGTCCAGCGCTTATGAGCAGCAGGGCGAGTATGAAAAAGGGCAGCGGGCCGCCCACCAACAGGTTCAAATTGCTCCCTGGCGCGAATCCGCTCACCGACAGCTGATGCGCCTTTACATGCTGCAAAAAGATCGCCCATCGGCTCTGGCTCAATATGAAAGCTGTCGCCAGCTGCTGGCTCAGGAACTGGCTGTAGACCCGTCAGCTGAGACGATGCAGCTGTGGCAGCAGATCAAGGACGGTTCCTTCCAGGCGGCCGTTTCACCCCATACCCCAACCCACGGCTTTCCCGTTCAGCTTACCCCTTTTATCGGCCGTCAAGACGAAATCAGCCAGGTTCTAACCCACCTCGCCAATCAGGAATGCCGCCTGCTGACCCTGATCGGTCCGGGCGGTATTGGTAAAACCCGTCTGAGCATTCAGGTTGTTCAGGAGTTGAGCAGCACGTCAAGCCGCTATCGGGACGGTGCCTACTTCATTCCTTTAGCGGCCGTCAGCGATGAAGAGCGGCTTTTTCAGACGATCGCCCAACATTTAAACATACAGCTTGGCGAGCAAGCCACCCCCCGACAGCAGCTGCTGGCGTATTTGCATGATAAATCGCTGCTGCTGGTGTGCGACAATTTTGAGCAGATTGTGGCCGGGGCCGATCAGCTGGCCGAAATTGTGCGCCAGGCTCCAGGTGTGCAAATCCTCGTCACTTCCCGACGGCCGCTCAATCTGCAGGCTGAGTGGCGACAGGTTGTTGGTGGGCTGGACTACAGCCAGGGTGCCGCATCGGACGCGGTTTCATTTTTTCAGCGCAGTGCGCAGCGCGTAGCCCCTCAATTTCGACTAAGGAAGGAAGATGTGGCGGCCGTGCTTGATTTGTGCCGGCTGGTCGACGGGATGCCCCTGGCCTTGGAGTTAGCGGCCGCCTGGACTCGCTTAATGGATTGCCCGGCCATTTTGCGGGAAACACAAAAAAGTATCGACTTTCTAACCACATCGAGAGAAGATTTGCCGGCCCGACACCAAAGCATTCGGGCGGTACTGAACCAATCTTGGCAGATGTTGCCCGGCCGTTTGCAGACTGTTCTGGGGCAGATGGCCTTTTTTTCCGGCACCTTCACCCTCGATGCGGCCCTGGCGATTGTGCCCGATCTTTCCGTTCTGGATATCGCTACGTTACTCGATCGATCGCTGCTGGAGTGGCATCCCAACGGCCGGTACCAGATGCACGAACTGCTGCGTCACTTTGCCAGCACCCAACCGGTTTCTCAACTGGATATTTTCCAGGAAAACTTTACCCGTTATTTTCTCAAGTTTGTGGCCGATCAAGGAGAACCGCTGTTAAGTCAAACCCCGCAGCAAGCGGTGACGGTTTTCCAGCAAGATTTGGACAACGTGCGCCAGGCGTGGCAGTGGGCGATCGCCCAAGAAGCGATCGACCTGATAGAGGCAGCCCTCAACGCCCTGGTTGTCTATCATGAATTTCGCGGCTCGTATGATGAGGGTCGCCAGCAGTTTGCGGCCGCCGCCGCGGCCCTGCCCCCCTCCGTGCTGGTGAACCGCCTGCGTCTGGCCGAAGCGCGCTGTTTGGAAGTGTTGGGGGAACCGGCGCAGGCGATTGCGTTAACGCAGGGGGTGGTTGAGGCCAATCGGCCGGAGACACAGCTGCCGGCCCTGATACGATTGGGCCGCCTGTACGAGCGAACCAGCGAATATGATTTAGCCCTTTCAACCCTGGACAAAGCGCTCGCCCTGGCTGATGAGCAGGCGGTTGAGGCAGCCCAGATTTGGAATATTTTTGGGATTATTTACCGCTATCGCGGGATGACGGATGAGAGCATTCAGGCGCACCGGAAAGCGCTGACCATCTGCAGCGTTTTGGATGAGCCGCTGGTATTGGCGGAAACCCATGCTGATCTCAGTTTGAGTTACAAAGACAAGGCCGCATACGATGAAGCGGTCATTCATATCGAGCAGGCGCTGACCATCGCCAAAAGACTGGGTCATGATGAACGAATTAGCGGATTCACCCACTCTTTGGGGGTGCTCTACTGGCAGCAGGATAAGCTGGATAAAGCCGCCGCATGTTGGACGCAGTCCATGGCGATCGCCGAGAGGCTCAACTACACCCGGCTGGTGGCGATCTGCTGTAATGGATTGGGGGTAATTGCTCGACGCAATCAGCGCTTTGATGAAGCGCTGCGTTATTTGCGACGGGCGCTGCATCTGGCGCAGCAGCTTGAGGAAAAATCCCTCCAGGCGATCATGTTGGGCATTATTGGCATGGTGTATCAGGACATGGGGGAGTATCAGCCGGCAATCGAACACATGCAGCAGGCGGTGGAGATCGATCGCAGCACGGGGGCGATCAGCGGTGTGGGGCGTCATTTGGGGAACATTGGCGATACGCTAAAGATCCAGCACCGTTATGCGGATGCGCTCCCTTATTTTGAAGAGGCGATCGGATATTTCCGGCAAAGCACCGCCTATTATTATTTGTGTTGGGTGTTGATATCGTATGCGGAGTGTTTGCTGGCTCTGGGGCGCGTGGCGGAGGCTGCCAAGGCCAATGGGGAAGGGGGGGCGTTGGCGGCCGAAATCGGCCGGGAGCCTTACCAGCAGATCAGTGTTGAGCTGGCGGCGAAAATCCAGAAACAAAGATAGGCACACCTCACATTTCCTATGAAGTTTTAAAAATCAATCGGATAACGAGATCCTTAACCCGATTCATCGTCCTCGAACCCCCTGTCATCCTGAGCCCTTCGACTTCGCTCAGGACAGGCTTCGCGAAGGATCCTATCCACTAGCAGGAAGGCGAGGATGGGTAAGAATGGGTTTGCACCTCTCCAAATCTGTTCTTTTCTTATTGAAGCTTGGTGAGATTCTTCACGCCGCTGCGCTTCGTTCAGAATGACAGGTGGTTCGGGACCCGTAATATTCCTCAGGTTTGGATATGGAAATCCACTTGCCCTGTTCAATTCTCAATTTCCGTCTATTGCGTTTGATCAATGATCGTGACGTGGTCGATAAAATTTTTGGGTGTAACAACCTTGAAGGTTGCTGAAGGATATGTATCAAGGAATGTTTGAGGTACGCGGACCTTTTTATTTCCCCATTTATACTCAAAAGCCGTAAGTTGACCGGCTCTTTCCTCAACCAGGTCAATCTCAGCTCCGGTATATGTACGCCAAAAATAAACATTGCCCAAAGCACCTTGATTGGTTAACAATTTGCGCCGCTCACTGATCATAAAATTTTCCCACAGCTGGCCAATATCCTGACGCTGTGTTATTGGATTCAGATTACCAATTATCGTATTGCGCACGCCAACATCCCAAAAGAAAATTTTATCTTTTTTGCTGACCTCTTTTCTCAGATTGCGACTAAAACCGCTCAGACGAAAGATCACAAAAGACTGCTCTAATAAATCGATGTAGCTGGCTACGGTATCTTTGCTCATGCTTAGCTGGGTGCCTAACTCATTTAAAGAAACCTCCTGGCCGATTTGAAACGCCAATAACCTGAGCAAATCTCGTAACTTTTGCGAATGACGAATATTCCCAATTTCCAAAATATCCTTATAAAGATAACTGGCTGTCAGGTTGCGTAAGTAATCTTGTTTAGCCTCCCTGCCCTCGATTGAGAATATTTCCGGATAACTGCCATAAATTAACCTTTCCGAAAGCATATCGGATAGTTCAAATCGATTATAATGACCCGTCAATTCAGAGATGGCGATCGTGTAGAGCGTGTGGGTCCACGCTCTGCCGGTTAATGGTTCACGAGTTTTGCTGGCTAAGTGCAAAGACGATGATCCCGTAGCAATAATGCGTAAATTTGGGAAATTATCGGCCATCAACTTTAAATTGATACCGATTTCTGGAATTCGCTGTGCCTCATCAATAAAAATTAGATCATACCCCCCCGTTAAATCTTGTAATTGACGTAAATCTCGGCTGGCTAACGTATCGACGAAGCGTAATTCATCGGCATTAATGATTAACATGCGGTATGAGGTATCGTTGAGTATATGGTGAATGAGCGTCGTTTTTCCAACCTGCCTAGCGCCAAATAACAAGACAACTTTGCGGCCGTCTTGAATTTCCGAAACCAATTTACTTTGAATTTGCCTAGGGATAAACATACCCTTAAGTTTACCAAATTAGCCAAATTCGCGCGAATTTGGCTAATACGATAGCTGAATTCGCGCGAATTTGGCTAATAAACCAACCTATCGAGGAAAAACCACATCGTGTAAGGACGCAGCAGGCTGCTGCCCTAAGAGCTTGGGTGATCCGTCAGTAAATGTCTGTCACAGGAGCAGTTACCTGTTGATTCTTCGATTTTTCTTTTCCTCATCCTCAATTTGTTGATCGATAGAAGCGCCGACGGCCACACCCACCGTTAATCCTGAACCAACAAAAATGGGAAAGAAGACAAATTGCTCGGTCAACAGCCACAGGGTAATTCCCACAGCGGCCCCCAACAGCAATCCTAATGAAATCCCAAATTCCATAAAGCGGGTTTCTGGTGTTTTTTGATCCATCTGGTTTATCCCTTGACGGCCGCCAGGTCGCTGTGCTCGATACTGGACAGCTCATCATTCACCGGCGTTTTTTCGGAAAAAAGACGCTCCACAATCAGCACAAAATCGACATATGTTGCTGGAACGGGAACCACATTGGGAATAATGGTGACCACCTCTCCTTCAAGTCTATTTAGAAACTCCTCTAGTCTGTCCTGATCGCGCGTCATGCGCAGTTGAAAACGATGTACGCGATACCTCATGGTTACACCTCCTAAAAACCAATACCTCATGATCTTTCCGATGAATTATGAAAGTTGACAGGGAAATAGATTCATTTACTTTTGCACTCGTTTTCGGACCCTTGTCATCCCGAGTGGAGCGAGGGATCCCGTCAACTTGCATGAAGGTGAAGGTGGCCAAAAATAGGCCTTTCCCTCTACAAATCAGTCATTATTATGTGAAGCTTGACGAGATTCTTCACTCCGTTCAGAATGACAGGGTGTTTGCAACTAGCGGCTCACTGCAGCTTTGGAAGCTATTACCCAATTAATTTATCAACTTGCATATTTTGGCTGTCCAATAAGGCCACAACCTTAGTAAAATTTAATCATCCGTGATTTATCGATGATGTTCCCAATAGTGGGCCTGATCTCGCACCTTCAAACCAAGCGACTCATAAAAAGCACATGCCCCGGGTGCGCCAGATCCCACTGTGGCCAGGGTCGCTCCCTGCTCACGCAGCCGACGCATCCCTTCTGTGAGTAAGGCGCTGCCCAAACCGCGCCGCTGATAATCCGGATGGGTGCCAACCGGTTCAAATACCCCGCATCGGGTTTCATCATCGAGCCACATTGTGGCAAACGCGGCCAGCTCACCGTTTGGTGCGGCAACGACCAGGTCGAGGTCTTGACGATAAAGGGGAGCGGCCTGGATATTTTTGTACCATTCCCAGCCGTCATATTTTTCATCTGGCTCATCAGGATGGAACGCCCGCCACGATAGCCAGCTGCGAGCCGGCAGCTCCGATTCACCCGCCAGCGCCCGAATGGAAAAACCGGCCGGCAGCGGCCGCCCAACCGGCGGTCGATCTAGCCGCCGGGCGTGATAATATTCTCGGTGTGGGAGTTGATGGTAGCCGCGCTGCATCAGAATTTTCGGTATGAATTGATCGTGAGCCGGCGTGACCACACGCAGCTGCCGGCCGCCATTGGCGGTGGATGGCGAGAGCCGGGTCTCGGCAACATTAATCATTTCTTCCAGCAGCTGACGGGAGTGGGCGGCCGGGTGGATCTGCAGATAAGCGTATCCCGCACCTTCCGCATTGAGAATGGCGTAAATGTGGCAATCGGCCGATTGCCATAAAAAAACTTTTTTGGTTAAAGGGCCTTGATTGAGGTTCGCTACCCCGTGCCAGCGCCAGTAATCCAGGCGAGCCGGCTGCCAACTCCATTCGCGTCGGCCGTTGTGGAGAAATAAATCGCGCAGAAACGCGCGCATCCGCCAGTAATCATCTTCACTTTGGTAAGGACGCATCTTTAACTTCATCGATTTTCTCCCTCGAGTGCGTGGCCGGTTCCATGACCAATCTTGCGATATGTATAAGCCGTCGCCGCCAGCTTAATGTTGTCAAGCAGCTACCGGAAGTTCAAGTGATCGTTTTTCTCTTTCCGTCACTTCACCCATCTCCTGCAGGCAGCGGTAGATCCGGCCGAAGCTGCATTCGATGTTGTGATCTAAACCAACCGACATGCGTACCAATCCATCACTCAGCCCCATCGCTTCCTGCTCTGCCGCAGGAATTTCAGAAGAAGTGCTGCTGCCGGGCGCGCTAAACAGGGTTTTGAAAAAACCGAGACTGACGGCCAGATAACCGACTTTTGCGTCTTGCATGCGCACCATCAGCTCATCCGCTTTTTCCTTGCTGCCCATATTGATGGTCAACATCCCCCCGTAGCCAAAGTCAGGGTTCATCAGACGGGTCATCCGCTCGTGCTGCGGGTGATCGGGCAGCCCGGGATAATGGATTGTTAACCCCACTGTTTGAAGACATTCCGCCAGGTATCGGGCATTGAGACTGTGCTGCTTCATGCGAATGTGCAAGCTGTGGAGGTTTTTGAGAATGCTGGCTGCACGGAAGCTGTCGAGCACCGGGCCGAGAAGCATTGTGGCGCCGCTGTGAACGTCAACGAGCTGATCAATAAACGCTTTTGAAGCACAGATCGCCCCGGCCACGGTATCGCTGGTGCCGTTGATGTACTTAGTCAGGCTGTGGACAACCACATCCGCCCCTAGCTCTATGGGTGAGATAATCAGGGGGCTAAAGGTATTATCGACAACGAGGGTTAAATTGTGCTGTCGGGCAATCCGGCTTAAGGTGGGAATATCAGCCACCTCCAGGAGAGGATTGCTAACCGATTCGCAGAAAATGACCCTGGTTCGGGGGGTGATGGCTTTGATCACGGCCGCTGGATCCAAAATATCAACAAACGTTGAATACACGCCAAAGCGCGGCAAAAAATGGTTGAGCAAGGCGTGCGTGCCGCCGTAAATCGTGCGGCCGCTTATAATCTCATCACCCTGTTGGCAAAGCTGCAGCAGGGTACAGCTGATGGCCGCCATGCCGGAGGCGGTCACCTGGGCGGCTTCGCTGCTTTCCATTAACGCCAAAGCGTCGGCCAACGCTTTGTTGGTCGGATTCCAGTGGCGCGAGTAGAGAAAACACCCCTCAATTTCATGTTCAAACAGCTCCGACATCGTTGCCGGATCTAAAAAGGTAAAAGTCGAAGAGTCGGTGACCGACGGATTGACACCGCCGTACTCGCCAAAAACAAGATAATCTTGAATGTCTTGGGGATGATCGTGGGTCATGGGAGGTCTCCTTGGGCAAACGGTTTGTAGAAGCTAAATAAAGCGGTGGTCTGTTAACCTGAGGACCGCATTTAACCGATAAATTTTTAACTATCGTGGTGCAAAGGCTGGAGTCTGATTTACAATTCATTATAGCGGTTGGGGATGTTTAATTTAACCATTCACCGCTTAAAAATGACAGTTGACGTTGTTACTCATGACAAAGATCATCCAAAAATAGTTTATACTTTCCTTACGTTTTAAAAAACCCCATTACTTGCCTACAAAAAAGGAGGAAACATGTCTAAGGTGATACCGCGCTTCATGGTGTTGATTGGCGCCCTTTTGCTGCTGGTGACCGCCTGCCAGCAAGAAACGGGAAGCACCGAGCTCAACCTGCTGTGCACACCCCAGGTGGAATGGTGTGAGGGTATGAAAGCTGAGTTCGAAGCTGCTTTTCCCGAAATCACGGTTAATTTTGTTCGCATGTCGAGTGGAGAATCTTTAACCCGTTTGCGCAACGAACAAGAGAACCCCCAATTTGACATCTGGTGGGGTGGCCCAATCGACAGTTTTATTGCTGCCAAGGAAGAGGGGCTGCTTGAAGCTTACGACTCTCCCAACCTGGATAACATCAAGGATCCGGCGCTGATGCGTGATCCTGACAATCAATGGGTTGGTATTTATGTAGGGTCATTGGGATTTGCGACCAACCAGACCTTCCTCGATGAGAATCCAGGTCTGGAGCCGCCCACCAGCTGGGATGATTTATTAAAGCCGGAATTTGCCGACCAGCTCATGGTTGCCCATCCATCAAGCTCAGGTACATCTTACACCGCTCTCTGCACCATTTTGCAGATGCGTGGAGAAGAACCCGGGTGGGATTATTTGCGCACCTATGCCGGCCAGGTTAACCAGTTTACGAAGAGCGGCTCCGCTCCGGCCCGCTTTGTGGGTCAGGGTGAGGCGGCCGTGGGGATCGTCTTTTCCCATGATATTGTGGCCCAAATTCAGGATGGCGCTCCCCTGGTGTTGACCTTCCCCGAAGAAGGGACCGGTTATGAGATCGGCGGCATGGGGATAATCAAGGGTGCAGCCCATCTCGACGCCGCGCAAAAGTGGTTTGATTGGGCGCTCGAGCCGGCTACCCAGGAACTGGGACCAAAATACAATGCCTTTCAGGCCCCGACCGTCAATGGGGCCAGTGCCTCGATGCCGGAACTCCTGGAAGTGAACCTGATTGACTACGATTTTCAATTCTGCGGTGAAAGCAAATCGGACTTTGTCGATCGCTTTACCAATGAAATTGCCAATGCGGATCAGCTGAAAGAGTAAGCTGTTTGGCCACGGATTAAGTATTGATAAGTATAAAGTTAAAAGAGAGAAGTAGTACGCTTCAGAGAGTTGTCTTTCTTTTCACTTTTTAGAAAGTGTTTAAAAACACCACGACCTATATGGTTGCTGCGGCCGGTCTCTGACCGTGCCGCTGCGTGGTTCAGTGAGGACACCGACCACAGCAGCTATCTAAAGGGGCTTTTTAAACACGGTCTATAAACTTTGAACTTCCTAATCCGTGGCTTTATTTTAAAAGTCGGGACCAACCATGAACCAAACAGAAAAAATTTCTGTTGCGCCGGCACCCCCGCAGTCGCGCGTCTGGCGAACGCTCTGGCGTCGCTACCAGGAAATCAGGCTGATCGGCCGTGACCCCATTTTGGCCATCGGACTGCTGCTTGTGGGCATATTTGTTCTTCTTTTTATCGCCTATCCGCTTCTGAGAGTTGTCTGGCAGGGTTTTTTTGAGCTTGATACCGGTCAGGTCAGCTTTAAATATTTTGCTCGCTACTTTGATCCAGTTTATCGAGCCTACAATTGGGGTGTATTGCGGGATACGATGATGATGGGATTGGCCACGGCCGCTGGTGGGACCCTGCTCGGTTTTATTTTTGCCTACACCATGGTCCGCTGCAACATGCCCGGTGCCCGCTACTGGCATGTGTTGACGCTGCTGCCAACCATTTCACCCCCTTTTGCCATTGCCATCGCCACCATTTTGCTTTTTGGCCGTTCCGGTCTGGTGACCCGCCAAATATTGGGCATTCGCTTCATTCAGGGGATGAACGATATCTATGGGATTGACGGGCTGGTTTTTGTGCAGATTATTACCTTTTTTCCGGTTGCCTATTTGATCATTCGGGCGATGCTGGAGCGGCTCGACCCTTCGATTGAAGAAGCGGCGCTAAGCCTGGGAGCAAGCAAATTTCACATATTCCGCACCGTCACCCTGCCGCTGCTCATTCCAGGGATGGCCGGTTCATTTTTACTGCTTTTTGTTGAATCCCTGGCTGATCTGGGCAATCCGCTGCTGTTGGGCGGCAATCGAACCGTGCTGTCGGTCGAGATTTTTCTCTCAATCAACGGTCTTTTTGACCAGCAGCGGGGGGCCGCTCTGTCGCTGGTTCTGCTTTTACCCACCCTGACGGTTTTTCTGCTGCAGCACTATTACGTCAGCCGCCGGTCTTACGTGGCGGTGACCGGCAAGCCAACGGGCGGGGCCAATTTTGTCAAGGAACCGCTGATTCGCTGGAGCTTTATTGTCGCCACCGTTTTGGTTCTCATTCTGGTGCTGAGCCTCTACTTATCGATTGTCGTTGGGTCCCTGACCACCCTGTGGGGGATCAACAACACCCTCAATTTAACCCACTACGGGGATGCGCTCACGCGGGGCATGAACGCCATTTTGTCGACGACCTTCTTGTCGGCCGTGGCCACGCCAATTGCCGGCATTATAGGGATGGTGATCGCTTTTCTCGTCGTGCGCAAAGTGTTTGCCGGAAAGCAGGCGCTTGACTTCATCTCTAATCTGGGTGGAGCCGTACCGGGCACAATTTTAGGGATTGGATACATCATCGCCTTTGTCCAGGCCCCTTTAGCAGTGGTCATTATCGTCTTTGTTTTGCTGGCGTTTTACCTGGCGCAAAGCGGTATCAAAGAAACCCGCGGCCGGTTCCTTTTACTGGTTGGGGGTACGATGCTGGCCCTGGGATTTAACTGGCTGTTTGACCAGCTGGGGCTGCATGAAGACGGCTGGCGCTTTATCATCATGGGCGGTTTTTTGCTGCTGGCGGCCGTGGCCTGGCGCGCCACGCCGCCCGGTCAGCGCCGCGTTGTCGTGGGAGCGCTGCTGGTGATGGCGGCGCTGCTCCTCATTTACAATTTGAGCCCGCTGGTCACCCGGCCGCTGGCCGTGTGGGGAAGGTCGCTGGGGGGCGGATTTCTTTCAAAACTCATCACCAAATCCAGCAGCATGATTACCGTCTTTACCAGGCCGACAATGGCCATGCTGGGCTACACGTATTTGGTGGCCGGTATCTTTATCGTGCGGCGGGCGGCGGAGACGATACGGCCATGGCTGACCTTTGGTATTTTGTCGCTGGCGGCCGCGCTGACCTTCTGGGGGGAACCGCTGGCTCTGATCGGGACCCCATATATCGTCATCGCCGCCTATGCGGTACGCAGTTTGCCCGCCTCCGTCCGGGCCGGGGTGGCCGCGCTGCAGCAAATTGACCCGGCTATCGAAGAGGCATCTAACAGCCTGGGGGCCGACGCTCAGTATACATTTCGCCACATCACCCTGCCGCTGATATTGCCTGCCTTTATCGCCGGCCTGATTTTTGCCTTCGCCCGTCACATGACCAGCCTGTCGGCCATCATTTTTCTGACCACGGCCGAGTGGCCGATTTTGACCGTCTGGATTTTGAGCGAAGTTGAGCAGGGGGGAATGAGCACCGCTGCGGCTTACTCAGTGATTTTGATTTTGATCGTGCTGGTGGCGATCGGTTTGACTTACTGGTGGCTTGGCCGCACGTACGGCGCAGCGGACAAGATCGATATTTCGCTGACAGAAATTTAGCATGGCCACAGGAGAGGTTCGATGTTCCTGAATTTAGATAACTTGAGCAAGATTTTCCCGGCCCGAGATGGGGGTGCGGCCGTGCGGGCGGTTGATCAGGTGTCGCTGGAGATCGAAAAAGGGGAGCTGGTCACCCTTCTGGGGCCGTCAGGCTGCGGTAAAACCACAACCCTGCGCCTGATTGCCGGGTTTGAGTTCCCAACTGAGGGGCGGATTGTGCTTGATGGGGAGGAAATAAATGATTTGCCACCCAACATGAGAGACATGGCCATGGTGTTTCAGAGCTACGCAATTTTTCCTCACCTCAACGTGTACGAAAACATTGCGTACGGGTTAAAAATCAAGCGCCTGAGTCGTTCTGAGGTGCGGACCAAGGTGGGGCAGGTCATGGATATGACCGAGCTGACAGGCCTGGAAAACCGCGCCCCCAACCAGTTGAGCGGCGGCCAGCAGCAGCGGGTGGCTCTGGCCCGCGCGCTGGTGATGGAACCCAAAGTCCTGCTCTTTGATGAGCCGCTGAGCAACCTCGACGCCAAGCTGCGGGTGCAGATGCGGACCGAAATTCGGCGTATCCAAAAAAGTTTTGGCATCACCAGTATCTATGTGACCCACGACCAGGACGAAGCGATGGCTTTGTCCGACAGGATTGTGATCATGGATCAGGGGCGTATTCAGCAGGCGGACAACGCCATTGAAATTTATCGCCGGCCGGCCAATCGTTTTGTGGCCGACTTTATCGGACAGGCCAACTTTCTCCCGGTGGAGATTGTCTCAGAATCGGCAGATAAGCTTGAGGTGCAGCTCAATAAAATTTTGCTGCAGGTGCCAAAAATAAGCCGCCATGAGTTTAAGATCGGTGATCGGGCCCAGCTGCTGCTGCGGCCGGAATCGGTGCGCGTTCAGACCGCGCCGCAGGCCAACGCTATTCCGGGCACGGTGCGCTACCTCTCCTATCTTGGTTCTGTCGCTGAATATGACCTCGAAATTGAAAATTATGTGGTCGCCGTCAAGCATTACGATCCGCGCGTCAACGAACTGCACGAGATTGGCGAATCAATTTATTTGGAGCTGGTCGAGGAAAATCTTTATTTACTGCCGCAGCTGTGAGGTGAAGGTGGATAAGCTGAAGCCTTCATACGCTGCCGAATTTTGAGTTTTGAAAAAACAGCGAAACAGCAGCGTCATTCTTGCGAAAGCGGAAATCCTCTGGATGGACACCGATGGATCCCCGCCTACGCGGGGATGACAGGCCCCATTCATCAGAAAGGTAAGGCAGCAGCTCAGGTGAAATGACAGGTGGCGGGTATTCGACACCCGCCACTGATCCCGGTAATTATCAGCTGCCTGGCCCAAACCCACCAGCACCGCTCCCGACCCGGGTGACCCATCCCTGCCGGTTCATCGACAGGATGGCGTAAATCCTCACAAACCACATCATGATCAGATACCAGGGAAAAACAAAGATAAAAATCCAGTAGGGTAGTCTGGTATCGCTCAAGGCTGGGGCCAGGCGAATGAGGCGCCGCACACCCATACCTATCCCCAGAAACACAACCACGCGTATGGCGATATCGATCGGCCGATTGCCCAGCCACAGCCATTGGCCGGTGGAAATGCTGTGGTACGTGATGGCAATCGCGGCCGCCATCACCAGGGAATTGGTCCAGACCGTGGTCATCTGCAGCGCTGCAGCCGGGCGTTTCCAGACCCAGAAGCGATCGGCATTGGGCAAATACGGCTCGCGAAAACACAATAGGCCGCGTATCGTGCGGCGACACGAGTTGCGAAACCAGCGCAGCCGCTGTTTGCACAGTGTGTACAGGGTCGGGGGGGAAACCGTCACAAACACGGCCGTGCTCTGATATACCCCCCGCCACCCTGCCTGGAGAAGGAGGCTGGTTAAACGGCCGTCATCGCCACTGATGCAGCGCCGGCCGTAAAAAATCTCATCAACCAGCGAATCCATCAGCGGTAAAACCGCTTCACGCCGAAACGCGACGCAGCGGCCGCCCAGAACCGTCACCTGACCAAATAGGCTCAAGGCCGGCACGGTCAGGCGGTATTTAATCAGCTCAACCCAATGATTAAAGAGGTTTACCAGCGATTCATATGGCTCATAAATAAGCTGGTCACCCACGACGCCACCCACCCGATCGTCTTCAAACGGTTTGATCAGCTCATCGATAGACCCAGGGGTGGCAAACGTATCGCTCTCAACAATGACGACCAGATCGGTTTGAGCTGATTCCAGACCCAGCCGAACCGCCTGCCGCTTTCCGGGTGGCGATTCGATGACTTCCACCCGTTCCGCAGCCCACTCCTCTCGAGCCCAGGCGGTCACATCCGGTTCCCGCTCATCTGTCAGGAGCAAGACCTTGGTGACGACATCAGCCTCATGATCAAGAACCAAATTCACCGACTGACGTAAAATATCCCGTCCTTCTTTATACGTTGGGATGATTACCGTTGTCGCTGCTGAAAATTTATTTTGCCACGGCTGATAAAAGCGGCTAAATAAGAATTTTAGCAGCCAGATTGACCAAAAATAGCCGAGAATCCATAAATAAACCGATTGCCAGTCGCGTGTTGCAAAAAAGAACGCTGAAAGCCACTCTAGCGGATCGATGGTCACAATAATCCTCCGTCTAATTTGGCCGGTGAAGGTTGCCAATTAAACCCTTCAATTTGAGCGGGTGGGATGATGTTTTTGTTTGCCAAATCCTCCATTTTGTCGTTTACGTGAACCGCCGCCGCCAGAAGCGGTAAATCATGATCATTCTCTTTGCTAAACTCGAGAAAGGCCAGCGTATCTTTTGGTAGACACGTTCCGCCATAGGGATATCCGCCAGTTGATCCATAGGCTGAATTCCAGGCGGATTCGGCCGTCTTGGAAACGATTTGGGAGGCGCGGTTGGCATCAATGTTCAGTTTTTGACCCAGCAACCACATTTCATTGGTAAAGCTGATGATCACGGCATTGCGTAAATTGTTCTTGTATTTAATGAACTCCGCTTCCGTTAGAGACGTGCGATACATCTCACCACCAAACGGCCGGTAAAGATCGGCGATAACCGCTCCGGATTGAACGTCATGCTCTCCAATCACGGTGGCCCACGGATTGGCAAAATCTTCGGCCGAACTTTTGGCCCGCAGAAATTCGGGATTCATGCAAACGCCAAAATCTCGGCCGGCCTTAAGCCCGCTATTTTCCTCGATGAGGGGTATGAGAATATCCCTGGTTGTCGTTGGCGGCACCGTTGACCGAATGACCACAACCGGCCACGTCCCTTGATTTTGAATTAAACCAGCCACTGTTTTCATGCCGGCCGTGATGTAGCTCAAATCGACGGCCCTGGTGACGGGGTGCGGCGGGGTGCCGATACAAACCATGATGACGTCAGACTGGATATCCGGGATCGATTCACGGACGTCATACGCCCGTATCCCCTGCTGACAGAGTTCCCTGACGAGCTCTGCATTAACATCGAGAAATGTAACCTCATGACCCTTCTGGATCAATCCACAACCGGTTGCCTGTCCGACAACGCCACTTCCTAAAACTGTAATCCTCATTTTTTTCTCCCTAATTGTGATAGCTGCGGGCCGCCAGCCACAAAAGCTTTTGTTGTCATTGGCTAACGGCCCGGTGAATCATGTCTATCTATAAGTGGCAGCACAATTAGGAAAAAATACATTTTAAGGTGAATCAACAAAAAAAAGCCGCAGATTTTCACGGATTATCGCAGATTACAAAGAGAAATCTGTGAAAATCCGTGTTAATCCGTGGCTTTTTTTAACAATTCTTTTTGTAAACTACTTAAATCGCTTAACAAAGATTTGGGGATTAAGGGGATTTAGCCGGCGCTCAACTCCTGTTCCGGCTGGGAAACCGGCTGTAGGCGATAGAGCACAAAGGCCAGCGCCCCGGCGATGATGTAAATCCCGGCCGCGGCGGCCATTAGCTCCGTCGAGCCAGCCACATCGGCTAAGGCCCCGGCCAGCCCGCTGCCGATCAACATGATCAGCATCATTGTTGTGCCGTAAGCGCCAAACACCCGGCCGCGATACGCTTCTTCAGTTTCAATTTGCAAGATCGTTTGAAAGCCGATGAAGAAGGCCATGACCGATATACCCACCAACACGACCAGCGGCAAAATGACGGTGAGGGTCGGGAAAATAACGACGATCAGTAGAAGAATGCCGCTCAGCGTCAACCCAGCGGTGATCAGCAGCGTTTGCGATAACTTTTGACCGAGCTGGGCGATCAGGATGCCGCCGATCAATCCACCAATCCCTCTGGCGGTCATAATCCAGCCAAACTCAACCGCGCTCAACCCCATTTCTTCCTGCACAAAGACAACCAGAAGGGCGCTCATAATGGCGTCGCCAAAAAGCGCAAAGGCCAGGATCGAGATGGTAATGGCCAGAACCCTGACCCGCTTGATATACCGCAATCCACTCAGCCATTCGCGCCAAAACTGCAGCCACGCCTGCCCGGCCGCGGGCGCCTCCTCTGTGATTTTTGGGGCCGGTCGCGTTTGGGTGTGAACCTGGGCGATCATTAATGCGGCCAGGCCAAAGGTGATTGCATCGATGACCACCACCGCCCAGAAGCCGGTGAGGGCCAGCAGTGCGCCACCCACGGCCGGGCCTACCAGCCGCGCCAGGTTGTCGTTCATCGAGTTAAGCGAATTGGCGGCGATAAGATGCTCTTCCCCGACCAGGGTCGGTAGCAGGGCATTTTCGGCCGGGCCGGTAAACTGGCTGATGGTTGCTTCCAGAAAAATCGCCACGTAAATGAGCCACACCCACTCTGGTGATCGGATCAGCAGCATGATCAGCACGACAGCCATCTGCAGCAAATTGCCTGCTACCATCACCCGCTTGCGATCCCAGCGATCGACAAACACACCGGCCAGGGTGCCAAAAAACGCGCCAGGGGCGACGTAAACCATGAGCACCGCACTGGTGGCCAGGGCTGATTCGGTAACCTGGTAAATGTAAAAAGGAACGGCGACGAGCAGGACCCAGTTGCCGATCATGGAAATTAATCCCCCGGCCCACAGGAAGGCGAAATTTCGCTGGCGCAATACTGCAATCATGATGAATGTCTCCTTGAAAATAAATCGTAAAAAAAAGGCAATTTGCCATTCCCTTACCCAAGGGATCGAGATGGAAAGGGCATTTCCAAGATTGTAGAAGAATGGCGGAGAAGGCGAATCACCGCTGGGGGTGAAAAGGGGGGGTGAGAATTTGAGAAGAGAGAAGAGAGAAGAGAGAAAAGAGAGGGGAGAGGGGAGAAAAGAAGTTGGAAACGACTTAGACCAAACCCAGATCGCGCGCTTTTTGAACGGCACGGACCCGGCTGGAGGCGTCCAGCTTGGCGTAGAGATTTTTGAGATGGGTGCGAACCGTGTTTTTGGAGATGACCAGCGACTCCTGAATTTCGGCGTTGGACATCCCGGCCGCCAGACAGCGCAGCACGTCGTTTTCGCGTTCGGTCAGCGGTTCAGGTAATAAGTTGCTGGGCGCTTGTTTTTGTTGGGGCATGAGCTCGTTCAGGAGCGCCTTGACAAGTTCGCGCTTTTTTTGATTCGCTTTTTGGGGGCTTTTGGTTAGGAGAGCGGCCAGGAGCGGGAGAATCGGCTGACCGATATCGACAAACGGCCGGGCAAACGAGCCGGGGGCGGCCAGTTCGATCGCCCGGCCCACTGCGGCCAGCGCCTCATCAGGTTGACGATTGAGATCGAGCGCCCAGGCGTATAAAAGATTAAATTGAACCTGGCTGTATACATCGTCAGCTTCTTCTGCCGACGCGCGCATGTGCATCAGAAGCGACAGGATTTGGCTGTCGAACGATTGCTGACCGGCTGCGGCGGCGGCGATCTGGGCGTGACACCATGTTTGATATGGAAATAATTGATTGTACGTTGGGCGATCGGCCGCAGACAATCCGGCACGTTCGGCCCAGGCCAGCGCTTGATCAACCTGCCCCAGGCGCAGACGGTACGCTGCCTCCTGCGCATCAATTAAATCGATGAGATGATTTAGCTGTGAGTGGTTCGTAAAGCGGCGCAGCCAGGTGAATTTTTCTTCAAACGCAGCTGTATCTCCGGCTGCGGCCGCCAGATCGCAGGTAATAAATGTCTCCTCAACAAGTAAATCAGAAATGCCCGATCGCTCCCCCCATTCTCTGGCGATTTTGTTGTATTGGCTGGCTCGGTCGAGGCGGTTCATCGCCCAATTGGCCCGAGCCAGGGCGATATAAATCAGGCCGACGAGGGGGTTGAGCTGCCAGCCCAGCTGCTCGACCTGCTGCAGTGCACGCTGCAGCACGGCTTCCGATTCGGGGAAGCGGCCGGCCAGATTATAGAGCACCGCCTCCATACGCACTGTGTAGAAAAAAATCAGCTGAGATTCCGGTTCGCCAACCGCCTTCTGCCATCCACGTCGCAGGGCATCTACCTCTTTTTGGGCCGGCTCAAAAGCCCCCGACTCCAAAAATATATTAATTAGCTGTACCCGACCCAGCCAGTGCAGAATAGACGAATCGGACTGAAATCCCTCCATGGCGGTTTGGGCGTGCTCGTAAGCGGCGTTTAAATCGCCCCCGTTTCGAGCCACAATCGCCTGAAACAGGTGCCAATCGGCATTGACCTCCGGCTGACCGGCCATTAAATCGAGGTAGTGCCAGACAAACTGAATTTCCCCGCGCACCAGCCCGGCGGCCGCGGCCAGCACCGCTGCTCGAGGATGGCGCATCAATGCCTCATCCGGCAGCTGTTTAACCCAGGCCTGAACCTGACCGGCGGTTTCCTCCTGCCATAAGCCTGCCGGTCGCAGGTTGGCAATCTGTTCGGCCGCCACTTCCCAAGCTTCCGCCTGCAGCGCGTAGGAAATTGCTTCATTTAACAGCTGATGATCGGCAAACCAAACCGCCGCTTGCCGGTAGAGGGCCTGGATCTCGTTTTTTGACAGGAGCTGTCGAATTTGCTGGCGAAGCAGATCGGTGAAGAGGTGATGATATCGATACCAGTATCGCTCCTGATCGAGCGGAATCAGAAATAGGTTGCGCTGTTCGAGGGTTTCGAGAAGCTCGTTGGTGTTGGCCATGCCGGTCAGCGTCTGACACAGCTCGGGGTTAAACCGCTCAACGAGGGCGGTTTGCAGTAGGAAAGTGCGGATGGCCGGCGGCTGTCGGTTGAGCACTTCCGCCGCCATATACTCCGCAA
>JASJCR010000061.1 GCA_030065875.1 Ardenticatenaceae bacterium | reverse complement strand
ATGATTTAAGTGGTTTACAAAAAGAATTGTTAAAAAAAGCCACGGATTAACACGGATTTTCACAGATTTCTTCCTCTAATCTGCGAAAATCTGCGTAATCTGCGGACGTTTTTTCTTATAAAAATTTTTGTAAGCGACTTAAGGAAATTGCAAAACCAAACCACCTTTGGGGAACAAATTAGCCGATCTGTTCCATGTGGAACAAATTATGAGCTTTGTTTCTTGGGCGACCGCCTGTGTTCCGATACCATCCACACCGGTGCAAGCTTCTAAGGAAGTTCGCTAGGAGATATTTCTTCACCCCCGCATTAAAATGCGGTGCTAATGGTCTGACCTGATGGATAACCAACCCTTTAGCCGCCGGTTTTTGAGTTTTGATAAATCAAGTCCGATATAGCAGCGTCATTCCCGCGAAAGCGGGAATCCATTGGCTTGCTACCGGTAGATCACCGTCGTAGTTTACCCCCGTGAAGACGGGGGCCAGGATGACGGGCTTGTTTTTGAAGGTGGTCCATATCCGCATTTATTTGTAAATCTTTAATAACCGACGGTTATAGAAAATATCGCCAAATTGAGGATCGATCACCATATTGAATCAAATGCCTAACAAATCAGGAGAAAACGAGATTATTGATGTATAACGTTACCTTGCTGCTGCACAGCTATACGCGATGGCTGGTCATTTTGGCGATGGTCTGGGCATTGGGCTGGATCTGGTGGGGAAGAGCGACCCATCGAGAATGGGGCAAATGGGAAGATCGCGCCGGATTTTTCTTTGCCATGGCTTTTTCGCTGCAGTTTGTACTCGGCGTGATTTTGTATTTTTTACCCGCGGGGTTGGCTCAGGCGGCCGTACGCGATTTTGGCGAAGCGATGGGGGTGCGGGAACTGCGCTTTTTCGGTCTCGAACATCCCCTACAAATGATCATTGCCCTGGGGCTTTCTCATTTGGGCTGGGCCCGCTCGCGCAAGGCGGTCATGGCCAAGGTCAAATATCGCTGGGCGATCACCTGTTATCTGCTGGCCACGATCCTGGTGCTAAGTGCCATTCCCTGGTGGCGGCCGCTTTTCAGATCGATTCCCGCTTTCGCTTCAACCCCCTCCTCTACCGTGACGACCGCCGATGAAATTGACCTGACAAACGGGGATTGGCAGGAAGGTCAGCGGATTTTTTATCAAAGCATCGAAAATCAACCGTCCTGTGCCACCTGCCACAGCCTGGATGGGCGCAAAATTGTCGGTCCCCCACTCGATCAGATTGGCGGGCAGGCGGCCGACCGAATTCCTGGGGTGCAGGCTGAAACGTATCTGTATAATAGTATCGTCCATCCAGATGATTTTATCGTGTCGGGTTACAGCGACGTCATGCCGGCCGCTTATGGTGAGGTGCTGAGCGAGCAGGAACTCCGACATTTGATCGCTTTTTTGCTAAGCCAGGAAGAGTAACCTTTGACGGGAATGAGTATGACCGACCATAAGCCCAATCGACAAAAAATGCGTATGGAAAAGGCGATTATCGACGCCTTTATTGAGCTGATTGGCGAAAAAGGGTATGAAGGGTTAACGGTTGGCGAAATTTCCGAGCAGGCCAACGTCGGCCGGACAACTTTCTATCGATACTTTCAAAACAAGGCTCAAATTCTGGTGCACCTGCACCGCACTCGCTTTGAAAAGATGCAAATCGCCCCTTCGACCCGCACGGGTTGGCTGTCTCCTGAACCACCCGCCTCCCTGGTGGCCATGCTGCAAAAAGCACAGCACAAAGGGCGTTTTCGGGCGATGCTCTATCAATTGGGCAAAGAGGTCATGCTCATTCAATATATGATTAATGAAGCGTTGATTATCCATTTTGAGTCAAAACTTCAGCATTGTTTTTCAGAGGAAGAGCTTCATATTCCACGGCCGATCTTAGCTCGATCGCTGGCCGGCACCTTTAGCGCAATGTTGCAGTGGTGGGTTGAAGACAGCCCGGCGTACTCCCCGGAAGAAATGGCGGGCCACATTTATGAGCTGATGGGATCAATGGTAAAAAACGCGCTTAGCGAGGGTTCGCAGATTGCACAGATTAGAGAGAGAAATCTGTGAAAATCCGTGTTAATCCGTGACTATTTTAACAATTCTTTTTGTAAACCACTTAAAAGAAAGGATTAGTCCGCAGCTGTTATTACTGATTCCTTTTGTGATTCACCTAAAGGCTGAGGAGGTTATCCAGCTTTGACGCGGCCGTATCGGTATTGATGCCCTTTACAATGGCCCACTCTTCGACGAGGCGCTGTTTTAAATTGCGAAAAGCATTCCGTTCAGCGGTGTTTAACCCCCCTGTTTTACGCTGCTGGGCTCGCAAATCTCGAATCAGCTGGGCGATTGCCTCAGGTGTATTGAGGACCAATGCTCGCTGAATGCGCTGCTGCCGAATTTTGTAGTTAGAAGACATCTCTTCGGCCGGTTTTTGCAAGGTGATAATCGCCTGCTGAATTTCTTCCGGTGTCGAAACAGACCTCAAAACATCATCATTCATTTGATCGATCGGCATCCAAAAGGTGCTGTCTGTCGTTTTAATTCTGTAATAGCTTGTTTTTTCACCGCTGATGTCTTTAACATCAACACCTTTCACCTGACCAATCCCGTGCTGTGAATGGACAATCCAATCCCCTTCTGAGTATGTGTGGCCTTCTTCCATGCGATGGACCTCCTATCTGGTTTTTTTGGAGCGGACGGCCTAAGGATTGATTTCCAAGGTTGTGCAGGCATTTTTTTGAGAAGATCAATGATTGGGCATCGTTTGATATCCGCTAAGACATTTCAGAGAAAACAACGTTGATCGTAAGTGACTTTAATGTATTTCTCACAGATCGTCAAAAATTGTCGGTACTATTCATATTGCCAGGTCATGTTGATCGAATTGTTGAGGTCACAGCCGATTTTAGAACCATCCCTCGATAAACCGGTTCCATAGATCTTGCCATCGCTGCAGCCGGTCACTGTGCCGCCATAAACCGGGGCGATCACTTTGATTGTCAAGTCGATATGCCACATCATAAATAGGAAAAGGATAGGCGTCACCACTCATCAGGACGAGGTATTCACCACTCCGAAAAGCGACATTAAATGGAGCGCTGCCCACAAAGTCACACAATTCATCACCTGCCCTTAACAAAGTCACCGGAGGAGTAATTTGATCGGCACATGCTAAGTCGAACGCCTGATGGGCCGCCTGTTCATTTTCAAAAAGGAAAATGGTGCAGTCAATCACTAAATAGGTCAGATTATGTTCAGCCAGGTTTACGGAATGGGTGGCCACAGCCGTTGCGGCCAGCTGCGGATAACCGGCCGCTCCCGCTCTAACAGAAGGATAAAATCGGCTGCCAAAGTCATTGGGATGGCAGTTGATTTTCTCTAAATCCGGCGGCTGATCCGCTGCATATTGAAAAAAGAACGCCGCGCCAACTATTAACAAGAGAGAAATGGATACCCATTTTAAGGTTGTGCGCTTAATTTTTCGCATGACTCTGGAAACATCGATGTCAATTCAAAAAGAGTTGATCAACTTTCTGACCCTTCTTTGTTGTGATGGCTTCAGCCGTTCAACGCGATCGTTGAGAATCGCCAAATACTCTTCCTGATTGGTCTCGTCAATCGCCCAGCGAATGCTTTCCCCATATTGAGCCACACTTTTCGGCCGGCAGCTTTTGAGCTGCTTCATTAAGTAAGGAGAGATCGCTTCCCGGTATTCGGGGCGTGTTGAAGCCACTTTGGCCAATGTTTTGATCCCGTTATCCTGAGTAATCACCGATCCCTTGTCAATCACTTTCACAATATCGTCAAAGCGATCAAAAATCTCGCCCGGTTTCCGATCGGCAATCAGGGCAAGGTTGATCATGGAGGCCCACACCAGGCGATTATTCCGATTAAAAATTAGTCGGATAAACTCGCCGACGTAATCCTCGATGAGTTCAGGAGCCAGCAGCCCGACCTGCTCCAATACCGACAAGCAGTCGGCCTGCACTCGCTTGTCCTCATGGAATAAATTTTCGGCGATTTTGTCAAGCCCGTCCGTATCGCGTGTTTCCGCCAGTTCCCTACCCAGGGCCTTATTTGGCTCTTCATCTTTACGGTCTTGTCCACTGGCCAATCTTGCTAGGAGCGACATAATTACCTCCCTTTTTTAGAATCACAATGTCTAAGCAGGCTTTATGCTCGACCATTGACCATCTGCTGAAAACGCGCTTTTTCAACCGCGTCGACAATCCCTATAGGCATATTTTATCACAGCTTTCCGTCACCTTTGCGTGGTTGGTATCGAACCAATTCACGTTGACAAAACGCATTATCATGACCTTCAACGAAGTTTATTTGATTCTGGTTATTTATTCTACGGGGAAAGAGGCTGTTGCCTTAATTGGTCCATTTCCCAAATAATTAAATAAAAAAGCCACAGATTATCACAGATTAACACCGATTTCTCTCTTGCCCCTTCGGAGCTCTGTGTTAATCCGCGTTAATCTGTGGCTGAATTTAATAGTGATCCACTTAAAACGGCCAGATCAGCGGCACAAAAATGGCCGTAATGGTTAAGAGAAGCAAATTTAGACCCACCCCGACGCGAGCGTAGTCAGAAAATTTGTATCCACCGGCGCCAAAAACAATGATGTTCACCTGGTGTCCGATCGGCATGAGAAATGAGGTTGAAGCGGCAATGACGGTGGCCATGACAAAGGGATGAGGGTTGAGTTGGAGGCCAAATCCAACGTCAATGGCGATCGGAACAATTAAGACGGCCGCCGCCGCGTTGGAGATGACCTCGGTGAGCAGCGCCGTCAGCACAAACATGGTGGCCAAAACCGCTACCGGTCCCATCCCCCCCGTTAACTCAACAAGCTGATTGGCGATTAATCCGGCCGTGCCGGTTTTTTCCATGGCCACCCCCAGGGGCAGCATTCCGGCAATTAGAAACACCGCCTGCCAGTCAATCACCCGATACGCCTCTTCGATTTTTAAGACGCCCCCCAACACCATCAGCACCCCGCCGGCCAACATCAGGGCCGCCACGTGCAGCAGCCCCAGGGCTGCAGCCACAATGACAAACAGCAAGATACCAGAGGCCAGGGGAATCTTGCTGGTGCGCCGCTTCTCGATATTGGGTCGTTCCAAAACCAGCAGATTGTTGTCGTTGAGCAAACCGGTAAATTTTTCAGCCGGTCCCTGAACCAGCATCGAATCACCAAAGCGGACCGGAAGATCGCGCAGCGAGCTCGCCTGATCGACCCCGTTATGACGCAGAGCCAAAACCGACAGGCCGTACCGCTCGCGGAAATCGATCTCTTTAATCGTTTGATTCTCCAGTGTGGAGCCAGGGGCCAGCGTTATCTCAGCCAGGTGAAAATCATCAGAATCGCTTTCCAGCGTCAGCTCAGACGCTGAGAAATCGGCCACGGGAACAAAGCGATACCGTTCACTGGCCTGAACGATTTGTTGGGGATTCCCTTCAATAAGAAGCACATCCTTTTCCTGCAGCTTGTAATCGCTAAATGGGCTAACCGTTTCATCCGGGCTAATGCGAACGTAGATGACGTTGAGGTTGTACTCCGCCCCTAAATCAGATTGGTTGACCTGCTGGCCAACTAGGGCCGACTGTGAGGTAATTTGAACCTCCGTCAGAAAATCGCGCACGTGATATTCCTCTGACAGGCCACCGGATTCAAGCCGGTCGGGTATGAGATAGCGGCCGACGAGGACCATATAAATCATTCCCGTAGCCAATACCAACAGACCGGTTGGCAAAAAATCAAAAAAGGCGAAAGGCTCGATACCGGCGTCCTGCATCAGGCTGACGGCCAGAATGTTGGGTGGGGTACCGATTAAGGTCAGGTTGCCGCCCAGCAGAGCCGAAAATGCCAGCGGCATGAGGAGCTTGCTGGGCGAAATCTGGAGCCGGCGACTAATGCTGATCACGGCCGGCATCAAAATTGCCACCGCCCCAATGTTGTTCATAAACGCGGACATCACCCCGGCCCCCAGCATCAGGAACATCAACAGACGGGTCTCACTGTTCCCGGCCCACTGCAGCAGACGGCGAGCGATAATGTCGGCCACCCCGCTGCGCTGCAGACCGCCACTGATCATAAACACCGCCCACACGGTGACGACGGCGGGGCTGGCAAACCCCTGAAACGCCTCATCCACCGTCAGCAGGCCGCTCACAATCAGCGTCAGCAAAACCAGCAGGGCCACGACATCCGCTCTCAGCCTCTCCGAAATAAACAGAACCACTGCGGCCGTTAAAATGATGAGGATAAGAATTTGATCGGGGGTCATCACTTTCCCTAATCTTTACCCTACGGCCGGTTCCTCAACAGCGGTACAAGCTTCCGCCAGCTCCCGGCCGGCCTGAGCGATAGGCAGGAACGAGACCGTCACCCCAGCCTCCTCCAAGGCATCGTGGCTTTCGACATTGCGCAGCAGGGCGGCGATTGAGCGCTCGTACCCCTCTTGGCGCAAATTCCGGGCCGCGGTGATTTCAGCTGACTCATAGCCCACCGTCATCAACACCCCCTGGATCTCTGACAAATCGAGATCGGTCCACAACTCCGGATCTTTGGCATCCCCATAAATCACGCGCCTTCCTTCCTGAAGATGCCGCTGAATTTGGGCCGGATCGTCATCGAGGCCAACCGGTCGTCGCTCCTGTTCAATTAAATAATCGTAGGCGGCCGTGCCGGCGCGTCCCATCCCCAAAATGACGTAGTCGGCTGAACCCAGGCTGAGCGGCTCGTGATCCGGATGGCGAATGTCGCGCTCATAAGCAACGAGCGTTTTCTCAAGCCGCAGCCACAGCCGATTAACGACGCGGCTGACCGGTGCATTGAGGGCAAATGATATGGCCACCAGCAGCCCCATAATCACCACGTACTCACTGCCAATCAGCCCGCCAGCTACCGCACCGGCCGCCACAATCAGGCCAAATTCACTATAGGCGGTCAGGGAAACGCTGCTCAAAAAGGCGGTTCTGGCCCGCAGCTTAAACAAGACCATGAGGGCGAAAAACAATATTCCCTTGAGGGGCAGAAACAGCAGGAGCAGTCCGACAATCATCCAGCCGCGGCTGTCGGGAAAACCGGCCAGACCGACCTGCAGAAAAAAGCCAACCAGAAAAACCTCTTTCAAAGCCCACAGCTTGTCGTATAATTCATCAGATTGAGGGTGACCGGCCAGCACCATGCCGACGATCAGAGCCCCCAGCTTGGCATCGAGACCAACGATTTCAAACAGCCAGCCGCCTCCCAGAGCCAGCAGCAGGCCATAAATGAGCAGCAGATCTTCGCGGCCGGCGGTAATCATCAGACGCAGCAAAAGCGGCCGAGCCAGGGGAAGGGCCAGCAAACCGACGGCCCACCATGACGGCCAACCGCCACCGGTAACGGCCAGCAAAAGCACTGCGACGAGATCCTGCAAAATCAAGATGCCGATCGCCAGGCGGCCTTGATAGCTGTCCAGCTCCTGCCGGGCATCGAGCGATTTGGCGGTTAACACCGTGCTCGAAAACCCCAACCCTACCGCCAGCAGCACGGCCGGGAAGAGCGGCAGCTGCAGCACCAGCAGCAGGCCGGTCAAAACAATGGTGGTGATGATGAGATGCACCGCCCCCACACCAACGACTTGGGGTTGCAAAAGGCTGCGGAAATTGATGTGCAGCCCCACGGTGAAAAGCAGTAAAACCACCCCGAAGTCGCCCACCGCCTCGATAAAATTGTTGGACTCGACATTAAAGAGTGCCAGAACGAGACCGGCCGCCAAATAGCCAACGAGCGTTGGCAGGCGCACCATTTTGGCGGCTAAACCGGCTATGAATGCAGCGATAATCCAGATTAAATCCATAATGCTCAAATAAAAAAGGCCGACATCCGTCGCAAGCTACGGATATCAGCCTACTTTTCAACCCATCTATCGATTCTTTGTAAAGTCAGCGTGACTTCGACAGAATGCCACAGATTTTTTTAGGATTCAACTTTCACGGCCAGTTCTTACAGCTTGTTTATCGTGCCGCTTTGACCCAGTACACGTCATGCAGGATGATCAAGGTTAAGCTCGCTGACCTCAATCTCGATCTCATTAATGTACTTGGCGTTGTTCATCGACAAGTAATCGCTTTTTGTGAATTGGTTCGGGCAGCTACTATTCTTTGTTCGGTCAATTTTTATCCTTTGCTCCCTCATAGTTATGGTTGGTTTAACTTACAAATACGCCGCTATGGCGATTCTCTTATTTCTTACCATTACAATCATACAAAAATGGATTTTGTGAGGCAGTCGGGAATACCCTTTGCCCACATAGGGAATTCCCTAGTAAGCCAATCAACGAGCGTCACCTATAATTTGATCATGAAAGAAGAAACACAAAACGTCACTGAAAATCAATCAACTCAGAAAAGTTCCTTAATTTTGTTGACGGGAGCCACCGGGTACATTGGGGGTAGATTGGCACCATACCTGCTTGATCAAGGGTATCGGGTTCGGGTTATGGTGCGCGGTGGCGCTGAGCGACTGGCCGGCCGCCCGTGGGCGCAGCAGGTCGACATAGTGGATGGAGACGTACTGAAACCGGAAACGCTTTCCCACGCGCTGCGGGATGTCGACACCGCTTTTTATATGATTCACAGCATGCGCGGCGGAGAAAAGTTTCGCCAGCGGGATCGGGATGCGGCCCACAACTTTTCCGCGGCCGCCAGCGGCTGTGGCGTGCGGCGGGTCATTTATCTGGGCGGTTTGGGAGACCCAAACACCAATTTGTCAACCCACCTCGAATCCCGTCAAGAAGTCGGAGAGATTTTGCGCTCAAGCGGCATCGAAACGATTGAGTTCCGGGCGGCCGCCATTATCGGCGCAGGCAGCGCCTCTTTTGAACTCCTGCGTCACCTCACCGAGCGCCTCCCTGTTCTCGTCACACCCAAGTGGGCTTCTACACGCGTACAGCCCATTGCCGTGGACGATATGCTCACCTATTTGTCTTCGGCTATTAAAATTGATCTCCAATCAAAGAGCCACATCATCGAAATTGGGGGGCAGGATATCTTATCTTATCGAACGATGATGGCTGACTATGCGCGCGTAAGAAACCTAAAACGGTTTTTTATTCCCGTTCCATTTTTGACTCCCAAGCTTTCTTCTTATTGGGCACATCTCATTACCCCAATTACCGCCAGTATTGCCAAGCCCCTGATCGAGGGGTTGGGGCACGAAATGATTGTCCAGGACCAAAGGGCGAAGGAACTGTTTCCCGATATAACGCCCATGTCATATCTTGATTCTGTTAAAGAAGCCCTCGATCAACTTGAAAAGGGTCGCATCAACTCAATATGGAACGACGCGCGCAGTTCGAGCATTGGCGACGTCGCGCCGGTCGTATTTATGCAAAAACAGGGGATGTTAATCGAAAGGCGGGAAAGGGAGGTCAAGGCCCCTCCGGAAATGATTTTTCGTGCCTTTGCGGGATTGGGCGGCCCTAACGGCTGGCCTCTGCAGTGGCTGTGGCAAATTCGCGGCCTGCTTGACCAGCTGGTTGGTGGCGTTGGTTTGCGTCGCGGCCGCCGGCACCCCAACAACCTGCGAGCCGGTGATGCGCTTGATTTTTGGCGGGTTGAGCTGATCGAGCCTGACCAAAGATTGCGGCTGCGCGCCGAAATGAAAGTTCCCGGTGAAGCGTGGCTGCAGTTTGAGATTTTGCCTGCCGACGACGAAGATCATCAGAAGCTCGTTCAAACCGCCTATTTCGCACCACACGGCCTGTTTGGGTTTTTATACTGGTACGTCCTTCTGCCGCTGCACGTTATCATCTTCCCTCGCATGTTAAATCGGGTTGCTCAGCGAGCGGAACAGCTGTATGAACGATGGCAAAGGCTGGAGCGCAGTGACCCACATTTGCCTGAAGCGGACTCGAATGATTCAAATCAATCATCAACAATTCGCTGGCAATCATAAGCCGACGAGCTGGAGGCTAAGTGCGGAACATAATCAAAAAAGTTATCGACTTACTCAGTGCCAGCTACTGGTTTATTCCAACCTTACAGGCCCTGTTTGCCATTATCCTGGCCTTGATCGCTTTGCAGCTTGACCTCCGCTTTGGCGCCGCGCTGATCGATATTATCGAGCCGCTTATTCGGGCCACGCCTGCAGGGCTGCGGGCGGTTTTAACGACAATTGCCGGCTCAATGATTACCGTTGCCGGTACCGTTTTTTCCCTAACGATGGTTGTCTTAACCCTGGCTGCACAACAATACGGTCCCCTTGTTGTCAGTAATTTTATGCGTGATCGCACCAACCAATTCTCACTTGGTGCCTTTGTGGCAAACTTTATTTACTGCCTGATTGTTCTCCCCAATATCGAAGACGGCAACAATTTGTTTGTACCGGCGCTTTCCAGCGTGATTGCCATTGGGCTAGCTTTACTCAACGCGGGAATCCTCATTTATTTCATTCACCACACCTCGCAAAGCGTACAGCCAGCCTACATTATTGGCAGCATCAGCGATACCCTGATGAATTCTCTGGATCAGCTGTTTCCTGAAGGGACGGGCCGTGAACCGGAATTTTCAATCGAGGGGGGAGAAAAATTATTGCCTGATGATTTTGTAGAGCAGGCGTATCCAGTTGTCAGCAGATACGGCGGTTATCTGCAGTTAATAGACACCGAACAGGTAATGGCCCTCACGGTCGAGCACGACCTGCTCCTGTATCTTAAATTGCGGCCGGGTGATTTTCTGGTCGAAGGGTCAATTCTCGCCCAGCTTCTCCCAAAAGAGCGAGTCAATGATGAAATCGTCGATCAGCTGCAGGATGCCTTCTCGCTGGGCAGTGAGCGCACCCTGGTGCAGGATTCCGATTTAATGGTCACGCAGCTTGTCCAAATCGCCCTGCGAGCCCTCTCACCCGGCATCAACGATCCCTATACCGCTCTGCTGTGTATCGACCGACTGGGGGAGGCGCTGGCCAAAATTGCCCAAATCGATACCCCGGCCGCCCGACGCTTTGACGACAAGGGTAAGCTGCGCATCGTCACCAACCCTCTAACCTTTAAAGAACTACTGCATACCTCATTTGACGGCATTCGCCATTATGGCGCCGGTGACGCGCAGGTGCTTGGATACCTGTTAAGCACCTTGGAATTAATTGCGCAAACAAAATGCAGTTCAAAAGATCGCGAAGCCATTTACAATTACGCCCAGGCGATCTGGAATAATGCTCAAAATACAATCACCGATCCGAGTGGTTTAATAAGCGTCGAGTCAAAACTAAATGATTTGCGCGAGACCTTGAAGTTCTATGTATAAGCATGCCCAATCCTCCTGGCTTATCTTTTTGCTCATCCGTTTTGTTTATGTGAATTTTACTCAGGTTTCGCAGCACGAATCAGCACCAATCTAAGTTGATTAAAGTGGAGCTCACAATCCTATAGTCGTAGAAATCGATAGGCTTAATCGCCTTATGAGGGAATCCCCAATAGGGCCATCCTCTCCTCGGAAACCACCCTACAATCCCCACGATTTAATCCAAATAAATATTGACAAATAAGGGGCGCTGATGTATTATTCCAGTACTGTAATATTACACTACTAGAATATAGCATTGAGCGGATATGACAGATGCCGAATTCGTTATCCTAAGCCTGATTTATGAACAGCCTCTGCACGGTTATCAGATAGAAAAGGAAATCACCCGGCGCAACATGCGCACCTGGACCGATCTGTCTACCTCATCGATTTATTACATCCTGAAGCGGCTGGAAAATAAAGGGTTTATCGAAAAATTGGCCGCGGCCGATTCCCAGGCGGGCGTGCCGCGGCGGGAATTTAATGTAACGGCCGAGGGCAGAAAAGCGTGGAAAGCGGCCACGCTGCACGCCCTTTCACAACCCAGGATCACCTATACCAATTTTCTGATGGGGCTGCATAATCTGGCCGCTATTCCCCCTGCCGAAGCCCTGGCGGCCGTCAAACAATATCGACAGTGGCTGGAGGAAGACCTGCAGCGTCAGAAAAATGAGCTCGATCAGCTGAGCGTGTCATTTTTCCCGCTGGACGTCCTGTTTGATTATGGGTTTGTGTTAGGTGAGGCGGAGCTGGCGTTTTTGACCCATCTGATCAGCCGCCTGGAAAAGATGGTTGAAGAATCCTGAGTGACTTGTCAGAGATTAAGTGAGTTGCAGGAAAAAGAGCCACGGATTAACACGAATTATCACAGATTTCTCTCTGTAATCTGTGGCCATCTGCGAACAAATCAAAATGGAGAGTAACACGATGAACCAAACACATTTTGAGCTGATTTCAATCGGCCATATTGAAGTTGATGAAAGACGCGGCCTCTACCGGCTGCACATTTTGCCAAAATATCGTCCCGCACTTAAAGGGTTAGACAGCTGCACCCACGCCATCGTGATGTGGTGGGCCGATCAGCTCGATAATCCCGGCGGCCGAGACGGCGACCTGATCGTTGATCTGCCGTATGCGCCCGGTGTGCAGGCGGGGCTGTTTGCCACCCGTTCGCAGGCCCGGCCGAACCCGGTAGCCATTACCAACGTCTATCTCCTCAAAGTCGACGAAGAAGACGGAACGGTTGATTTACCGTGGATCGATGCGTTCGACGGCACTCCGATTCTCGACATTAAACCGTACCTGCCGATGTCCGACCGGATCATGGGGGCTGATTATCCGGAATGGCTAAAAGGGTTCCCGGACTCGATGGAAGAAGCGGCCGATTTCTTTGCCAATCCGGAAAACCTGGCCAAATTTTCTTGAATGATCGATACCCCCCCATCGAAACGGTTCAGGGGAGGACAGGTGTTCAATAATCTGATTCATCATTCGCGGACCCCTTGTCATCCTGAGCGGAGCGAAGGATCCCGTCAGCTGACATAAAGGTGTCGTTTGCCATCCAGGCGCTTTCATCTCTTCAAATCAGCGATCCTGAACGCAAGGTTGAGGAGATTCTTCACTTCGCTGCGCTTCGTTCTGAGTGACAGGTGGTTCGCAGCCTGCCGGTTCGCCCTTAAACCGTGTTGGGGAGGGGAGCTTGTCGGTCCATTTCGGGGTCAATTTGTTACCCCTCCACTCCTAAACTGGGAGAGGCCAATTTAATCGACGAATCCTTCAGCTTTCAGCCAGTGCACTGAATCGCGCAAAGTCTCCGCCAGCGGCCGATAGGTCCACCCCAGCTCCCGCTCAGCCTTGCTGTTATCGTACCAGTAGTATCGAGCCATGGCCATGTAGAACGCCCGGCTGAGAACCGCGCCATCAGTCACTTTTTCTCCAACCGCGCACAGCAGCCATAATAGTGATCGGGGCATCACCAAACGAGGTGGCTTGTGACCGCTGACCTCGGCCAACGCCTGGAAAAATTCCCCATAGGTGAGGTTGTGCCCGCTGATAAAGTAGCGCTCACCCGCTTTCCCCTTCTCCATGGCCAAAACCAGAGCCTCGGCCGCATCGCGCACGTCGACAAATCCCATACCGGCCCTGGTCACAAAGGGAATATTCCCCTTGAGAAACTCAGTGACCAGGGTGGCTGAAGAAAGATAAATATCTCCCGGCCCCAGGCAGTAGGAAGGATATACGCCGATTACCGGCAGCCCCTGGTCAACATATTTGCGCACAGCTTGCTCGGCCAGCCGCTTCGATTCAAAATATGGCACTCCCTTTCCGCCCAAATCGTAAGCCGTTGTGGCCGGATCAAACAGCTCGGGCTTTTTGCTGGCCCCAAGCGCGGTGACGCTTCCCAAATAAATCACCCGCTCAATCCCCTGCTGCAGTGCGGCGGCCATCATCGTGTGCGTGGCCACCGCATTGTCCGCCATCAGACGTCCCTTGTGCGCCGGCTTGGATGAAACAAACCCAGCGATGTGTACGAGCTGTTCTACGCCGTCGAGAGCCCGGTGGCAATCGCCGGGTTCGGTGAGATCTCCCTCAAAAATTTCAACATCTAGGTTGCTTAAATTGTCTCGTTTACTGGTTGGTCTGATCAGCACCCGCGGTCTGGCCCCGCGCTGATTTAGAAAGCGAACGGTATGTGAACCGATAAAGCCGGTTGCCCCGGTAACCAGTATGTCTGTCATCACGTCTGCTCCTTACTACGTGGTGATCGAATGGATCGCCTCTCGAATAAACCGTTCAAATCGTTTACTTTTGGCGGTCGTGTAAATTTACCAGCTTTCCGGATCAAACATCGGTCTGGCAGCGGCCGACTTCTTTGCCAATCCGGAAAACCTGACCAAATTTTCTTGAACGTACATTCTAACTGCTGCCTTGCTGGCGCTGGTCCGACGGCACCGCAGCAGCCCAACTCACTCAGCGGGAGATTCCTGCCTATCAAAAACCTCCCAACCGCTGCGCAGGTGCAAATCGCGCTGCGGGAAAGGGATTTCGATATCGTGTTTGGCAAAGGCATCCCAAATCATGAAATATATATCGCTGCGAAAACGGGGGGTCCGGATCGGATTATCCATCCAGACCAGCAGCCGGAAGTCCAGGCTTGACTCTCCAAACCCCATAAACTGGACTTCCGGTTCCGGATTCGCCAGCACGTTTCCGTGTTTGCTGACCGTCTTAACAACCAGATCCCGCGCAAATTTTGGATCGCTGTTATAGCTGATGCCGAAAAGGATGGGCACGCGAACCCGGGTAGAGGTACGGGTGTATGTGGTGACATCGTTGATCAAAAAAAACTCGTTCGGCACAATAATTTCCACGTTGTCATTGGTCACAATCGTCGTCGAGCGAATGTTAACCTGCTTGACAATTCCCAGCTGCTGATTTAATTCAATGACATCCCCCGGCCGCAGTGACTGCTCAAACAGCAGCAGCAAACCGGAGATGAAATTGGCAAAGATTTGCTGCAAACCAAAACCGATCCCGATCGACAGCCCACCACCAATGACCGCCAGCGTGGCCGCATTGACCCCCAGCGAAACACCCAGAACAATAATCCCCAGAGCGATAACCGCATAGCGAATGACAATAATAATTGAGGTGGTTGAAGTGATTTGAGTCGTTCGGCGAGCCATCGCCCGCTCGAGCGCCTTTTGCAGTAGATAAGCGGCCGTACCAAAAACATACACAATAAACATGATCTGAACAATCATGCCGACCGTGATTTCTACATCGAAAACCGTAAATAGTGGAATGCGACGAATTAAGGCAAAATTTAAAAAGTTATTGACCACCAGATAAGAAATTAAAACGAGAAAACTCGGCCAAAGTACCCAGTTGTGAAACAGCCTAACAACATCGGCCAGATATCTCGAATATAAGAGGGCCAGTATAAATTCGTAACCCAGGAAAATCAGAAGGATGGGTTGGACGTCCCATAAAATGCCGCTTGGAAGTCCCTGCACGCCTAGAACGGCGATTTCCACCTGAACAACGGCTAAAGCCAGCAGAGGAAATGCAAGCGTGTCGATAAAGGTCAATGCCGTCTGACGCCAGCTCACCGGTTCATCCTGGTTTATCCACCGTCTGATAAACCGCCTGGCAACCAGCGTGATAACCCAGCTGGCGAGTATTCCGCCCAGCAGCACAATTAACTGCAGCCGGACAACCGGCCGATTAAAAAGAATGAGGATTGTGTCAATCTCGCGCTGTAAACTTTCTAATGCAGAAGTTGGATCCATCGCTATCCTCCGTCACATGCCGGGTCCCCTTCGATAGGGGTTGATAGTTCGGTCAGCACCTCAGCCTGCCAACCGCAAAACGCTTCCAGCGGTTCCTCAACACCGGCCAAAACAGCGGTGTAAATCGCATCGGCCGACTCCCCAATGAGAAATAGCCTCAGCGTCCGTGGCACGACGGCGGCCGTTCGGCCGCTTTGCACAAAAGGAAATATCTCGGGGTAAACTCGGCTGTTCACGCGCACCCGTTGATTGGCCGGAACCAGGCCAGCCTCACGCAGGAGCGCGTTGTTCTGCTCCTCGTTGGTCAAAAATTCGGCCAGGGTCAGGGCCAGCTGCCTTTGGTCACTCGATGAAGCGGCGTTGAAATACAGCAGATCTCCCTGCAACAGCGGCCGGGCCAGGCTAAACGGACCAGATGGCAGAAGGGCCACGGCGATGTCGCTCTCTTCCCCCTCCACCTCACTTTCCCGAAAACGCCTGAGATCGGCAAAGGAGCCGATGTAGTAAGTCACTTTGCCATCGAGAAAGAGACGGGCCAGCACTTCCCGATCCCGACTTAAAATAACGTTTGGATTTTCTTGCGCTTCCTGAAGCCAGGTGAGCCATTCAACCAGCCCATCAGCCTGGAGCATCATGATCTCACCCGTCGTGTCGACAATGGGGCGACCAAACGCCTGAATTCCCAGAAACGCATCTTCGGCCCCGGTACTGATAGCCACCGTCTGCCCATTTGTCGCCTGCTGCAGCAGTTCTTCAAAGGTTTGAGCGACCTCTTCAACCTGGTCCGAACGATAAAAAAGCACTGGGGTATCGATCGTCAACGGCAGACCAAAAAATCGATCCGCCTCTTTACCCATATCCAGCGCGGTTGGCAGAAACCGGCCGGCAGGAACGCTGCTTTCATCCAAAATTCCAATCGTTTCATTTTGCCGTAAAGCGGGCAGCCAGGTGCTTGAGCCGACCAGGATATCCGGCCCCAGACCCAGAGCGGCCGTATCCTGATAGCGGGTCAAAATCTCTTCCTCTCCCAGCTGAACAACCACAATGGTAACGTTGGGATGGACCCGTTGAAAGTCGGCAATTGCGGTTTGCAAAATCTCACCTTCTACCCCCTGCCAGCTGTGCCACAGCATAATTCGTCCGTCCAGATCATCTGGATCATCTGTCGTGGTTGATTGACCAGATCCCAGACAGGAAACTAAAAAAAAGGCGCAAAAAATCAATACGCCGCCATGCAGCTTTTTAAGGATTTTAATCATCAGGAAGAATTGTAGAGCAACTTGTGGTTTGTTGAAAGGAATACACTCATGTCGCTCGACAAGTTCGTTTCTGGACAGCCTGCCTATCCCCCGATTACAAAACCGTAACCTCCTGTTTCCAACCTGTAATCTGATCATAATCGTCCTGAAACCTGCAGGGGCCATCCTTTAGATATCCACGTTGAAATTGATTTTCATGGCTTCGACAAGCTCAGCCACCCTAACATGCTGTTGCCCGAGCCTGTCGAAGGCGCGCTCTAAAAAGTTTGATATCTGAGGAGTCAAAGAGATGAAGCGAACAGGCTGGGTTTTTATCATCATTGTTGCCCTGTTGGCGGTGGGCGGCGGTGCGTATGTCGGTTTTGTGCAGACGCAAAACAACGAACCGGCCGCCCCACCCAAACCGGTTACCGTCCCGGTGACGCGCGGCACCGTGCAGCAAACCGTAACCGCCCCCGGGCAGCTAATCGGTACCCAGGAAATGATTTTAGGGCTCGATGTCGGCGGCCGTCTGGTCGAAATCAACGTCCGGCCGGGCACGATCGTCACCCAGGGAGACCTGCTGGCCCGCCTCGACCCGGCCCCCTTTAAAAAGGCGCTGACTGAAGCAGAGCTGGCCCTGGCTGAAGCGGAGCAGCAGCGTCAGCAGCAGTTGGCGGCCGCCGAGCTGGCCGTCAGCGAAAACGAAGCCACGGTTAGCAGCGTTCAGGCACAGCTCCCCTCTTTGACGGAGGCCAACCTGCGTCTGGAGGCGGCCGTCGAGGCGGAAAACAGGGCCGCGTATGAATACCGAAAAGCGCAGGATCGCACCTGGGAGCCGCCTGAAGTAGAGGAGGCGTACCGCCTGGAGTATGTTGCCGCCCAGCGCGAGCGAGCGATCGCCCAGGCGGCCGTCGAGGCGGTACAGAACCAGCAGTGGGCGGTGGCCCAGCAGGTGGCTGCTCTGGAAACCGGCGTAGCCCAGGCGGAACTGGCCGCCTCTTCGCTACGCGAAGACGATGTTGATTTTCGGCTGCGTCAGGCGGTTGACAATGCCCAGGCCGACCTGGCCGCAGCGACCTTAACCGCCCCCTTTGACGGGGTCATCCTCGATCTCTTTGCCCAACCCGGCAGCTACTCCCAACCGGGGTCCGAGCTGATTCTGCTGGCCGATCCCACCCAGGGAGAAGTGCGCACCACCGTTATCGAAGAAGATCTATCGCTGGTCAAAATCGGTCAGCCGGCCGAGCTGTTTTTCGACGCCCGGCCGGACCTGGCCATCATGGGCGAGGTGTCGCGCATCGTGCCCCGCCGGGTCGAAGGGGAAGCCCGGCCGCTGTATCACGTTTATATCTCCCCCACCGATCCGCTGCCCCCCGAAGTCGTCCCCGGCATGACGGCCGACGCCTCGATCATTATCGATCAGGTTGACGACACGCTGCGCCTGCCGCGCGCCCTGGCCCTCCCTCGCTCCGACGGCACGGCCATCGTAAAAATTTGGCAGAACGGCCGGGTAAGCGAACAGACCGTAAACGTCGGCCTGCGCGGCGATGTCTATATCGCCATTTCAGACGGGCTGCTGGCTGGCGATGAAGTGGTTGGAGAGTAACCGATGCTGCAAAACAATTTGGTTATCCAGGTAAACGGTCTCGAAAAACAGTATCAAATGGGCGACAACGTCGTCCACGCCCTGTGCGCCGTCACCTTTACCGTTCAGCGTGGGGAATTTATCGCCCTGATGGGTCCCTCCGGCAGCGGTAAATCGACCCTCATGCATCTGCTGGGCTGCTTAGATACCCCCACCGCCGGTGATTATCGGCTCAACGGCCGGCTCGTCAGCCAGCTCAGCCAGCGAGAGCGGGCGGTGGTGCGCAACCGGGAAATCGGCTTTGTCTTTCAAACATTTAATTTGCTGCCCCGCCTGACCGCTCTGGAAAACGTGCTGCTGCCCCTGCTTTACAGCGGCCGCATCTCGGCAGGCAGAGCCCGCTCCCAAAGTGAGCAGGCGTTGACGCGGGTGGGTTTGACAGAACGGATCCACCATAAACCAACCGAAATGTCCGGCGGGCAGCGGCAGCGGGTGGCCATCGCCCGGGCGCTGGTCAACGATCCAGCACTTATCCTGGCCGATGAACCCACCGGCAACCTCGACAGCCGCACCGGGGAAACCATTATGGCTCTGCTGGGGGAGCTCAACGACGACGACCGGACGATTATTCTGGTCACCCATGATCCGGATGTGGCGGCCGCGGCTGAACGAACGCTGCACATGAAAGATGGGCAAATCACATGACCCTGTTTAACACACTCTGGGCCGCAATCGGCGGCATTGCCGGCAACAAGCTCCGCGCTGCGCTGACCACGTTGGGAATCGTGATCGGCGTGGCCTCAGTCATCAGCATGCTGGCCCTGGGCAATGGCGCCCGAGCGGCCGTTGACGCCAACTTTCGCTTTCTTGGCTCCGATATGGTCCAGATCAGCGTCAAACAAAAAATCGATCAGGGGGAACTGGTACCGGTCGGCGAAATTCTCTCTTACGATGACGGGCTGCGCATGCCGGGCGAGTTACCGCTTGTCGAACGGGTGCTTATGTCGGTCGATGGCAACGGCAAGGTGCGGCACGACCGCGAAGTGCTGGACATGGTCGTCACCGGAACCACGGCCGAGGGGCTGCTCACCCTCGCCTCGCAGGGTCAGGTGCAGCCTCTACGCTGGCCGGACGGTGAGCGGCTGACGGCCGATGCCTTTTTAGCTCGCGGCCGGTTTTTTACCCCGGCCGAGGTTGTGGCCGGAGCCGATGTATGCGTTCTCGGCCACAAAACCGCAAACGATTTGTTTAACGGGGATGAGCCACTGGAGCAGATTGTGTGGGTCAACCGCAAAAAATGCCTGGTGATCGGCATTTTAACCGAGCTGGAGGTCACCAATCCGGCTCTGCGCAACCAAAGTCGACCAAACGAACTGCTCTACCTTCCCATCTCTACCGCCATCGTCAATTTATTTGATGAGGAACCCTCAGTCCAGATTACCGCCCGCATTGAGGATGAGAGCCGCATGGTGACCGCAAGGGCACAAATTATCGACTACCTGCGTCAGCGGCACAACATCATCAAAAATGAGGTGGGAGATTATGAGGATGACTTCGAGTTGACGACACGACAAGATATTTTGGGGGCTCAGCAGGAAGCCGCACGCACTTTCGCCTTTCTGCTAGCCGCCATGGCCGTGGTCTCCCTGATCGTGGGTGGCATCGGCATCATGAACGTCATGCTGGTCAGCGTCACCGAACGCACGCGGGAAATCGGCGTGCGCATGGCGGTCGGGGCGCAGCAGCGGGATATCGTGCTGCAGTTTTTGCTCGAAGCGGTGCTGATCAGCGGCTTTGGTGGCGTGCTGGGCAGCGCCGTGGGGGTCCTGTCGGTCCCCCTGGCGGCCAACTTCAACCGCGGTGTGGCCCTGCTCGATCCAAGCAGTATCCCGCTGGCGCTGCTGGTGGCCCTGCTAACCGGGCTGCTGTTTGGCCTGTACCCGGCCGTGCGCGCCTCACGCCTCGATCCGATTGAGGCGCTGCGCTATGAGTAGCCGCAAGTTAACACCGGTTTTTATTTTATTTGTGCGGATATCGATTGGGTGACACACCACAGAGAGAAAACAGAGGCATAACCGCTGGAGAAAACTCCGCGTTCTCTTTACTTTCTGCGGTTAATTGGATCAAACAGTTGCCCACAAAAAGATCTGAAAGGAGTAGGTATGATGAATCGAAAATGGATCACAATTTTAGGAGTAGGGTTGGTCGTCGTGGTGCTGGCGGCCGGCGGCTTCACGGCCGTACAGTTGCTGGCCGATCAGTCTGGTGAAGATGATATTCCGGCCGGAGCGATGGTGTTTGAAGACGTGTTCGACGACGGCAGCGGCAGTCCGGTGACGGTTAAAACCATTATCGAGCCATCGGCCGATTTGCCCGACCGGCCGGCCGAGGCCTCAGGAGTCTTTTTAAGACAGGTAGACAACAGCTACTTCGTCGGCACCGGCTCGGTCTCAGTCAATGTCAGTACGGTCAACGGCGAAACATCCACGGCCGTTGATCACAGCGGTCCGGAAATCGAGGTCGTGGTGGGGCGAGACACCGTGTTTTACCGGGACGTCACCCAATTTGAGCTTGAATTTTCTGAGTCAACCGAACAGCGCCTCCAGCAGGAGGTCGTGCGGCTCGATACCCAGCCGGAAACGGTGCCGGACGGAGGAAGCTTTTCTGTCTGGGGAGAGAAACGGGGCGATCGGGTTGTGGCTGAGGTCGTGGTCTTCTCCAACCCGCAATAGGAAATTGCCACAGATTCAGAAACCAAAAATCTCGTTGAGAAACTTACAAAAAGAATTATAAAAAAAGAGCCACGGATTAACACGAATTTTCACGGATTTCTCTCTCTAATCTGCGAAAATCTGCGTAATCTGCGGACACTTTCTTCAGAAAACTTTTTGTAACTTACCTAAACCACTTAAATTAGGAAATAATTATGAAACAAAAATCGATAATATGGATCGGAGGGTTGCTGCTGTTGCTGGTGCTGGGTGGCGGAGCCTACACCGCCGTGAACCTGCTCACCGCCGCGCCGGAAGAAGCCGCTGCGCCGGCCGGGGCGCGGGTGATGGAATCGGTAGCAATCACCAACGACGGCAATCCGGTGGCCGTGCGCACGACCATTTTGCCCGCCGAGGAACTGCCCAACGAAGCGGCCGCAGCCGGTGGTATCGTGGTCAGCCGCGAAGACAACACCATCGTTCTAGGTACTGGGGCGATTGACCTCAATGTGGAAGTGCAAATCGATCCGGAAACCGGGCAGGAAACGACGGAAGCTGTCCCTTCGACCAGCGGCCCTGAAATTGAAGTGGTCATCACGGCCGACACGGTAATCTACCGCGACATCACCGAACTTGAGCCCAATGAGGGAAGTGAAAGCGGAGAAGTGACCATTCAGCAGCAGGTCCGGCCGGCAAACTCGGCCGACGACATCGCCGAAAAAATGGAGATGCAGGTGTGGGGTGAACGCCGCGGGGATCGCATCGTGGCCACCACCATCGTCTTTGGCCCACTGGCCGGCGGCATGTTTCAATAAAAGAAACCAGCCACGGATTAGCACGAATATTCACGGATTAATCCTCTTTTCTGTGAGAATCTGTGTGAATCCGTGGCTCAAATAATTTCCACCCGTGCAGCCGGTCCGAAACTCGGAGCCTCTTAACCCAATCACAATTTCCGTAGACCGGGATGTCGATGTTATACTATCTCAAGTTTTGCAGGCGATTGCATAAAAAGTTTTTAACCCAACAGCCGCGAATTGCCACAGATTAATCCTCCCCAATCTGTGAAAATCTGGGTAAATCCGTGGTTAAAATGCACAGAGGAAAAATGACAGAAAAAGCAGACATCGGCCTGATCGGCCTGGCCGTCATGGGCCAGAATCTCGTCCTGAATATGAACGACCACGGCTTCACGGTGGCGGTTTACAATCGCACGACCAGCAAGGTCGACCGTTTTTTGGAAAATGAAGCCAGGGGCACAAAAGTGATTGGCACTCACTCGCTCGAAGAGCTGGTCAGCCAGCTCAAAACCCCTCGCCGCGTCATGCTCATGGTCAAGGCCGGGAAACCCGTTGACGCTACAATCGAGGCACTGGTGCCTCTGCTCGAGCCGGGCGACATCATCATTGATGGAGGCAACTCTTACTACGGCGATTCAACCCGCCGCACCCAGGAGCTGGCTGAAAAAGGGCTTCTTTTTATCGGCACCGGTGTTTCTGGCGGCGAGGAAGGGGCCCGGTTTGGGCCTTCCATCATGCCCGGCGGCTCGCCAGATGCGTGGCCCCACGTCAAGGAAATTTTGCAGAGCATTGCCGCCAAGGTGGCTGACGGCACCCCCTGCTGCGACTGGGTCGGTGAAGAGGGAGCCGGTCATTTTGTAAAAATGGTGCACAACGGCATTGAGTACGGCGATATGCAGCTTATTTGTGAAGCGTATGACGTCATGCAGCACGCATTGGGCATGTCCCCGGCCGAGATGAGTACCGTGTTTGCCGACTGGAACAAAGGGAAGCTCGATTCTTTTCTGATCGAAATCACGGCCGAAATTCTGGCTTATAACGATGAAGACGGTCAACCGATGGTTGATAAAATTTTGGATACGGCCGGGCAAAAAGGCACCGGCAAGTGGACGGCCGTATCGGCTCTGGAGCAGGGAATTCCCCTGACCCTCATCGGTGAAGCGGTCTTCTCCCGCTTCCTATCCGCCCTGAAAGAGGAGCGGGTGGACGCGGCCGGTGTTTTAGGCTCTTCCACCCCTACTTACCAGGGTGACAAAAACGCCCTGATCGCCGATTTAAAGGAGGCGCTGTTCGCTTCAAAACTCGTGTCGTACACGCAGGGGTACATGCTCATGCGGGCCGCATCACAGGAGTTTGGCTGGAGCCTCGCTTACGGCAACATCGCCCTGATGTGGCGGGAAGGGTGCATCATTCGAGCCGCCTTTCTCGATGACATTCAGGCCGCTTTTGAGCGCGATCCAAAGCTCACCAATTTGCTTCTGGACGATTTTTTCAAACAGCAGGTGCAGCAGGCCGCGGATTCCTGGCGGCGCGTGGTCAGCACGGCCGTTACGTTGGGCATCCCGGTTCCAGCGATGTCGAGCGCTCTTGCTTTTTATGATGGGTATCGCCGCGAGCGGCTGCCGGCTAATTTGCTGCAGGCACAGCGCGATTATTTTGGTGCTCATACGTATGAGCGCCTTGACAAGCCTAGAGGCGAATTTTTCCACACCAACTGGACCGGTGAAGGGGGTGACATTACCTCTTCTTCATACAACGCCTGAGTTTTTTTGCAGGCTGTTCACCGTCTCATAGATCCCACCTCAATCATTCCCCTGTGAGAGGTTTAAGGATAGACAGGTAAAATTCTGCCCTTTATCGTTCCGACAGGCTCCCCTCCCCGTGTCGGGGAGGGGCTGGGGGAGGGGTAAAATGACCGTCAAAAGACCCACCCCCTAACCCCCTCCCGAATCGGGAGGGGGAATTTGTCAGAGCGAAAAGCGCACTTCCTCATTTATCAAGCAAACTGTCCGCCCTTGAGCGAATCGGGGAGGGGGTTAAAAACACACAATTTTTCTTAGCAGAGCAGTAGTTCATCGTTCAACAACTGGTAAATAGCTGTCAAACGATGGCCAAAATGCGTTTCGCGACACCGGTCCATCGCCACAGATGTTGGTGGATCGCAAGGCCCAATACACCGTATCGCCAGAAAATGGCACAGTTGAAGTGATCTGACCGGTTGTTGTGGGTATGCCTGAGGCGACCACGATGCCCTGCCCCCAGTTGGCTGTAGTGAGCGGTTGGGCAGCCGTGCGTACCTCCTGACCCACGGCTGTGGGATCCGGCGTCCAGCTCAGCATGGCGGTAATAATAGTTGATCCCGTAATGACGCTGGTGACGCGCAGATCGGTAATTATCCGGCCGCACAAATACTCATCTGCCCCAACATCGGCCGCCGCCCCCTGCGGCCGGGCATCGCCGTCAAAGTCGATTGCTACCGTTGAACCGGCCGCCTGATCAATTGCGGCCGAGGTTGGCTGCAAATGCAAGTCTCCGTTGAGAGCATTGACATACTGCGGGGTGCCACTGAGTGAATTGATGCAGGTCGGTCCTGAAACACAAGCCGGATTTTGATAAAACAAATTGGTTTCCGATGTAATACCCGGTCCGCCAAAGGCCGCATTATGCTGGCTGATGATGCTGTTAGATAGATGGACGCTTCCAGCCTCATTTTTAATAGCGAGGTCCACATTGCGATCCAGCGAAATATGCTGCCCGGTGTAGCTGCCTTCAATAACGGTAATGGCGCTGTGCGAAGTCGTTGTATTCCCACTATCAAGATTGGAGGCAAATATGTCGTTTTGTGAGGTGACACTGCCCAGCTCTATTCGCAAGGCTTCACTGTGAGATATATCAAAAATGGTCGCTAAATTGTCAAAAATCAGATTGCCATTCATTCTAACCGTTCCCGTAAAAACAAAAACTGCACTCCCTCCGGGTCTGAAACTCCCTACCCCAAACCGGACTTCATTTCCAACAAAATCATTGTTGTTTAGATCAACATTGCTATTGGTGACATAAACTGCACCACCGGCGTGGGAAGAAAAATTATCGAGAAACGAATTACCGGTTAAGGTAGCAGCTCCAGAATTGAGATTCACCGCACCACCAAACTCACCATTGTTGGACTCAAATTGGTTTTCAATAAGAGTAACAAGGGGCAGCAAGGCATATTGATCAAGCTGACCTGCAAAAACCGCACCCCCGCTGCGAGCCATGTTATCTTCAAATAGATTGCCTCGTGCTGTGACTTGACCGGTTAAAACAGCCCCACCCCCGGTACGGACCTCGTTTTGCCTAAATACGTTGGCTTCGAGCAGGAGCGGTACCGCCCCGTTTAACCACAGCCCACCACCTCGGTCAGCTTCATTCCCCTCAAATAAATTTTCGCGAATCGACACATTCCCGCTAATGACGTAAATGCCACCCCCATGCCGGGCTTTGTTATCCCGCACAATATTGTCTTCTATCGTGCCATTTCCCGATTGGACATAGACACCGCCTCCGTCAAAATCGAGCGTCGCATCACCATTGCCCCCCTCAATGATCAGACCGGTGATGCGAAAAGGGAGGCTGCCGGGAAAATTGGGGATATTGACGTCGATTACCCGTCGACCAAAAACGCCTTGGGCATTCACTATAGTTGGATTGGCCTGCGGATCGGCGGTGCTCCAGTTTGCCGATGCAAACCCTCCGGTCAGGGTCACCCCCTTGGTCAGCTGTACCACCTGCCCCGGCTGAGATCCGGATAGGGTGTAGCTCCCGGCCGCGATTTTGATTTCATCCCCGGCCGCAGCCGCATCCACCGCGGCCTGAATAGCGGCATAGCAGGGGGAAGCACTCCCACAATTTCCATTGGCAGACACGTAGAGAGTCGCGCCTGCCGCCGTTACAACTGGCTGGTTTACCAGGTGACCATGAGCGACCCACATCAGGCCGCCCGTGACCATCAAAACATATAAAATGGTTTTCAGTCGATCTTTTTTACTCATTAACCCATCATAAAGATCGACAAGACAGGTTTTTGCCTAAAAATTGCCTAATTTTTAACTCAAGTCGCTACCTTACATTCCCGATGAATTATGGAGGTTTACAAGATAACGGGTTAATAGATTCATTGCGTGTCTCCATCGCCCACGGCCCCCCTGTCATCCTGAGAGAAGCGAAGATATCGTATGAACAGTCAGGCGACTTCCGTCGTTTGGTGCCATTGGTCTACTCTTCAGGACGCCGTCAAAAAAGAATCCACCATGCTGAGCGTCCTTGTCACGTTCAGGCTGTGGACAGGTGGCCGGGGTGAAATCAAAGCCTTTGTTTAGGGGCTTGGCCAGTAGGGGCTTGGCTAGCCAAGCCCTTACCAATGCAGATTGTGTGAATTGGTACAATCGCCCTCGGACCACCTTTCTCTTTAATATACAAGGATCCCGTCAATTTCAAAAGTCGCCTTTCTTTTCACTTTTTACTCTTAACTTTGAACTGTTTTACTTTGACCTTCCCTTCTTCTTTTTTGCACTTCTCTTCGCGGCCGGCTTCGTAGGGATGACCACCTCAAAATATTCAACGCGCCCAGCATCAACACGCAGCGGCTCGGTATGATCGGCCAGAACATTTCCGTCTTTATCCAAAATCCGCAGGTACAAATCCGGCCGATCGTTGCCCCACTCATCATCAAAACGACAGGTATCGTAAACCACGTGAAAATCGCCAAAGTCATCAGTGACCGCCGTGCCTAACAGGTCATCGAACTTCAAATCTTTGTCGTAAACCTGAACGGTCAGCCCGCCAGCCGCACGGCCACTGTCATAGCGGACGTTGCCGGACACCATCCAGTCGTTTTCACCTAATTTTGGTTTTTTCTTAAGGCGGGTGACCCGCTGCTTAAACGCCGCAGCGGTTTCAGCCGCCTTGCCCGCCTTAATCTTGGCCATCTTGAGCTTTGGATCCTCGGCTTCAAGTGTTTTGGCCAGACGTGCTTTAACCGCATTGTGCCGGGCGGCCTTTTTATCCTTGCGCCGGGCCAGCATGTCATAACCGGTTGTTTGGCTGTTCTCAGAAGCCTTTATCAGTTCAGTCAGCTGGGCCTCGATCTGTTTGTTATCATTCTTTTTAGCCATTCGTTCGATCTCCTGTCGCAGCATACGCAAAATTGGCCGCGTCCATTATCACCATCCCCGGGATCGCTTCCGCCAAACCGCTGCTCTTGTCCGGGCAGTTGAACTTGATGGCAATCTGGTTGCCGGCATTAATGATATTTCCGGCCTGGGCAAAAGCAAATATACAGTGTGTGGCGATATTACCCAGGGTCGTGTTCATCATGCCAAAGCTGACGAGCGATGAAAATGCCCCGGTAAACGTCTCCGCAAAGCGGTTATTCGACACCCGTGTTGTGGCCCCGATCACCATGGCGTCGGTAATTTGTATCCCTCTCTCTACGCTGGATCGGATCTGATTGTCCTGATAAGAGATGTCATCTAAGGAGAGGACAAAGCTGTTCGGTAAGACCAGCCGTACTTCGGGCGCCTGTCCATAAAAGAGCGACTGATTGTCATTAAACTGGATCAGCCCGGAAGGAACTTCCCGGCCGGCGTTACGAGCGCCAAGCAAGCTTACCTCCGCAACATAACTCGGCCGCGCAGCCAGACTGCCGGTCACCAGCAAATTGGATAGTTCGATGGCGATCCCCAGGTTAATGATCGATACACAGCGGCCAACTTGAGCCACCGTCAGCCAAAACGCCTCAACATCGTCATCACCACCCTCTTCATTTGGCACCGGCTGAGTATACTCTCCGCGGCTGACAAAGTCGTTGTCGGTGATCGACATTTCTCCGGCTCCGACTACCCACAGCGCCTGTCCGGCCGGGGTGACAACCGTGTTGCCCTGTACGATCAACGCCGCGCGCCCTGGTTCGTGGGTATACAGCGGCGATCCTTCCGACGGCGGCCGGAAATCATCCCCATAAACAAAAAGAGCGGCGATCCCTGCTTGGTAACCGGTCGATCCACCAAAGCAAATCTGCTGCAGCCACAGCCGATCAGAAGGAGCAATTTGCACGACCACCATTCCCTCCTGGCGCAAGGTGACCGTGCGTGCCTGCTGCACGTTGGTAGGCGTGCTGCTCTGGGTCAGAATCTCGTTTCCAGCGGCATCAAACGCCCGCAATTGAGCGTCACTGCCGATAAGCAGGAGGTCGATCTGGCTGGATGGCTCTGCCAGGGTAATGCGTAATCCGGTCTGGCAGCGCATGCCGGATCCCTGGCCAATACCCATCACATTTGACTGGATAACCCAGCGGGCGCCATTTTCGTCCTGCAGATTTTCAAACCGAATCCTTTCCAGGGTTAAAGGGGTTTCGCCTGCTTCATCATCCCGCGCTCTAAAATCGGTACATTCAGCAGTCCGAATATCGGCCGAGCCATTTTCTTCAACGGCATTGTCGAGTATTGAGACTTCCTCGGACTCTTCAACCAGTATGCCGCACGCCGCCTGCCGCTGCGCCCCGTTGTGCCGAATGATATTGTCATTGATGCGCAGCTGAGAGCCGTTTTTCAGAACGATACCGCCAACTCCCTCACCGTCCAGGGCGGAGATGGGCAGCTGCCCACAACCTTCAATGTGATTGTCGGCGATACGAATATCTTCCAGATCACCCAAACCGGCGATGTTGTCAATTTCAGTCGCTGAGGCAACACCGCTGTCACCCATCAGCAGGATCTGGTTGCGCTGAATGGTGACCATTTCCACCCCGGCCCCTTTTAAGGAAAATTGATCCGCGTTGGCAATGCCACCGAGCAGCACCCCAGGACCGTATCCGCGAAACAGCAGGTTGTCTTCCACATTAATTAACTTTGAACCATCCTGCACCCAAATGCCGCCCACCGTCATCTTGTTGTGGCGGATTTCGCCAGCCCGTGCCTGTATCTGCACGGCCGGGAAGCCGGCAAAGTAGTTGTTGTAAATGATCATGTTCCGACACTGCAAAATCACGAGAGCTGGAAAGAATAATGAGGCAGCTGGCCGGGCCGCCAGCTCGACTTCGACATAGCGGCTGAGACGGTTGGCCGCCAGTTCTTCATCAACCACTTCGATGACTGGTCCAAAACGCCTGCTTCTGGCAGCCGCCGCTCGACGGCCAGCAACCGGTCTTTCCCCAGGGCGAACCACAACCTCACCTTCTGGCGGCCTAACGGTATCATCAACCACCGCTTCCGGCTGGTTTTCGATGATACAGTTGACCACCTCACTCTCCTGACATCGCCCTAAAATGACCGCCCCCTCAGCTGCGGCCGCGCGAATGGTCAGGCCGTCAAGCGTGATTTCGGAGCGGATGGCGATAAGGGCCGGATCACCGGCCGGGGCGATCACCACCGTTTGCTCTCCGCAGCCGGAAATTTTAAGGCGTGCTCCCTCGATGCGGATCGTTTCAGACAGCTGATACAAACCGGGCAGCAAACAGATTTCAAAGACCTGTGAATCACCAAACTCCTCGAGCGCAGCGTTGATGGCTTCCTGAATGTCACTATACTCCCCGGAGGAGTATGAGCCATCCCCAACGGTCACCGTACAGCAGCAGCAGCCCGTCTGATCGGGCAGATCAGACAGCGGTGGGAATAAACAGCGGCAGTCATCATCAAGGGTCCAGGTTTGCTCTTCCGTTTGCGGATTAACGGTCAGGGTCAACAGGGCCAGCGGGGCTAAAAAGTGGTCGATGCCCCGTGGCGGCTGTGGAACGGGCAAATTGGTGCTCTCGTCTCGAGGCCACTCTACATCGCCCGTGTTGGTGCGGGCGGGAATAATCCAGTAGTCGCCGCTGCGAAACTCATCGCTCGGGGGTTCAAATTGAACCTCAACCCCATCTTCTAGCGCAACAAAAGATCCGGTTGTGATCGTTTCAGCCGGTGATTCCCAACGACGCACCTTGCGGCTGGCTTCATCGAGCGAGTTAACCGCCGCAGCCAGCGTGGCCGCCCCGTCCAGGGTTGATGGATCAACCGTCAAAACGTTGCCAACCGCACTGGCCAACTGGACCAGGACACCGGCCGTGCCCGCTAACTCATTGTGATCATCGGTAATTTCTATCCAGTCGGTACTTTGAAAACCAAGATTTTCATCCCGGCCGGGAGGGGCAATGACCAGGCTGTCCCCATCGCGGGATTCAATATGGCTGACGATAGAGCCGTTCTCCCTGCTCCACTTAAACGTGGCCGTTCCCACCGCACCACCGTCGTGGATTTCTACGCGATACAGCTGGTTTTCCAGACGGCGATAGCCGGCGCTAGGGGGCACCTCACACGGATCAGGGTCTTCTTCTTCGATGCTCGATCTGGCGCTCAGCAACCCGCGCGCGTCGGCCGCTGCCGGATACGGGCCAGGGGCAAAATCGTCGCACGCTTCATCCTGGTCGGCCGGAATCAGCCTGACCTGAGCGATGACCTGGGCTCTCGTTGCCGTATCCGGCCCACCCAAGGCAACTTCACGAATGTACGGCTCTTCCAGGGCGGTGATGTGGCGCTCCCAGACATCCAAAATGGCGCGATAGCGCCCCGGTGTGGTGGGGAGAACCGCTGTGGGAAAATCCACCTGGTCGAGAAAGTTCACCGGCTGTCCATCCGGTGAATCAAATTCGACGAGAATGCCGTTGACGTAGTAGCGGCCGAGACCAATCAAAAGTTGATCTCCTGCGGCCGTGATTTCAAAACCGGCATCGTTTTCCGGACCGCACGCCGGGCCGATCACGTCATAGCGCGTGGTGCGAGCCCGATGCAGCAAAATATCATTCAGTTCATTCCAGTCGGCATCGAGCTGGACCCGCCCCTGCTGCTGTAAAACGCGGCTGTAATGATCCTGTTTGCGAAAGGTATTACGCGTAAAGTCGCCTTTCATAATGTCCTCCGTTCGGGAGCTTTGTCACAATCAAACGTTACTTTCCCCATCCCCTCTCCCCTTCCAGGAGAGTCAGGTCTGCAGAAATTCCTAATTTACAAAAAACAGCCCGGCTTCAAGGCCAAAGGGCAAATATTCTTCCAGGGCCGCCCACAAATTTGATTCTCGCTGCGGCTGTTTGAGATATGTAAATACACCCATCTCAGATCCATCTTCCGCCCCGGTCCGTATTTCGATGGCGCAAACTCGGGTGAGCTGAGCGTAACCCGGATCTCCATAGTCAACGCTGGTGAAATCCGGCCGCAGCCGATTGCGGATCGCCGTGCGTGCGGCCGGGTCGTTCACCCCATCGAGCACCAAATCCGGCTGGCAGCGGTAGCGCCGCGGCGTGCGCGAATCATCCGGCAGGTAGCAAAAACGCACGCATCCCTGCTGGCGCCGCTCAACGTTCAAGCGACCCATAAAGATCGATTCGCTGGCCTCCAGCAAGCGCATGGTGGGCACGCTTAAATCATCGTCATCGCCAAAAAGGGTCGAGCGGTTGATGGTCACCTCCGCACCGGGAGCAACAACATCCTCTCCCCCTAGCGCATCGATAATCGACTCTTCAATCGTCACTTCGGGCACCGAATCCGAGCAGGAAATACCGCCGCAGATCGCGCGATAGAGCGTGATGTGCAGTCGATTGTTGCTGCTCGAGGGGGCAATTAGCGCCCCGGCCCGGGGCACAACAGTGGTGTGAGTCAAATTGAGTTCACCCAGGTTTCCCTGTCGGATGCGAACCACCCCTTCGATTAAAAGACCGTCTATGGTGAGAGCACCCGGATTGGCGGAAGATGCCGGCGCGGTTCCCTCAACGGTCAGGTTGCCGTTTAAGTGAGCCCGCGCCCCGTCGGCATCGAGCCGCGTATCGGCAAGATCAAACGGCTGCACGGCCGCAAGAAGCAGCTGACAATTTTCAGGGATCTGGATCGTTTCGCTGCCGGTTAAATTTTCGGCATAGGTCAGATTGTCGGTGATGGCGATCACTCCCTCCAAACCGCTGGCAGCCGCTCCGGCGGCCGCATTCCATCCCGCGACGGCCGCCTGCAGAGTTGCAAAATCGCCGCTGCCGTCCTGACTGACCCGGCCGACCCACTTCCCTTCCAGGGACCGGTCTATCGTTTCGTTGCGGTTATAAGGACCGCCACCAACGTCGCCGCTAAAGCCGTAAGTCGTCGAAACCTCGATTTGTCCCGCTGCTGGAACCGGCGTGCCGGGCAGAACAACAAAGCGGCCGCTGACCGGATCCACGGCCACAACTTCACCTGCCGACGGGGTTGGTGGTGACCAGCCAGCATCATCCCACTCACCCAAATGGCAAACTTTAATTTGATCAGCGGTGAGCTGGGTCCCGCCGATAAAGAACTCGGCGGCCGGCTCGCTCGACCCGACATATTCGTCCTTGTTTTCGACCATCTCCCGCCGGCGGATCGCCTGCGGTACGTTGCGCTCGGTGGCGATATGGCGGATATCCGGTTCGGCTTCCGGCCGGTTAAACAGCGGCACGTCCAGCCCCAGCGGATCCAGCCGGAAACGGCGGCCGCCGGCCGGCCGGGGAGTGATGTGCTGAATGGGGTAGCTCTGCAGCCGCCACAAAAAGAGACCGACGTTGGGGATGTTATAGCGTCCCTGTCGCGTGCGAATGCGCCGCACCTCGGCCGTGTGAGCGATTTTGTCAAACGGCGAATCGAGCAGTTCCAGCTGGTTGGTCCGGCGCAAGTCGGGGGTGCGCACGTTGTCCGGCCGCAGATGATTCAGATACTGCGTTGTGCCCAGCAGCTGGAAAAATTCGACGACCCGCGCTTCCCAGCCGGTGATGTCGTCGGCCAGCTGCTCCAGCACGGCCGGAGTGCCTTTCCCCTGCCGGTAGCGCAGGGTGTTGGCCACATACGCCCGCAGGCTGTAAACGCCGGCGCTGTCGATGGTGTGCAAATTGCGCACCCCCAGTAGATCACCGATGTAGGGAATGAGCCATTCAGCGGCCGTTTCGATAAACCAATTTTCATACAGCCCTTCAATGTCGCTTTCAACCGTTTCTACTTCACTTTGAATGATCGACAGCAGGGCCCGCAGCGGTTCACCTTTGTCGTGATCGCGCAGCCGGTAAATCGCCGGAAGCAGTTGATACAGTCGTTCTTCATTGGCCCAACTCATACGGCTTTCTCCTTGAGCTCAATGCCGTTCTCATTAATCGTTAGCAGGCCGGCCGGCTCGATGCGGTCGGCAAGTTTGATTGCCGTTGAATCTTTGTCATAGGTGGCGATCCCCGCCCCTAAAACGCTGTTGAGGGTGTGATCCTTGCCGATCCCGTCGATGTAAAGCTCATCGAGGTCCACGGCGACCACCCCATCCACCTCGTGCATGACCGCCAGCAGTTCGGCCGCGCTAACCGCCTGCCCAAACTGTCGCTCGGCAAACGAATAAGTCTCTTCTAATGTGTCTTCCAGCTCGCTTTTGACGTCATCCCAATCGTAAGCATCGTCATACAAAACGCGAGCTGAAAGGCTAAAACTCTTGGGCGTAAAACTTTCAACAATGACCTCCCGCAGCGGATCGCGCACTTTTTCGATGGACGAGAGCAGCAGGTCGATCTTGTCGCTGCTGACCGAATTCCCGGTTGGATCAGCCACGGTGATATGCACCAGCTCGCGCGTGCCGTCCCAGATGGGCACCGCCTGCGCCTTGCCGATACCGGTATACGTGGCCGCAAAATCTTCGTAATCCCACCTGGAAACAACGCGGTCGAGCGTGCGCACCGTCATCGGCGCGTTTTCACGAGCATCATCCAGCTCTTCAGGGTCATCCGCCCCGTCAGCCTCAACCGGATTGGTCACGCTTTTGACGCCATACGGCTTGGTCTTGAGCAAAGTTAGCGTCCCGTCGCTCACTTCCCCATCCAGGCCAATGCCGCTGCGATAGGTCGCCTTGACGTTTTCTAGACCGGTCGGCAAACGGGCTCCCATTTTGCCGTCGCCAAAAAGGACATAGGCGTTGGCCTCATTGTCGATCCGCACGGTAAAAACCTTGCCGGCAGGATCCTGTTCATAAAGCGAATCGACCTCTGTCCATTTAACGTTGTCAACCTGCACGGTCAGGGTGCTCTCGCTGCCGCTTACCGTACTGGCTGAGGTATAGGTCAGCGGTGGTTTTTTGAGTTTAAACTTTTGGTGTGGGGTAGCCCCAGATCCGTGGCCCAACACCTCGTCGGCCACCGTTTCTCCGTGAGAAGCGGCGGAAACATTCCCATAAATTTCGACCGTATCGCGTTGATAGTTGCGCGTCAACCCATTCTCCAGGGTGATGGTAGTGACGCTGCCGGTTGACTGGAAAGTTTTGACCGATACCGCTTCAGCGACCGTGTCATCTTCGCCGGTGGGCACGCCAGACACGATCAAAGTTTGACCCACAGACATTGTTGGCAGAACGCTGTCCACCACAATCGAAGTTCCGGTCACATCACCGGTTTTGGGAATCTCAGCCAGGGTCAATTTTTCCGGAGCGGCATAAACGGTTAATTCCCGCACCGCATCGCTAAAATCTGCAAGATCGGGACCATCCAGCGTTAAACGGGTGACTTTGGCCGAAATCATATATTCCGACCGGGAGGTTTCAACCACTTTTTCGACAAAATACAGTTCCTGATCTGAAGCGGTGGTGAAATACACCCAGCTTTCCGGCACAATTTCGCTGTATCGATTGTCCAAATCGATTGTGTCAACAAGCAGTTCAAAAAATCCTCGCTTGGCTCCCAGCGTATTGGTCACCGGAGCTGCAGCCCGTACCGCTGCGCGATTGGCCACTTCGTAAATATCCTCAATGCCCGAAGCGAAACCGGGAGCGGTAGCCAGCAGCGGGGCGATGCCTACTCCCATTAACGGAATGAGCGTCGGGACGATCGCGGCCGCCAGACCTGATGAGCCAATCACCAACCCGCCACCAACACCAGCAGCGCCAAGCGCCAATCCAGCACCGGCCGCGCCAACCCCCAATGTGCCGACGGCCGTGTAAAACGCCATGCGATTTTCTTCGTTGGCCAGGTTTTTCATTGCTGGTGGGACATCCAGGTTTTCTATAATCGGAGTTTGGCTGCCGATCAGGTTCCCGACAATTTGATCGGGACCCTGATCGAGCTCCATGTCGAGAACAAAGTTTACCGAGTCATTGGCGTCGAGCATCGCCGCCGTGGGCAGCGCTGCAGCATAACGAGCTACCTTGGTCGTGAAGCGGGTCAGCTCCACGATATCATCCGGTTCCGGATCAAACTGCAGGGCGTTTTCGAGAACAACCTCTACAATGCTGCTGATGGCTGAGGAAGAACCGGCCCCCACCGCTTCGTTAAAGGCGCGATCAGCATTACGGGTCGCTTTTTGCAGCTCTTGACCGGTGGCGGTCAATACCTGGTTAAAGGCGTTAAATATGCGCAGTGTGGGGTTCAGCTGCCACAAATCATTTAGCGCGCCTTTGATATTGTTAATTTCATTATTGACCTGGGTGTTGCTGGCAAATCCTATCGAGAAGGGCAGACTGAGGACACCTTGAAGGGCATCATTCATCTTTTCGATTAATTTGTCGGGTCTCAAATTGTCGACGTTGCCAAAGAAATCGCCTAAATCAACCCCCGAATCGGGATCGGAAAAGACGTCATCCCGATTAATGCTCACGTCGGAATCCGGCGGCGAAAATTCGATGTTGGAAATGATGTTTTGAATGCTTTCGGTAATGGCGGCGATCGGGGAATCTCCGGCCGCCAGATCGATCAGCTGCTGCGTGCCGCCTCCACCCATGTCGACGCTGAACTGCACCAGATCTCGCGTCAGTGTCTCCAGAACGCTAATGGCGCTAAACGCGGCCGTGGGCACTGAGGTTACGGCCGAACGCGTCAAAAATTTAGCCTGCTTTTCGGCCGCTTCAACCGCAGCATCGACCACCATCCGCGCCGTGGGTTGCACCGTTTCCGTAATGATGACGTCATCCATGACCACGCTGCCGGGGGCAAAAATCGAGAAGCTGGGCCATTCCACCTTATCATCGTCATCTAACTGGCTCGGATCATCAAGACCTAGATAATCCGCCTTGATCTGATTGGAGAGAGCCGGCCAGCTGGGCGCATTGTGGCCAAAAATACTGGCCTCTTCGCGAAAGGCGTATACCTCGGGCGCGGCCGGAAAGCTGGATCTGGTGCTCGCGGCCACGGTCACCGTCGTCTGATTCTCGGTTGGGTCGGTGTCAACCGTCAGCACCCGGCGAACATCCCAGACGTCGCTGTCGTGATCAGCCTCTTTCTCCGAACCGATGATGAGCAGCCGATCTCCAACCCGCAGGTTGGTATTAATTCCTTCAAAAACGATTTGGGTGGTCGATAAAGACAGTACCTGCGATACGGTTTGACGAGGGACAAATAAATTCCAATCCGGCCGGGCGGTAAATTCCTCCTCGGTTTCAAACGTTTGCGGCAGCTCATCCTGCTTTTGCGGCAGGCTCTGCACCTGCGTCCCGGCCGGAATTTCGATTTCATCCGGCGTGGTGTCGCTGTCATCAACCGTAAAGGCCAGATAAGTATCGGCGGCCACACCCGGGTTGAGCTCGTAACCGATCGCTCGGGCCAGCTCCAAAATCGAGCGGCGCTCGGTGGCGGTGCGCAAAAATCCTTCGTTGGCGATCCGCTCCTGATAAAAGGTCAGCACATCCCCCACTACCGCCCACGAGTCGAGCAGGCTGATCGAAAAGTCGTCGGCCGCCCGCGTGGTAAGATCAAAGAGCGGCCGCTCGCCGGCGTAATCCCCATCCGGAATTTCTTCACGACCGAGACGAGCAACCATGCGCTTAAAAAACGAACCGTATACGGCGATGCGGTAATCGAGTTCATCGAGCCCGGGCCGATTGTACAGGGTCGGCTCGGACGCTTCGTCAGCACAACATCCGCAGTCGTTTAATTCAATTTCGCTGCTCATTGTCCACCTTCCATATAAAACTCAATGCGGCCGTTTTCCGGTTGGCTGGGATCGTTATCCAGCTGGGCGATTTCCAGACGGGCCATGGTGATCTGCCCCTTGTCGATTTCGTCGTTGGCCGTTTCACCCCAGCGCTGGAAGCGATGGTCTTTTTCGGCGTGCGGCAAAATATCCACCCACTGCACCCCGGTGACTCCCATCGCTGTGGCGATCACTTCGCTGAGATAAACCGGCTGCCCAAAGGTAAAGTTGTCCGCATGGAAAAATCCCTTCTGCCCATTGGGCAATACCCGACAGCTAAATACCTTTAGCAGCTGCTCTTTGACGTCAGAGCGGAAGTAACCCGGTTTGACGCAGACCGACATGCGAATGTCGAGGGGGATAAAGTGCGGCGCGTCTATTTCGATATCGTGACCGGTCAGACGGTACTTCTCCAAATGAACGCGGATATCCCGCTCAAATTCGGCATCCACCGGCCGACCACCCAGGCGATCGATCGTGACAAACATGGTGTACCAGCTGCCGGTCCAGCGACGGGTCGCCTCAGCACGCTGAACCGCCGGATGGCGCATCGTTACTTCGGCGTAATCGGCCGTGGTCACCGCCCGTTCCTGCCGTCGAAACGCCTGCGGGGCATATTGACGAACCTCTTCCAGCGTCTCCGGTTCAACCCCGCCAACAGCCGGCAGCGGGTTGCGCACGGCGGTGACGGCGCTGACATCGGTGCCGATCATGTGGAAAAGCGTGTCCGCCCCGATATTCCCGGCCATACCGCTGCCTACCCGGTAAACCGCGCCGTCATCCCCTTCCGAAAAAGCATCGGTTGAGGGGTTGAGGCCGTAAAATTGATCGTCCCCAAAGCGCAGATAAACCCGGCCATCCTGCTCGCTCTCAGCCACAAAGTGCGGCGCAAAGCGATCGCTGTCGAGCAAATCTCGTTGCGGTGACCACGTTTCCCCATCCCCCGCCAGTTCGATAACCGGCAGCGCTTCTTTTGGATTTTGGGCCAGCATACGCGCGGCCGAAAGCGACTCGCTCACTGCGGCCGCCATGGTGACATCGGTTTCGGAGAGCAGCGGCCGATAGGTGCGATGGCCTACTTTTTCGGGCAGGGTTTCCCGCTCGACCGTGCGGCCGTGGTCGGCCAGCCCTACGTTGCCGCGGGCCACCGACACATCTTCCACCAGGGCATCATCCAGGCGAACCGACAGACACACAGGGAAGGTCAAGGCATCGGCCGCGTCCCATTCGATGTTAACCACTGGAATGGTGTCCAGTGGGTCAACCGTCGGTTCAACACGCGTCAAGCGGACCGCCTGCCGGTGGGCCGGATCAGCATCGGCCGCTAATCCTGTTTCCGGGCTGAGCACTTCTTCAAAGATTAGAATATCGCCGGGGTTCAGATGCAGCATCTCGCTGGCATCACTGCTGCTGCGCAGGGTGGCCCGAGTGGCACCTTTGGGCAGACAGCAATCCTCATCTCCCCAGGTATAAAAGGAAATTTCGTTGTGTGCCTCGTAGAGATTTAACGAGGTTTGCAGTTCAAAAACGGCCGGCTGGTACTCACCAATTAGCCGATCCAAATCCGCTTCGGTCGGTTTGCGCGCTTCTGACCGCATGCGCGTCAGCAGGCGCAGAGGCGGCTCCGAAATTGATTCTGGAGCGGCCAGAAGTTCACCGTTTACGCCCGCTTCGGCCGTAAAACATACCCAGGTGCGGGCGTTACACCCGTCGTGCATTGGATAGTTGAGCAAGCGGGCGTGACGACGGAGCGAGGTGCGGCGGCGGGCGGTATCGAGATACGCTTCGGTGGCCACGCTGTCCTGAAAATAGCTCAAATAATCGCCCACGTAAGCCAGCAGCTCAACTAGAGCGATATTGAGATCCGGCACGTGGGTTTCGTTCCACTCCGGATTGGTAATCGCCATGCGGTCGAGGATGAGTTGGCGGAAAGTGGCGTAATCCTTGGCCAAATAGTTGATGACCGGTGAAGGGAGCTCTTCGGGAGGGCATTCCTCATCCACCTGACAATCAAAATCGGCCGGGCATTCGACTTTGAAAGAGAACTTTACTTCTGAAAGGATCGGGTCAAACCCGGCCGGAGGCTGGGAAATCGTGGCCGCGGCGATCAACCGCAGGGTGTAAAGCGAATAATCCCCGTCGCTGTCGGTACGCACCAGCAGGACGTGGTCCGCCTCGTTTAAGGCTGCAAAGTACGCCCGCTCGGCCGCGTTGATCAGACCGGCCGCCTGCAGGGCTGCCGCCTCGCTGGCGATACCAATCCACTCTACGTGAACGGGGGTAATGCGCACCCCGCCGGTTATTTCGACATTGTCGGCCGTTAATGTGGCTGGCACCGGCCGGAACAGCCGCACCATAAGCGTGCGCTGGCGCAGTGCTTCCACGGGTGATTCCTGATCTAAAACTTCGAGATAATCAATGCCGTTGAGGGTAATCGTATTATCAGTTCGGAAACGCTGGGCGCGAAATTGGTTGTCGCAAAAATATTGAAAAGCCATCTTTTAAATCTCTCTGGAAAACTGCGCCGTTTGACGCTGCTGAGTCTTCAAAATGACATACTGCACGTTGATCGTCAGGGTTGAATCGCGGCTTGTCACCGTGACCGCCTCCGGCTTGACGATATCGCCCAGATATTGTTGAATGGCGCTTTGGATCATGAACTCGGTCGCGGCCGCCAATTCCGGGCTGTTGGGGGCAAAGACCAGCTGCATCACCCCAGTGCCAAACTCCGGCCGGTTGACCCGCTCGCCAGGTGAGGTAAAGAGCAGTTGTTCGATCATCTGATAGATATGGCGCGCTTCGGTAGCGATGGCCGTGCGCCCCTGACCGTCAACGTGATATGGATAGGCGATATGTTTTGTCATGATTTAAGTTGCCGTCACTCTGGTTTGCGTCACCAAAATCGACATGGGGGTGCCGTTTGGTGTGCAAACCGACATGCTGGTGTTGATCACCAGCGGCTGACCACCGGCCAAAACACGGGTCGATCCGGTGGTCCACTGACCGGTCACACACGGCAGCGGGTTGGTGCCGGACACAAACGGGCAGCCGGCGATCACGTGCGGTGCGGTAATGGTCACCACCGGCTGACCGCCGACCATCACCCGCGGATTGGGCGACGTGGGGGTTGCCTGGCCGCCGTGCGCGCAAATAATCGTTGCTCCAACATGTGTCACTAAACCTGGCATTTTATCCTCATTTCTAAATGCGGTTGATTGGCCGCAGCGCCTGTAGCGCTATCCGCCGAATCTGCGAAAATCTGCGTAATCTGCGGATTAAATCTTCAAACAATGGTCAGCGCACCGCCATTGATATCCACCGTGGGGCCGGTGAGGGTAATCATCGCCCCCTGGCCGTTGGAAATCGTGATGCCGGTTTCGTTGACCACGATCATTGCTCCGGAAGCGGCGCGCAGCATGAGCCCGCCGGCACCGGGAACGTCGCTGATGGAAATCGTGTTTTGACCCGACGTCTGCAGCACGATGCTGGGTGAAGCGGGTAAACCGGTCAAAGCCAGCGGCGGCACCTCGGCCGCGGTGCCCCAAAAACCGCCGGTGTAAATCGGATAATCCGGATTGCCGCCTTCAAACTCAACCCACACCTTTGCCCCGACAATCGGCACGCAGTAAATGCCGCTTTGCGACCCCGACAGCGGCACATTGGGCATCGCCCAACTCAGGCTGCCGCTGCCTAAAACGGCCGGGCAATTGATCTGTACGCGGCCGGTTTGCTGGGGATCAATGTTGTTCACTACCGTTCCGCGATATTTACCAAAAAACTGGGGCATTATGTTCTCCAAACTTTACTGTCACTTTTTTTACTAATTTCCCAGCCCTCTCCGAGTTTAAAGGGGGACAGGTCATAGATTCGTCCCAAAACAAACCAACAAGCTCCCCTCCCCACGTTGGGGAGGGGTTGGGGGAGGAGTCAGTTGACCACCCACCCTCTAACCCCCTCCCGAAACGGGAGGGGGAATTTGTAAGGTTGAAAAAGAGCATCATCCTGTCAATCAAATCTGCCCCAAAACTGAAAAGGGACTTTGGCACATCTTTTACGGAATGACGACCGGGGTGATCGACCCCAGCCCTTCCCGTTCGAGGCTAAATCGCTGTTGATAGCTGCCCTGCTCAATCGTATGGTTCACTTGCTTGACATAATAAAGACCATCAAAGCTGTATCCAACTCCGCGTAACCCCACCAAACCACGTGGCTTGAGTAACGCTTCATAACGGAGCGCATCTAGCGTACCGCTGCCGGTCACGACGTTGTCTTGGGAGCGATCCATCTCCGCCTGCGCCTGGCTAAACGCCTGCACCGTCGTGGCGCTGGAGGTGCGAAACGCTCGCTGACGGGTGTGGGGTTGGGTCAGCCAGGCAGGCTGGGTGACCAGAGGGATGCGAGTTGAGGCGAAGGTTTGAACCGGCAGAGCCACATTGGTGGTGCGATCCTGTATCTGACCGCTGACCTGCTGTGGACCCAACCCGTTATTTTGAAAGTTGATGTCAATAATGTTGTTGGCCGAACCCATCCCGGCCGTCAGCGCCCGCTGAGGCACGCCAACCCGAATTCGCGGTCCCCAATACGCTTTGTTGACCAATGGCGCCGGGCCGGGCTCGACGTAAAACGTATACGCATGCCGCTCAGCCATCTCGCGCAAATAAGCCAGATCGGTCCCCTGCTGCACCGGTGTGCGGTCAATTGGCAGCGGCACATCAATGGTGGGGGGTGGGATAACCGTTGGGATCAGGCCATATTGGGCATAGGTAGCGATAATTTTGAGAGCGATTACCAATTCTGGCTGGGCCGGATGTTCAACCGATACTTCCTTGAGATCCATCATGACGCTCACGTCTTCACCGGTGACGGTCAACCGCGTTTGCCCTGCCTCCTGACCGGGAGAAAGCTGCTGATTGGTAATCACCCCATCAAACAACACCTGAGGAATGGCGTTAAAAGTGACCATCATCACCACGCGGCTAAACGGCCGGAGCAGGGGCAGCGACAGCGCCTGGTAATCAAGAAAGTCGGTCTGCGTGCGGCCGATCTTGAAGACCATCTGGAAGCCGGAGCGCCCTTCATCGCTGTGGGTCACCTCTACTCGATCGAGGGTCTCCAGCAGGTTAGGTGGCGCGGGCAGAGGGACGGTGGGTCCCACTAAAAGCGTAAAAATGGTGCCAAATAAAGACATAAGTTTTTATCCATCGACCGTTGGAATGGGAACGCGTACCGTATGGCCAACTTCTTCCATCAGATCAAACGGATAGAGGGCGTCATTGGCATCCGCCACCCGCCAAAATTGCAGGGCATCTCCCAGAGCGCGAGCGGTGAGCAAATCAAGCCGATCCCCATCGGCAATCGCCACTTCGACTAGCAAGGCCATGGTTTCGCCACGGGGGCAGAAGCGCCGCTTTAAATAAGTGATCTGTTCCCCATCCGGCCGGGTGTATACGGCCGTTTGGGTGTTGGCATACCGTGAGTTTTGGTCGAATGATGGCATTTGGCCTCTCTTTTTGTAATTTTCTACCCCCTCCCTGACCCTCCCCCGACATCGGGGGAGGGCGCTTGAT
>JASJCR010000065.1 GCA_030065875.1 Ardenticatenaceae bacterium | reverse complement strand
TGTTGGGTGTTGGGTGTTGGGTGTTGGGTGTTGGGTGTTGGGTGTTGGGTGTTGGGTGTTGGGTGTTGGGTGTTGGGTGTTGGGTGTTGGGTGTTGGGTGTTGGGTGTTGGGTGTTGGCCAGGATAAATCATCACTCACTTTATGTCAACCCCTCCATCACCTATCACCTATCACCCATCACCCATCACCTATCACCCATCACCTATCACCCATCACCCATCACCCATCACCTATCACCCATCACCCATCACCCAATAAATAATCCGTATACCCACCCAGAAACTCCACAAAGCGACCGTCTTTGAGCTCGACAATTCGATCAACCACTTTGTCGAGAAAATAGCGGTCGTGGGAAATAACCAAAACGGTGCCCTCAAATTCATCGAGCACCTGCTCCAGCACTTCGATTGAGGTGATATCGAGATTGTTGGTTGGTTCATCGAGCAGCAAAAAGTTTGGATTTTGCAGCATCAGCAGGGCAAACTGCAGGCGGCTGCGCTCGCCCCCGCTCAAATTGCCGATCTTATCCCGAATCTGATCATATCGATAGAGAAATTTATTGAGAAAAGCGACGGCCACCGATTCACTCAATGGAGCAGCGTGGCGCACCGTTTCCAGCAGCGTTTTGCTGTAATCAAGTGACTCGTGTTCCTGGGTGTAGTAACCGATTTTGCAGCTGGGGCCGATCTTGATTTGCCCCTGATCCACCTCTTCCGGACGGTGCAGCTGTTTGAGCAGCAGCGATTTGCCGACGCCGTTATCGCCCACCAAACCGACCCGTTCCCCGTGCCACAGGGTCAGGTCGAGGCTGTCCCACAAGATCCGGCCGTTGGGCAACATTTTGCCCACGTCATCGAGCTCGAGCGCCTTGTTGCTGCCGCGCCAGCCGCTCATTTCCAAACCCATCCGCCGGCCGTCGGTTACCTTTTCGATTTTGTCCATCCGCTCCAGCATTTTTTGCCGCGAACGGGCCTGCCGGATGTGGCGCTCATCCACGACAATGCTGGCCCACAGCTCAAAGCGGGCGATAGCCGCCTCAATGCGGGCGATCTCCTTTTGCTGCGCTTCATAAAGCTGCTGCTGCCGCAGACGGCGCAGCTCGCGTTCGGTGGTGTAGGCGGTGTAATTGCCCGGATAGAGAGTCAGACGGCCGTTTTCCAGCTCGGCGATGTGGCTGGTAATTTCATCTAATAAATAGCGGTCGTGGGAGATAATCACCACGCAGCCCGGATAGCTGTTGATCACCTTTTCCAGCCGCTCTTTAGCCGGCACGTCGAGATGATTGTCCGGCTCATCGAGGAGTAAAAGCCGCGGCCGGCGGACGATCAGCTTGGCCAGCAGGAGCAGCTTCTTTTCGCCACCGCTGAGATTGCGCACCGGATTTTGCCAGCGGTCCTGTGGGAACCCCAGGCGGGTCAAGATCGACTTGACGGTGCTGTCCAGCCGGCTGCCACCCAGATTTTCATATGTGTCCAGCAGCCGGCCGTGTTGCCCCATCACCGCTTCAAGCTGATCCGGATTTTCATAGACGGCCGGATCACCCATCCGCCCCTCTAGCTGCTTGAGCTGTGCTTCAATGACCTGGAGCTCCGGCACGGCGGTCAGCGCTTCAGCCAGGATGGTGTGCTCTGAATCGAGCACCGGCTCCTGGTCGAGGCGCCCGATCGTTAACCCGGAAACGCGAAACATATTCCCATCATCAGGAATTAACTCGCCAGCAACAATGCGCATGAGGGTTGATTTACCGGCTCCATTGGGTCCCACCAACCCTACTCGCTGCTGGTTCTGGATCTCCCAACTGAGACCGCTAAAAATTTCGCGGCCGCTAAAATTTATTGAAATGTCATCGAGGTTAATCAGTACTTCTGCCATGGTTTACTCCATCTGTGGAGGGACATCCACCCACGGCCGGCTGTTGGAAACAAAAAAGCCGAGGTGGTGTACCTCGGCTTAAAATTTGCCTGCTCATTACTTTACATAATATTCGAGCGCCGGGTACACAAAAACGTCCCGGCCATATTGGACCCGCGAAAGGCGCGAATAAATGTTTTCCAGTTGCGCGTTAAACGAATCATAAGCTTAAGCATAGCGAAAAAACGCCGTTGGTGCAAGAGCCTGAGTCACCAGGGATGGGTCATCCAGATCTCAAAAGTTTTGAAAACTTTTGAGATCTCCTCGGATGAAAAGGAAGGACATTTTTGTGCTTTTTGTGGTTTTGTGGTTTGTTTAAATACAGAATTCTAATCACCCAAGCAGCAGTTCCTTACACCCCACATGACCCTTTTAAAAAACAACCGCTATCTCCCGCTTTTTATCATCGCCCTGGCTCCCCTGTTTTGGGCCGGCAATGCCGTCGTTGGCCGCAGCGCCCGCGGCGTCATCCCTCCGATTTCTCTCTCTTTTTGGCGGTGGGCCATCGCCTCGTTGATTTTGCTGCCTTTTGCCTGGAAAACCCTGCGCGAAGATTGGCCGGCGGTCAAAAAACACGCCCTGATTCTGTTCATCTTATCGTTAACCGGCATCGCCGCGTTTAACACCCTGCAGTACACCGCCCTAAAAACAACCACGGCCATTAACAGCTCGCTGATTCAGACGATAATGCCGGCCGTGATTATTTTGCTTTCAGCCCTGTTTTTTAGAGAGCGAATCAACCGGCCGCAGGGGGTTGGGGTTGTTATTTGCACGGCCGGGGCGCTGCTCGTGGTGACCCAGGCTGACTGGTCGCTTGTGCGTGAGCTTCGCTTTGTGCGGGGGGATGTAATTATGCTCATCGGCGTGATTGATTACGCCCTTTACTCGGTTTTGCTCAAAAAGCGGCCGCCGGTGCGCAGCCTGCCGTTTTTGCTGGTGACGTTTGTGATGGGCGCTCTAATGTTACTCCCTCTTTACATCTGGGAAATTTCGCAGGAGGGAGTGTTTCCCCTGAACAATCAGACCCTGCTGAGCCTGACGTATGTCGGTATATTTCCTTCTATCCTGGCTTACTTTTGCTGGACCTACGGGGTAGCCAAAGTGGGCTCAAACCGCACCGGTCTTTTTATCAACCTGCTGCCGGTATTTACCGGTCTGCTGTCGGCCGTTTTTCTGGAAGAATCGTTTCGCTGGTTCCATCTGGCCGGGATGGCGCTGATTTTTGGGGGAATCGGTCTGTTTAACTGGGGAATGGGGGAATTTAGAATTTTCAATCGTTAATTGTCAATAGTCAACGGTCAATTTAAGCCCGTTGACCATTGATTATTGATCATTGCCAATTGATTATTTTTTTTAGTGCTTGATTAAAATCCCACGCGGTTTGTGCTGTAGGCCTATAATCATGAAAGAGGAAGTGTAAGCGAACAGCTATATGATTTTGAGGGGAAAAGAGGTAAATATGAAAAATAGTTTTTACATGACTATGCTGTTTTTGGCTGCTCTGGCGTTGATATCCTGTACGCAGGCGGCCGAAGATCAAGATAGCCAGCCCTCAACTTCAGAGCAGCAGCCTGCGGCCGAGGTCGTTCAGAACGAAGTCCCGGTTGAGCCATCCGCCACGCCGATCCCGCCAACCGCAACATCAATTCCGCCCTCAGCAACCCCTGAGCCATCTGCCACCCCACCGCCGGTGGTTGAGGCCGACGCGTCTGGCGAGGAGGAGCTTTTTGTTGAAGAAACCCCAACCCCGCGCCCGGTGCCCGAAATACCACCCAACGCGTATATCGAGACATTTGATGGGGAACCGGATTCACCTCAGCCGTGGCAGCCGGACGGCTGGGATCTGGTCGTTCATTCGCGGGATATCGAAACGTGGTACGAGCTGGAAGCGATGGAAGCCCATCATGGACCAAACTGCGAAGGCCCTGACGTAACCCATACGATCACGCGGTATGAGGACACGATCTTTAACTGCCGGAACCACATGATGACCTCGCTGTTTACAAGCGGCTATGGGGTGATTTATTTTGCCCCTAACCAGCTGATCGATCTCTCCGACCGGGCGGTGATTTCAATCGATGTCTCAACCTACCGCCATTCCAATCGCGACTGGTGGGATATCTGGATCACCCCGTACGATGATTACGTGCAGGCTCCGCTGGAAAACTTCTTCCCCGATTTAATGGGACCGCCCAGACGCTCGATCCATATTCGGATGCCGGATAATCCCAACACCTTTTTTGCCGAGCAGTATGACGACTTCGAGGTTGTCTCCAGCGAGGGCGAAGATGAGTGGATCTCCTACGATTACGTCTTTACCCCGGATAAGGCGCGGCGCGACACGTTTATCTTTGAGTACGACAACGGCCGCATTCGTTTTGGCATGCCGGAATATGATTTGTGGTGGGTCGACAAAGAGTTGGCCGTGCCTCTAGACTGGGACAAAGCGGTGGTGCAAATTGGCCACCACTCCTACAATCCAGAAAAATCATGCGAATACGATGGCACCTGCGGCCCGAACACCTGGCATTGGGACAACCTGGTTATCGCCCCGGCCGTGCCGTTCACCATCATTCCTTCCACCGATCGGTACGCTGAAAAAGACAGCGAAACGATGGCCTTCCGCCAGCCTGCCCCCGCTGAAGCTGAAATTCGCTTTATGGGTATCGGGGCTGATCTGGAGGCCAGCTTTGACGGTGGTGACAGCTGGGTCGCGGCCGAGGCGGTTCCGATCATTGTGGAAGATATACCTGACGAACTATTTCGTTTTTACCGCGTACCGATTCCGGAAGGCGTTCAGGAAGTCGAATTCCGCGGAAAAGACAAATGGGACGGGGTCATTCCCTGGCACGTGCGTAACGCCACCATCTGGTCTCTGGAAACCCCTCCAATGGTCGCCTCCAGCCCGGTTGATACGCTGGTCTCGCCGGCCTGGCAGGATATTCTGGATGATTCAATATGTGAAGCTTAGTTCGGTGTTAGGTGATGGGTTTTAGGTGTTGGGTAATGGGTTTGTGATAAAATTGCAGAGTTGGTTTAAACGATTTTCATGCATATACACCCTAAACCTGTTACCCTAAACCTATCACCCCAAATGCCCTCTCTCGAGTACGAACGCGCAGCGCAGCTTGAATGCCATTCACCTTTAATTGCCGGTTTGGACGAAGCCGGCCGGGGAGCGCTAGCCGGTCCGGTCACGGCCGGGGCGGTGATTTTACCTCTCGATCAGCCGGAAAAGCTGCTTGAGCTGGCCGATATCAATGATTCCAAACAGCTGAGCGCCGTCAAGCGAAAAGAATATTTTTCTTTGATCGCAAACCAGGTGTTGACCTGGGGGGTGGGTTCAGCCTCCGCGGCCGAAATCGATACCCACGGTATCCTCCCGGCCACCCGGCTGGCGATGGCTCGCGCTTTGGAAAAGCTTTCTCCCCCCCCCGTCTACCTGCTCATCGACGGCCGGCTCCGCCTGAAAACGATCAATTTGCCTCAGCAGTCGATTATCAGAGGGGATACCCTCAGCCTGAGCATTGCGGCCGCCTCGATTCTGGCCAAGGTTACCCGCGACCGAGAGATGATTGCCCACGCCCAAACCTTCCCCGCATTTGGGTTTGAACGGCATAAGGGGTACGGGACGGCCGTGCACCGGGACGCCATCAAAACCCACGGGCCTTGTGAAATTCACCGGCGGACGTTTGCCCCGCTTAAACAGCAATTGCTAATTGCTAAAGCCAATAGCTAATTGCCAGGTAATCTGTTTCTAGCTATTAGCGATTGGCAAATAGCAACTGGCTATTAATTGGTTTTCAGTCGATACCTGGCCCAGGCGATCTCGTTCTCCCAAATCTGCACGCTGAGCGCCGCTAAATTGGGGGCATTGATCCGCTCGGCCAGGGTCGTGGCCACAATGCGGCAAAAATGCTCAATGCTGGGATTTAAGCCGGTAAATTCGGGCAAATCGTTGAGGGTTTTGTCCTTGTAATAGGCGACAATCTGCTCCAAATTGGTTTCAATATCGACAATATCTACCAGGTAGCCGTGCTCATCAAGCTCAGGTCCTTCCAGCTGCACTTCGAGATAGTAGTGATGGGAGTGCCAGTCGTTTTCCGGCCCCCAATCCCCACCAATCAAAAAATGTTGGGCGACAAAATCGCGTTTAACCGATACGGTGTACATAAATCCTCCGGATAGCTCGGCGCTGCGCGGTTTTTAGCTTTTAGCACGGTGCTAACGCACCTTTCAGCTATTAGCTGAAGGCTGAAAGGGGCACAGCCCCGGGCTGATGGCTGAGAGGCGCCTAGCGCCGAGCTAAAAACCGCGCAGCGCCGAGCTATCATACGTAAAAATCGTTTGCAGCGCTTCTCCCGGCCGCTGATCGATCAGCTCGTATAATTTTGCCGCCTGCCGCAGGGGAAAGCGATGAGTAATCAGGCGGCCGGGTCGATGACGAAGAATCATTTCCCAGGCCACGGCCAGGCGACGTGCCTTGCTCCAGCGGCCGCTCCAGCGGGGATGTAAATGGCTGACCTGGCTGCTGATCAGGGTCATGTGGCTGCGATGAAAGTGACTGCCGAGATCAATGGGCGCGCGCTTGGTGCCGTACCACGAGCCGATGACGATGCGGCCGGCAAACCCGGTTTGGGCCACGGCCAGATCGAGCGCAGCTGGATTACCGGACAGCTCGTAGGTCAGATCGGCATCCATGGATTGCAGCTCATCAGGGTGAAACGCATTTGTGGCTCCCAGGGTTTGGGCCATCTCCTGCCGTTGGGCAAAATAATCAACGACGGTCAGGTTGGCCAGCGGCAAATCGGCCAGGATCATCGTGGTCAGCAAACCAACAATCCCCTGACCGATCACCAGCACCTCTTCCCCGATCACCGGCCGGCCGTCCATGACAAACGACACGGCCGTTTCCATATTGGGTAAAAACAGAGCATCTTCGATCGCGATATCGTCGGGCAGCAAAATTAACTGTTCCACCGGCACGATGGGCCGCCCACTGTGTGGCGCAAAGGCGAACACCCGGCTCCCCAACCACGCCTCATCGATCTGCGGCCCTATTTTTTCAACGGTACCAACGGCCGCATAACCGTACCGCAGGGGATATTGATTTTGCTGCTCCGCCAGGGCTTCAATCGTGTCATCGACGGCCATATCTGCGGGGAGCTGACCGCGATAAACGAGCAGTTCCGTTCCAGCACTCACCGCGGAAGCGGCGGTGGCCAGCCGCACCTGACCGCGGCCGGGTTCCGGAAGCGGTTCAGATTCAACGCCGACTTTTCGATCACCCAGGAATTGCAAAAAATGATTTTCTCTAATTCGGGGCACCTTTGAGCCGCCCCCACAGCACCAAATCATCCCCCAACTGCATCTGACGCGGCCGATCAAAGGCGATGACCGGCTGAGCCCCGTTCATGACGTGGTAGCCACCCATAAAGCGCAGGGCCACAGTGACAATCGCCTGATCGGCCAGGCGATGCCGCAAAAAGCTCTGGATTACTTTGGCCCCACCTTCAACCATCAGCCTTCGAATACCGACCTGATACAAGCTGCGCAGAGCCAGAGGCAACGACGGCCGGCCGTGATCATCACAATTCACGGGGACAACCTGGGCCCCGCGAGATTCGAGCGCCTGCCGGTTTGGCCGGGCGTGATCGGCCTGGGTTACGATAATCGGCCGCTCGTGCACATCAAACAGGCGGGCATTTGTCGGGGTACGCAGGCGGCTGTCGAGGATAACCGGCGTGGGGTTGTCGCCCTTGGCCAGCCGCACGTTGAGCCGCGGATTATCGCTGAGCACCGTCTCAATTCCGACCAGGATGCCGTCGTGGGCGGCCCGCAGTTGATGGGTCAATTCCATCGTTTCCCGGCCGCTAATTGATGTGGGGCGGCCGCGCTGACTGGCAATGGCGCCATCAAGCGATTGGGCATAAGTCAAGGTCACCAGCGGCCGATCCAGAGGCGGCCGGGTTGTCAGCAGTTCCAGGGGGGTCGAGGCTGCTGCGGGATCAGATAACCCCTGCAAATTAAGCAAATGACGCATGCGCGCCACCTTCGTTTCCAGATAAGCATAGCTGTCGGCCGTTAATTGAGTCGGCACCGAAGGCAACCGATCGACAACCTGGATCCCCAACTCGGTCAGCCGTTCAATCTTGACCGGGTTATTGGTTATCAGACGAATGGAAGTAACACCCAGGTCTTTGAGAATCAGGGCGCCGATCGTGTAATCCCGTTCATCCGCTTCGTGTCCTAAGGCCAGATTGGCGTCAACCGTATCAAACCCATCATCTTGTAAATTATACGCCCTGAGCTTTTGGGCCAGGCCGATCCCCCGGCCTTCTTGACGCAGATAAAGCAAAATTCCCTGCCCTTCAGTGGCAATACGCTCCAGCGCGCGCTGCAGCTGTTCTCCACAGTCACAGCGCCGTGAGCCGAGGACATCCCCCGTAAAACATTCGGAATGCACGCGCACCAGGACCTTTTCCTGACCGCGCACGTCACCCATGACTACCGCTAAATGCTCTTTATTGTCGTGGTTGCTGGTATAGAGACAAAGTTGAAATTGGCCAACATCGGTGGGAATACGGGCGCAGGTAGCTCGTTCAATTTGGATCGACTTATCTATATCCATCATGTCACCACCCCATTGATCCTGGCTCTCCTTTGATCGGGCCGACAATATCCTTGGTCACCCATCCACCATAAAATCCTCCGGGCTGGGGAGACACCAATTCACCGGCTACATAACAGGCATCAAAGGGTGCCACGTAAAAAGAAAGATAATTTTTGATGGCGGCAAAATCGGGGGTTGGGGTGGGGTAATACCAGGCGGATCGTTCAGCCGTTTGGCCATTAACGGTGATGGTTACGTACCGAGCGGCACCTTTCCATTCGCACATCGAAGAGCCACCGGCCGGGTGCACAAAATTTTGATTCACATCTTCTGGTGGAAAGTAATATGTGGGGGGATGGCTGGTCTCAAGCACGCGATAGCCACGCACCGTGTCAGCTACCGTGACGCCGTTAAAAACAACCTGTAGACGCTTGGAAGTGCGCTCTAATCGGGGGGGGCGGGGATAATCCCAAACTGACTCCTGGCCAGGTTGAGGGGGTATGGGTTGCGGTTTCATTTCTTCCTCTCTGAACTGAATCACAGCAATTGTCGCTAATTGTACATTATGTAGCAACTTTGTTGACAATTATTGTGTTTTTACTCAAAAAGGGGCTAATTGCTAATTGCTAATTGCTAATTGCTAATTGCTAATTGCTAATTGCTAAGGAAGCATACATTCCTCATTTGCCTTGTCAAGCCCTGATTACGCTCAACCCACTCAGGACTCTTAACTCAGGACTCAGCACTTTCTACGAACTTTGTTCTTTTTGCTGCCGAATGTGAGCGTTGACGTCGGCAAGAAGCTGTTTTGGCTGGCCGTTGTATCGTTCCCAGCTCACTTCTTCATAGGCGATTTGCAGCAATATATCGGTCAGAGCTCGATTTACGGGGGCCGGAACGCCGGCTTCCCGGCCGAGGCGATCAACGGCGCCGTTGTGATAAATGACTTCGTTTTTCTTTTTACCGGCCGACAGGTCGATCTGAAAAGAGGGCATTTTTGACCCTCGCCCTTTTGCCACCTGTCGCTTTAGCAGCTCGTACAACATCGATTGAGGAAGCCATTTCATGGCGGTCTGAAGCTGTTTGGTCGGAGCACCGGGCAAGTTGATAACCGGTATGCGGCGTGCCTTCATGACCTTCATCGCTTCTTGCAGCATGCGCATTTCCAATTCATAAAGCGGTTTAAATTTATACAAGACATCCGGTGGCCGATTGACAATCGCGGCCGTGGCGTTCCCTATCATGTTGATCAATGCTTTCGACCACTTCATCCCTTCGTAATTTTTGTAGGCGGCCGCTTCGATCTCCGCATCCTGGAATATCTTGCCGATTTTTCGATGAAGCTTGCCACCGGACGGAGAGGCAAACCCGTAACCGCGATCGCTGCGCTCTTCGACGAGATTTAAATCCTGATCATAGCTGACCGGGGTAGTCAAGGTGCCCGCTACCAATCTCTCATAACCAAATTGATCACCCAAGGGTTTTTCAACACCAATGCCATTTTGCAAAGTCACCATCACAGGTGGATCAGGACAAAAAGCGGCCATTTCATTAATCGCATCATCCAGATCATATGATTTCATGGCCAGAATCATATAGTCAAAGGGCCCTTCTTTGTCGGCCTGAAGCATCGCCTGGCGCAAGGACATCACGGCGGCAGGATGAACCGTAAACGGGCCATCGGCACCGATAATTGTCACCCCCCTCTGTTGAATACGATCAGCACCAGAACGCGATACTAGCAGCACTTGATGACCGGCTCGGGCCAGTAATCCTCCGGTGTAGCTGCCTACGGCTCCTGCGCCATAAATCAATATTCGCGACATGATGAATCCTTACCTTTTGTGAAGATAGTTGATGATAGAGTGTAACCAGGTTTTGGTAGATCCGAGAGAATATTCTGTGAATTTAAGGTGGTCAGTCAACCAGACACCTCAGAACAGAAACTTAGTTTATACCGGTTTTAATGAATTAAAAGTTACCCAGAATACTACCGACAAATTCCGGACGACCGCGCACAAAATCAGCGGCCGACATCCGTTTTTTTCCCTGCAGCTGGCAGGTTAAGAGGTGCAAATAGCCGTCTCCGGTGGCTATGAGAATGATCTCATTTGCTGCGATGACCTGGCCGGGAACAGCCGTGTCTACTAGAGAAACCGAGCCTTTCAACACGTCGGCCGCGTGAATTTTGAGCTGTTTATCTCCCCAAAATGAAAAAGCTCCAGGCCAGGGAGTCATCGCCCGCACCCGGCGCTCGAGCTCAACGGCCGGCTGCTGCCAATCAAGGAGACCGTCTTCTTTGCGAATCATGCGCGCATAAGTAGCCTCATCCTGATTTTGGGTAACCGGCGTCAGGCGCTGGGCGATCAAATCATCAAGATGGCGATCGATCATCTCACCACCCAATATCGCCAGGCGATCGTGCAGGGATGCAGCCGTTTCATCGGCCGCAACCGCTATTTTTTCCTTGACCAGCATCGGCCCCGTATCAAGCCCTTCGTCCATCTGCATCAGGGTGATGCCGGTTTCACGATCTCCGGCCAGGATGACCGCCTGAATCGGGGCCGCGCCTCGCCACCGGGGCAGCAGGGAAGCGTGAATGTTAATGCAGCCCAGGCGGGGAAGATCGAGTAAATGTGGCCGCAAAATTTGGCCAAAGGCAGCCACGACAATGAGCTCGGGATCCCATTCGCGGATCGGTTGAACCGCGGCTTCTTTTTTGAGCGAACGCGGTTGATAAATCGGCAGCCCGGCCGCCAAAGCGGTTTTTTTTACCGGCGGCTGTCGCAGGGTGTTGCCGCGACCGGCCGGCCGATCGGGTTGGGTCACCACCCCAACAACCCGTCCGGTGGCGATTAATCGCTCCAGTGCCGGAACCGCAAAATCTGGAGTCCCCATAAAAACAATTCGTGCCATGCCGTCATTTTAACATGGTTGTCATAATGTGAAAATGATAGATAAGCGAACCTTTCCCCCGATCTCCTGTCTCTCGTCTCTTGTCTCCTGTCTCCAAGTAGTCCGAAAGTCACATTCGCTTGACGCTCTAAAACCGGTATGATAGACTACATTATGTCTATTAAACCATTTGTTCGGTAGTCAATCCACACCCTATCAACTATGATTTATCACTGAGCCTTTCAAGAGATTTGACCATGAAACAACGTTCTTTTTCCCTGTTTTCCTTAGCTATCTTGATGATTGTCGCCATCATGGCCTTGACAGCCTGTGAACTGCCATCAGATCGCTCTGAGCCGATCCAGCTCGATGCGGCCCCTCTCACCGACCCCACCCAGCTCACGCCAGTCATCCCTCCCACGGTAGATCCAAATGCACCGGCTGCTGATTTGACCCCGGCCGCAGAACAAACGCCGGGAACGGAAGGGCAAGGTGGCGAAACGGCGGCTGAACCAGCTACCGGTGAAGGGGGTGAACAGCCGGCCGAAGGGCAGCCGGCCGGGCAGGAAACAGCTGGAGAGGAGAGTGTAGAAACCCGGCAAACCCAAACCTACATTGTGCAAAGTGGCGATACACTGGGACAAATTGCGCAGCGTTTTGACGTCTCCATTGAAGATATCGCGGCCGCCAGCAATTTGCTCAGTGTCGACACCCTGGATGTCGGTCAGGAATTAATTATTCCCGGTGACGATTATGTCCCACCGGAACCTACCCCCACCACCGCCCCGCCTGAGGGTCAGGCCGCAGCCACAGAAACACCACCCACGGAAGCACCCGCAACCGGGGAACAGGAGCACGTGGTTCAGCGAGGTGAAAACCTCTATCGCATTGGATTGCAGTATGGCTTTACGGTCGCAGAGCTGCAAACCTATAACGGGCTGGCCAATCCGAACGACCTGGATGTTGGGCAGGTGATAAAAATTCCACCGAGCGAATAAGTTAGCTCCATCGTCCACATTTTGGACATCAGCAGCGAGTAACATCTCAATTATGTAGGCGCGATTTGGAAATCGCGCCTTTATTTTTTATCATTCCCTATGGTGGGCAATTAACATTTAAGAATCCTCGCCCTAATCACCTCTCGGGAAACCACAGCTCAGAAGCAAACGCAGGAGATAGACTAATGGCAGAAGAAAAAAATAGCAGCGAAGAAAAAAAACCACCCATTCCAGAAGATGAAATTGTTGTTAGCGAACACACCACGATAATCGATGGGCAGGAAATCCACTACACGGCCACCGCCGGCCGCATTGTGCTCAAAGAAGAAAAAGAGAAAGAAGGGCATCAGCCCAAAGCGCAAATCTTTTTTGTCGCCTATACCAAGAATGATGTCGATCATATTGGTGAACGGCCGTTGACCTTTTCATTTAACGGGGGGCCTGGCTCCTCATCGGTGTGGCTGCATTTAGGGGTTTTGGGTCCCCGCCGCGTGCCGGTCAGCCCAGATAATACCCAGATTCCGCCACCCTATCAGGTTGAACCCAACGAATTTTCCCTTCTGGATGTCACAGATCTCGTTTTTATTGATCCCATTGGCACCGGCTACAGCCGAGCGGTAGAAGGGGAAAAAGACAAGGAGTTCTGGAGTTTTTCAAAAGATATTGAATCGGTGGGCGAGTTTATTCGCCTTTATCTCTCTCGAAATAAGCGCTGGGCGTCACCCAAATTCTTAATTGGAGAGAGCTATGGCACCACCCGCGCCGCCGGGCTTGCCTCTCATTTACAGGATAAGCATGGGATTTTCTTTAACGGCATCATGCTCGTCTCAGCCATCCTCAATTTCCAAACCGCCCGTTTTGAGCCCGGCAACGATTTACCGTATCCCCTCTTCTTGCCCACCTATGCGGCTACCGCCTGGTATCACGGTAAAGTGGATGATGCGTACCGGCAGATGCCGATCGATGAGTTTTTGCGAGAAGTGCGCGAGTTTGCCGAAACCGATTACACCCTGGCGCTGATGAAGGGAGATCGCCTGTCCGCTGAAAAGCATGCGGACATCGTCCAAATGCTGGTGGCTTACACCGGGCTGTCGGCCGAATACCTGGAGCGCACCCACTTACGAATCAATATTCATCGTTTTGTGAAGGAGGTTTTGCGGGATCAGGGGCAAACCGTGGGTCGCTTTGACAGCCGCCTCACCGGGTATGATCGAGATGAGGTCGGAGAACATGTAGAACACGATCCCAGCTATGATGTTGTCCAGGGGGTATACTCCACCTGCCTGAACCAGTATTTGCGGGAGGAGCTCAACTTTGAAAGCGATTTGCCCTACAACATTTTGAGCTTTGATGTCTTCCCCAACTGGAAATATGACAAACAGGAAAATCAGTTTGTCAATACGGCCGAAAACCTGCGCGCCGCCATGACCAGAAATCCCGATTTAAAGGTCCTGGTCGCCAACGGATATTATGATTTGGCCACGCCGTTTTTCGCCACGGAGTATACGCTCAACCACATGTGGCTCAAGGGGCATTTACGGCCGAATATTAGCCTGACCTATTATCCGGCCGGTCACATGATGTACATTCATCACAAATCACTGGAGCTGCTCAGCCACGATCTGCACGAGTTTATATACGAAACGATCGCCTAAAAACGATAACACAGGCCGGGATCTTGAAGATTTTCTAATAAATGCGGATACTTACAAAACAGCCCCGTCATCCCCGCGTAGGCGGGGATCCACCGGTCGCAGTCCAATGGATTCCCGCTTTCGCGGGAATGACGATGCAATATTGAAATCTATTTGTAAAAACTCAAAATCCCGGCTTTTTGTCTATCTCTAAGTTGATCACTATTAAAAAACACCCACGGATTTCACGAATTTACTCTGATTTTTCTCCTGTAAGATGTTTAATTCAGGCTAAACTGCGACTGATCCTCTTCCTGGGCTGCCCACTGCATCGTGTACAAATTAAAGTAACGTCCTTTTTGTTCGAGCAGGTCTTCGTGCGTTCCTTCTTCAACAACCCGGCCGTGATCGAGCACCACAATTTTGTCGGATTTAACAATAGTATTCAGCCGGTGGGCGATGACAAAGCTGGTCCGTCCTTTTAGCAGTTTCTCAAGCGCAGCCTGGATTTGACGTTCGCTGGCGGTATCGACGCTGCTGGTGGCCTCATCAAGCACCAAAATGCGCGGATCAGCCAATAATGCCCGAGCAAATGATAAAATCTGTCGCTGCCCGACGCTCAAATTAACCCCGTTTTGTCCAACATCGGTAAAATACCCTTCCGGCAGCTTGCTGATAAATTCATCGGCGCCTACCGCCTGAGCCGCATTTATGACCTCTTGATCCGAGGCGTTGAGACGACCGTAGCGGATGTTATCCATAATCGACCCGGAAAAAAGAAAGGTATCCTGAAGGACTACGCCCAACTGCTCGCGGAGGCTTGTTTGGGATACGTCGCGAATGTCGTGCCCATCAATTAAGATTTGGCCATCGCTCACGTCAAAAAAGCGGGCCAGCAGGCGAATAATGGTGCTTTTTCCAGCTCCCGTTTCACCAACCAGGGCGATTTGCTGCCCAGGATCCGCCTCAATTGAGACCCCCTGCAAAACCGGTTCATCTGGTTTATAAGCGAAGTTAACCGCTTCAAACTGCACGCGGCCGAGAATAGGAGGTAGTTTGGCGGCGGCCGGATCATCAATCAGGTCCGGCTGGAGATCAATCAGCGAGAAAATTCGCTCGCAAGAGGCCATCGAGGCCTGGAAGGTGTTGTAGCGCATGGCTAGCTCGCGAATCGGCTGAAAGAAGCGCTGCACATACAGGACAAAAGCGATTAAGATCCCGGCCGACAGCCGCTCGTCAAGCACCAGCGATCCGCCATAAACAACGACAAGGGCGGCCGACAGCGAACCGACAAAATCAACGCTGGGGAAAAAGAGCGCCGTCAAACGTGCGGCACGCACGTTGGCCTCCCGATAGGAGCGGTTGAGAAATTTGAAGTATTCAAAGTTTTCATCTTCGCGGGTAAAGCTTTTGGTAACTCGGATACCCGAAATCGATTCGTTAAAGTAACCGGAAATGATTGAGCTGCGGGCGCGGGCCGCTCGATACGCCACGCGAATGTAAACGCGCCAGTAGTTGGTGATGATGGCCATGATCGGTAGGACGACAAAGCTAACTAGCGCCAGCCGCCAGTTCATGGCCAGCATGGCCACGATAATACCGACCAGACCAAACATCGACCGAAACAAGCCGGTAATGGACCAGGTGATAAAGTCACGCAAGACGGTGATGTCACCCAACAGGCGGCTCATCATGCGGCCGACGCTGTAATTGTTGTGAAAATTTAAGGACAAACGGTGCAAATGGCGAAACAGGGCGCTGCGCAAATCTGCCACCACGCCGGTTCCCACATAAGCCATGATCTGAATCCGGTAGCGATTGGTGATCCATTCTAAAATTGAGGCGATAATAAACAAGACGGTCCAAAAACGAAGCTGTTCAATGTTTTGCACGCGAATGCCGTCATCAACCGCCCGGCCGATCAAATACGGCCCGGCCACACCCAGAAGGGAAGAAATCGTAATAAAAACGATCGATAAGATCAGCCTGCGGCGATATGGCTTGACATAATCAAACAATCTCAGCAGCAGTCCGCTGTCATACTTCCCAATCTGATTTTCCTCGTCAGGCAGCATGTCGCGCATGCGTTCCTCACGGCGCTTTCTCCACGTAGAAGTTTGAGTAGTCATAATAAGTTATAAGTCCTGAGTGCTAAGTCCTGAGTGCTATTGCCATCGTGAAATTGATCCTCGTAGTCCGTTGGTTATCCGACCAACTTCTAAAGATAAATCAAATAGTTGGCAAAACTCATCCGCATCAATGTATTTAACATCACGAGCCACATAAAGAAGGGATCGTACCTCGCCACTAGAGGCTTTCGCTATCGACAAAAAATGTTGAAATTCCTTGGGTCGATTGCGCTCAAAACCTTCAGCGATATTAGACATGATTGAAACCGCAGCCCTTCGCATTTGATTGGTCAATCCCCAGTCTTTTCTAAATCCCGTTTTTTCTGTGATTCTATAAATTTCTCTGGTCAACAATCTGGCTTTTTGCCAGGCAATCAAATCTTCAAATTTTGTGACTTTGCTCATTTTCATTACCTCCATTTAATAGAACGAATGAAAATGATTTTTTGGCCCTTTTCAACAGCGTTAAGTCCAAAATCCTTTATGCTAAAACAGGATAGCTCGCTCAACCAACTCAGCACTTTTAACTCAGGACTTAGCACTTCTCTTTAGTCCGCCCTTATCTGAAGCTCTTCTTGATCCTTCAACTGCATGTCATAAATTTGGCGATAAAGGCCGTGGTTCTCGAGAAGCTCATCGTGGGTACCCCGTTCGATTATCCGGCCGTGGTCGAGCACCAAAATCTGGTCTGCGCTCTTTAAGGTTAAAAGGCGCTGAGCAATCACAAACGTCGTTCGTCCTTCCATCAACACTTCAAGCGCCTGCTGAATGTAATATTCCGTTTCCGTGTCTACACTGCTGGTCGAGTCGTCTAGAATCAAAATGCGTGGATCCGCCAGCAAGGCCCGGGCAATCGCCACCCGCTGCTTTTGCCCACCGCTGAGCGTCACCCCTCGTTCACCCACCGACGTCTGATACGCCTCTGGAAATCCTTCGATAAAATCGTGGGCGCGGGCCGCCCTGGCGGCTTCAATAATTTGCTCCATGGTGGCGTCGGTATGGCCGTAAGCGATATTTTCCGCAATGGTGTCGCTAAACAAGAATGAATCCTGCAGCACCATGCCGATATGCTGACGCAGGCTGGCTAAAGAAACATCCCGGATATCATGCCCATCCACGCGGATTTGACCGGACGTAACGTCATAAAAGCGAGAGATCAGGTTTGTGAGGGTTGATTTACCGGACCCGGTGGGGCCGATCAAGGCGATTGTTTGACCCGGTTTCGCCACAAACGAAATGTCGTGCACGATCGGCCGATTTGGTCGATAACCAAAGGTTACATTGTCAAACTGAACCAAGCCTTCAATCGCTTCCAGCCGGCGGTCGCCTGATCGTTCGGCAATCGGATTGGGGGTGTCCATAATTTCGAAAACCCGGCCGGAGGCGGAAACGGCCGTGGCGGCCAGATTGACCAAAAAGCCGACGCGCTGTACCGGACCGTTGAGCATCAGCATGTAGCTGATCAAAGCAAAAAGGGTCCCCACCGTAATTTCGCCAGAAATCGCCAGAGGGCCTCCAAACCACAGCAGCAGCAAGATCCCAACCGCTACCAAAAAATTCATCAGGGGCCAGTTGTTGGCCCACGTCGTAATTAAGCGCACCCGTCGGTTAAACCACTCATCATTTTCAACATCAAATTTGGAAAGCTCATACGGCTCCCGCGCAAAAACCTTGACCAGCTGGATACCGGTCAGGCTCTCCTGCATCGTTTTGGAAACGATACCCATTTGCTCCTGCAGCAGCTTAAACATGCCGCGTACGATGCTGCCAAAACGAATGGCGACAATGACCAACAACACCATCGGCACCAGCGTTAGCAGCGCCAGACGCACATTCTCGATAAAAATGAAGGTGATAACCCCTACCAGCAGCATGGCGGTAGACAAAAGATCAACGCTCCCAATACCGATAAAACGCTCTGTTTCATTGATATCGCTGGTGGCGCGGCTCATTAAATCTCCCGTATGCGCCTTGTCGTGAAATGAAAAGGGGAGGAGCTGCACCGACCGGTAAAAATCGTTGCGCAAATCATAGGAGATGCGATGGGTTAACCATTCAGCATAAAAAAGCTGGGCGAAGCTGGCCAAACCGCGAAAGGCGGCCACCACAACGATTAACCCGGCCGACAGAAGAATGGCGCTGATCTCCCCCTGCTGTAAGGAGCTGTCTATGGCATCCTTGATCAGCTGGGGGACCAGCAAATTTAAAACGACGGCCACAATCATCCCCACATAGGCAAATACCAGCTGTTTGCGATATGGATTCAGATAAGAAAATAAGCGGCGATAGGCAGCAAGGCGTTCCTGCATGAAACAAACTCCTCGATGATAAGTGCTGAGCTAGAAATCCTGAGTAAAAGTCCTCAGTCAGTTGGGTCAATTCAGATTTGAATAAATTCGTTCAACTTAGGACTGAGCATTCAGAACTTCGACCGTGGCACTGAGGGCTCTTTTGGGGCATTTTACCCAGCTTCTGTGGTTGAAGCTGGACGGACGGACAACGAATTGATGATGATACACGGGGTGCGTTAGATGGGCGTTTAATTTGAGTCCTGAGTCCTGAGTCCTGAGTCCTGAGTCCTGAGTCCTGAGTCCTGAGTCCTGAGTCCTGAAACATCAAAAGCTTCATGCTATCTTTGTCAAGACCCAATCGTAGTTATTTTTCTAAGGACTTTTAACTTAGGACTCAGGACTCCAAAACCCTTCTACCTTGGCATACGCCTGGGCGCCAACCTGTTCTCCTATGACCCGGCCACGCAAGTCGCCATCCTGAATGTGAATTCCGCCATACAGACGGGAAATTCCCGCCTCGTCTGCAGCATCTTTAAAGGTCGGCCAGCGTAAAACGACCTCCTCGGATGGGCTCCCTTCAAACATATTGCCTCCGGGGTAGACAATGTGTTCACCCAGCATATCGGGAATGCCGTCGCCATTAAAATCTTCCGGCAGCTGGGTCTGACCGTCATAAAAGCGGTCTGAACCGCTAAAACGGGTCAACACTTCGGCCGCGGCCGCTGAAAATACGCTGTGTCCAGACACATATTCGGGGAACGGCGGGGTCACAAACGTCAACTCCTGATACGGCCGCCAGGTATCCGCTAAAATCCAGCGCGTACCCTGATCCGGTCCTCCCCATGCCTCTACCATCTGACCGCTGTACAGATAGCGGATCGCGGTCTGCGGCCGGACAAAATTATAGTGCCGCTTCGCCTCCCAGGCGGCAATCCCCGCATCCAGCAGCGCACAATTTAAGGCAAAAAACAGTTTGACATCCTCTTCAAGCGTATGGCGATCGCGATAAGCGATCCCGTGGGCCAGGGCATTCCAATGTCCGGGCGGGGTCTCGGATCGCGGTCCGTCCGCCCAATATTCGGCAATCACCTTATGTTTGTCGGTCAGCTGACCACTCATGACCAAAACATCGGTAAATTGACGGCGATACGCCTCATCGCCAGGCATCGTTTGACCTAAACCATCGGTGTAGGCGCTCATATCATTGAGGCGCGGCGGCGGCGGCGGCCGAAATTGGGAACCGGACGTCAGGGCAAAGGGCTCAACCGCCCCCCAGTGCGGCGTTAAAAAACTCTGCTCCACAAATGAATCTTCGTCATCCGGGTTGATGGCCGGGTGGCCCAGGCGGTTGACAAATGTCCCCGTTGGAACCAGCAGCGGCTGCCAGGCGTTGGGATCAAACTGTTCGCCGCCAAACCCGCGGGGGCTGTTAGGATCGCTGACGTTTACCGATTCATACAGCTGGGGAAACGTCGACGAAACGGTATCGGCGTAATTGGCGGCCGCATTCGAGCCATCGTTTTGACGGCCGCTAATCACCGCTGCCGCCGCTCGGCGGCCGATATCGGCCGGGCTGTTTGGCGAGGCCTCAGCCTCAGGGTCGTATCCCAGCTGCTCCATCATCTGCTCAAACGCGCCGGTTTCTTCCTCATATGCAGCAAATAAACGGCTCAGCGCTTCATACGCGGCAAAACTGATCGCCTGATGCTGATTTCGCTCGTTGTGCTCAAGAACCGGACGGCGGGTGAGCGGCATAAAAACCGGATTCGCCGTCACGTCATAGGCGGTCCAGGCATCGTACATGGCGGTATGTACTATAAACATCTGCCGGGTTATGACGGTCGGCTTCGGGTTATTGGCGCGTATGGCGGCCAGCATGACTTCGTTCCATTCAACCACAACGGTAGGTTGATAACTTTCTTCCCGGACGGGTTGATCGCTGATTGTCTCAGCGGCACAACCCATCAGAAAAAGACATAGACACCAACATAGGATCACTTTTTTGGGCATGTAAAACCTCTTTTAATCGGCTGCGGCTAAATTCCACAACTCTCCTAAATTTTAATCCTCCTCAGCCAGCCAGGCAAAAGGTCGCTCTGTCAAAATAATCCTGGACAAAAGCAAAACAAACCTGGTTTTCAGCCTAAAAGTCTCCATTTTCAACGGGTTTTTGCCTTTTTTTACCAAATTACTTGACAATACTTGTACAAAATGGTAACCTAACGAACGTTAGGTAATAATGAGTAAAGCAAAGCAAAAAGTATTGGACACAGCGGAAGCGCTTTTTCATCAGCACGGATACAGCAGTATCTCAATGCGAGACATTGCCAGCGCGCTAGATATGCAAAAAGCATCACTTTACTATCACGCTCCCGAGGGCAAAGAGCAGCTGTATGTCGAGGTGACGGAACGGATGTTTCAGCGACACCATCAGGGCTTAAAGAGAGCGATTAAGAGCGGCGAAGATATTGCCGATCAGCTTTATCGGATAGCCCGCTGGATTTTTTCACAGCCTCCGATGTTTCTCTTTAAGATGATGGATGGCGACATGCCCGCTCTAAGCGCCGAAAACGCACAGCATCTCAGAAACCAGGCGTACCAACTGCTTTTTAATCCGCTGATTGCCATGTTCCAATCTGGCATTGACAGCGGTCAAATTCGGCCGATGGCCGCCGAACAGTTAACCGGCACCTTTCTGACCCTCATGGAAGGGGTCGCATTTGCCAAACGTCACAAGGTCAGCGGCAGAGCGCCGATCGAAAACATGGTCGATGACGCGCTCGACTTGATGATTTACGGGATTAAGCCACGAGCTGTTTCCTGATCGATATTCGGATGATGAATCTGGAAGTAAATTGAGTAAGTAGAGAGAGAATCTTATGAAGCAATTTCCAAAAGTTCCCCAAATTTTGATTCAAAAACCCGACGGTTCAGTGGGCCACCAGCCGCTCGCCAAGGGTGAGCTGAACAAAATGCCATCGTCTCCGTGGCGGCCGATCGGTGAATTTATCGATTTTTACCGCAACAATACGCCATCACCGTTTAACCACCTGGTTCAGCAGCCGGCTTAACGGATTGCTTCTCATTATCAATCAAATTACACGGACCAAACCATGTCACAAGCAGAACTATCGATCAACGGCCAAACCACCGCCGTATTTGCACCACGACGCTTTGAAGCGGATCTCAACCTGATTCTCCTGGGAACCCATCAAGACGTCTGGTCCACATTAAGCTCGTGGCGGCCGTTTGCCGATCAACTGCGTTCGAGCTATCCACAAATCGATATCTACCGGGTGATTTTTAATCAATCGGCCCGCGGTCGCAAGCGCTTTTGGGGATTAACCGACATGCCTCGAAAGCTCATCGGCCGTAATGGACCGCGTGATTTTACGGTAGCGCTAGTCACCCGCAAGGGGGATCTGCTCTGGCAGACATCTGGCGCCTATACTCCGGAAAAAGGTGGCGATCTGTGCGCTGCGGCCGTTGAAGCACAGCTCATTTTTGGCGGCCGCATCCCTCCCAAAAAATCGCTTTCAGTACCTCAGTTTATCTAAATTTTCGAAGAGAGACACGAGATACAAAAGGCGAGATACGATGAGAGTCCGCTCATCCACATCTCGTCTTTTGTATTTCGTATCTCGTATTTCGTATCTCGTATCTCGTATTTCGTATCTCGTATCTCGTATTTCGTATTTCGTATCTCGTATCTCTAATTTCCCATACGCCCGTCTCAACATTTCATTAACTGCCGGAAAAGAATTATAAAATTAGGCGTACAATCGTTCAGATGTCCAGACTCAAACAAATCGACCGCCGGTTGATTACCATCTTGCTCATCGTATTTGTGCAAATGTTAGGCGCCTCGATGGCCCTGCCGATTTTACCTCTTTACGCCCAGAGAGAGTTTGCCCTCGACGATCGCGTGATTCCCCTTCTGATTTCAGTTTTTTTTGCGGCTCAGTTTTTGGCAGGGCCCACAATCGGCCGTCTTTCCGATCAATACGGCCGGGTACCGGTTTTGATCGTCAGCCAGATCGGCACCGCTGTCGCTTTCGCCCTGCTTGGGTCAGCCAACTCGGTAGCCATGCTCTTTTTCGCCCGCATTCTCGATGGGATTACCGGAGGCAATATCATCGTTGCTCAGGCGTACGTCACCGATATCACTTCGGAAGAAAAACGAACCCAGTCACTCGGGTACACTTTTGCCGCCTTTGGGTTAGGATTTATCTTTGGGCCTGCGCTGGGTGGTCTGCTGTCGGCGCAGTTTGGCCCGCGGGCGCCTTTCTGGGTGGCCGCCGTAGCCGCTACCGTTGTGGTGCTGCTGACGGTATTTACCTTAAATGAGACCCTTTCCCCTGAAGAGCGCGCTAAAAATCGCCAGCCGAAAAACGGCCAGGATCAACTCTCTTTACGGATCGTCGTGCGCAACATCCCCTTGTTAATTGTGTTGACCATCGCCTTCTTTGCTCAATTTTCTTTTGGGCTAATTCAATCAACCTTCGCCTTGTGGGGAGAAGCGGTCTTGTTTGATGGGTTTGCGCAGGAAGCGGTTGACCTGGGAATCGGCCTGCTGCTTTCAGTGGTCGGAGTTGCCCAACTCGTGACCCAAACCGCCATTTTACCGTGGCTTCTGAAGCGTTTTGACGAGTCAACGCTGGTGATTATCGGCAGCTTCGGCCGTCTTTTTGGCAATCTGGTTTTTGCCGTGATAACGACGCCATTTCTCGGGCCGATCGGCGCCATTTTGTTTGCTTTTGGCGGTGGGGTGACCAACCCCGCCCTGCAGTCCCTGGCCACAAAAGCGGTTGATAAATCGGTGCGCGGCAAAGTATTGGGATTCACTCAATCAGTCAACAGCCTGGCCATTATTATCAGCACCGCCATGGCCGGGTTAATTTTTGAAATCCAGCCCAATCTGCAATATTGGATCGCGGCCGTTCTGATTCTGATCTTGCTGCTGCCGGCTTTTTATATGCGAAGGTGGTTTCTGGCGAACAAAGTGCTGACTCCTAAGTCCTTAGTACAAAGTGAAAAGTGAGCAGTGAAAAGTGAAAAGCGTTTTGAGTTTCGGGTGCTAACCGAGAAAGAGGGGCGGGAAATTCTGGCCTGGCGGTATGATCCGCCGTACGAGCTGTATAATCCCCAGCCGGCCGAACTGGAAGATGATTTGGCCAATCTACTCGATCCGCAAAACAATTATTTCTCGGTTTACGACAGAGGGGAGTTAATCGCTTTTCGCTGTTTTGGACCAGATGCCCGGGTGGCTGGGGGCAATTATGAAGCTGAAGCGCTTGATATGGGTGGTGGCCTGCGGCCGAATTTAACCGGGCAGGGTCTTGGACCACAGGTGATGCTGGCGGCCATTGATTTTGCTCTCGAGCGGTTTCAGCCCCCTCTTTTTCGGGTCACGGTGGCTTACTTTAACCTGAGAGCGCAAAAAGCGTGTCTCAAAGTGGGGTATCAACGAATCGAACGCTTCTCGCATCCACAAAGCGGCCGCGAGTTTGTCATCATGACCCGACCCGCGATTTGACCTTATCACTCAGAACTCAGGACTCAGGACTCACTTCTTCATCCTCTCCGCTCCCGCCTTTTGTACCGTCGTCAAATAATTCATCAGCAGATCGTTTGGATCGGCCGAGTCAACCAGCGCTGTGTAAGGCAAAATTGCTCCGGTAAAACCACTGGTATGCCAGTAAGCCGGCGCCGGAAGCTGTGTACCGGTTAACCCATCCGGCAGCGGATAAGCGGTGATATAAAAATATGGATTTTCAATGCTGCTGTCTCCAGTTGAAAAGCCAAAATTCATCTGTTCGTCTGAATATTCCTCATCTTCCGGGTCCTGACCGGGCACGAGGCGGCCGCTAAACCACAGCACCGCCAAATCAAAGTGATGGGGGAAAAGCTGTACCGGTCCAGTAGGCTGGCGCAGCCCCTTTGAAAATGTTTTGAAGGTCATGTCGATCTGAGCCAAAGCGTGCCACAGCGCTTCCACATATGGATCGTTGTAAACGCGCTCTTTATCGCTTTCATAGTACGATTCTTCCAGAACAGCCTCAATATCAAATGCCTGCAAAATTTCCAGCAGCTCTTCCCCAAACTCTCGCGTGGACTGCCCTTCCAACGAGATGACATCCACATCCCCGGAATTGGTTCGGATATTGACTTCATGGGTAAAGAAGTTCATCTCGATATCAAACGTGCGCGATCCAAATAAAACCGGCGTGGTGGTCAATCCCACAGCCGAGGTGCGCAGGCTGGCGTGATACCAGTGACGCTGTGGAGGCGTTAGCTTCTGTCGGATACGGGCCACAATTTGAGCATACGCCTGCAGCGTATCACGGGTTGCCTGCCAACGCGACAGATTGAGATCTGGATAAGACATGATACCTCCAAGGGATGTGTGAGATACGAGATACGAGATACGAGATACGAGATACGAGATACGAGATACGAGATACGAGATACGAGATACGAGATACGAGATACGAGATACGAGAGTGGTCTTAAAAAGTTAAATTTTTTTTGATCGAAATGTCAACCCCATATCAAATCTCGTATTTCGTACTTCACCTATCGTTATGGGTTTACAATCGTCAACGGCACCGGCACAAACACCAGCACAAAGATGACCATCGTCAAAATAGCCAGGGCGCGTCGCCGGCCGTCTAATGGCAGGGTTTCATCAAGGGGAGTTTCGTAGCGATTGCCAAAGAAGTACAGCAAAGCTGCCCAGACAAACCAGGTCGCCGTGCCGGCAAAAAAACCAAGGGCGATCATGGCGATTAAGATCGGCCAATAAATTTGCTTTAAGAACGATTGCCCAAAAAGAACCTGCGACACCCGGCCGCCATCCAGCTGACCCACCGGCAGCAAATTCAAACCGGTCACCAGAAAACCGGTCCAGCCCGCCCACGCAACCTGCGATAAGCTGACGTCCACGCCGTTGCTGGGCAAAAATTGACCAAAAATCGCCAACTTGGTTAAAGCATAAGCGATGGAATTTCCCTCTAAATAGTAGCTTTCTGTGGGTAAGGGTCCTACCTCAGAGAGCATCAGCCCCAATATTAAAATCGGAATCGCAAAAACCATCCCGGCCAGCGGACCGGCGGCCCCGATGTCAAACTGGGTGCGCACGTTTTTGCTGGGTCCCCGCTGCAGGATAAACGCCCCCATCGTGCCAATCGGTGAAAATGGCATGGGAATAAAAAACGGCAGGCTGGCCGGCACTTTGTGATAGCGCGCAGCGAAGTAGTGGCCGAGTTCATGTGCCCCCAAAATCAACAAAATAGACACGCAAAAGGGCCAGCCGCGCCATAAATTTGTGATGAGGAGCCAGGTAAGTTCCGATTCTGCTGCCTGTTCAGCCAGAAGACCAAGTGTTTCATCACTCATGGCACCGGCTAACAAGGTGGTTAATATCGTCCCGATAAACAGCAGCAGCGGGACAATCCACCTGACCGGCTGTTCTTCAATCACAAATGGATAACCATAAAGGGAAACGCGGCCGTTTTCCCGCCGCAAAATCGGCGTGTAGCCATGTGGCTTAAAAATTTCGGCTATTTCATCATAGCCGACCGTTTCGTTTTGATTATAAAGAGGAATTCCGCGAAAGCGGAAATGATTAACTTCGGGGTAATCGAGGGTCGTATCGGCGGTATCAAACAGATGGCTGATCTCACGACGCAGCTGCTCAACCGTATAAACCGGAACCGTACTGCTAGAACTCTCGGCCGGTGGGAACATATTACGTGTCGCCCCGAGAAGGTTCGATCTCTGACTCTTCGTCGATTTCGTCATCCCCCCAGCTGATGATCCACACACATGCGCCAGCCACCAAGACCGTAATCACCACCAGCCAAAACCACTGCATGCCCTGCAAGCCCACATCCTGCGCGGCAAATACGAGAATGGCTACCATTCCCACAGATAACACGAGCCAAGCGGTTAAATTGGCGTGCTCATTAAACCATTTGATGAGGTTTGACATGAAAAAAGTCCTAAGTCCTGAGTTTAAAATCAAAAGTGCACACTATACAGTGCACTGGCTTGGCAAGGCTGTGGCCGGTTCAGTCAGAGACCGGCCGGAGCACCTGAACAGCTTCTATCATTTTATGCTAATTTCGGGGATCTGCATCCTTTTTAGAGTAGTTTTAAGCAACCCGGGCGTTCCACAACTTGGTAATCATAATGTGGCTGGCATTTTCCGGCTTTAATTCAGAAAATGTTTGCTGCCACACGCGGGGCCATCCCTCGGGTTCTTCGATCGCATACCCGCTGTTGGCCATCAGAAGACGCACTTCCGGCTGTGTTTCATCATTCAAAAAAGCAAAAACCGCTTCACACATCAATTCATTAGCCGTGCGCTTGATTTCTTCCAGCACCGCCCTGCCGGTTGTCACGGTTGCCGCAGCGGGATGCACATACATTTGGTCTATCGCCCCAAAACCCTTATCCGCATACCATCCCACCACAGTGCTGATCTCATTGCCGATCTGGCCGATTAGATATCCGCGTTCGCTAAGCGACATCAAAATTTCCGCTCGTTTCGGTTTGACCTGGCCGTTGGTGGCCTTGTGGATAAGAAGCAAAATGGCCGGAATATCCTGCGGGCGGGCGCGCCGCACAACCACTTCGACCTCGGGTGCGTCCGGCTCTTCCACAGCCGGTTTTATCGCCTCGGCCGAAGCCGCTTTTGAGGGTGAATCATCCGGTTCACCCAAAAATCTCAGGGCCATGAAGACCTGTTTGCGGGTTTCTTCCAGCGTACCGGTCGTTTGAATGACGACGTCAGCCTTGGCCAATTTGTCCCCCTGTGGAGATTGGCTGGCAATACGCTGAAACGCATCCTCATCACTCATTCCGCGGCCGATAACCAAACGCTGCATCTGCAAAAACTTGCCGCAGTTAGCCACCCAAATTTGGTCGCACAACTCGGCCAGCTCCCCTTCCAGCAGCTTGATCGCTTCGATCATAATCACCTTTTCACCGGCCGCTTCAACAACCTCACGAATTTTCTGACGGACCGATGGATGAACAAGCGCTTCAAGCTGCTCCATTTTGCCCTGGTCAGCAAAAACGATGCGCCCCAAGGCCGGCCGGTCAATCTTGCCGTCAGAGGTGACGACCTCTTGGCCAAACGCCGCCACAACCTGTTTTTGCAGCTCCTGGTCGCTCTGCATCAGCTGATGAACCACCCGATCAGCATCAATGGTTAAAACACCACGCTCAGCTGCAGCATTCATCACGGCCGTTTTCCCAGTGCCGATATTGCCCGTTAATCCGATAATAATCTTGTTTTCCATAGCAAATCCACTCTCATTTAGCCATATTCTATGCGTTTGGCCCGAATCGTGTCAAAGATTGTCTTTCAAACATCCTTATTTTTGAAGTGAAATTTTGTGTGTATGTGGTTCATACTGCAGCCAGGCTGATTTACTCTTCAAAAAGCGCTTCCCATTGGGTCATCAAAGTCTCCAGCTCGCCCTCAAGCTGGCTAAACTCTTCGCTTTTGGTCTGAACGGCCGCGAAATCCTGCGCTTCGCTGGCCGCTTGAAGTTCAACCCCCACGGCCGCCAGCCGGGCTTCCGCTGCCTCAATTTGAGTTTCGATCAGCTGGATCGCTTCAGCCAGCCGCCGCTGCTCATTTTTACTCAGCCCACCATCGCCGTTTTGAGGGGCTGAGCTGCGGCTTTGCGGTTTTTGGAGTACGGCCGCCTCTTTTTGCCGAGCCTTTTCCGCCTCCCGTGCCGTCACATACTCCTGATAGCTGCCGCCAAACACCTCGAGTCGGCCGTTTCCCAACGACCAGATTTGGGTGGCCAGGCGGTCAATCAAATAGCGATCGTGCGAAACCATTAAAATTGTTCCCTCAAATCGCTCCAGCACCGACTGCAGCAGCTCCTGCGAAGCGATATCGAGATGATTGGTTGGTTCGTCCAGCAGCAAGAAGTTAGCCTGCTGCAGCGCCAGGATAGCCAGCGCCAGCCGGCCGCGTTCCCCACCGCTGAGCGTGCTCACTTTTTTCTGCACGTCGTCACCGCTGAATAAATATTGGCCGAGATAGCTGCGGGCCTCGCTGATCGGCATCTCCTGATGGCGCAGCAGCTCGTCCAATATCGTATTATCCAGGTTGAGGGCATCGTGCGCCTGAGAAAAATAGCCTATCTGCAGGCTGGCTCCCGGCGCCACCGCTCCATCTAGCGGCGGCAGATCACCTAAAATCGTTTTTAAAAATGTGGTTTTACCGGATCCATTCGGGCCGATCAACGCCGCACACTCCAGCCGCGTCAGCTCAATATCATCCGCTTTGAACAACACCTGCCCTGGATAACCCACCACAACGTCGTCGGTCCGCAGAACGATATGACCGCTGCGGCCGGCCGTTCCCAAATTGAGACGAAACGTCTTGGCATCGGCCGATACCCGCTGCGATTTAAATTCTTTCAGTTTTTCTTCGGTGCGCCACAGCTTAAACGCCTTGCCGTCGACCCCGAGTGTGGCATTGAGTCGCTTTAATTTCCCTTTTGCCTGCGAGGTGCGCTGACTGGCAATATTTCGCCGAATATAATCCATCTCTTTTTCAAGACGGGCCTGTTCAGCGGCCAGCTCTTTGCGCCGCCGTTCCCAGCGCTCCACCCGCTGGGTTGTATAAGCGGAGTAGTTTCCGCGATAAACCTCCAGCCCATCGGCCGAAAGCTCCCAGATCATGTTTACGACTTTGTCGAGAAAATAGCGATCGTGGCTGACGATCAAGACCGCTCCTTCCCAAATATTGAGCCGTCCCTCAAGCCACTCGACCGCCTCGATATCGAGATGATTGGTTGGTTCATCCAGCACCAGAAGGTCAGGTTCTTCGAGCAGCAGGCGGGCCAGCAGGGCGCGGGTTCGCTGTCCCCCACTTAAATGATCGAGCGGGGTTTCCCAGTTTTCGCGGTCAAAGCCCAAACCGTCCAAAACCTGCTGAATGCGGAGTTCATAATCATAACCACCGGCCGCCTCAAACCGCATTTGAGCCTGACTGTAGGTGTGAAGCAGTTCTTCAGAGTGATCCCCGGCCGCCATGCGATTTTCCATATCGCGCAGCTCGGCAGCCTCTTCCTGAAGATGAGCAAAAACGCGACGCATCTCATCGTGTACCGTGGTGCGCTCCCGCCCTTGAAACGCCTCCATCGCCTCCTGACGCAAATAGCCAAGGCGCGTGCGGCGAGCGAGATGAACGTCACCGGTTGTTGGAGGTTCGATACCGGCCAATATTTGCAGCAGCGTCGTTTTGCCCACCCCGTTGGGGCCAACAAGACCGATCCGGCCGTCGTTGGGCACGCTGCCGGTTACTCCCTGAAACAAATCAAACGCCCCAAATGATTGGGTCAGTTGATGAAAGGACAAGACAGACATAGGTCTGTATTATCCCTTAAATTTTGATTGGTTCCAGCTGAACCGGTAGAAAAACGGTAAATGTAGACCCTTCTCCGTAAACACTGCTCACTGAAATCTCACCGCCGAGCAGGTGACACAGCCGCTGCGTCAGAGCCAGACCCAACCCCGTGCCGGCGTACCGCCGGTTGCGAGCGCTGTCCAGCTGCACAAAAGGCTCAAATAACTCCGCAAGCCGATCTTCCTGAATGCCGATGCCGGTGTCGGCAATTATCAGCTGCAAAAGATGGGTCTCTGTCTCCGGGTCCCTGTCCAAACAGGCTCTTAAATGTATCCGTCCATTGTGGGTAAATTTGGCCGCATTACTCAGCAAATTAGTTAATATCTGCCGGATTTTTAACTCATCACCCCAAAATTGCTGGTCGAGCAGGGGGTGAATATCGGCGTGCAGCTCATTGCCCTGGTTTTCAACAATCGGAAGCACAAAAACGCAGGCGTCCTGAATCACCTGGTAAAAATTCACCGCGCCGTACTCCATTTCCATCCGCTCCGCCTCGATTTTGGCCAGATTTAACACGTCATTGATGATATTTAACAACCGCTGTCCGGAGCGCAGGATGGTGTCGATATCTTCAGCGGTTTGCGGATCGCTGCTGGTGGTCAAATCGCTGCGCAGCATATCCGCATAACCGATGATGGCGTTGAGCGGGGTGCGCAGTTCATGACTCATCGTAGCCAAAAAGACGCTCTTGGCACGATTGGCAGACTCGGCCGACTCTTTGGCCAACGTCAGCTCACGCTCTAACAAAGTGTGTTTGTAAATTTCATCCTGCAGCAGCCGATTAATTTCAGCCAGTTCTTTTGTCCGATCTTCGACTCGATCTTCCAGCGTTTGCGATAAATCGCGCAGGTCCCGCTCGCGATCGTTCACCGCCAGACGCATGCTGTCAAAGGAGTTGATCAGCGAGCGGATTTCTAAATCCTGTTCGTCGGCCGGAGGCAGCGGCTTGTCAAAATCGCCGTTTCGGAGCGCATTGGCGGCCCCGGCCAATTCACGCACCGGGGTTGATATTTTGCGGGCCAGAAAAGCGGACAAAAACAAGCCGGCCAAAAACGTTGCGGCCAAACTGTAGCCAATCAGGGTCCGGCTGGCATCTGTGGCCGCCAAAATCTGATCGAGCGGCCGCTGAATGACAATCGTCCAGCCGATCGACGGCACCGCCTTATAGCTGGCCAAATAGTTGACCCCATTCACTTCGTTCATGGTTGATCGAGAGGCTGATTGCACCAGCGATAACCCATCCCCCTCCAACAAATCGGGTGAGGATAAAATTTCAGCCTCCGTCACCCGTCCCATCAGCAGAATTTCGGCCGGTTGTTCAAACAGGGTGCTAAAATCTTGCCCAAGAGGTGGATCGTTTTCATCTGCCCGGATTAACACCGTTTGATCCGCCCCTAGAATAAAAATCTCGCACATCTCGGTCATCTGGGCATCACCCAAAAGGGGTTCAATGTCGCTGAGGGTCACCGGACTCCCTAACACGGCAACCGGCTGCCCGTCATCCCCTAAAATGGGCGTGTGCATATGCAGCACCAACCGCTCCGGCTGGGTGAGGTGGGGCGCAACGACAAACGCCTGCTGACCGTTAGCCGCAGCGGCAAACGATTCGATATGATAGGCGCTAATTTCATTGGCGGGAGGGCCTTTTGAAGTCATCAAAATGCGGCCGTCCAAGGCAAGAATTGCCAGCAAGTCATAACGCACATACCGCTCCCCATAAATCCCCAGCAGGGTCTCCTGCTGTTCCAGGTCCATGCCGCGAATATCCGGCAGGGCAGCGATCGTCTGAGCATCGATCATCGCTTCTTCAAGATAGCTTTCAATTTGCAGGCCAAGACCACGGGTTACCCCGTTGAGCTCTCGTGAGGTTTGTGCCAGAAGCGCCTGCCGCTCCAACTGCAAAAAGACGGTCGCCGAGACCGCCAGCGGCAGCATACCCACAGCCAAAAAAAGAATTAAAAGCCTTTTGTTTAATGTTGTCGCCCTTTTTAACAAAGACATGGGTGCATATTTAATTTGAAGGGGTATCAGCTTCTGTTTTGCGCCAACAAGCCAATAAATTTGACCCTTTCTACTGATACGTGGCCGGAACAACCTTTATCATTATAGGGAAAACAGCGTGAATTAATGGCAAAAAAGTAACAATTAGTACTAAATAACTAATGGCGTAGGCGAATGAAATATCGAGCAAATCCGTTACATCGAACGACGACGCCACCACCAGAGAAGGATGCCGATCAACAGGAGACCGCCTAAACCTATGGTGAGCAGTGGGGCAAAAGCAATCCCCAGATCAGAAGAGGATGTCCCATCTTCAACCGGGTTACTCACCGGCGGCAGGGCCGCAACCTCGGTCGCTGCGGCCGTGGCGGTTGGCGTTGAGGGAGCAGCTGTTGGAGTCGCGGTTGGTTCCGGGGTTGACGTCATTGTTGCGGTCGGGCTTGGCGTAGACGTCGGGGTGGTGGTGGAGGTAGCCGTGGCAGTAGCGGTGGCCGTTGCCGAAGGGACGGCGGTCGGCTCAGCGGTTGGCTCAGCCGTCGGCTCGGAACTCTCAACCGCCTCCGTAGGCTGCTGCACCGGGGATCCGCCACCACCGGCGGCCACACCAGCTGATGCCCCATCGATCCCCTGCACCAGATAAAAAACCGGTCCGCCAATCATACAGAAATTCCCGGCCGACTGCCCGCACGGTGCAGCCGGTACGTTCACCGTAAACACCCCATTTTGAGCCTGGATCGTCCGCTGCTGCCCCCACATATCGGCCAGGATCGCCGTTTCGGCCGTGGCCTCCACCCGCACCACCCGATCACCCGGCACGCGCGAAAAGAGCACGTGGGTTGACTGGGTCCCCTGGTTGAGCTTGATGTGGGCCGCTTCATCCCACTGTAAACGGCCGGTTGCTTCCGTACCGGCCATATAGCGCACCGCCACCTGGTAGCTGTTAAACGCCGGCCGGCGGCTGCCGTCCCGACGCACCAGCCCAAACGGCTCCGGGTTGGCTCCCACATCGCTGTCCAAATCTTTCATTTTGTAGATGGCTACTCTCTGGGCGCCGGCCGCCAGAGAGACGGCAAACACCTGCGGGATGTAGGCGGCCTGCTCCTGTTGGGATACCCAAAACGTCCAGTTAGGCACCTCCCACGCCGGATCATCGGTCGGGGGGGCGTTGGTTTCGACCACCCAGATCGGTTTTAAAATCCCCCGACCGGACATCATGCCAAAAAACGCCTGAATGACGTCATGAATGACCGCCGGCTGAAAGTAAAGGTGCGCGGTGGCCACGTCAAAGTAGTAGTTATTGGCTTCCGCGTTGGGATCCTTGAGAATTTCATCGAGCAGCAGGGCAAAATATTGATCCCGGCCGTAGTTGGCGTCCCAAAAATAGGTAAAGGCGCTGAGATGAATCACCGCGTTGGGATTGGCTTCTTTGGCTGACAGATAAGCTACTTTTACCAGTTGAGCAAAATCCTGCACCGTACCATCCCAGGTGTGACCGGGCGCCGCTTTGTCCCAGACGTCCGGCTCGTTCCAGATCACCCAGTTGTTGATTTGCCCCTGGTAACGACCAACCGCCTGACGCACAAACACCCCCCAGGTGTTGGCCGGATCGTCGTGCGGTAAATAGAGTCCGCGCGGCAATCCCTCTTCATTTGCCCAGCCGGGAATGCCGATGAGCAGCCCCACGACCTTGCGCCCGGCCGCCACTTCACCGCTAATTTGCTCTCCGCTGACCATCGGGGTCCAGCTCTCTGGCCCACCGGCTTGAACCTCCGCCCACTGGAAGCGCACCCGTGTCCACGCCGCCCCGGAAGCGGCCGCCGCAGCCGGATCTTCGTATGTTTCAACAATGCCAAACCGCCAGTCCACCGGCGCTTCAGACAACAGCAGCGCGTCATTTTGCCCCTCAAAGGCGTGCAGCACCCCCACAAAAGAAAACAGGAAAAAAAGTAAGAAAAGACGAATGGATAATTTCATAAATAATCAATGGTTAATAATTAATTTTCAATGGTCAATATTGGGTTGTTATTGGTTATTGGCAATTGACTATTGATTATTGGTTGCGGCGTGATTCAATCGTCAATCCCAAATCGTAATTCGTATCTCGTATCTCGTATTTCGTATCTCGTATTTCGTATCTCAAACCACCGCTAACAACACCGTCAGCGTCACCGTACTCAACACCGTAGCCACCAGCACCGTGGTAGTTACAAAATCCGGGAGCAAATCATATTCCAGGGCGATGATTGAGGCCAGTACGGCCGGGGGCATCGCTGACTGAAAGATACCGGCTCCGCGTTCCAACCCGGTGAGGCCAAACACGCCGGCCAGCAGCAGCGCCACGGCCGCCCCACCAATCAGGCGCACCGCCGTTGCCAGCCACACGTCCACGGAAAGAACAATATTTTTCATGGAAGAGAGCTGGACACCCAATGTCAGCAGCATAATCGGCACCATCGCCGCCCCCAGCAAACCGGTAATTCGTTCAACCATCAGCGGCACCGGCCAGCTGAACAAATTGACCAGGAGGGCCGGCACCACAGCGATTAGGGCCGGGGTTTTAAATACCTCGATGATGCCTCGCAGCCGGCCGCCCTGCTGCCCGCTGGCCGCAGCCACGCTGATCACAAAAGCCACCACCACAATGACCAGAAAATAAAAGGTGGCGGCAAATTCCGCCTCCGATCCCAGATGAAAAAGTATAATTGGCAGCCCAAAATTGCCGACGTTGCCAAAAACCGCCAAAACCATGTAAGCGCCAACCATCGCCGGCGGCCGACCGAGCAGCCGGGCCACAATAAAGGCCAGCAGCGTCACGACCAGGTGGACGACAACCGCAAACCCGATCATCCGGCCGGCCAGTGCGGCGTTAATTTCAGCGGTGCTGATAACGTTAAACACAAATGCCGGAATCAAAATATAGTAAGCGCCGCGAGACAGCGTTCGCGCCTCTAACCCGAGCCTTGGACCGGCCACATAACCGATGATGGCAATTAAAAAAACCGGGGTAATAACGTTTAAAAAGATGCTGGCGATTTCTACAATCAACTGACGCGTCCGTTTGTTTATGGTTGGGGGATGGGAATTCTCTTAGCTGCGGCGCTGCTGGCTGGCTGCTCTCTCCCTCTCTATCAGCCGCAAATACGGAAAATAATCCACCTGAATCGTATGGCGCGGTGAACGAACGTATCGTCTCTCAATCTCTTCCTTTTCTTTTTGAATCTCGCGCACCATCGTCGGCCGATCGGGTAAAGCGCCATCCCCAGTCAGCAGTTCGGCCACCCACTTCGCCTGCTGTTCAGCCAGCGGCATAATCGCCCCCAGTGGCTGAATCAGGCCGATAAAAAACAAATCGGGATGATCGGGTGAGATCACCTTGCGATAAAGGCCCACATCGTTCTCGCTCACCGAAAAATACGCTTCATCCAAAAAGGGAAAGGTAATCTTGTAGCCGGTGGCCAGAATAATGGTGTCGATCTCTTCCTCGCTGCCGTCGGTAAAGACGACTTTGCGGCCGGCCAGCCGCTGCACGTTGGGCTTGGTCGTTAATCCACCGTGGGCCACAATATTGAGCAGATCCGACGAAACGGTGGGATGCTCTGTTAAGACCGGATGATCGGGATCGGGAAATCCGTAGCGTCGCTGGTCCCCAACCGTCATCTTAAGCAAAAAGCGATAGGCCAGCTTCTGCAGGCTGAGCGGCAGCCGAGAGCTAAATGGCGTGGTCCACTGATCGAGCGGATGACCCATGATAAAGCGGGGAATGATGCGCGGCCGGCGGCGCATCGACAAAAAGGTTTTGGCTGCCACTCGAGAAATTTCCGATGAGATATCGGCCCCCGAGTTGCCGATGCCCACCACCAGCACCCGCTGCCCGCGATACGGTTCCGGTTCCCGATAGTAGTGGGAATGAACACACTCACCGTCAAACTGGCCGGGAAAATCCGGCATGTTGGGGTTCCAATGATGGCCGTTGCAAATCAGCACCGCCCGATAATGCCGTTCTTCACCTTCGCCACTGTCGACATTTTGAATTTTAACGTTGTACCCTCCCTGTTCGGCCGGGGTAATCTGCTCTACCCGGGTGCGAAAGGTGATATACCGGCGCAGATCAAAATGATCGACATACTGCTCAAAATATTCAAGCACCTGGCTGTGATGGGGAAACTCCGGATACGCATCCGGCATCGGCAAATCGGAATACTGCATGCGAATTTTTGAAGTGTCGATATGCAGCGAATTATAAGCGGACGAGCGGCCGTTGTCGTTGTTGTATCGCCAGTTTCCCCCGATATCCGACCCCATCTCAAAACAGTCGACCGGAATATTTTTCTGGCTTAACGCCCGCAGCGAGGTAATGCCGCAAGATCCGGCGCCGATGACGCATACGTTGTTGTTCATAAATGTTACTCATTTAGCGCGGCGCTGAAGCGCCTTTTAGCAAATCAGCACGGGGCTAACGCCCCTGTTAGCTCGGCCCTATGGGCCTCTTAGCGATTAGCTTTCAGCTTTTTCGATCTAATTTTGTCACACATTTGGACAACAGGCTAAAATGCTGAAGGTGCATAGCGCCGCGCTATTAAGCTATAAGGGCCGGAGGCCCGCGCTGACAGGTGCGAAGCACCGTGCTAAAAAGCTACCAGGCGCGCAAGCGCCGTGCTAAACCCCTGCGAGGGCCACAGGCCCGAGCTCACCAAGGAGATGTATCAATGACCGTAACTCCCGACACCCCCAAGTGGGTGCAGGACGCCGTATTTTATCAGATTTTTCCCGATCGGTTCGCCAAGAGCGGCCGCGTCGAAAAGCCCAACAATATTTTGCCGTGGGACGCCCCGCCACACCAGGAGAAGTATCACGGTGGTGATTTGCTGGGCATCGTCGAGAAGCTCGACTATCTGCAGGATTTGGGCATCAACGCCATCTACCTCAATCCGATTTTTCAGTCCGCCTGCAACCATCGCTATCACACCCACGACTACTATCAGGTCGATCCGCTGCTGGGTGGTAATTCGGCCCTGCGCGAATTGATTGATGAGATCCACCGGCGCGGTATGCGCATCATGCTCGATGGGGTATTTAACCACGCCAGCCGCGGTTTTTTCCAGTTTAACGACATTCTGGAGAACGGGCCGCACAGCGCCTGGCTTGACTGGTTTACCATTGAAGATTGGCCCCTTGGCCCTTATCGCGGAGATGTACCGGCTAACTATGTCGGCTGGGTGGGGCTTCGGGCCTTGCCCAAGTTTAACACCGACAACCCCCAGGTGCGCGAATACCTAATGCGCGTAGCGGAGTTTTGGCTCCGCGAATACGATATCGACGGTTGGCGGCTGGATGTGGCCTCGGAAATCAAGACCCCCGGCTTCTGGGAGGAATTTCGGCAGCGGGTGCGGGCCATCAAGCCGGATGCGTATATCGTCAGCGAAATCTGGGAGCTGGCCCCGGAGTGGCTGACCGGCGACAAATTTGACGCGCACATGAACTATCCGTTCACCTCGGCCATCTCCGCTTTTGCGGGGGGGGAGCGGGTCAGCCGCATGCTGACCAAAGATCGCGGATATCACCCGTATCCGGGGATTGACGCGGCCGAGTTCGGCCGGCAAATTACCCGCCTGCTCGATGCCTACCATTGGGAAACTACCCTGGTCAAATACAATCAGCTCGACAGCCACGACACCGCCCGCCTGCTGAGCGTGGCCCGCGGCGACAAGGCTACCGTGCGGCTGGCAACCCTCTACCAGATGTGTTATCCCGGTACGCCCAGCGTTTATTACGGGGATGAAATCGCCATCAACGGAACCGAGCGATACGATGATCCACATGAGGACAAAGACGCACGCTGGCCGTTTCCCTGGCACGATGAAGCCCGCTGGGATCAGGACATGCGGGCCTTTTTTAAAGAGGTGATCGCCTTGCGTCACGCCCATCCGGCCCTGCGGCAAGGCCGTTATCATCAGCTTTATGCTGAAGGTGCGGTGTACGCTTTTGCCCGCCAGCACGACGGCGAAACCTTGTTGATCGCCCTCAACACGGCCGAACGGCCGCAAACGGTGACCGTACCGCTAAACGGACTGTTTGCAGAGGCGCCGCAGAAAATCCTGTTTGGCGCGGCGGAAATCGTTGCAGCGACCGAGCATCAAATATCGCTGACCATACCTCCGCGCAACGGTGTCGTTTTTACCACAGATTGAACCACGTTTACTTCATTTTCATCCGTTCTGGCGCACTTATTTGTCTAAAGGGTGTAAACCAAACCAAATATGCGTAAGGAGCATGACAAATGAAGCAAATTCAATTTTCACAGTACGGCTCGGCCGAGGTGCTGCAGCTGGTCAACACGACGTGGCGCCAGCCTGGAGATGGCGAACTGCTCATAAAAGTTGAGGCGATTGGCGTCAACTACTCTGATATTTTGCGGCGGCGTAATACCTATTTTTTGCCCACACCGGTGCCCTACGTCCCGGGAACTGAGGCGGTTGGTACTGTCGAAGCAACAGGATCTGGTGTGGATCTGCAGGTCGGCGACCGCGTTTTGGCTATTTTGCCGGGTGGTGGCGGTTATGCTGAATACGTGACGGCCGCCGCTCAATACTGCGTTCTAATGCCGCCGCACATCGCGGCACCTGACGCGACAGCGATTTTTGTTCAGGGGACAACCGCTCACCTGATACTGCATCAGGTTGTCTCCGAACTGGCAGGCCAAACGATTGTTGTGCATGCTGCGGCGGGAGGAGTCGGTTCGCTGCTCGTGCAAATGGCTTCACAGGCCGGGGCAAATGTCATCGCCACGGCCAGCTCAGAGAGCAAGCTCGCTCGGGCAAAAGCGCTGGGTGCACTGGCGGCCGTCAACTACACTCAGAACGATTGGGTCGATCAGGTGATCGCTGCCAATGACGGGAAAAAAGTCGACTGTATCCTGGAAATGGTCGGCGGTGAAATCTTCAACCAAAGTTTTGCCTGCCTGAAACCAGGCGGCACGCTGGTCGCCTATGGGGCGGCCAGCGGTGAACAGGGGATGATTTACTCCGAGCGCCTCGTCGATGAAAACCACAGCGTCCGCAGTTTTAATCTCGCCCACTTCATCGAAAACAAAACGGAGCAGTGGCATGCTTCCCTGGGTGCAGTGATCGGCCTCCTGGCCGAGCAAAAAATTAGCGTGCAGGTCAAACACCACTACCCACTGGCTGATGCCGCCAAAGCCCATCAGGAAATCGAAGACCGGCGTACGATTGGCAAAGTGGTTCTCGTTCCCTAAAGTAACCGCAGATTACGCAGATTTTTTCTCTAATCTGCGTAATCTACGGACACTTCAATCGATTACTTCAATGAGGTTTTATGAAGCTCGGAAAAGAAAATGAAAAAACGCTAAAAGATGCGCTGGCCGGGGATATTACCGCCTTTCAAATGCTGTTCGCCCCTTTTCAACATCAGCTTAAATCGTATCTTTATCGGCTGACTACCAGCCGCAGCGATGCCGACGACCTGACCCACGACACATTTATTCGCGCCTTTGACAAGCTTAGCCAGTATCGAGGCGATTCATCCCTCAAAACGTGGGTTTTTCAAATTGCCACCAGTCTGGCCTACAACCAGATGCAGCGCCAGAAACGGTGGACTCCTGATGTATCCGAACGGGCAAAAGAGTTGGTCATTAACAATCCCGACATACGGGCGGCCGTTGAAACCACTCGCCGCAGCTCGGTAGAAACCCAGTATGAAATCAGGCACCATATCGACACCTGCTTCACCTGTATCGGTAAAAATTTGCCGGTGGAAAATCAAATCGCCCTGATTTTGCGCGACATCTATGATTTCTCGATTAAAGAAGTCGGGCAGATCATCGGGAAAAGTCAGGGGGTCGTTAAATATTTGCTGCAGCAGGGACGCAGCACGATGACTAAAATTTTTGATCAGCGATGTGCCCTAATCAATAAAAACGGAATCTGTCACCAGTGTTCAGAGCTCAACAGCTGGTTTAATCCGCGGCAGGACCAGCAGGCCGCCTTGATGCAGCTCGATCTGGTCAAAGGTTCAAAAAAATACGACCGTGAAGCCCTGTACAGACTGCGGACGGAACTGGTCAAGGGGATCGACCCGCTGCGCTCGGAAGGCAGCATGCTGCAGGAGGTCCTGCTTAACTGCAACCGGCTGGCCATGGGTGAAATTCAGGCGAACAAGTTGACTGACGGTAATGGTTAAACCATGAGCGTGACATCTGGCCTAATTTAAAAAACCCTCCATCCACCAATTTTGAGCCAGGCCGTACCACACAAGCATAAGAAAGCGGCCCAAATCGATAAGAAAAAGGTTGGCACTTCCGCCAATCTTTTTTTGTCCCTTTACGGTGAGGGTGGAGGTGAAAAAATGACGAAAAACCGATTTTTACAATTTACAGTGCTCGGTATGGCGATTTTTCAGAGTCTGACGGCCGGTTTGATGGGCAGCGGCTTTGCCGAACTTTTGACGCTGGGTGCGGCCGCCAATTCGGTGGGCGAAATATCCGATCTGTATCCCAATCAGTTTGTCCCGGCCGGGTATACCTTTGCCATCTGGGGACCCATCTATTTTGGACTGCTGTTCTTTGCCATTTACCAGGTTCGTAAAGTTAAAGCTGATGATCCGGTGATTGCCCCTTTGCGGGTGCCGATTGCCCTCGCTTTTTTTGGCAACGCCATCTGGATTCCCTTTAACGTGACCGATCAGCAGCTGGCCACGGTGATCATCATTGTCGGCATGCTGGTGGCCCTGGCGGTGACTTTTGTGCGTCTGCAGCCCCATATCACTCGTCTATCGGCCGCTGAATATGGCTTCATCGCTCTCCCCCTGGTAATGTTTTTTAGCTGGATAACTGTGGCAACCGTGGCCAACATCACGACGTTTCTTGTTAGCATCGGCTGGAACGGTTTCGGGCTGGCCGAGTCAATCTGGGCCGCGATCATGATCACCGCTGCAGCTACAATCGTGTTGGGTATCCTCGTCTACAGCCGGGGCAACATCGTGTATGGTGGGGTGGCGATTTGGGCCTTGATCGGGATCGCTATCGGCAATCCTGGGACCCCCGCCGTCACCGCATCTGTTCTGGCCGCGGTTATTGCTGGGGCACTTATCTGGCTCAACGTGCAAAAACGAAGCCAAGACGTCATTTCCGTCGCAGGAGGATGACAGCCATGGCCAGCATCCAGATATGCAGCATCGTTACCGTAATGGTTGACAGGAGACCGGCATCGACACCATAGAGAACGGCTACCGCACCCCCAATCAGGGCCGCGGACACGATCAGGCCGTAACCTCCCAACCAGCGCGGAAAAGATGGCCGCTGGAGCATTGGAATTGCGACACACAACATCCACAGGCCCGCAAGCAGGTTGACGCCCAGCAGTTCACCAATTGTGCCGCCATAATCATTTAGCCCTTCAAACAAGGCGGAAACGGCCGCCTGTGTCTCCACAGACCCTGCTGCGTCGACATAAATTTGGGCCACGATCGGGATCGGCCCCAACCAGCGAACGATGCCGATCCCGCGGGCCAGCGCGGAAATCGCCCCAAACCCCGCAGCAATTTGCAAAATGGGCAAGCGCCCCTCGCCGTCGTCAACAACCCGGGCGGTTAAATAGCTGAGCGGCCAAAACAGCAGCGAATAAGTGAGATAAACGAGATACCCAAGCCGGACCGCATCGGCGTTTTCCAGCAGGCGCGGCAGGGCAATCGAGGCTGGGTCACCCAGTGAAGCTGGCCAGTTGATGGCTGAACCGAGAATAATTAACGGCATAAAAACGAGTACGGTTTCAACGATAAGCAGTGTTGCCGCTGCTCGGTTGGTCTTAAATAGCTGTTGATCCATTTTCAAATCCTCTTTCCTCAGAGTGTGTTTAAGTAGTTTACAAAAAGAATTGTTAAAAAAAGCCACGGATTAACACGAATTTTCACAGATTTCTCTCTCTAATCTGCGGCCATCTGCGTAATCTGTGGACAAATTATTTTTGATTAGTTTTTGTAAAATAATTATGGAATGCAGCACAAATACACTTTTTCAAATATAGATTAAGATTCCGTCACGATTACCCGCCCTTCCATGTAAGGATG
>JASJCR010000006.1 GCA_030065875.1 Ardenticatenaceae bacterium | reverse complement strand
GTTTCCGGATCGAGCTCGATGATCATGGCGTGGACGCCGCTGGCGGTGGCTCCGTATTTGGGGCCAAAGTAGTTGCTCGATTCCAGACCCGGTTCAGTGCCTGGCTGCACCGCGCCGCGCATCGGGTTGGCCATCTGAGCCAGCTGACCGAGGGGGATGGTGCGATCAGGCACGCCGCGTACGGTTACTTTCCCTTCCCCGAGGATCAGGTCCTCTTCGGCCGCTTCAAAGTGCTCGGCTGCCTGTTTGAGGATCTTTTGGCGTACATCTTTCGCTGCTTCATTGATGGCGTTGCCGGCCACGACAGCGCCTCGGCTGGCGAAGGTTCCGGCTCCCCAGTGAAACTGGTCAGTATCACCAGTGACGACATCAACATCGGTCACGTTAACCCCCACCTGATCGGCCACAATTTGGGCAAAGGAGGTGAAGTGCCCCTGCCCCTGGGTGCCGATGCCGGTGGCCACGGATACCCGGCCGTTGCTCTGCACCTGGACCCGGGCTCCTTCATAGGGGCCGATCCCCGTGCCTTCCACATAGCAAACCACCCCCAGGCCGAGCAAGCGCCCTTCGACGGCCGCCTGCGGTTTAAGATCGGCATAAAAATGATCGTATTCGATCATCTCCAGCGCTTTTTGCAGGGCCGGTTCATAGTTGCCGCTGTCGTAGGTTAAGGGGGCAAAATCCTGATAAATAATTTCGTTGTCGTAGGGGAACTGCTGCGGTTGGATGAAGTTTCGCCGACGAATAACCGTTTTATCAATCCCTAACTCTTTCGCGGCCAGATCGAGCAGCCGCTCCATGACAAACACGCCGTGCTGCCGGCCGGCCCCGCGATAGGGGGTCGTGATCGTTTTATTGGTAAAAACGCTGGTAAAGGTGCTGTGATAGTGGGGAATGTCGTAACATCCAAGCAGCGTACACTGGCTGTTGAGGGGAATCGTCAGCCCGTAGGGGGCATACGCTCCGGCATCGTGGAAAAAGCGATCGCGGACGGCCAGGATTTGCCCATCAGCGGCAACGGCCATCTCGGCGTAATGGACCTGATCTCTTTCATTGGTGGTGGCCAGGAAGTTTTCCGCTCGATCTTCGATCCATTTAATCGGCCGCTGGTGTTTGATCGACAGCCACGGCACCAGCACCTCTTCGGGATAAAACATCATGATTTTGGGGCCAAAACCACCCCCGATAAAGGGGGCGATGACCCGCACCTGATTTTCGGAAAGCCCTAAGGTAGCCGCCATCCCGTTGCGAATAAACACTGGAGCCTGGGTGGTGTCCCACATCGTTAGCCGCTGAGCCCGGTGATCCCAATCAGCCACAACGCCGCGGGTTTCCATCGGGGCGGAGGAGCCGTGATCGTAATAAAAACGGCGTTTAATAACAGCCGCGGCTGCGGCCGCAATTTCCTCAAAACGCGCCCCATCCCCCTTAATTTGCACCACGTGGGCATTGACGTTGTTGAGGTCGCCGTGAACCAGGTCGAGCTCATCGTGCACTTTGGGGGCGTTGGGTTTGACGGCATCTTCGATGTGCACGGCCGGGTCGAGGATCTCGTAATCGACAAAGATCAGCTCGGCCGCGTCTTCGGCGATGTAGCGGCTTTCGGCCAGTACGGCCACAACCGGCTCACCGACGTAGCGCACTTTCTTTTTAGCCAGCGGCACCTGGGTGCGCTGATTAAAGACGATCCCGTCGATTGGTGGCGGTGGGACGAGCAGGGGGCCGGGCTGCCAGTAGCTGCCGAGGTCTTCGGCCGTGTAGATTGCCAACACGCCATCCACTTCTTGGGCCATGGAAGCATCGATATCGAGTATTTTGGCGTGAGCGTGCGGGCTGCGTACAAACGCCAGATGGGCTACGTTGGCCGGATTTACGTCATCGATAAACAGCGCCTGTCCGGTTAGCAGCCGCGGATCTTCGTTGCGCTTGATTCTTTGACCAAAAAACTGTGTCGCTGCCATTTGATTTCCTTTTGCCGCGGATTCCACGGATTTAATGGATTTTTAAAGAAATTTTGCTTCAAGGACTAATTCGCCTTTTGTTGTTTCGAACCAACCGTTTCTTCTCTAGTGATGGTCGCCCAAAATTCAAAATAATTCCCACATCAATTCCAGTCGCTGCCAGGTAATTAATGGTTTGAGCAATATGATGATCAGAGATAGATTTTGTCGACGCTTTCAATTCTAAAATTACTTTATTATTTACCACAATATCAGCTATGAAATGTCCAACTTCAATGTCCTTGTAGGTAACTGGTAAATGGACTTGCCTTTCAAATTCAAGTTTTCTTAATTCCAATTCATGACTTAAAGCATTTTCATAAACGGATTCAAGAAAACCATAACCCAATGCTTTATGAACCTCGAAGGCAGCACCAATAATTTTATATGTCAATTTTTCGTGTAGAAGCTTTCCCATAATAATATTTCCGAGAAATTCGTGCCATCCGTGGCTATTTCTATTTGAAGGCGACGAAGCGGCCCCAGCAGGAGGCCAGCTCGATCCCTTTTTGGATAAACGCACCGATGAAATAACGGCCGCTTTCCGCCTCAGCCAGCTGATTACCCAGATTTTCCGCGTGAACGACTCCTTTGGGGAACAGATTCAGGTGCATGTCCTGATAATATTGATCGAGCGGGTAAATCGTGTCCCAATCCGCGCCAAACTGTTCGATTAGCTTCTGATTGGCTTCCTCAAACGTCTTGGGATGCCAATCCCGCTGGATGGTGTTCATCGGATGCTCCATGGCCACGCAGTCTACTCCCAGCCATTTGATCTGATGCTTGAGGCACCAGTCGGCAAAGTCGGGTGAAGGGCCGGGGTGTTTGATCATGTAGCGAAATTCATCGCTATCGGGGCTGTTCCAGCCGAACTGGTGCCAGCCGGTTTTAACGATCAGAATATCCCCATCCTGAATATCGACCACGCTTTCGATCATTTCGGGGGTATAGACGCTCGAATTGCTGACCAGATGGGAGATGTCGGCCACCACACCGGGACCAAACCAGAAGTCGTTGGGAATTTTACCGATCGGATTACCGGCCGCCCAGAAGTGAATTTCCCCATCCATGTGGCTGGCCAGGTGGAAGCTGGCCCGACAGTGGGCATTGTTGCGACCCATCCCAAAGTAGTGGCCACCGACCCGTTTGGTGTAGGTGACGCTAAGCGGTACATAGTTGGCCCACTGCGGGGTTTGGACGCTAAATGGCAGGGTCATGTCGAGCATATTGATCTCTTTCATGGCTGCCATAAACTCCGCTTCATCGGTTCCGGCCGGGGGCTGCAGGGCCACCACCCGGCACCAGGCGGACTCAACTTCCATAAAGGGGATCGGTCCGACCATGAGCCACACCCGCTCGTTTTTAAGCTCGCCAATTTGCCCACCCAGCGATTCTAGGAGACGCAAACCGGCTTTGGGCATTTTGATATGGGTCATTTCGTAGTATTCATCTGGGGGATACATTTCATCCCAGCTTTTGCCGTGGGTCTGCTGCAGTTTGGCTTCCGCTTTGGCAAACTCCCGGCCGTGCATGTAGCGCAGGTTGGTGTTCATGGGGTGTTCAGCGCAGCCGCAGTCCACCCCAATGAGCTTGAGCTCCATATCCAGGGCCCACTGGAAAAAGTCGGGAGAGGGACCCGGATGCCGCAGATAAAAGGCGAACTCCTTGTTCTCGATTTGGGCTTGCATTTCCGGATTGGTCACGTCCGGCTGATCCCAGCCGTGCTTGTGATAGCCGGTATGAATGATAAGAATGTCCCCCTTTTTGACATCCACCCGGCTGGTGATCATTTCCGGCGTAAAAATGCTGTAGTGGGACACCTCATCAGAAATGTCAACGACGACCGCTTCACCACACAATTCATCGAGGGGAATGTCGGCGATCGAGCGCGCTCCAGAATGAAACGCCCGTTCGCCCACAAGATGAGTGCCTGTGTTGTTGCTCCATTCAATTAGCTGGCCGTTGGCTCCCTGCCCGCCGCCATAAGCACCGGTTAGCCGCTTAAAATAATGAACTTCTAGCGCTTTCTCGCCCGGCCAGGGTGGGGTGTGAATGCTGCAAGCCATGTTTAGGTCGTACCACTTTGCGGAAGATAAAAGAGAAAGCGCGTTTGGTTTTGTCATACTGCCTCAAGAATTTGTATATTAGTTTATTGGTGTATTTTGTGATTGGATTTGAGTTGTTTAATATAAGCAATAAATCCGTTTAGCTGCTTCAAAAGATCATTAAGCTCTTTAAGAAGAGTCGCCCATTCGATCTCGGTAATCAGGTTTCTGCTTTGAGCGCGATTTAGCCAGTATTTTGTCTCAAATAAACTTCCGCGAGCATAATAAAGAAACTGCAGCTTTTCGCCAAAATGATACCGACCAAAAGATTCTGCAATATTAGCTCCGACAGAGTCAACTGCCCGAGCCAATTGTTTTCCAACTGTGTCCTTCGCGAAATAATTCCACCGATACACTTTTTGCCACAATAGATCTGATAAATTTTCTGCCCTTTTTAATACCTCAAGGTTTTCAAATAAATCACCCACAATACCTCCCTCGTAAAAAAATTTCGTGTAGGTTGGATGCATTTAGACTAATAAACCAATATTCCAATAAACTCAATTAATAAACGAACAAACCGGAAAATTTGCCCCTTAAAAAACCTTCCCCCTCCCCCCCAATCTTTCAACATGGGTGGGGTCGTAGCAATCGCCGTATTTGGTTTTAGGGAGGGCGGCTTTTTGGGCCATGAGCGCTTCATACTCATCGTCATCGACCATGGCCACGATGCGGGCGATACTGGCTTCCCCGTCGACAAATCGCCAGGGAAAGCAGCCGATTTGGATGCGCCGGTTGAGGATCAGGTCGATATCACCACCGACACATTCAGCGTGGATGATCCCCTTGTCGAACATCCACAGGTGCATCATCTGGTACATGTCCGGGGTAAAAATTTCTTTTAGACCTTTGCCGTATTTTTGCCGCATGTGCGCATCGCAATCTTCGGCCTGGGCCGGCATCCAGTCGCGAACTTTGGTGTTCATCGGGTGATCGGCCGAGCCGCAGTCGACGCCGATCCACCTGATTTTTTTCTCTTGACACCAGTGAGCAAAGCGGGCATCCGGACCGGGGTGCATGACCATGTAGCGCACCTCGTTGCCATACGGCTGATCCCATCCAAAATGATGATAGCCGGTGTGGATGATCAGGATATCTCCTTCGCGGACTTCTACTCGCTCCTCGATCATTTCCGGCGTGTAGATATCGTAGTCACCGCACGCGTCGGAGAGATCGACGACGGCCGCCTCCCCGCAAAGAAAATCAAAATCCAGTGAAGCGATATCTTTGCCGGGGGTGTAGAAGTGAATTTCACCGTCGAGATGGGTTCCGACGTGATTGGAGTGAGTGACCAGCTGGCCGTTGGCCCCGTTGGGGGCCAGCCGTTTAAAATATTTAACCTGCAGCGGTTCATACGTGGGCCAGGCGGGGGTGCCAATGCCCAAGGGAATGGTTAAGTCGATAAATTTCATGGGGTTCTCTTCCTGTTGAACTGATTGCTTGGTGTTATTGGGTTATCGATATATTGGTTTATTGGTTTATTTGTTATTGGTTATTAGGCTTGTTCGGTTAATGACCACTACACCCATACCCAAATAAACCAATATACCTATACACTAATTCGCTAATCCTTAATTCTTTCAAACCACCTCGGCGAATTGATGCTTTGACCGTGATTCCACAGCTGATAGGTGATTTGCATATGGCCGAGATGGAGGGCTGTATGATCGATGATGTGCAAGATCGACCAGCGCACGGTGAAGGTGCGATCGCGCACATGGCGAGTTTCACTTAACGCAGTTGGATCGAGCTGGGTCACCACTTCTCGCACCTTAGTGCGAGCCTCCTGTAGCCTGTAAATAAGTGCGGCTGTCTCATCCTCCTCGACCTCAAATTCGGCCAGCCGGTTGCGCACAGCCGTCTCTCCACCGATCACCTCGGCCGCCCAGAACCGAGCCGCCCCAGCGACATGAGTGGCCAGCACCGCCAGCGAATTCATTTCGTGTTTGTCGCTGTTTTCAATCGGCCGCCAATTCAACGCCTCGGCCGGCAAATCCTTGATTAAATTCTCAATTTGCCCGAGCAAATCTTCGATTCGCTCCAGATAACCCTCAATCTCACCTGCCATCTTTGGTCTCCAGTCTCTTGTCTCTGGTCTTTACTCGAAATATTTTTCTACAAACGCTTCCAGCGCCTCCTCAAACACGTTCATGGGCGGCAGCACCAGCCCTGCCCCAACCTGGCCGATTCCCGGCTCTTTGTGAGCGATACCGGTGTTGATCTGCGGCCGGATGCCCAGCTCGACCACCTTGCGAATATCAACACCCACCGGCGTACCGCGAAAACCCAGTGCGGGAATCGTGAAGGCGGTGTGTTCGGCCGCGGTAATTTCGTACATTTCCATGGTGGTATTGAGCGCCAGCTCCGGAGTGCCGCTGATAAAGGTCACGATGGCCGGGGCGGTGGCCATGGCAAACGCCCCGATGCCGGCCGTTTCAGTAATGGTGCTGTCGCCAATGTCGCCGTTGGCGTCTGCGGCGGTGAACCCCGGAAAATAGAGGCCGTCCGGCTGGCCGACCGGTCCGGTAAACCAACGATCACCCAGACCGCTGACCCGAATGCCCAGCTGCGTGCCGTTACGGGCCATGACGGTCATGATGGTGCTTCCTTCAATGTCGTGACCGGCGTCGGCCATCGCCTTGCACGCCGCCATCACCGGATTGAGAACGCTCAGGGCGTTTTCCCCGAGGAACTGGAGCACGGCCGCTTTGTCCTGATTGGTCCCTTCGGCCGCAGCGATGTGTGGCGCAAGTTTGGCGGTAAAGACGATGGAGCCGGCTTTGTTGCGGTTGTGTCCTTCATCACCCATGTGCAGCGATTCGGCCAGCAGGGCGCGGATGTCGAGGCCACCAGCGGCCACAATCGCCTGGTGGACGAGATCGGCCAACGTGGTGTTCATCCAGTGCAGCTTGTCAATCACCTCTTCACTGTAGGCGCCGTAGCGCAGCACTTTGCCATACCCTTCGTTGAGGTTGGAATAGGCGACGTTGCCGTGCGTCTCGTTTTCGACGATATAGACTTTCATCGAAGGAGAGATGACGCCGGCCATGGGGCCAACGGCACCGTGTTCGTGGCACGGTTCAAAAGAAATTTGGCCCGAAGTGACCAGCTGCTCCGCCTCTTCCCATGATTGCGCCCGCTTCTCAAAGATCAGCGCGCCGACAATCGCCCCGCGCAGCGGGCCAGAGGCATCCTCCCAGCTGATTGGGGGGCCGGCATGCAAGAGCAAGTCATCCCGCATGCCGGGGATGACCTCACGGGCGACCCCGATGCCGGTACAGATCGGCCGGGCTGCCATCATTTTGGTAACGGCTTCCTGATTGGCTTTTTCGATATCGATCATAAAAAAAGTCCTGAGTGCTTACTCCTAAGTTAAAAGTTGTCGATCACTTGGCAAAGTCCATTAGCTTCTTAAGAATTGCTCTGGGGTCAAAGCGATATTGGGAAACTCACGCAAAATTCGTCGGTCCATCGTGAGAAGTGGCACGTCATACCACTGTGCAAGAGCAATAAATTCGCAGTCATATGCTGAACAAGAACTGACGTTTACCAATTCCAATACTTCACGAGAAGTGCTTGGTCGGCTTGTTACTTTTATTAAATGCTCTGCTTTCTCGATAAGAAACAATGCTTCATTAAATGATATTGAACCTTGTCGAAGATATAAAGCGAGCACGTTGCGAAATTCGCTCCGCCAAAGGGCTGGTGCCAGCCATAATTTGTCGCGGTCCGCAACCTGTTCTATCAGGTTTGTAAACTCTCCCGGAAGCAGCAGATAGGCAACAATGTTCGTATCAGCGACGATCACGGTCGACCTTCATTTTTGGCCCGATTGAGCTCTTCTTCCGTAACATAAATATTTAATTTTTCCCGAAGCTGGCGGATTTCGGTTAATGCTGTATCAAAGTTGTTAATATGGCCGGCCAGAAGCTGCTCAAGCATAAAAATGACCTCATTATTAATGCTACGGCGATTCGCGGCCGCGGAAGCTCTTAATTTTTCATACAGCTCATCGGGCATGTTTTTGATGGTCAGAGTAGCCATTTTACCTCCAAAACGGTTGCAGAATAAAGTTATTATGCAACCAAAATGGAACCACTGTCAACTTTTGCTCTTTAATTTGGCCAGGAGCGCCATCATTTTTTCATTGCCCCCGGCCGGCGGTCGCCAATCGATCTGAAGCACCTTCGCACCCTGACCCTGAAGCGAGTCGAAAAATGTTTCAACCCCCACGTTAATCGCGGCCAGCTCCGCCGTGTCAAAGTTGACGGGGTGGCTAAACGGTGGTTCGGCGATGATCTGCATGAACACCGCTGCTACCATATCATCAACCGTGCGGTAAACCTGAGCGCCAACTGCTTCCAGTTTTTCGATTTGCTCGGCCGTGTTTTGTGGATCTGTGTCGGTGCCAATCACCAGGCAGGCGACGCGCAGCTCGGGCCGTTTGCTGCGCAAAATCGCCAGCGCCTGCCGTAGTTCTTCGGCCGGGTCGTCGTGGGCCCCTTCACCCAAAACCACATCGAGCATAATGAACCCAACCTGCTCGTCTTCCACCTCCTGCCGCAGGCGGCGCAGGCGCAAATCCTGATCCATCATCGGATGGAGCCGGCCCTGGGTGAAATCGTCTTCTCCCATGTCGATGATGGTATGCGCCTGACTGCGCCAGACGTCTTTGATTTGCTGCTCCGGCCGGATGGGCACGTTGGTAAAGAGTGGGTTGAGGAAGTTTTGCAGGGCCAGGACGGTTTCGTAAGCCAGGGTGCCGCCGGAGAAGAGACCGCGCACATAAGAGGTGGAGGGTAAAGGATTTAGGATGGGTGGTGGGTGGTAGGTGATGGGTATTGGGTGATGGGTGTTGGAGAGCTGGATGGCGAGTTCGGCGCTGTGGTCGAGGGAGGTGGCGAAGTGGATGTTGCCGAGCGAGCGGCCGGGAGAAGGGTAGCCCAACAGATTGACAACGCACGGTTTACCGGTGGCCTTGAGGGCGTGCATCAGCCGTGACACCAGCGCCGGTTCAGGTGGTTTGGAAATTAGAACGATCACTTCTGTTTCGGGATCTTCTTTTAAGGTGGCGATCGCCTGCAGGACCGTTCGGCCGTCAACCCCGGCTTTTAAATCCCGGCCGCCGGTGCCAATCGCCTGGGAAATTCCCCGGTCGCGATTGTGAATCCCCACGGCGACCGCTTGCAGTCCAGTTCCAGAAGCGGCCACAACGCCAATGTTGCCCCGCCGCACGCGATTCGCAAATCCCAGGCCAACGCCGTTGATGATGGCCGTACCGCAATCCGGCCCCATGAGCAGTAATCCTTTTTCAACCGCTTTTGACTTTAAGCTGATCTCGTCTTTTAAGGAGACGTTGTCGCTGTAGAGAAAGACGTTTTGGCCGAGATCGAGCGCCTCTTCCGCCACGCCGGCCGCGTATTTGCCGGGGACGGAGACGAGCACCCACTCTGCCTCGGGCAAGGCCTTGACGGCCGCCTTTAATGATTTAGGTCGATAGGTGCCGGCCGCACCGCTGGATCGGCGCTGCTTGAGCAGCTCATCGACCTGGGAGAGGGCGTTGGCGGATGTGACTTCACTTTCTCCCTTAACAATGAGCAGTAAATCATCCGGTTTGGCGTCGATACCGGTCAAATCAAAGCCGGTCGAACGCAAAACATCTTTGTTGGCCGGTGTGGCCATGACAACCCCGGCATCAACCACGCCAGGCAGATCAACCAGCGCTTTTTGCAGCTGCATTAAGACAATTGAGTCGTAGTATGCGCCACGGCGGATTTCGTGTACGGTGAAATGGTTATTCATGCAAATTGTAGTCCTGAGTCCTAAGTAAAAAGTCCTGAGTTGGATGCGCTTTTAACTCAGGACTTAGGACTCAGGACTTTATTTTCTACTTCTTTCCCGACCGCAAACAGTTTTTCATCTTCATTTGCCCGGCCGGCGAGCTGAATGGCGACCGGCAGCCCGTTGATTTGCCCGGTGGGAATCGTCAGCGAGGGGACGCCCGCATTGGTGAACGGCAGCTGCATGACCGGGTTCCCGGTACTGGCATAACCCTCAGGGGCTGGGCCGGGTGCTCCTGGGGTAATCCACCCATCGAGACCGTGAACATCCATTAGATTCACCAGGTGACGACGCAGATCGGTCTTGACTTCACGACCCTTTTCCAAATCTTTGTCGGTATAGCGCTGACCTTCGTGAATGAGCTCTATGGTTTTGGGGTGATAAAGGTGATGATAGGCGCTGAACTGATCATGGTAGCGGGCGGCGTCAATGGCGTTGACGAGCAGATGTTGCCGAACGATGTCATCAAAATCTGGCATGGCCGCAACTTCTTTAACTGCAATTCCCTGCTCCTGCAGGCGTTGACATACTGAGTCGAAGTGCTGCCGCATTTCTGAATCAGTCTGCTCGAGGTAAGGTCCGGTGGGGATGCCAAGGGTTATTTCATTTATGGTTGGCAGGTCGCGCCAGTTGGCACAAAGGACGGCCGCCACGACCGCTGCCCCGGCGACATCGGTTGTAAAAAAACCCACATGGTCGTGCGAAGTTGCGTTTTCCAGAACCCCGTCTTTAGAAATGCGATTATAGGTGGGTTTAAAGCCCACGATACCGCAAAAAGCGGCCGGTCGGTTAACCGAGCCAATGGTTTGAGTGCCCAACGCCAGCGGCACCAGTCCGGCCCCAACGGCCGCGGCCGATCCGCTGCTGGAACCACCCGGTGTGTGAAACGGATTGTGCGGATTCCGAGCCGGGCTGGGGCCAAAATAGGCAAATTCGGTAGTCGCCGTTTTGCCAAGGATGAGCGCACCGGCCGCTTTTAAGGCGGATACCGATGCGGCTTGAGGTCCGGCTAAAGCGGCCGCCGGCAGCCGGGAGCCACCGCGGGTAGGCAGCCCGTCGACGTGAAAAATGTCTTTGATCCCCACCGGCACACCAAATAAGGGGGGCCTTTGAGCTGAACTCGGATATCGAGCCAGCAGTTCTTCGGCCTCCTGCCGCACGCGCGACCAGCGGCCCGGTTCCGGCACAAAGGAGTAAATGACCGGCTCCCACTCGATAAAACGGGCTTCCAGCTCATCGAGGTAAGCCATCAAATCAACTTCGCCGGAGCGGAGGGCGGGGATTAGGGTGGATAAGTGCATGGGATTTACGAAATACGATTTACGATTAGTTCGATTGGTTCGATTGATGATTGAGAATCGTTTGTGAACCAAAATTGGTTGCCATTCTCTCCTCTAGTCTCCAGTCTCTGGTCTCTTGTCTCTAGTCTGTCGTCTGTTGTCTGAGGTCTGTAGTCTTCTTCACCGCATCGACAATGTGCTGATACCCGGTACAGCGGCAGAGATTGCCTGAAAGGGCTTCACGAATTTCGTGATCGTTGGGGTTTGGGTTCTCTTTAAGCCAGGGCTTAAGCGTCATCAAGAAACCGGGTGTGCAGTAACCGCACTGCAGGGCGTGGGCCTCGTGAAACGCCTGTTGCAGGGGATGCATGTTGTCAGGGGTGCCCAGGGATTCTACCGTTTCCAACGTTTGCCCATTCGCCTGAACGGCCAGCATCAGGCAGGAACGGACCGCTTCGCCGTTGAACAAGATGGTGCACGCCCCGCAAACGCCGTGCTCACAGCCAACGTGGGTGCCGGTGAGACCGAGATCGTGGCGGATAAAGTCGCTGAGCAACAGGCGGGGTTCGACATGTTTGGTTTCTTCCCGGCCGTTGATGGTAACGGTTATTAAAATTTGAGTCATATCATCTATAAATCGATTGGTTCAACTTCGTGGACCCGATGCATAATTTCACTTTGAAAAGTTTTTGAGATTACTAAGTAGTTTTCAAAAAGAATTGTTAAAAAAAGCCACGGATTAACACGGATTTTCACAGATTACAGAGAAAATTCGGTGTAAATCTGTGATAATCTGTGGCTTATTTTTAAAAGTGATCCACTTAATTTCCGATACCCATTCATGAGTTAACTTAACTGCTGGGCTGCGGTCCGCGCCTGGTAGATCGCTCGTTTGCCAAGCACAAAAGCAAGGTGACGCTTATATGCGGCCGAGGCGTGAACATCCCCGCCGGGCTCAATTTCATGATCGGCCGCGTGTCTGGCGGCCGCTTCAATTAAGCTGTCGTTCAATTGATTTCCGGTGAGCATATCGGCCGCCTGTGAAGCGCTCATCGGTATATCACCGACATTTAAATAAATCAGGCGGGCATTTTGACAGCGTCCCGCCTCATCCAGCGTGATCACGGCCGCGGCCCCGGCCTGGGCGTAATCCCCGTGGCGGCGAGCCAGTTCGTGGAACGCATAGCCGGTGCGCGTTGGCGTAGCTGGGAAGATGACCTCGGTTAAAATTTCATCTTCCCCCAGTTCTGTTTCAAACAGGGCTTTATAAAAAGATTCGGCACCTACCAGCCGCTCCCCGGATTGATTTTGCAGCTTAAATTGAGCCTGGAGGGCGACGGAAATGACCGGCAGTTCGGCCGCGGGATCTGCGTGAGCCAAACTGCCCCCGATTGTGCCCCGATTTCTGATTTGTGGATGGGCGATGAAGGGGATTGTCTGATGAAGCAGCGGGAGCCTGGTGCGGATCAAGTCGCTTTTTTCGAGGGTTGCCTGACGCACCATCGCTCCAATTGATACCTGGCCGTCCGACAGAACATCAATTTGATCCAGTCCACTCACTCGATTGAGGTCGATGATGACACCGGGTTGGGCCAGTCTGAAGTTCATCACCGGAATAAGGCTCTGACCACCGGCCAGCAGCTTGGCATCAAAGCCATTTTCCGCCAGGAGGGTTAGGGCTTCCTGCAGGGTATCTGGGGCGCGGTATTCAAATGGAGCTGGTTTCATAACAGGTCACGAGATTTTTAATGGTCCTTGTTATTCTAGCATATTCATTTAAGGTCATTTTGCCAACTATACCAAATTTGGGCGGGTGTTGTTATCTTTGATGTGGCAGCTGAAGCAAGGGGTGATTTGATTTTTTGGAGGGATTTCGGTGGGTCGATTTAGGTCAGGGCTTGACGAACCAAGCCCCAACGGCTGCCGACCGCCGATAGGCGGTATTCGGGCAAAACCGCTGCATTTTTTGTCATTTGGGTTAGGTTGGTTAAAATCTGAACACCAGTTAACAAAGTATGTAGAGGAGAAGTGCCAGGATGAGCGACGATAGACGGATTGTGCGAGCAGCCTTATTACAGGCCACGTGGACTGGGGATAAGGAGTCTATGATTCAAAAACACGTCGACTACGCCCGGCAGGCGGCCGATCAGGGAGCCCAGGTAATGTGTTTCCAAGAGCTGTTTTACGGCCCATACTTTTGTCAGGTGCAGGACCCTCAATTTTTCTCCTACGTTGAAGATATTCCCGACGGCCCTACCACCGAGTTGATGCAAACCCTTGCTCAAGAGTTAAACATGGTTTTGGTGGTCCCCATTTACGAGCGTGATGGGGTCGGGGTTTATTACAACACCGCCGCGGTGATCGACAGCGATGGGAGCTACAAAGGCAAATATCGCAAAACCCATATTCCCCATCTTCCCGGCTTTTGGGAAAAATTTTACTTCCGGCCGGGCAATTTAGGGTATCCGGTTTTTGATACCTCCGTGGGTAAGATCGGCGTTTATATTTGCCACGACAGGCATTTCCCGGAAGGAGCGCGTGCTCTCGGCCTAAACGGAGCGGAAATCGTCTTTATTCCTTCGGCGACCTCGCGCGGCTTAAGCCAACATCTGTGGCGCATCGAGCAAACTTCACACGCCATTTTTAATACTTATTATGTGGGTACCATCAACCGGGTTGGTATTGAAGAGTATGGCGATGACGATTTTTACGGTGAGAGCTACTTCTGCGATCCGAAGGGGCAGTTTATCGGTGATTTGGGGAGCGCGTATGATGAGGAACTCATCGTGCGCGATCTCGATTTAAGCATGATTCAGGAAGTTCGCGACACGTGGCATTTTTACTTTAACCGCCGGCCGGATCAATACGGCACGCTGGTGCAGGATACGGTTTCGGTGAAACAGTGATCAATGGTCAACGGTCAATAATCAATTGTCAATTGTCAATGAGGTCATTATGAAATGGTTGTTGGTTATTGGTTATTTGTATATTGGTGTAGATTCGTTGAGGCTCAATCGTAAATCTTAAATCGTCAATCGTAAATTTTCTTCGTATTTCATATCTCGTATTTCGTATCTCGTATTTCGTATATCTTACTATGGGTTCAACTATGTCCACGCTTATTAAAAACGGAATGGTAATTACGGCCGGAGACACCTTTCAGGCCGATATCCTGATTAAAGACGGTCGGATCGCCATGATGGGTGAAGATTTGGTAGTCGAGGGAGCAGAGGTTTTTGATGTTGAAGGCAAATTTGTCATGCCGGGCGGTATCGATGTGCACACCCATCTCGATATGCCGTTTGGGGGCACGATGTCTTCAGATGACTTTTTTACCGGTCATCGAGCGGCCGCTTTTGGAGCCACCACCACCCATATCGATTTTGTCCTCCAGCCGATGGGAGGGTCGCTCAGAGATGGTCTTGACACCTGGCACGCCAAAGCGAACGGCAAAGCGGCTATCGACTACGGATTTCACATGGCCATCACCGACTTGCGGGATGAGGTCATGGATGAAATTCCAACGTTGGTTGACCAGGGTATTACCAGCATCAAGCTGTTTATGGCTTACAAGGGGATCTTACAGGTCGACGACATTACCCTGTTCAAAGCGATGATGGTGGCCGCCGAGCACGGCCTGCTGACGATGGTTCACGCCGAAAATGGAGATGTGATTGATGTTTTGGTCAAACAGGCTTTGGCCAATGGTCAAATGGATGCGATTTATCACGCCAAAACCCATCCGGCTCTCATTGAGGGAGAGGCCACCGGCCGGGCGATCGCCCTCGCCGGGGTGGCCAACGCACCGCTTTACGTGGTCCATATGACCTGCCGTGAAGCGCTGGACCAGCTTGCTCTGGGTCGGGCCAAAGGGCTGCCGGTGATGGGTGAAACGTGTACGCAGTATATGTTTGTCTTTGAAGATGATTTGACCAAACCAAATTTTGAGGGCGCCAAATACGTGTGCTCACCACCGGTGCGTCAGCCGGCTGATCGAGATGCGCTGTGGTCAGCCCTGACCGGTGGTGGCCTGCAGGCGGTTTCCACAGATCACTGTCCGTTTTGGTTTGAGGGTGGGCAAAACGGCCGCATTGCCGGTAAAGAGCTCGGCCGCGGTGATTTTTCAAAAATCCCCAACGGGATGCCCGGAATCGAAGATCGCCTGGGTGTGATGTGGCACCACGGCGTGAACGGCGGCAAATTTTCACCCAATCGCTTTGTCGAATTGATGAGCACCAATCCGGCTAAAATTTTTGGTCTTTATCCCCGGAAAGGAAGCATCTCAATCGGGGCGGATGCTGATATTGTGGTGTGGGATCCGGAAAAAGATCACACCATCAGCGCTTCGACCCATCACATGAACACCGATTACAACGTTTATGAAGGGATGGAGGTCCGGGGATGGACCGAAAAAGTCTTTTTGCGCGGCCGGCTGATCGTCGATGGGGATCAATGGTTGGGTGAAGCGGGAAGCGGCCAATTTCTCCGTCGTGAACCGTTTGCGGAGGTGCTCTAAATGAGAGAGAGCTCTTCGGCCGCAGGGCGAAAATTTATCCGTCAGACGTTTTCCCTAATCCTGATACTGACCATGATTGCCGTGGTTTGGGAAGGGGTCAAACTGATTGGTGGCGACCCCTGGTGGCCGGACAGCAACCCGTTTGGACTGGAATACAAGCCTCCATTCCGGTGGAAATTTGCGTCCGACCTAAATTTACCCCACCTGTGGGATATTTTTGGCACTTTTTCCCAGCCGGCCCGGCGCAATGGCCCCCCATTAATCGAAATTTTGGTCAGCGCCGCCTTTTTTACTTTCCGAGAGGCGGTGGTTGGATTTGCCGGCGGGACGCTGTTGGGATTAAGCCTGGGCACGCTGTTCGCTCACATCAAAATAATGGAAAAAGGGTGCATGCCTTATGTGGTCGCTTCCCAGACGGTTCCGATTTTGGCGATTGCTCCGATGGTGATCATCTGGCTCAGAGCGGGCTGGGTTTCGGTGGCGGTCATTTCAGCGTATCTGACCTTTTTCCCGGTGACGATTAACACCCTGCGCGGGCTGCAGTCTCCCGATCCGCTGGCAGTTGATTTGCTGGAATCTTATGCCGCTTCCAAATGGCAGATCCTCTGGAAACTTCGTTTCCCGGCCGCGCTGCCCTATATTTTTACCGCTTTAAAAGTTTCCGCCACGGCCAGCATTGTGGGGGCGATTATCGGCGAGCTGCCTTCCGGAATCCGCGACGGATTGGGTGGCGCGATTTTAAATTTTAATCAATATTATATTTCCGGTCCCGGCCGCCTGTGGGCCACGATTTTGATTAGCGCCGCCGTCGGTATCCTGTTTTTCATATTGATCGCTCTGGCGGAATGGCTGGTACTCAGAAAGCGGTTTAGGCCGGTCGAAACGGTTTAGAGACAACAGACGACAGACTTCAGACCACAGACCACAGACATCAGACGTCAGACCTGAGACTGGAGACCAGAGACTAGAGAGAAGCAAAAAAGAAATCTAGCCATCAAATAAATACCCAATCGTAAATCGAACCAATCGAACTAATCGAACCAATCGTAAATCGTATTTCGTCAATCGTAAATCACATCTATGTCCATCCAATCAACCATTTCTATCAAAAACACAACCAAAATCTTTAACCAGGGCTCGTCCAATGAGGTTGTGGCCTTGAAAGATATCAATTTAGAAATTAAGCCCCACGAATTTGTTTCCTTGATCGGCCCATCCGGATGTGGCAAGTCGACCCTGCTGCGCCTGGTGGCTGACTTAATTGTCCCGACGGTTGGGGAGATAACCGTAAACGGCAAAAGCGCCCGCCGCGCCCGGGTTGAGCAGGATTACGGCTTTGTATTTCAGGCCGCTACGCTCTATGACTGGCGCACGGTCACCAAAAACGTGCAGCTGCCTTTGGAGCTGATGGGTTATTCGCGTGAAGAGCGAAAGCACAAGGCCCAGGAGATGCTGGAGCTGGTTGAACTGGGTGATTTTGGCAATCACTACCCGTGGCAGCTTTCCGGCGGCATGCAGCAGCGGGTGTCGATTGCCAGATCGCTGGCATTTGATCCTCCCATTCTCCTGATGGATGAACCGTTTGGGGCGCTTGACGAGATGACGCGCGAGCGAATGAACCTCGAACTGCAAAATATTTGGGATCGCACAGACACAACGATTTTATTTGTCACCCACAGCATTCCCGAAGCGGTTTTCTTGTCGAGCCGGGTGGTCATGTTGTCTCCTCGCCCCGGCCGTATCGCTGAAATTGTCGACGTGGATTTGCCGATGCCGCGCATCAATGAAGCACGGGAAGACCCACACTACTTTGAGCTCGTCAACCATTTGCGCGATACGCTGCGTAAAATTGAAGGAGAAGACGGATGAATTTTCGTCGTTTCTGGTCTGATTATGCGCCGGCCGTCATCCTGTTTGTGGCCGTCATTGCCATTTGGGAAGGAGCGGTCATCTTATTCGCCATTGAGCGGTTTATTTTGCCTGCCCCGTCGGCAATTTGGAGCAATTTTGTTGAGAATTTTGATCGCCTGGTGGGGATCGGCTGGTTTACCACCAAAGAAGCGCTGGGCGGATTTTTTATCGGGTGCACGCTGGGGATCGGCACGGCGCTGGCGACTGCTCGCTGGTTAACCGTCCGGGAAGCGTTGATGCCGTTTGCCATTGCGGCAAACTCCGTGCCGATTTTGGCCTTTGCCCCGATTGTCAACAACTGGTTTGGCGTAGACAATCCGGTCTCCAAAATGGTGATTGTGGCCGTGATCATTTTCTTCCCGATGATGATCAACACGGTGCGTGGGTTGACCCTCGTTGATCCGGCCGCTTTAGAGCTGATGCGCTCATATGCGGCCAGCGAATTTGAGATTTTATTCAAGCTGCGGATTCCCAACGCCCTGCCGTATGTGTTTAGCGGCTTTAAGGTGGCTGCCTCCCTGAGCATGATCGGGGCGGTGGTCAGCGAATTTTTTGGTGGCAATCGGCAGGCACTCGGCGTGTTTATCACTCAGGAAGCCGCCCTGTTTCGGTTTGAAAACTCCTGGTCGGCAATCATCATCGCCTGTTTTGTAGGCATCACGTTTTACCTGGTTATCCTGGGCATCGAACGGATTTCCATTCCGTGGCATGTGTCGTTTAGGGAAAAATAGCAGATTAGCGCGGCCTTGCAGGCCTTTTAGCATTCTAGCTCGGCGCGCTGCGCCTCTCAGCACGGGACTTCGTCCCTTTCAGCTTTCAGCTGAGAGCTAACAGGCCCTTAGGGCCGCGCTAATCTGCTAAAAGGCGCTTTAGCGCCGAGCTAAAATTCATTGGAGGAGATTTTTATGAAGATAGCAAAACTGCGTTCAATTTGGGGAATGTTGCTGCTGGCTTTTTTGCTGGTGGTGGCCGCGGCCTGTGGTGGCGGCAGCGAAACGCCCGTGGTTGAAGAGGAAACATCTTCTACCACAGAAGAGGAGCAGCCGGCCGAAGAAGCGGCTGAGGAGCCGGAAGCGGAAGAGATGGCCGAGGAGGAGATGGCAGCCTGCGAGGAGCTGACGCCCGTCCGTCTGCAGCTGCAATGGGTGACCCAATCTCAATTTGCCGGTTATTATGCCGCGCTGGATCAGGGATTTTACGAGAAACACTGTCTGGACGTGACCATACTGGAAGGGGCGGTGGAAATTGTGCCTCAGCAGGTGGTGGCGGCCGGAGACGCTGAATTTGGTATCGCCTGGGTGCCCAAAATGTTGGCCTCTCGCGAGCAGGGAGCCGATTTGGTCAATATCGGACAGGTGTTTCAACGCTCCGGCACTCTGCAGGTTAGCTGGGCTGATACCGGGATTAGCTCCCCTGAAGATTGGGCCGGCAAACGGGTCGGCACCTGGGGATTTGGCAATGAGTTTGAGCTGTTTGCGGCGATGCGGCAGGCCGGGATCGAGCCGGATAATGCGGATGACGTCACCATTGTGCAGCAGCCGTTCGATATGGCTTTGCTCCTCAATCGAGAGGTCGATGCGGCGCAGGCCATGACATACAACGAGTATGCTCAGGTGCTGGAAGCGGTGAATCCGGAAACCGGTGAACTGTATCAGCCTGAAGATTTGCTGGTCATTAACTACAACGATGTGGGCACGGCGATGCTGCAGGATCATATTTTTGCGACCGAGGAGTATCTGGCGGAAAACGAGGATGCGGCCACTCGCTTCCTGGCCGCTTCGTTTGAAGGATGGATCTTCTGTCGCGATAATTTTGACGAATGCGTCAATGCGGTTTTAGATAACGGCCCCACTTTGGGTGAAGGGCACATGCAGTGGCAGCTCAATGAAATCAATGATTTGATTTGGCCGTCACCCAACGGCATTGGCATCCTCGACAGCGATCTCTATCAGCAAACGATTGATATCGCCGTAGAATTTGCGGTTTTGGAGAATCCACCGGATGAAGCGGCCGCCCGCACCGATTTGGCTGAAGCGGCTTTGGCCATGATCGACGGGGACACCACCGGGGAAGGGTTTGTCAAATTTAATGTTGAATTAACCGAAGGTGGCGAAGCACCCGGAGCGATCACCCCAGGTGAAGGGGCGATGATGGATGAAGAAGACGAGGCGATGGCAGATGAAGAGGATGAATTAGCGGTAGATTGTGCTCAATCCGACCCGGTTCGCCTACAGCTGCAGTGGGTCACCCAATCTCAATTTGCCGGTTATTATGCCGCCCTGGCCGAAGGGTTTTATGATGATTACTGTCTCGATGTGACCATTCTCGAAGGGGCGGTGGAAATTGTGCCCCAGCAGGTGGTGGCGGCCGGGGATGCCGAGTTTGGTATCGCCTGGGTGCCCAAGGTGTTGGCCTCTCGCGAGCAGGGGGTAGACCTGGTCAATATTGGACAGATTTTCCAACGCTCCGGCACCCTGCAAGTTAGCTGGGCCGACACCGGCATTAGTGCGCCGGAAGATTGGGCCGGCCAGCGGGTAGGCACCTGGGGGTTTGGCAATGAATTTGAGCTGTTTGCGGCGATGCGTCAGGCCGGTATTGACCCAGACAATGCTGATGACGTGACGATCGTGCAGCAGCCGTTCGACATGGCCCTGCTGCTTAACCGAGAGGTCGATGCGGCGCAGGCGATGATCTACAACGAGTACGCCCAGGTGCTGGAAGCGGTCAATCCGGAGACCGGTGAGCTGTATCAGCCGGAGGATTTGATTGTCATCGACTACAACGATGTTGGCACGGCGATGCTGCAGGATCATATTTTCGCCAGAGAAGAATTCCTGGCCGATTCGGAAAATGCGAATATAGCCACGCGATTCCTGGCGGCCTCTTTTGAGGGGTGGATGTTCTGCCGCGACAACTTTGATGCGTGTGTTAACCACGTGCTTGATGCTGGGCCAACGCTGGGTGAAGGGCACATGCGCTGGCAGCTAAACGAGATCAACGCCCTGATCTGGCCCTCACCGGGCGGGATCGGCTTGCTTGACCCGGATTTGTATGAGCAGACGGTGGATATTGCGGTTGAGTTTGCCGTTTTAGAAAATCCACCGGATGAAGCGGCGTCCCGGACCGACCTGGCTGAGGCGGCCTTGGACCTGGTGACGGGTGACACAACCGGCGAGGATTATACCAAGCTGGATGTTGAAGTGACCCCGGGTGGAGAGTAATTAGGCTGAAGAGAAGCTGGGCTTCTTCATGTAGTGCAAAGTTAAAAGTAAAAAGTACAAAGATCGATGACTTAGGACGTTCTTTTCACTTTAAACTTTATACTTTGCACTATAATTGAGGCCCAGCTTCTCTATTTTTTGCTGATGATACTGATTACCGGTGCCGGTGGGAAAACCGGCCGGGCGATCACGAGCCGGCTGGCCGCGGCCGGTGAGGCGGTTCGCGGCTGGGTGCGTCGAGCCGGTGTAGAAATTGAGGGGGCTGCTGAATGTTTTGTGGGTGATCTGGAAAACCCCGCTGATTGGGAAAAGGCGGCCGTCGGCGTTGATCGAATTTACCTCATCTGCCCCAACATGCATCCAAATGAGCCGCAAATCGGCCGGTTGGCGATTGAAGCAGCCCAAAAAGAGGGCGTCAGCCGTCTCGTTTATCATTCTGTTCTGCATCCACAAACGGAAGAGATGCCCCATCATTGGGGCAAGCTGCACGTTGAAGAGCTGATTGTGGGCAGCGGGGTGCCGTTTGTCATTTTGCAGCCAACCGCCTATATGCAAAATTTGCGGCCGCAGCTCCCGGCCATCAAAAAAAATGGTTTATTGCGGCTGCCGTATCCACCGGAAAGCCGCATTTCCCTGATTGACCTCTATGATCTGGCGACTGCGGCCGTGCGGGTGCTGCTAACGGATAAATTTGACGGCGGTATTTTTGAGTTGTGTGGCACCCGGCCGTTGAGCCAGCACGAGGTGGCCGCTTCATTTGCCGAAGTTTTTAGCAGTCCGGTTCGGGCTGAGGAAATGGGGGTCGCGGAGTGGAAAAAAGGGGTAGAGGGATTATCTGATTACGCCAGAGAGACGTTGATCAAAATGTTTCGCTACTATGCCCATTATGGGCTGGTGGGTAATCCAGCCGTTTTGGAATGGCTGCTGGGCCGGCCGCCTGCGTCCCTGCTAGAGGTGATTCAAAGATGGGTTTAAAGGTTATTGGAGCCGGTTTTGGCCGAACGGGAACCACATCGCTTAAATCCGCCCTGGAAGAGGTTGGCTTTAATAAATGTTACCACATGGTGGAGGTTGTCAAGCGGCCGACCCATGGGGTACTGTGGCACAAGGCGTGGCTTGGCGAAGCACCGAACTGGGAGGCATTGTTTTCCGGTTTCCAGGCGTCGGTTGATTGGCCTGGCGCCGCATTTTATAAACAATTGATCGCTGAATACCCCGATGCCAAAGTGATTCTCACCGTGCGCGATCCGGAAAAATGGTATGGGAGCACGGCCGCTACGATTTTTAACGTGCGCAGCGTGATCCCCAAATGGTTGACTCGCTTGTTCCCCCCAATGCGCCGCATGCCGGACATGGTCGAGAGCGTTATCTGGCAGGGGATATTTGACGGTCGATTTGCCGATAAACCATATGCAGTTGAGGTGTTTAAGCGTCATAATGAAGCGGTCAAGGAGCACGTCCCACCGGAAAAACTGCTTGTCTTTAACGTCAAGGAGGGTTGGGAGCCGCTGTGTCGTTTTCTCGAAGTGCCGATCCCGGACCGGCCGTTTCCGCACCTGAACGACCGGAAAATGTTTGAGCGAATGGTCTTATTTCGCAAATTACTTCCTTACGGACTGAGCTTGATAATTTTGCTTCTGCTCGTTGGGGGATGGACGCTAATTTTTTAAATGAGCGAATACGAAAAAAACGACACGGCTGAATTTCTAGGGCATCGATTTTCGTGGTCTAAGGCCCAATTTTCCCTTGAGGATGTGCAGGCACTGCATGGAGGGGTGAAAGTTTCAATTTTGAGCTGGGGCGATTATTTTGTCCATCAGATCGCCCCGGATGGCGAAAAAATATCGTACAAAATTCCAATTTCAAGCGCCGAAAGGGATTACCTGGTCAATTTATTTGTCGAGCAAGATTTTGTGACCATCAAACCTCAGGAGCGAATGGGGATCCCGGATGAAGCGCGGCCGGTTATCACCTTGAGGAATTCCAAGGGCAGGGAGCGCACGGTCTCGAAGTGGGCTGGGGAAAAAAACGAGCGTTTTGACGAGCTTTATCAGGCGTTAAAAGCCCTCGCCGCTCAGACAGAAAAAGGGAAGCTGATCAAACCGCGCTTTAATGGGTGGCAAAAAGGGTTAACGATAGCGGCCGTGGGTCTGGCAGCCCTGCTGCCCTATGCACCCGCGTATTTGTTCTCACGCTGGATGGTGCCGCAGCTGTGGCCCGGCCGCATGTGGCTTACTTTATCGCTTCTTTTCTTGTTGTGGGTGCTGGTTCCGGCCGTAATTTTTATCTTTCGCTACGAAGAGCGCAGGCGATGGAATCAGGTGTTTGAGCCGAATTTGATTTTAATCGCCATTTCCCTTATTCATTTGACGGTGCTTTACTTATTTCCGACGATGGGTTGGACGGCGGTTGTCGACCGGTGGGGGACGCCAGGGTTTGCGCGCGTTGAGGCGCTAGATCTGGAACCTGAAGATGGGGTTGGAGATCGCATCGTTAATCAGATCGGGGTTGATTTCTCTTTAATTGACCCCGATGACGGCCTGGTGCAAAACGAAACGACGGTCTCAGCCGCGTATGGATCAAATTTGAGCGTTGGTGATGAAATTCCGGTGAAGTATTTTCGGCCGGCCGGCCGGTGGGTTCTTTTTCCCGATCACCTGGCCGATACTCAATATCAGATGATTGCCGCCACGCTGTTGATCGGCACCCTGTTATTGCTGGTGGTTATGCGTCTGGGAGGGCCGGCGGTGGTGAAGGTGATGGATGAAAGATTTTGAAAAAGACCACAGACTTCAGACGACAGACAAAAGGGATGCTCCGGGAATCAAATTCTCTTTCCCTTTGCACCCCCTAACTGAGGTCTGAGGTCTTTAGTCTGCAGTCTCTTATTGTTGTGGTTCCAACTGAGGTAATGTGGATGCCTCTCTGAGGCCCCAGGCGAGAATAAAAATAAGGAATGCGATGAGCCAGTTGGTCGAGAGGAGCTGCCACACAAACCCAAACATTAAAAGGGTGAGCAAAACATCACCCGACGCCCGCCAAATTTGATCCGCTCTGCGGGGTTGGCCGGTAAGGCGGCGAACAAACGCATAGACAAAGTTGCTGCGATCGAGGGCGAAGATGCCGATCAAGCGCCCAAAGCCCATTATGGCCATCACAAATGCCGCTTCCTGCATGGCGATGCGCTGAATCTCTCCAGCGGAGGGCAGAAAACTCAGTCCACCAAAAATGGCGGCCACGAGCAAAACTAAAATGACGCCGGCCGAGTTCGCCCGCAGCGTTTGATTGGCCCCGTCTTCGTTACCCTGTTTTGAGTCGGACAGGCCCAGACGGGCGGAGCCGGGGAAGAGCACAATTTCGGAAATGAAGCCGCGGTCCATTTTTAAAATAGCCAGCCGTCCGGCTTCAAAAAGGAAGACTGAGAATAAAAATACGAGTAAACCTGATCCCATCAAGAGAAATTGTTTTCCAAGGGTCAGAGTCATAAACGTTGAGGGATACCACACCCAGCCAATAAGAATCGCCAAAATGACGAGGGCTGGTATTAAGGAGATATGAAAGCTAACCGGAATTTCACGAAAAGAAAAGAGGTATATTTTTTTCTGCATGTTGTCCGTCCTAAATCGTAAAGAAGTCAGTCAACAACTAAAAAGGCCAACGCCATTTTCGGAGCGTTTCCGAAAATAGGGTTGGCCTACATTGAACCCGGTAAAAATACCCTGTTCTCAGTTTTCCAATTTTAGGGGTCGCTACATTTTTTTGTCCCGACAGCCAACATCATGCCAGAAGAGAGAGGTGGGTGTCAAGGGATATAACAGAGTTCAGACATCAGTTGAGAGACTTCAGACCACAGACAGCAGATGAGAGACTTCAGACTACAGACGTCAGACATCAGATGAGTAGGTCGAAGGGTGAGAAGATTTGGATCCTGGCACACCGCTGTTGTCTGATGTCTGTAGTCTGTGGTCTTTAGAGGAATCGAGTGTAGCGAAACGGCTCGAACAGCGGTGATCGTTTGCCGGTTAGGGCCCAATCGGCCAGGAGTTCAACGACGGCCGGGGTAATGGCCCAGCCGTGACCCGACCAGCCGGTGGCAAAGATCATATTGCTGGCGGCCGGCAGCTGATCGATGATCGGAATCCCATCAACGGCAATCAATTCTCGACGGCTGGTATCTGCTTCAGCAATGCCCACTCCGGCCAAAATCGGATAAACGGCCGTGGCTTCGGCTCGATTGCCTTCAATTTGATCTGGCTGCGTTTCCGGTTGGCCGGTGAGCGGATTTTCTCGACCGCGCCACCCACCGGAAATCATAATTTGTCTGCCGCACGCTTTCATGGCCAGGGTGCGATGGGCATGACCGATGAGATGGTTGATCGGCATCGGGTCAACCACTTCGGTCAACATGACCTGAGGAAGCAGCTCCCAAACCGGTAAATTGATCCCGAGCTCCTGCATTAGAAATCCGGGCACGTGAGCGTTCGAAAGGAGAAGGACCTGCTTTTTAACCTCAATTCGCTGTCCGGCGGCGGTGATAACGGCCGTCACGATCTCGTTTTTTATTTCCAGCGCGTTAACGGGGGTATTTTCCTCGACAAGGGCACCCAACCTGGCGGCCGCCTGGGCATATCCCCGAGTGGTTGCGGTATGATCGGCAATGCCGTCAAGGGGGCAAAAAACGGCCGCCTGGATATCGTGGGTAAGATGGGGCTCTAATTCTCGTACTTCTTCCTGGGTGATCCACCTGCTGGGAATGCCCTGCTGTTCCTGCATCCACCTCATGGTTTTGGCGTGGGCCAGGTCGTTGTCCCGCTCCAGTAGAAGTAGATGCCCGCTGCGCTCGTAGCCAGTTGTCGCCTCGAGCTGTTCGTGCAAAATGGGCCAAATATCGTAGGCGCGCTTCATCAAGGGCAGCTCGCGCACGTCCCGGCCGTTGGCGCGTACACCGCGCTTGCCCAGGCCGCCGGAAGCGCCACTGGCGATTGTTTTGGCTTCAAGAAGATGGACGTCTGCGCCGCGCCGGGCCAGCTCCCAGGCCACACCGGCACCGTACCCACCTCCGCCAATAATTACAAAATCCGCCATCGCAGTAGTTTAAAGTAAAAAGTTAGAAGAGAAAAGAGCCGTGACTCGGCGGAAGTTGCCTTTCTTTAAACTTTTTACTTTAAACTCTTAACTTCTTTCTATCTATGTCCAGGTTTCGATTTCCCGCTTGATGTCAGCCACAAAGTGATCGGCCGAAGCGCCATCCAAAATCCGATGATCAAACGTAAACGACAGGTACGCCATCGGCCGGATCACCATGGCGTCGTTGTCAAATTCATCGGTGACTACGACGACCCGCTTCTGGATCGTTCCGACCCCGAGGATACCGCACTGCGGCTGGTTGATAATCGGGGTGGCAAAGAGGCTGCCGGAAACGCCGTGATTGGTCAGGGTAAAGGTGCCGCCAACCACTTCGGCCGGTTTAAGCTTGTTTTCGCGGGCGCGATCCGCCAGATCGTTGACCGCTCGGCTCATGCCCAACAAATTGTACCCATCCGCCCCCTTGATGACCGGCACAATCAAACCTTCTTTGATGGCTGTGGCCATACCGATGTTGATTGATCGATGCAAGGCCAACCCATCATCTTGCCAGCTGCTGTTGACCCGGGGGTGACGCTGCAAGGCGTGGGTGATCGCCAGGATCAAGTAAGGAGTAAAGGTCAATTTGACCCCTTTAGCGGCGAATTCCGCTTTGTTAGCGGCTCGATGCGCCCACACGGCCGAAAAGTCAGCTTCAAACACGGTGGTGACATGTGGACTGGTCCGTTTGCTCATGACCATGTGGTCGGCAATTTGCCGCCTCAGGTTGGTGTGGGGGAGGAAATCGGATGAGGCGGGGATGGGTGTTGGGGGTTGGGTGGCAGGTATTGGGTGATGGGTGATGGGTGATGGGGGGTGGGTGACAGGAGGTGGGGGTTCTTTGGCAACTGCTATTTGATCATTTTTAACTGTTTCCAGGTAGGCCACAACGTCGCGTTTGGTAATGCGCCCTTTTTTGCCAGTGCCGTTGATTTGGGTGAGATCGAGATTGTGTTCTTCCGCCATGCGGGCCACAACCGGGCTTACCCAGCCAACATCTCTTTTTCGGGAATATTGGCCAATTTGGCCGTTGGTATCCCGAGCGTTTAGGTCAAGCTGAACGGATTCGAGTATCGGTTCCTGGACGGCCGATTTGGTGATTGCAGGGGTTTGATTCACTTTTGGAGATGGCTGCGAATCATCACTGCTGTCTCCTAGAATGCCCAAAACCGTGCCGACCGCGACGGTTTCTCCCTCTGGAATCAATATTTTACTCAAAACACCTGCTTCTTCTGCGGCCGCTTCGGTGGTTACTTTATCTGTTTCGATCTCGAGCAGGGGTTCGTCCTGGTCGACAAAGTCGCCCACCTGTTTGAGCCAGCGCGAAACCGTCCCTTCGATTACGCCTTCACCCATTTCGGGCATTATGATGTTGATGCTCATGTGATTTTCCTGAGACGACAGACATCAGACTTCAGACCACAGAAGTCTCAAAAAGTCTGTGGTCTGTGGTCTGTCGTCTGTTGTCTTTAATAGAAAATTGGATATTTCTGTGGATCGCTTTCGTGCATAATCTCGTAGACGGCCGTAAAAATATCTTCGGCGTTTGGTTTCGAGAAGTAATCTCCGTCACTGCCGTAGGCCGGCCGGTGAGCGCGGGCTGAAACGGTACGCGGTTCGCTGTCGAGATAGTGATATCCGCCCTGAACTTCCAAGATATTCTGAAGCATGTATGCCGACGCTGCGCCGGGTGCGTCTTCATCGAGGACCATCAGCCGATTGGTTTTCTTGAGCGAATCGAGAATCATGCCGCTGCGGTCAAATGGCACAAGCGTTTGGACATCAATAACTTCCATTTCGATGCCGGTTTCAGCCAGCCGGTCAGCCACTTCAAGGGCGGTGAAGCACAGCGGCCCATAGGTTACCAGGGTGATGTCGCTGCCCAACCGCAGAATTTCCGGTATTCCCAAGGGGACGGTGATGTCGGCCAGATTTTCCGGCAGACGCTCCTTGCGGCGATAACCATTGAGGACTTCGATGACCAGGCCGGGATCGTCTCCCTGCAGGAGGGTGTTGTAAAATCCGGCCGCTCGGGTCATGTCTCTTGGAACACACACGTGCATGCCGCGTATTAGATTTAATATGCCGCCAACCTGTGAGCCGGCGTGCCACACCCCTTCGAGTCGATGGCCGCGGGTGCTGATGATGGCGGGTGCTTTTTGCCCCCCGTTTGTGCGCCACCGCACGGTGGCCAGATCATCTGACATCACCTGAAGGGCGTAAAGTAAATAATCTAAATATTGAATTTCAGCGACCGGCCGCAGGCCGCGCAGGGCCAACCCAATCGCCTGGCCCAAGATCGTTGCTTCGCGTATGCCGGTGTCGGACACTCGGATCTCGCCGTATTTTTCCTGCAAACCGGCCATTGTCTGATTGACGCCACCTAAATGGCCCACATCCTCCCCAAAAATATAAATGCGGGGATCTTCAGCCAGCTTGCTGTCCCAAAAGCGGTTTAAAATTTGGTAACCCGGAATGAGTTTGCTGCCGGCCGTGTAAGCCGGTTTGATCTCTGACACCTGAAGCGGTGATTCATCACTTTCGCTGATAAGGTTGCTGCTGTAAATCGGTTGAATGCGAGCGGTGAAATGACGACGCCACTGGATGATCGCTTCGCGGACCGGTATCTCTTCGTTGCGGGTCACGGTCAATACTTTTAAGGCGGCTCCGGCCATCAATTTGCGGCGGGGATAGCGGCCTTTGAAAAGCTGTTCGCGAATGGAGGTCAGCGCGTCTTTTTCGTTTGACTGCTCGATCAACTGATTGATCAGGGTCGCAAGTTCATCGCGCTCGTGGCTGAGTTCCTCAATAAAAACGTTCCAGGCCATTTTTTGCTGCTGCCGCACTTCTTCATTGGCCTCTTCTTCCAATTCAAGGAGTTGTTCCTTGGTGACGATTTCATTTTGAATCAGCCAGTGCCGGAGCCAGATCAGGCAATCTTTTTCTTTTTCCCACTCCAGCCGCTCGGTCGATTTGTATCGTTCGTGGCTGCCGGAGGTTGAATGCCCCTGCGGCTGGGTCATTTCGGTGACGTGGATGATGGCTGGGACGTGGTTAAAGCGGGCATTTTCGGCGGCCTGCTGATAGGCGGTTAGCAGGGAGGGGTAATCCCATCCTTTAACAGTGTAAATGTCATAGCCAGGGCCATCTTTTTCCCGCTGAAACCCTTCAAGCAGGGTCGAAATATTTTCTTTTAGGGTCTGGAATTTATTGGGCACGGATATGCCGTATCCATCATCCCAAATCGAGATGACGGCCGGGACATCGAGCACGCCGATGGCGTTGACCGCCTCCCAGAACGGCCCTTCAGACGTGCTGGCGTTTCCGATAGTGGCGAAGGCCACTTCGTTGCCGCGTCGTGAGAAGGTGGTGAGGGGGTGCAAACCTTCGTTATGCCTAAATAATTTTGAGGCCTGGGCCAGACCCACGAGGCGGGGCATTTGGCCGGCTGTGGGGGATATATCGGGTGAGCTGTTTGACTGTTGGGTGAGGTCGCGCCACGAGCCGTCGGGGTTGAGGCTGCGGGTGGCGAAGTGAGACCCCATCATACGGCCGCCGGAGGCCGGATCGGCGGCGATATCGCCATGGGCGTAGAGTTGGGCAAAAAATTCCTGAAGCGTTAATTCACCAATCGCCAGCATCAGCGTTTGATCGCGATAATATCCGGCACGCCAATCCCCTTTTTGAAAAACGTGGGCCAGCGCCAGCTGGGCAATTTCTTTTCCGGCACCAAACGCTCCAAATTTGGCCCGGCCGCTCAACACTTCTTTGCGGCCGCGCAGGCTGGCCTGTCGGCTTTGATAAGCCAGCAAATAATCGGCAATTAACTGTTCATGAGAAAGATGGTCATCAATTCCGGTTGAGACTTCCAATTGCATAATTGGTGCTCCTCCTAATAGATTTTGTGGGATAAAAGCGGGCGATTTGAGCGCGTTGTTTGTAAATTCGACCCGCATGTTTTGATTTTAAGCTGTCCGTTGACCATTTAATTTTATTGGTGGACGACGCAGACGTTAAAACCATAGCAGAGATAAATTAGTTAAAGGTCGGTTTGTTGTTTTCGTAAAAACTCTACCGGGCCGGTTAAATGGTTTTCTAATAAGACGCAGGCGTCGTGAATTTCCTTTCGGCGGCAGAGATCGAGCAGCTGTCTATGCTGCTCCTGTGATTTGGCCAGATAGCCCTGGTTCCCTAATGGTGTGACTTGAAGATAACGCACAACGTTGTTGTGCAATCCTTCAACCGTTTTGAGCAAGATTCGCATGCCGGACGGCCGGTAAATGCTTTCGTGAAAGGCCCAGTTTAGTTCTCCCCATCGTGCAAAATTGTCTTCGTTGTCTATTTGTTCAAGGATAATTTCCGCGTCTCTGAAATCTTCGGCGGTCATATGGGGAATGGCTCTCTCAAGGGCTAGAGGTTCCAGCGCCTGTCGCATGGCGTAAATTTCTTCGACTTCCTGCAGCGAGAGGTGAGTCACGACGGCCCCCCGGTTGGGGATAATCTCGATTAATCCTTCAGCCTGAAGATGGCTTAGCGCTTCCCGAAGGGGAATTCGGCTAACCTGAAACGCTTTGGCGAGTTTGTCCTGACGTAATTGCTCCCCGCCCAGCAGCTTGCCGTTGAGAATCGCGATACGCAGCTGGGCGGCGATTTGTTCTGCGGTGGTTTTGCTGGCAGGGGGATCGAAATTTAGGTCCATGTGTATATTTTATAATTGTATACAATCTTGTCAATGCCTAAGTTAGGGATGGGTGATTGATTTAACGTGTTAGGGGATGGAAAATTCGTCTCGCTTTACGAGGAGATGAAATTAGAAGGGGAGGCATTAAATTTATTTTGCCATAGGCGCCTCAACTGGCGGGCGTCTTTAAACCCGCATTTTTGGGCCACCATTTCGATGGTGATCTGTGGATTGCGCAGCAGGCTTTGAGCGTATTCAACTTTAATCTGGGTAGCATATTCATTAATGGTGATTCCGGTCGCCTTTTTAAAAATTCTCGTTAGATGGCGCGGGCTTAAATGGTGTAAATCGGCCAGCTGCTCTAGCGAAATCTTTTGGCCGGGATGATTGATTAACCAATCTTGGACCTGATGAACGAGAGGATTAAGGTGGGAGCGATAGCTGAGATAAATGCTTTGCTGCTGTTGAGTGCCGTCTCTTCGCAAATAGACCACTAGAGAGCGGGCGACTTTGACGGTAAATAAGGGGCCTAATTCGTCTTCCAATATCGAAAGTGATAAATCGATACCAGAGGCAATCCCGGCGCTGGAATATAAATTGTTGTCTTTTACGAACAGCCGATCTTTCAGAACATTAACCTTGGGATACGCTTTTTGTAGACGCTCGGCCTGATTCCAGTGGGTTGTGGATGCCCGGCCGTCCAGCAAACCCGCATAGGCCAGCAAAAATGCACCGGTGCACACAGAGCAGATGTTCGCTTCTCGCTCGAGGGCCGTTTTTAACCAGACCAGAATAGCCGGGTTTAGCCGGTCAAAGGCGGCTTTGGTGTAGCCGCCCTTCTGTAATCCGGGGATAAATACAAAATCACCTGCCTGGATATCAACGTCGGAAAATAGCTCCAGCTTTGTCAGGCTCAAACCTTGAGCGGAGGTAAGTGAGGATGTCGTGGAGCAATATCGCAGGGTATAGTTGGCACCGAGCTCGTTGGCTTCAAAAAAGGTTTGAACGGGACCGGCCAGATCTAATATTTCCACTCCGGGTAAAATTAAAAACACAATTTGGGTCATTGCTGATGATTTAAATACGCTTACAAGTCGGATAAGATTTGATCCACATTTGATATTCGGGCAAAGCGATTGCGTAGAGCATATTCGGTGCGCTCGACAATCGCTTGAACAGACAAAAATGCCTGTTTTTCCGGATGGGGAATTGGGAAGGTCAAGGTTGCTTCGGTCACAAAGTCTACATCAAAACCCAAATCAGCTGCGACTCTCGCCGTTGTTTCGCAGCATTGTTCGGTCTGTATGCCGATGATGACAAGCCGTCGTATCCCCTGTTTAATTAAATCGTGCTGCAAATTGGTACTGGTCAAAGGGTTACGCGTCGTTTTGTGAATAATCGGTTCACCAGGTTGATGATTCAAAAAATCCATCAGTTTATAGTGCGGGCTATCCCGTTCAAAACCGGGATCGCCATCAGAATGCAGGCAAAAATATATAGGCAAATTTGCCGTTCGGAAAGCGGTGAGAAGTTTCGTGACACTTTCTTCAAACCCGGCCGCATCAGGACCTCTTTTTGCCCACCTTTCTTTATTGCTTTCCTTAAATGAATCCTGAATGTCGATGACCAGCAGGGCCGCATTGTTTATAGAAGCTTTGGTTGTATGCATTTTCTTCCTCAGACGTTATAAATATCAATCAATCCGGACATAACTACACTATAATTGGGAACACGTTTAAATAAAGGCCATCATGCGGACATTTTGAGCCATTTTTATGGCCAAAATTCATCCGATAGTGGGATTGCGGTTGCCTTCTATATTGGTTACCATTAAATTAAATTTAATCGCCCTACAACCCGGTAAAAAACCGATTGGCACACGGTATCTCAGGTTAAATTTGGATGCCCCTTTCTTTGTAAATACTGGCCTCACAAACCCAGCGGTTTGGTGAGTAGATAAGGACGTCGAATGAATAAGCAAAAAGTGACGCTCGAACTTCCAAGGGATATTTATGATTCGCTGTATCAAATTAGCAGAAGCTCCGGCTGGTCTTTTGAAGATGTAGTGCTGCGGACGATGCGCAACGGCATGCCCCCATCTCTCAAAAAAGTGCCGGAATACCTTCATGGAGTCCTTCTGGCCTTAAACGAAGAAGACGACAACGAGCTTTGGGATATTTTATCGGGCCGGGCTGAGGCTCCTGACCCTCCTACTGATGAAATCAACGAAGAAGATTTTACCGCCATGTGGCGCGCATATGCATTTTCATTACTCAAGTGGCGAGGGCACCCAATTCCCGATCCCCATGAATTTATCCGGTAACCGCCGCATCGTGTATGTCTTTGCGAATCGCTCTGGTTACCGGTGAATATCCCCCGATGCAGGGGGGGGTGGGCGCCTTTACGCAGGTGCTTGGCCAATCGATGGCGGCTGCGGGACACGAGATTCATGTCATCACCTCCCGAGAGGCCAGACCGCCAAGGAAAGCCCCCCCGGCCGATCAAGCCTCACTGGGCGGCACCCTGCGTCGCCTGTACGATATCAATGAACCGGTGCCAATTGAATTTGGCCTGCTCCACCCTCGCGGCCGCCGCTGGCGCTGGGCGGAAACACGCATGATAGCCGATTTGGTCACCCGCTATGATTTTGATATCGTCAATATTCAATATCAGCCGGCCGCCTATAATATGCGCAGCGCGGCCGTCAATTTTTTCCCCTGGCGTCTAAAAGAAATGACCAAAACGGTTGTGACCTTTCACGATTTGCGGGTGCCGTATTTGTTTCCCAAGGCGGGTCAATTGCGGGAGCGGGCCGTGCGGTTTATGGCCTCACAGGCGGACGGCGTGATTGCCACCAACCGCGCAGATTTTGAAAAGTTAATCGCCTGGGGAGCCAGGCGGGTCGTTGAAATTCCGATTGGAAGCAACATCATCGTGCACCAACCCAATCACATTGAACTCCAGGAGGCGTGTGAAGATCTTGAACTGCCTGAAAAGTATACCTTGCTGGCATATTTTGGCTTTGTGAATGAATCAAAAGGGGTTGATGTGATTATCGAAGCCCTGTCCAAAATGCCAAAATCGGTCCATTTGGTGTGTATTGGGGGTCGATTGGGCACCAGCGACAGCGTAAATAATCAACTTTTCCTCGACCATCTCAATCGATTAATTGAAGTGTACAAGCTTCAATCACGCGTTCACTGGACCGGCTATTTGTCGGATAGGCGGGTTTCCTCTTACTTTAATTTAGCTGACCTGGTGGTCCTGCCTTATCGAGATGGGGTGTCCCTGCGCCGGGGAACGTTGATGGCGGCGATGGCTCACGGCCGGCCGATTGTTTCCACCCTGCCACCGGAACCGATTGCAGAGTTAAAGCACGGCGAAAATATTTTTCTCGTTCCTCCAAACGACCCGGAGGCGATTGTGGATGCGGTCAAACAATATTTGCAGGACGATCAGCCGTTTGGCAAAATCGGCCGGGCGGCCCAGGAAACCAGCTATCAATTTAGCTGGGACACCATTGCTGACCAGACGCTTAATTTTTTTGAAGCGCTGTTGGAGACGTGAAAAAAAATGGACTACAGATTAAACGACAGCTGTCGCCTCAATCTGTAGCCCATACGACTTGAAAATTAGGGTGCGAATGATTCGAGCTGACGCAGCGTCTGTTCGAGCGCTTCGATTTGCCGGCCGTATTCCGCCCAATCACCCGCTTGCTGAGCTGCTTCAGCGGCCTGGAACTGATCGTTAGCCTGCTGGATTAATTCATCTAAGGTGCCATCAACGCTAACCGGGGTAACGACGACGGTGTCGGGATCGGTTTCTTCCGTGACCTCCGTGCCTTCTGTGGATTCTTCAACTGCTGCTTCAATGTCATCAACGACATCCTCAACAACCAGTTCCGTTCCCTCCCCGGTTAACAAGGCGCTTAACGCTTCAGACAACGTTTCTCGCATCACGATCCGCTCGCCGCTAGCCACAATGACTCTTTTTAGCTCCGGCAGAGCGCTGGTTTCCGATTCCAGATAAATGGGCTCCACATATAGGAAGCTGTCGTTGAGGGGAATCACAATTAAGTTTCCGCGAATAATGCGTGACCCCCGCTGGTCCCAGAGTGAGAATTGCTGAGAAATTTCCGGTTCCTGATCGATAAACCCTTCAATTTGTATGGGGCCAACCACCAGCGACTGCGGCGGGAACTCATACGCTACCAGTTCCCCATAATGTTCCGGATCGTTACGGGCGGCGATCCAGGCGATCATATTTCGTTTTTCGGCCGGCGTGTAAGGTTGAATTAACAAATATTCAGTCTCTTCCTCACCGGGAAGACGAAACATGACGTAGTAAGGATCCATTTGCTGAGGCAGGCCATCAAAAATTTCCTGCGGGATCGCTCGTAAGTCTTCCTTGTTGTAAAAGACCTGCACGTCGGTCATGTGATAGGTTAAATATTGATTGGTTTGAATGCGGAAGAGTAGTTCCGGATAACGAACATGCCGTTTTAACCCTTCCGGCATTTCTTCAAACGGCTGGAATAAACCGGGGAACGCCCGGTCATAGGCATTGGTTAACGGATCGCTCGGCGAATCAATTTTGTAATAATCAACTTCGCCGTTGTAGGCGTCAATCACAATTTTGATGTTGTTGCGAATGTAGTTGATCTGCAGACCGCCGTTGAGCTGCACCGGTTCGGAGTATGGGTATTGATTGCTAAACGTATAAGCATCTTGAATCCAGACCAGACGGCCATCGGTGATCACGATATAGGGATCGCCATCAAGCAGTAAAAATGGGGTGATTTTGCGAACGCGTTCCTGGATTTGACGGTTGAACATGGCCCGGGTGTCAGGGGTTACCGAATCGCTAAAAAGCAGGTTAGACTCGCCAAACTGATAAGCGAAGGCCAGGCGGCGGAAGGTGTTAGAGAGGGCCACCCCTCCTGTTCCAGCATAGTTTGAATAAACATCCTGATTTTCGTCCGCGTAGCTAAACTCATCCTGGGCACTGCCGACAAACACGATGTCATCTGCCGCTTCCCCATAATAAATTTCCGGCCGGGTAATTTCGATGTCAACCGTGCTAACCGGGGGCAGGTCACTGATAAAGAATTCCGGCCGGCCTTGTGAGGTGAAGCGATCCACCGGATTCATGACGATGCCGTACCCGTGGGTGAAAATCAATTTTTCGTTGACCCAGGTGGCGCTGGGCAGCCGCGCTTTATCCAGTTCGCGCGGGGCCAGCATGACCTGCCGCTCTTCCCCATTGATCATATAGCGATCGATATCTACTTCTATAAATTGGTAGTACGGCCGCAGTTCCTGCAGCTGGGAGTAGGTGGCCTGGAGCGGCCGATAATCCCACAGGCGAACGTTGTTGAGCGCAGCTTCATTTTCTGATAAATCTTCCAAAGCCAGCTCATCAACGCGGCCAAACTGCCGTTCGGTGATGCGGTCGAGACCGAACGCCTTGCGCGTATAGTCGATGTTGTAGCGTATATAGGGTGATTCCACCGCAATTTCATTGGGAATCACGATAAAGCGCTGCAAAATCAGCGGATAGATGCCGCCGACGATGACGGTAGCAACCAGCCACAAAATGCCCGCCCCGGCCAGCGGCCGTAATTCAAAACGAAAATAATTGATGAGCATCGCCACCGACAAAATGATGGCGGCGGCCATTTGAATGTAAAGGGCGTAAAGCGAGGCGTTAATATCGGTGTAGCTGGCCCCATAAACGACCCCACGGGCCGAATAAACCAGTTCGTACGTATCGAGCCAGTAGCCGACGGCCCAAAAGGCAAAGAAAATCGCCCCCATGATGGCCAGGGCTCGCCGCAAAGAGGTCGGAATATCCCGCAGCTGAAACCCCTGGCTTTGCAGGGTAGGCAGCAAACGCAGGGCATAAATGGCTACGATTCCCAAAACAGCGAAGATAATCAGCGGCATAAACCACCCTTGAATAAAGCGGTACACCGGCAGTTCAAACATGAAAAAGCTGATATCTAGCCCAAAAATCGGATCCTGATCATTAAAAGGCACCCGATTGAAGTAGAGCAAAATGCTCTCCCATTGAGTGGCCGCGGCGGAGGCGAAGGTAAAGCTCAAAAACAGCCCGGCAATATTAATGAGCCAGCGGACCGGTTCGAGGGTAATTGTGGCCGGGCCGGTAAAAAACGGGACGGTTAATTTTGAGGCGGCTCTTCGATTGACGTGCCAGCTAACCAGCAGGACAAAGGCCGCAACGACAAAAAACACCCCAAAGGTTGCCCATCGGGTGATGAGCTGAGTGGTCCAAACGGAAAAATACCCGCGTTCTGAAAACCACAGCCAATCGATATAAGTTGATACAAACCAGTTGAAGCTCAAAAATACGATTAAAAGAATGGCAATCAGCCAGGTGTTTCTATTTTGCCACCACGGTTTTTGCCCGGAAGTGGGCTGTGCCGGCGGCGGATCGCCACCTTGCCCACCCCCCTGTCTTTGGGGATCATCATTTTCAAAAGCTCTTCGAAATACTTCAGGGATATCTGAATAGTCAGGTCGTCGCATTAATCGTGTCTCATTTAGTAGATTCAAAATGGGAAGACTACGGATGACAGATTTGCCTTTCTCTGTAGTCTGTGGTCTGTTTTCTGAAGCCTTTATATTACTATACCTTTATAGGACTTACACATACATTCAGATTTTGTTGCCATGTAACTTGCTTTTTGTTAATGTTAGGTCCCGCTACAAGAATGCTCTAACACTTTTAATCGGAGAAAACTTATGAAAGCATCGCCACCGGCACTGCTGGCCCTGGCGGATGGTTCGTTGTGGGAAGGAACCGGTTTTGGCATCACTGGAGAGATAGCGGGAGAGATCGTTTTTAACACCAGTCTCACCGGCTACCAGGAGATATTGACCGATCCTTCCTATCATGGTCAGGTTGTGACATTTACCATGCCCCACATCGGTAATTATGGCACGACCCCTGATGATGATGAGAGTGATCGGGTTTGGGCGGCCGGGATGGTCGTGCGCAGTTTAAGCCCGGTGGTCAGCAACTGGCGGGCGCGGAAAAGCTTGCCGGAGTATCTGCAAGAGCACCAGGTGGTCGGCATCAAAGATGTAGATACAAGGGCGCTGGTGCGTCACATTCGTACCTATGGCGCGCAAAACTGCGTTATTTCTTCGCTGGATACCGACCCGGAGCGCTTGATTGCCCTCGCTCGGGCGGCTCGCGACATGAACGGCCTTGATTTGGCGCGGGAAGTCACCTGTCAGGAGCCATACAGCTGGAACGAAGGGGCAAACTGGTGGCAGGCACCAGATACGCCGGCCAGGCCGGAGATTCCTCAACCTGCAAGCCGCTACAAAGTAGTAGCCTACGACTTTGGCATCAAGCGAAACATTTTACGACTGTTGGCCGCTCACGGGTGTGACGTGCGGGTCGTGCCGGCCACCACCCCGGCCGAAGACGTACTGGCCCTCGATCCGGACGGGATATTTTTGTCCAACGGTCCGGGTGACCCGGCCGCCTGTTCGTATGCAGTTGAGGCGGTTCAGACGCTTTTGGGTAAAAAACCGATGTTTGGGATATGCCTCGGTCATCAAATCATGAGTCTGGCTTTAGGCGCGAGGACGTATAAGCTCAAATTTGGCCATCGCGGAGGAAACCAGCCGGTTCAGGTGATAAAAACCGGAGCGGTGCAGATATCGAGCCACAATCACGGCTTTGCCGTTGATCCGGATTCTTTACCGGCCGGGATTACGATGTCCCACGTCAATTTAAATGACCGGGTCTGCGAAGGGTTGGAAGCCCCCGATAAACAGGCTTTTGCCGTTCAATACCACCCTGAAAGCTCTCCAGGCCCTCACGACTCAGATGAATTATTTGTCAAGTTTATTCGCATGATGAATGAAAATCGTGAATAGGCGGCCGTCTGTAAAGGCGAAAGGCCCGCTGAGCGGACCTTTCAATGGTCCCCTTGCCGATGCATAAGGTAGGGTCGAAACAAGATTTTTACCACGAAAATGCCAGGTAAAATCTTTGATCGATCAAGTGGACACGATAAACATTATAGAGGGTGTGGAAAAAATTAATTGTTTAAATTTGGTTAGAAAATCAACGGGAAAAATATGCCAAAAAGAAATGACATCCACAAGATTCTGGTCATAGGTTCGGGACCGATCGTTATTGGACAGGGGTGTGAGTTTGATTACTCCGGGGTTCAGGCATGCAAGGTGCTGCGCAGCGAAGGGTATCAGACGGTCCTCGTGAATTCAAATCCGGCTACCATTATGACCGATCCCAACATGGCGGATGCCACCTATGTTGAGCCTTTAACGGTGGAGATGGTTGAAAAAATTATTGCGGCCGAGCGCCCCGATGCGCTGCTGCCTACGGTTGGGGGGCAAACCGGTTTGAACCTGACGATTGACCTGGCGAAAGCCGGGGTTTTGGATCGATACGGGGTCACCATGTTAGGGGCGAAGGTCGATTCAATCGAGATTGCTGAAGATCGAATTAAATTTCAGGAGGCGATGGCCGAGGCGGGGGTGCCGGTCCCGCGCGGGCATTACGCCAACTCATTTGCAGAAGCGCAGGCGCTGCTGGATCGGCCGGATCTAGATTTTCCCATTTTGGTGCGCGCTTCCTTTACGCTGGGCGGCACCGGGGGCGGGATCGCTCAGAATCAGGCTGAATACGAAAAAATTGTGGCTCACGGCCTGCGGGTGAGCCCGGTTAGCCAGGTGTTGATCGAACGCTCTCTTGTCGGTTGGAAAGAGTACGAGCTGGAGGTCATGCGGGACAGAGCCAATAACTTTGTTGTGGTCTGCTCGATTGAAAATGTCGACGCCATGGGGGTCCACACCGGGGACAGCATCACGGTGGCTCCGGCACAAACGTTGACCGACCGGGAACTGCAATATTTGCGCGACGTGGCCAAGACGGTCATGGAGACGGTTGGGGTTGAAACCGGGGGCAGCAACGTGCAGTTTGCCATCAACGAAAAAACCGGCGAGGTTTTAACCATCGAAATGAATCCAAGGGTGTCCCGTTCTTCTGCTTTGGCCAGCAAAGCCACCGGGTTTCCAATCGCCAAGATCGCGGCCCTGCTGGCGGTCGGCTACACGCTGGATGAGATATCAAACGATATAACGCGGGAGACCCCGGCCAGTTTTGAACCCAGTATCGACTACACGGTGGTCAAGCTGCCCCGCTGGAACTTCGAAAAGTTTTCGGGTAGTGATACACGTTTGGGGCCACAAATGAAGAGTGTAGGAGAGGTGATGGCCATCGGCCGGACCTTTCCGGAAGCGTTGAACAAGGCGATGCGGGGCCTCGATATCGGGTGGCCGGGCTTTAGCCGCCTTCTGGTTGACCCGAAACTGCCGCTGATTACGGCCGAGATGCTGGCCACGCCCACGGCCAAGCGGCTGGAAGTGGTGGCTGCGGCTCTGCATCAGGGGATGGCGGTGGATGCGGTGGCACGAGCCACCGGCTATGACCCGTGGTTTGTTTATCAGTTCAAGGAGATTTTGGAGGCGGAAGGGGAGATCGCCGGCCGAGCGCTAAGCGACCTGACTCGTTTTGACTTTTTGCGCCTCAAAAAGATGGGCATTTCTGACTTTGTCATTGGCTCATTAATCGGCAGTGATGAGCTGACCGTGCGCGCTAGGCGAAAAGAGCTGGGGGTTAAAGCGGTTTTTTATCGCGTGGACACCTGTGCGGCCGAGTTTGTGGCGTATACGCCATATCTGTACTCCACGTACGAGCGTGATGATGAATCTGACCCATCAGACAGAAAAAAGGTGATGATTTTAGGCGGTGGCCCCAATCGGATTGGGCAGGGAATTGAGTTTGATTACTGCTGTGTCCATGCATGTTGGGCGTTGAGCGAGCTAGGGTATGAGACGATCATGGTCAACTGCAACCCGGAAACGGTCAGTACCGATTACGACACGGCCGATCGCCTATATTTTGAACCGCTAACCCTTGAAGATGTGTTAAATATAGTCGATCTGGAGCAGCCGGAGGGAATCATCGTCCAGTTTGGCGGTCAAACGCCGATCAATTTAACGGCCGGACTGGCCGCGGCCGGGGCACCGATCTGGGGCACCCCGCCGGCAGCGATCGATCTGGCTGAAGACCGCGGCGATTTTGGCGAGCTGCTGCAAAAATTAAACGTGGATCATCCGCAGTGGGGCATTTCTCGGGAGCGCGAAGATGCCCTCAGCATTGCCCGGGAGATCGGCTACCCGGTTTTGATTCGCCCCTCTTTTGTGCTGGGCGGCCGGGCGATGGCCGTGGCCTATGACGACGCCTCGTTTCGGGAGATTTTTGACGAAGCGATCGGGGTGGAGACCGGCATGATGGAAAATATCGTGCTGATTGACCAGTTTATCGAAGACGCGGTAGAGGTTGATGTTGACGCGGTTTGTGATGGGGAAGAGGTGGTCATTGCTGGGATTATGCAGCATATCGAGGAAGCCGGCATTCATTCGGGTGACAGCGCCTGCGTGCTGCCGCCGTATAAAGTTGGCATGTACCATATTTCGATCATGCGGGATTATGCTCAGAGGCTGGGAACCGCCCTTAAAGTTAAAGGATTGATGAACGTGCAGTTTGCCATTAAGGACGACGTGGTTTACGTGCTTGAGGTTAACCCGCGGGCCAGCCGCACGGTGCCGTTTGTCAGCAAGGCCACGGGGCAGCCAATTGCCAAAATTGCGGCCCAGGTTCAGGCCGGAAAAACCCTGGCCGAACTTGGCTTTACGGCGATGCCGCCGGTCGACGGCTTCTTTGTCAAAGAGGTGGTTTTGCCGTTTGATAAGCTGCCCGGCAGCGATACCCGTTTGGGTCCGGAGATGAAGTCAACTGGTGAAGTGATGGGGCACGCGGCCCATTTTGGCCATGCGTTTGCCAAATCTCAAATTGCGGCCGGAACCCATCTGCCGCTGGCGGGGGCTGTTTTAATTACGGTCAATGATTTTGACAAGTCGGCCGCTATGCGACTGGGTCGGTCGTTAAAAGGGATGGGGTTTAATGTGTATGCGACGGAGGGAACGGCCGATGCTCTGGCCAAAGCCGGGGTTAAGGCGGTGGTCGTGCCCAAAGCCGGCCGCGGCCCGGACGACACGGTGGCCATCATTTCTGATGGCCGGGTCAATATGGTCATCAACACGCCGCTGGGGCAGGGGACTTATGAAGATCAGGAGGCGCTGCGTTCGGCCGCCATTCGCCACAAAGTGCCGCTGTTATCGACACTTTCTGCAGCTCAGGCGGCCGTCAACGGCATTAAGCTAATGCAAAAGCAGCGCCTCGAAGTGCGGAGTTTGCAGAAACACCACGCGGTTAATAGCTAATTTCTAATGGTCAATAGCTAATTGCTAGAACAAGAAATTTAGCCATTAGCTGTTGGTAGATAGCAATTAGCTATTATTCTCTTTTGACGCCATCAGCTGCGCCAGCAGCTCTCCACCTTGGGGAAGCATGGTCACGCTGGCTTCGCTGTCAAGGATGTTTTCTGTTTCCAGAATATCAAATAAAACGCTGGCCACTTCACCATCTGAGCTGATTTTTTGCAGCGCCTCTCCTACAATTTTGGGGCGCATGGCGTTTGCTTTGGCGAATTCGACCGCCGCTTTGCGTTCGGCCGAACTGGTGATGATGTTCATCCGGTTTTCACCATCCTGCAGAATGGCCGAAGTGACCTGCCGCAGCTGGTTGACGACCTTTTCTTCAATTTGGCGAATCATGCCGTTATCCCGGAAGTGAACTTTGCGGATGTAAACCGATCCCAGCTGATACCCCCACTCGTGAGATTTGGGTGAAACTTCCGCGCGGACGGCGCGGCTCATCGTGTGGCGGGTTTGCAGCATGTCGTCGAGGGGCATATTGCTTAGAGACCGCACGGTTGAGTTGCTGACGTTGGCGGCCAAAGATCCTCGAGGATCGGTGTTTTTGAACAAAAAGGCCACCGGGTCGCTGATAAACATCTCGTACCAAACGCCGATACCCATCGGGGCCCCTTCTTCAGAGTTAACCGGCAGGCTGCGCAAATATTGTTGATCGAGCCGCATGTCAATCACGTAGCGGCGGCCGAGCCAGTTGACGATCATGCCGCGCAGACCGAGCTTAGCCCACAGGCTTTGCAGACCGGGTTCTTCGATGACGCCGATCACTTTTCCAAAGAGAACGTAAACGTGACAGGTGCCTTCGTGAATGATGGCATAAAGCCCGATAAGGCGCAGAAACCAGCGGAAAATCGGCTCGCCGATCAGGAAAACGAAAAAGGCGACGCCGGCCGTAACCAGGGTGGTAATTAGAATATCCATTATTCCTGCACCTCCATGAAGATTTGCCGGGTTTTCTTAAACAGCCCCAACCGAACGTTGCGCAGATATGAGGTGAGCACGGTAGATCCGCTTTGCTTTAGCTCGATTAACTGTTGATAGAGGGCCAGCAGCGGTTCTACTTCAGCCTGGGCTTTGAGGGTTTCGATTTCAACCGCTCGTTTGGACTGAACCAATTTTTGGTCCGCGGCCGCCTGGGCCAGGCTAATTTCGGAAGAAACGTGGTTGTGAGCGGTGTTGATCGCGGCCAGGGCGGAATCAACCTCTTGAGGAGGATCGATTCCGGTGATGAGCGAGGCGTCAAATATTATGCCATAGCGGGCTTCGGCCGAGCGGCACTCCCGCTCCATATAATCATTAATTTCATTGAGGTTTTTGCGCAGGTCATTGATGGAGATTTCCCCAATGACGTCTTCATCAAAGGCCAGCTCCAAATCTTGATCGAGCAGCTGACTTTGGCCGGACGAGAAGCTGGCGATTCGCTGGCGGAGGATCGCCACAAAATACCCCATCACGTGCACAATTGGACTTTTGACGCCAAAAAGATAGGCGTACAGATTCCGTTCCGAAACGCGATAGCGGGTTTGACCGGTGAGGCCGATGTTGAGCTGATCCTTGGTCACCGCCTCCAGCATGGTGCCGTTTTGGTTGGCGGATGGGGTTTCCAGGTCCATGGCCATATTAATTGTCTCGGTGGCGATGCGTACCTTGTGCACCTTTTCCCACGGCCAGCGGAAGTAGGGGCCACCCGGCTGAATGACTCTGAGCTGCGGGTATTCGTAGCGATCTTTATCTTTTTCGTTTAACGACTCGGTTAACGCCGGGTCATCAAGGGTGGTGGCCTTTCCAAGGCGAACCGCTCGGCCGAAGCGAGTCTTAACCGCCCGTTGGTCTTGATTCACGGTATAAAAGCCAAAAATGACGTACCGCAAGACAAACCAGGCGAGGAAGCCAAGCACAAAACCGATAAATATGCCAGACATATAAAAAATCTCCTTTTGGATGGGATGGCGATTACAAAGTAAACACATTATAAGCGAAATTTTCGTTTTCGATGAAGGAAAAACGTGAATTCGTGTAGCCAATTTGTATGGATTGCGGATTGACAAAAAGGGACCCAGTAAATATAATTCTGCCATTAAAAAAAATTTTAACGATAAAAAGCTTCAAAATGACAGAAAAATATCAACAGGATACCGAATTTATAATTGATGATGTGGAAACGCTGCGCATCTTAACCGACGTCCGGCGGCAGAACATCCTGGAAATTCTGGTCTTACACCCGCTGACCGTCAAGGCGATTTCAAAACGGCTCAATATTCCGGTCAGCAAGCTGTATTACCATATCAATTTGCTAGAAGAAAAAGGGATGATCAAAGTTGTTAAAACTCAGGTCATTTCCGGCATTATTGAAAAAACCTATTTGGCAACCGCCATGAGCTACCAGATCAGCGATGATTTACTGAGCGTTAAGTCGCCGGAGCTAGAAGAGCAAATGGAAGGAATGGTTTTATCGCTGCTCGACCGCGTTCGCGGTGCATTTCTGGAGAGCGCGAATCATGGGCTGATCCACCTCGACAAAAAAACACCTCCTAAAAGCTTTTTCATGGACACGCGTTTGGCCCTGACCCCAGAGCTGGCCGATCGATTTACAGGCGAGTTTACCGACCTTCTACGTCGCTACTCCCTGGCTAATATCGAAGAGGAAGACGACCGGGCCCTGCAGGTTTTTAATTTATTTGTGATGGCCTTTCCCACCATTGAAGTGGTCGAAGATGTGCAGCGCTGGCGGGAGAAGAACCGGCAGCTGGCTGATCGTATGGCGGAGATAAATGATGACTGATCCAAACACACCCAGCGACCCACCCAAGACCCCAATGAAAGGGTTTGTGATTTTGTGGGGTGGTCAGGCGATATCGCTGTTGGGCAGCCAGCTGGCTCAATTTGCCCTGATCTGGTGGCTGACGGAAGAAACCGGTTCCGGCACCATTCTGGCGACCGCCTCGCTCGTTGGTTTACTGCCACAGGTCATTTTGGGTCCGGTGATTGGGGCACTGGTTGATCGGTGGCCCCGGCGGCTGATACTGTTTTCGGCCGATGCCACCATCGCCCTTTTCTCGCTGCTGCTGGCCGGGATGTTTTGGGTTGGCGTGGCCGAAACATGGCATATCTTTGCTATTTTGTTTATCCGGGCGTTGGGCGGAGCGTTTCACTATCCGGCGATGGCGGCCACAACGACATTGATGGTGCCGAAGGATCAACTGACGCGCGTGCAGGGATTTAACCAAATGCTGCAGGGTGGATTAAATATCGTGGCCGCCCCGCTGGCGGCCGTGCTGCTGATTTGGCTGGCGGTGGGTGGTATCCTGCTGATCGATGTCATTACCGCACTATTTGCGATCCTGCCGCTGTTTTTTGTATTAATTCCGGAAGCGATTCAGGCCCGATCTGACGAATCATCTTCACCCGTTCGTGCCGTGTGGAACGACATGATGGGCGGTTTTCGCTACGTGCGCTCGCAATCCGGTATTTTAATTTTAATGGGGATGGCGATGCTCATTAATTTCCTGTTGACCCCGGCGGTGGCCCTGATGCCCCTTTATGTGACCGATTATTTTAATGGCGGGGCGGTCGAGTTTGGCATGATCCAGTCGGCTACCGGTTTGGGCATATTGGCTGGTGGAATCGTCCTGGGCGTATGGGGTGGTTTTAAGAAACGGATATATACCATGATTGTCGGACTGGTATGGATGGGGATATTTATTTTTAGTTTTTCTCAGGTGCCGCCCACCTGGTTTTACGTCGCTCTGGTTTTATTTTTCCTGGCCACGGCCGCCATGCCCCTGGCCAATGGATCGATCCAGGCGATTATGCAGGTCCAGGTACCGCCCGAACTTCAAGGCCGGGTGTTTACGCTTTTGGGCACCCTGGCCATGGCCATGTCACCATTGGGGTTGGTGATTGCCGGTCCCGCGGCCGACATTCTCGGCGTTCGCTTTTGGTTCGCCCTGGGTGGGGTGTTGTGCGCCACCTCGGGAATTATGATGCTTTTTCTACCGGCGATCATGAATTTGGAACGGGAACCGCTCACCGCGGAGTCAACGGCCGTGCCGTAATGCGTATTGGAGAGTAAAAAATTGGTAACGCCCCTCGTTGTGTGGGTAAAAACAAAAAAGCTGCGGTTATGAGAAAGAACCGCAGCTTTATTTGCCTTTGGCTAATCGCTGTATTTTGGCACGTCCGGACCAACCATGGCCTCAAACTTGCTCAAAACCTCGCCTTCTTCGGCGTGACGCCCTAATTCTTTTTTGGAGAAAAGTGGTCCCCCATTTACCAGGACCTCAAATGCACCACCTTTGCCGGGGATTAATTTGAAGTCGTCAATGATGTGTTGGTAATCTCCCAGCAGTTCTTCCGTCGCACGGACGGCGCGTGGTAAGTAGTTTCAAGCAGCGCAGTATTCAATTGAAACGGTATATTTTTGATCCATGACGATTCTCCTTAAAAGGGTAACAGTTTAAGTGGACTTAGGTCCTTTTGATCTTATCACAATGAATGTTTAAATTCATCTGCTTGGAACAAATGTTTACGTTTCATTATTGGTTAAAACCGACGGCTAAACGGTTGGGGCCAGGCCCTTTAGCCCCGCATTTTTGAGTTTTAACAATTTAACACAGATACAATGAACGCTGTCATTCCCGCGAAAGCGGGAATCCATTGGCTTGCCACCGATGGATCCCCGCCGTAGTTTACCCCCGTGAAGACGGGGGCCAGGATGACGGGCCTGTTTTGGAAGATGGTTCGTATCCGTATTTATTTGTTAATCTTCAATAATGCGGGGGTGAAGAGTGTAAAATTGACCATTGATTATTATTTTTCTTTTTCGAGAATTCCCAGGAGTTCCGCCCATGCTTCATCCTTCATCGTGTAGGTGTGGTCTTCCGTGGGGAAGGTGCGCTGACGAACTTCGGCCGCATAATCCGACAGGCCGGCCGTTATCCCTTCGCCAATGTGGGCAAAGTGCTTGACGAACTTTGGCTGGAAGTCATCAAAAATGCCGAGGGCATCGTGGAAAACGAGAACCTGCCCATCGCAGCTGGATCCGGCTCCGATGCCAATCGTGGGAATATCGAGCAGCTGGGAAATGTAATCGGCCAGAACGGCCGGGACGCTTTCAACAACCACGGCAAAACAGCCGGCCTCCTGGACCGCCAGGGCATCCTGAACGAGCTGATACGCTTTCTTGGCCGTGCGGCCCTGGACGCGAAAACCGCCTAGTTGAGAGGTGGTTTGAGGAGTCAGGCCGATATGCCCCATGACCGGGATGCCGGCCTGGACAATCGCCCGAATCGTCTCAGCTGTTCTTTGCCCTCCTTCCACCTTGACCGCATCCATCCCGCCTTCTTTTAAGAAGCGGCCGGCATTGCGCACCGTTTCTCGCAAGTCCACGTTATAGCTCATAAACGGCATGTCCCCGATGAGAAACGGCCGGCTGGCCCCCCGAGAGACCGCTCGACAGTGGTGGAGCATCTCATCCATGGTCAACGACATGGTTGAGTCATGCCCTAAAACGACCATGTTGACCGAATCACCGACCAAAATGGCGTCGATTTCGGCTCGATCAACCAATTTGGCCGACGTGTAATCATAAGCGGTCATGACGGTTATCGGTATTCTCTTCTTCTTATGCTGCGCCCATTTCAAGATTGAAAATTTTCTTTGGGTTGATGATGTGGCACTCATTTTCTTCGTTTAGTTCCTTTTTCCTATGCTTTAAATCAACAGATTGTTTTATGCTTATGGTAATGCGAAATGGCCATCAGATTTTTATTTGAACCTCCTGGTCATTTTTAAATTTTTAAATACCTGATTGCGAAAAATTGCCTGTGTGCTTTTCGAAGCAGCTCGATTTAAAACGGGGGAATCATAATGAACTGGTTAATTGTAATTTCTTTATTTATCTTGATCGTACTGACATTTGTTCTCAGACCATCCAGAACAAAATATTTTACGGATGACTCTGTAGATTTTATGAACGACTACGAATATTTTGACTAATCTTAATCATCTTTCATAAGCGATTAATTGACAAACGAAATCGGCCGAGATATTGTCGTTAATTTAATTAACGGTACTCGGTATGCTTGTTTTTATTGTTTCGGAAGATGCGGAAGATCGTGAGCTATGCCATCAAGCGCTGCGCTTAGGCGGTTATCAGGCGGCTGTCTATAAAGAGATCGATAGCGCACTCCTGGCCGCCGAGGAGCAAACCATCAACTTGCTCATTTATTGGGCACCTCCCACCGCTTCCGTTCAAGAAATTTGTAAAACCGTCTCCCAAATTCGCGACTGGATGATTGTCCCCGTTGTTCTTGTCGTTGAAGATCCCACCGAAACCGATCACTGTGCATATTTAGACCAGGGAGTCGACCTTGTATTCAAGCGGCCGGTTTCTCTGCGGGTGTTGCGGCGATACGCCGGGAACCTGATTCGGCGAACAAATAATATTTCCATGGCCGCCTTAATTCCCATTGAAACAAAATCGATCTCTCTCGACCCGGGATCTCACTCGGTGACCGTCAGCGGCCAACCTCCCCAACATCTAACGCAGCTGGAATTTCGCTTATTATACGTTTTAATGGTGAATTCCGGTCAGGTTATTTCTACCGGTGATCTGGTTGAACTGGTTTGGGGGTATAGTGGAGAGGGAAACAAAGATCTGGTTCGCGGCTTAATTCGCCGCCTCCGTCGAAAAATTGAACCGGCCGGCGAGAAACCGAGATTTATTCACAACTTACCTGGCGTCGGATATCGATTTTCCTCCTAATTCGCCGCGTTCACCACAATTTTGCCACACTTTGTCACCCATTGACACAAAAATATCACAACCTTTCCCCAAAAATTTAGCACCCGGTTGGTAAACTCCGCTGATTGGCGGGGTGAATTCAACGCGTCCGCTTAATTTTTAACAAAAAGACCAAAAATATCACTTTAATAAGGTCTTTTTTGGGGGATGTTTTTCATGATATTAAAACGCATTCGTTTACCTAGAAGAAGGTTCGTCTGGCCGGCCTGGCGTTCGTCGGGAAAGCGGCTGTTGACCATGATTATCGGTACATTTTTGGCGTCTTTAGGATACGTTCTCTTCCAGCTGCCGCTGCACATCTCAGCCGGCGGATTAAGCGGCATCGCCTTAATTATCAATTCTTACGTTGATTTTCCCGTAGGCATCATTTATTGGCTGCTAAATATTCCGATGATCGCCCTTGGCTATTTTTATCTCGAGCGATGGGCATTTGTCGGCCGGACCCTGCTGGGGGTTACCCTTATGTCGTTTTTTATCGACCTGCTCAACTTCTGGCTGCCTATCTGGATAAACCCATTTCCGCTAACCGACGATTTAATGTTAGCTACCGTTTTTGCCGGGGTAATCGGTGGTCTGGGGGGCGGCCTGATTTTCAGAGCTGGGGCGACGAGCGGGGGCACCAACGTGCTGGCCCGAGTGGTGCAAAAATATACCGGTATGCCCCTCAGCCAGGTTTACTTTATCACGGACGGGGCCATTATCGCCGCCATGGGTCTTGTATTTGGTTGGGAAAATGCCCTGGCCGGATTGGTGATGCTGTTTATTTTTGGGCTGGCGGCTGATTATGCCCTTGAAGGAGCCTCCAACACCCGGACATTAACCATCATCACTAAGAATCCGCGCGCTATTAACAGCGCAGTTATCAGCTACCTCAACAAAGGGATCAGCTTCTGGGAAGTTGTAGGTGGCTATACGGGGGAACCTCGGTATATGGTGATGACGACAATTTATCGCTCGCAGCTCACAGACGCCCTGGATTTAATCTCTGATATTGATCCCCAGGCGTTTGTCACCGTGGGGATCAGCCATCACGCGTTGGGAGGCGGGTTTATGCCGCTAAAGAAGAGCTTAAAAAGGGAAGGGCAACCAACTTTGCGTTCCCTAGATGTTGTTCAGTAAAAGCGAAGCTGGTCAAATTAAAGATCACCCTCGGCATGCTGAGCCCGAAGCACCTTTTTGTCAAATTTCCCAACGCTGGTTTTGGGAATTTCATTGATAAAGGCGATTTGTTCCGGAATCCAGAATTTGGCAACTTTATCCGCCAGGTAGCTGCGAACCTCATCGGCCGAGACCGCGTTTTCGGCCGTGGGCACGATCACGGCCATCGGCCGCTCTGACCAGCGATCATCCGGTACGGCAATGACGGCCGCTTCCAAAACATTTTCATGCCCCATAATCGTGTTTTCAAGCTCAACCGTGGAGATCCATTCCCCGCCACTTTTTACCAGGTCTTTGGTGCGGTCGGTAATATTCATATACCCATCTGGTGAGACGGTGCTGACGTCCCCGGTACGGAACCACCCGTCATCCGTGATGTATTCTTCAGTGATATCCCGCTTAAAATATTGGCGAATGACCCACGGACCGCGCACCTGAAGTTCACCCATTGTTTCCCCATCCCAGGGCAAAATTTCACCCTCTTCTGTGGCAATGCGCATTTCCACACCCAAAATCGGATACCCCTGAGTGGCTTTGACATCCCACTTCTCATCATCCGACAAATCTTCGTGATGGGAACTGAGGTTGCTGACGGTTCCCAGAGGCGACAGCTCGGTCATGCCCCAGGCGTGGAGCACATCAACCCCCAACTGGCTTTCATACGCCTTGGTCAAATTGCGCGGCATAGCGGAGCCACCAACCACCAGGGCGCGGATGCAGGAGATGTCGCGCGGGTTGTTTTTGAGCTCGTGATACAATCCGTTCCAAATTGTGGGGACACCGGCCGCCACTGTTACCCGAAACTCTTCAATCATGGATGCCAGGGGAACCGGTTTTAAATGGGGTCCCGGCATAATCACCTCGGCACCGGCCGCTGCACAACCGTACGGCAATCCCCAGGCCATGGCGTGAAATTGAGGAACGACCGGCAAAACAACGTCTCTTTCGGATATGCCCAGAGCATTTGCCTGACATTCAGCCAGGGTGTGCAAAAACATCGAGCGGTGGCTGTATAAGGCCCCTTTTGGATTTCCGGTCGTACCGCTTGTATAGCACATGCCCATGGCCATATTTTCATCGGTGCACCGCCACTCAAAATCTTCATCGCTGTCGCTGATCAAATCTTCATAAAACAGGACATTGGGCAGCGATGTTTTGATGTCCCGCGGGGCGTTGATCAGCACGTAATGCTGAACGACATCAATTTTGTGGGCGTGGGGTTCGTACAAGGGAAGGAGGGATGCATCAATAAAAACAATTTTGTCCTCGGCATGATCCACGATGTACGTCAACTGATCGGGAAAAAGGCGAATGTTGAGGGTGTGACACACCGCCCCCGCCCCCGGGATAGCAAAATACAGCTCCATATGCTGGTAGTGATTCCAGGCAAAGGTGCCAACGCGATCCCCCACCTCAATGCCCAGCTTGGTCAACGCTTTGGAAAGGCGTTTGACGCGCTTATACATATCCGTATAGGTGTAGGCGTGATACGTGCCATCCGGGAGCATGGTGGTGATTTTTTTTGTGCCGTAGAGGCTGTTGGCATGCTCCAGAATTCGGTCGAGGGTCAGCTGATAATTCATCATTAAGCCGTTCATGGAAAGAGTCTCCTTTGGGGGGGATGTTATTGGTTTATTGGTTATTAGTATAATAGTGTATTAGTTAATTTGTATATTGGCTTCGAATCATTTCAAGAAGCCACCTAGTAACAAATACCCCAATAACCAATAAACTAATATACCAATATACTAATAATCCAATACATCGATACTAAATAAAAACCGCAATTTCATCCAGTGACTTTTTTTTCTTTGCGTGAGCGGGAATTTGGGCATCTTTGGCTGGGTAACCTACAACCAGCAAAATAAGCGCCCGTTCGTTTTTGGGCCGATCTAGGATTTTATTGAGAAACCCCATGGGGCTGGGGGTATGGGTTAACGAAGCCAGACCGCTGTGGTGCAAGGCGGTAATCAAGGTGCCAACAGCCAGCCCCACCGATTCAGTCACGTAGTAATTTTTAACTTTTCGGCCGTCGGGAAGCACATCAAACGACTTGGCAAAGATGGCGATCAGATAAGGGGCGGTAGTTAAAAACCCCTTATTGGCATCGGTTCCCAGGGGAGCCAGAGCATCAAGCCATTCTTGTGGGGCTTTGCCGCTGTAAAATTCCCGCTCTTCCGCCTCTGCTGCCGTTCGAATTTGCTGTTTGACGGCCGGATCTTCAATGACCACAAACTGCCACGGCTGCAGATTGGCCCCGCTGGGGGCGGTGCCGGCCGCCAGCAAACAGGTCTCAATAATATCGCGCGGTACCGGCCGGTCCGAAAACTCGCGCACCGTCCGTCGCCGCTGGATTTCTTCATAGAACGCGCTGGCTCGCTGACGCATTTCGCTTTGTGGATATTCGATGTATTGGGTGTGAGATACAAATTCTGCGGCCATATTCTCCTCTGTTAAGTAGTTTACAAAAAGAATTGTTAAAAAAAAGCCACGGATTAACACAAATTTTCACAGATTTCTCTCTCTAATCTGCGGCCATCTGCGAACCTACGGTTCTGCGCTACGCGCTCTGCGGACACCTTCTTCAGAAAACTTTTTGTAACTTACCTAAAGTGTTTTCCAAAAACTCTTCAAAAACAATTTGTCCACAGATCCCGGAGGGATGAACCGCAGATTTTCGCAGCGCTCCTCAGGAGCAGGAGGGAAATCTGTGAAAATCCGCGTTAATCCGTGGCTAGTTTTTAACAGTGATCCACTTAATTATCGGGGGTAAATTTTAATACCTGACTTTCATTGCGATCCATGGCGATGATTTCATTACTTGAGGTGACGACCAGGCTAAACGCCAAACTGCCCGGTTTTGGATACATAACGGCCGAAATATAGCGGCCGTCACCGTCAAAAATCTTGATGCCTTCCCAATCGGCGATATAAAGTCGCCCCTGATCGTCAACCGTGGTGGCCGTGGGATTATAAAGCAATCCCGGCCCGAGAAAATCCTCAGAGATATCTTCTGAAAGAACCAGGCGCTCTTCAAAGACACCGTCGGCATTAAAGCGGTAGACATACTCGTCGTTGTTGGCAAAGATTCGGCCGCTGCTGTCGATGGCAAAATCCGCGATGCCAAAGAAAACGATATCTTCATCAAAGCTGCCTAAAAAGTTGGGCACGGTCCGCTCAACCTGAAAATCGGAATTGAAATACACGAGCTGATCATCCTGCCATCCCACATACGCCACGAGATTGCCATTAGGGGCCAGGGTGATTAAATCAAGATCGCCACTGGTGTTGATGGTTTGCACGACCTCTCCTGAACTGCCGCTGTAAATGGTAATGGTGCCGACATCGTTAATGACATAGAGCTGCCCCTCTTCATCAGCGACGATGTCCAATATTAAATCGCCACCGGTGTTCCAGCTGTTGAGCAGAACCCCATTTTCATCAAATCGCTGAATACGGCCGCCGTCAAAATCGGCCGTAAAAATATGGCCACGGCCGTCAACGGCCAGCCAGCGGGTGTCTTCAAATTGACCGGGGTCGCGACCCGCTTCACCAAATTGCAGCGTCAGCTGAGGGACCGTTTCGCCGACGATTGGCGGCCGCGGTTCAGCTATTTCATCCAGTGGGGAGCCTGCCGCCTCCTCCAGGGCCAGATCGATTTTGATCACCTTGTCGTTGACCACATCCATTGACAAAATCTGATCGTCATCGGTGAGAACCAGACTCACCCCGGCAATCCCGAATTGGCCTACGCTAACCGTTTCCAGATAGCGATTTTCGCGATCGTATACCTTGATGGCGGATGATTCAAAAACCAGCAGCCGGCCGAAACGATCGGTGGCAATCGCCTGCGGGTTACTGATTAATTCTTCCTCCGGAGCCAACCCAACCATTTCCTCCAGAGCGGCTACCTTACCCTGAAACTCACCATCGCTATCAAATTGAAATACTCCGTCTGAATTTTGGGCAAAAATATCACCTGAACGGCTGACCAGCAGGCTGTTGATGCCAAAAAAGGCGACATCTTCATCAAACTGGCTAAAGAACCTGGGGATTGTGCGCTCGACCGTAAAATCTGCATTGTAGAAAACCAGGGTGTCATCTGGGTCGCTGTAGTAAACGACCAGGGACCCATCGGGGGCCAGGGTAAACACGTCAAGGTTTGATTTAAAATCGATCGTCCGCAATATTTCTCCGCTTTCTCCATCAAAGATCAAAATGGTTGACGTCGAATCCACGATGAATAGCTGTCCATGGGTATTGGCTACAAATTGAGAAATAAATTCGCGGTTGGTTTCCCAGGTAGATACAAATTCACCCTGGGCATCAAATTTTTGCACCCGGCCGTCATCCAAATCAGCGGTGTAAATGTTCCCTTCCCCATCGGTGGCGATATGCATGGTGTTAAAAAACTGGCCAGGGCCGTTTCCTCTTTCACCAAACTGCAGGGTAATTTGCGGACCGTCTGGATCCCCTGCTGCGGAAGGAGAAGTGGGCTCGACGACCGGGATGACCTCTTCTGAATTGGTGGATTCGTCCGTAACCTCCGGGGTCGAAGTCACGGCCGTTTCATTGCCCGATGCTTGATTGAGCGAAGACGTCCGCTCAGACGGTGTTGGGTTTTCCGCCAGACTTTCCGGCGTTGGCTCACCGTTTATTGAGGCGATAACCACACTGATCAGCCAAAAAGAAAGCACAATGACCCCCAGCGCCGCTGCCCCACCAACCCCCCAGATCCATAGGGGAAACCCTTTTGATTCTTCAGGCTGCAACTCACTTTCGAGGGGCATTTTTTCGGTTTGCCAGACCGCTTCGGCCGGTTTGGACCCTTCCTCCATATCTCGAGTGGGGGCTTGAGAGGGCGACCAATTTTTCGTTCCAACACGCTCCAGATCCTCCGACCACCCCGACATGGTGGCATACCTTTCATCGGGATCTTTGGACATCGTTTTCCTGATAAAGGAGCTGATGCCGTGAGGTGAGGTGGGGAGCTTATCTTCAATATCCGGCACCGGTTCGTTGAGGTGGGCCTGCATATAACCGGTCGTTTCTTTGGCTCTAAAAGGCAGGTCGCCGGTCAGCATTTGATAGAGGATAATTCCCAATGCGTATTGATCACAGCGGCCGTCCAGATCCTCTTTGGCCCGCCACTGTTCGGGGCTCATGTACTGAGGGGTCCCCAAAATACCCTGAGTAAAAGTTTGGGTTTGAGCGGCCAGCTTGGCGATACCAAAATCGGATAAAAACGGACTGTCAAATTCGTCAAAAAGAATATTGTCCGGTTTTAAATCCCGATGGTAAATGCCGCGCTCGTGGGCCACAGAGAGCGCGGTGGCGATTTCAACCGAAATTCTTTTGGCGTAATCAAAATTTAGCGATCCGCGCCGCAAGCGATCTCGCAGCGTGCCCCCATTCATATAGCGCATGACGAGATAAGGTTGATTATCTTCCTCGCCAAAATCATATACCGGCACAATCGCCCGATGTTGCAGAGAGGCGATCGTTTTGGCCTCGCGTTTGAAGCGCTCCCTGAATGTTGGATCGTGCAGAAAATTGGGTGGGAGAACCTTGATCGCCACCTCCCGGTCAAAAAGCGGATCGTACGCTTTGTACACGGTGGCCATTCCCCCCCGCCCGATTTCTTCTTTAATTTCGTATCTGCCAAATGTCTCTGGAATCATAGACCCTGTTGATTTTGTGTTTATTTAGGTTTTTATTAGGGTTAACTCAAGCTGCTATCTTACCTTCCCGATGAATAAATCCATCGGTCAAAGAGACCGAAACCGGATAAATCCGGTTTATTAACGCGATGTATCGCGTTTCGGTTCCCCTGGCAGCCGGATTTATTCGGCTGCGTTATGAAGGCCGCAACTTGTAACTCATTTAAATCGTTTTGTTACCATCCTTCCATTAACTCGATTGAGAAGCGGGAAGAGAAGAAAATAGCCGTGCCGCCGTGCTGATGCATAATTGACCGCACTTCTTCTTTTTGATTGTTGCTTCCGTCGGTTTGCACGGCCACGGCATATTGACAGCTTTTGAGCGCCTCCCCTAAACGGTCAAGCGTGCGCTCTTCCACTTCAGTGGTAAAGCGCTGAAACGCTCGCAGCGCCCGCACAACCAGGCCGTGCTCTTTCCCTTCTGGATCAAGCTGATGGAATCCATCTTCGCCGAAAAGATGTTGGACTTCATCATACCCGGCCTCATGAAGGGATTTTTTTAAGGCGTTAAAATTTTCAGCGGTTTCAATGACGCAAACAACATTGTTATGAGGAGGTTCTAGAGCAAAATCAGACATCACATATCCTTTTTGGTTTTATTTAGCACTCCTACATAGCTGAATTGCAAGTACGAATAACAGGATGCCATGCTAATTCAAGTTGTCATTTTGAGAAGCCGTGATTGGTTGAGAGGGTAGCCCAGATGACAATTTTTTCGGGCAAATTATATGGCATGAAATGGGAATTTGCGAGTTCGGCCGTTTGAGATTGTTTAAAATTTTAAAACAAGATTTCGCGAATTTCACGAAATTTCCCACTTTAAAGAGATAATCCTATAAATTCGTGTCATCCTGATTATAAAATTTCAATTGTGGTGAACCTAATAAAGATATCCTTCATCCAAGACTTGAATGGTAGCGCTGTTTTCGCCAAAGTTGAGTTTGACGACCCACCAGCGGGCCCGCATACCGTTGGCGAACACCTGCACTTTTACGGTCAGGGCTTGCGGTTCGTGGACGGTGACTTTAAAGGTGCCAAACCATTTATTGAGCCCTTTGTGGATCGCCTCATCAAAAGCGGAGATGTACATTTTGTAGGGAGAGGGTTTGGGCTGCGTTTTGATCACAAATTTTTCAGCGGCGATGTGATTTTCCGGCCGGGCATCGAGAAACTCGACGGTCAGGGCGGTATCTTTGGCGACCGTCATCGAATCGTTTTTGGCAAAAATTGGCACCGACCAGATCCACTCGTCATTGATCTTTTCAACGGTCATGTGACCCACACGGGAGGCCACAATGGGCTCCCCGGTGCGATTGAGTACGTCGCGAATTTCAAAATCTTCCATGGGAACCGATTCAAAATTGAACCGTTTGTAATATCGCTTGGTGCGGGCAACTTGATGCACGGTGTCGCTTTGGGGCACGCGCACGACATAGGCGACGTGGTGTAAGGAACTGCTCAGGGGGACGGGAAATATTTTGATTCCGCTAATTCGAGGTTGAATGTTGCTGCTGATGATTTGCTCGAGGGTTTCTTTGGAGCAAATGGTCCGGTCCACCGGTGTGAGCTGGTGCGGCCGGAAGCGCAGCAGTCGATCTTGATGCTCGCTAATGCCGTAAATGATGATACCGCCTGCCGAATTGGCCATGGCCGATACATCTTTGGCAATTTCTTTTTCCCGGCCGTTGCCCTCGTAGAGGGCTTCAGCCGATTTGTATTCCAAAGTCAGGCTCTCTTCGATCCCCTGATCGATATAGCGTTGTAAAATTGGTTGGCTCCATTCAACAGCCATGTGCTTTCCTGCAATTAATTTCGCTTGATTTCTTCGTCGGCCGCAGAATGGTTTGTATTTGTTCTCATCATTCTGGGCTGCGCAGAATCTGCCGATGCCAATAGGATGACGAGCTTTTGCCCGGATTTTGGCAGAAGCTCGACATCAAGCGTGTTTATATTGAGCTGGCCCTGCTCCGTGAATAAAAACAGGGGATACGCTTCGTCTTCGTATTGATCATGCAAGGCGTCTAGGGTAAATTCCTCATCAATCGGAATGGTTTTGATTTCTCCACCCGTTTCGATGAGCTCCAGCGCTTTTTCGTGGACAAGCTGCTTGTCAAACAAGAAGCGGCCGTGCAGATTGGTCGACCGCCGCTCGCTGCCGTTGACCGGCTCCGCGTAAAGTTGATACACCTCTGCCCGGCCAAACTCATCTGAGAAGTGCAAAGACGCCAATGAATTAACCTCGTTATTGGGGGTCAGGGCCAGCAAACGGCCGATGCCGGATAAATCGAGGTCGATGCTTGTTTTTTCCGAGAGGGCGCTGCCGTAAAAGGTTCTTAACCCGGCCCGACGGGCTTCTCGTATGTGGCTTTGGTTATTATCCACCAGCAGTGCCTCAAACCCCAAATCTCTGACCGCCTTTCCGATTTCTACCGCCACCCGGTCTGCTCCGACAATTAATACCCCCTGTGGGTGTTCTTCAGCTAAATCAAGGCGACGAGCCACCCAGCCGCTGGTCAAACTATAAATGACAACCGTTCCCACAATAATCATAAAGGTATACGCGGCAATTTGATCTGCCCCGGCATACCCTTCGACGTTTAACTCAAAGGCAAATACCGAAGCCACAGAAGCAGCCACGATCCCTCGCGGGGCCAGCCAGGCGATAAACGCGCGCTCTCGCCAGTTTAAGTCGGTGAACCAGGTGGAAATGAGGACGGATATCGGCCGGACCACAAAGATCAGCAAAAGGAGAAACAATAAGCCCGGCAGCCGCATGACGGCCAGCAGATTGTCAAGCGAAACCCGAGCGGACAAGATGATAAAGAGGGTGCCGATCAACAGGATTTGCAAATCTTCGGTAAATTCAAGAATGCGAGTAATCGAAACCCGTTCCTGATTGGCCATGGCGATTCCCATCACCGTGGTAGCTACCAAACCCGCCTCCGGCTGCAGGGTGTTGGCCAGCGCAAAAACCCCAATAACCATCATCAGGGTGACCCCGTTTTGCAGGTAATCGGGAAGCCAGTAGCGCTGCAGGACAAAAACCAGAAAGGCGGCCGCCAGCAGCCCTAACCCACCCCCTTCGAGAATGGTGCGCAGCACGCCAATAAAAATGGTGCTGGTAGCTGCTTCGATGCTGGTGAAGTTGCCGGTTATGATCCCTTCAAAAACGAGGACCGCAATAAGCGCCCCGACCGGATCGATTAATATCCCTTCCCATTTGAGTAGGGAACCCACGCGGCCTTTGGGATGAATTTGCCTGAGAAGGGGGGTAACCACGGTCGGACCGGTCACGATTAAGATCGCTCCCAGAAGCACGGAGAGCGTTAAATCAAGATTTAATATCGAAAACGCGCCCCAGGAGGCGATCGCCCAGGTGATTAGGGCGCCCACGGTGATGAGCCGGCCGGTCGGAACCCCGATGTGAGGCAGTTCAGACAACTTGAGTGAAAGACCGCCTTCAAACAAGATAATACCCACGGCGACTGAAACCAGCGGAAAGAGCAGTTCACCAATCAAATCGTCGATATGCAGGACGTTCGTGATCGGACCAGCCACGAACCCAAATATCAGCAGAAACAAGATAGATGGCAAACGCAGGCGCCAGGCGATCCATTGAGCCCCCATGGCTAATACGATTATGATGCCAAAGCTGACGAGTAAGTTTTCATGCATAACTGATCAGTATTCGATCGAAACGAGACCGGTTCATAGTAAACCACAAATTGAGATGATTGTCCTCTTTTCGACGTTAAATTTGCATAATTTTGTCATATGTTTGATTATTTCTTTAGCAAGGCTGACTCATTTTTCGTTTTAAAGGAGACAAAATGTACGAGCCAAAACCTGAAGACAAATTTACCTTTGGCATGTGGACCGTCGGCAACATCGGCCGGGACCCTTTTGGAGAGCCGGTACGGCCGGCGCTAACGGCGGTTCAAATTGTAGAAATGCTGGCGGAAGTTGGCGCCTGGGGGGTGAATTTTCACGACAATGATTTGATTCCGATCGACGCCACACCGGCCGAGCGAGATAAAATCAAAAAAGAATTTCGCCAGGCGTTAGATGCCACCGGTGTTGTGGTGCCGATGGCCACCACAAACCTGTTTACGGACCCCGCTTTTCGCGATGGCGCATTTACGGCAAACGATCCGAAAGTGCGTGCCTATGCCCTGCAAAAGACGATGAACGCCATCGATCTTGGCGTGGAGTTTGGGGCGAAAATTTACGTGTTTTGGGGTGGACGAGAGGGTACGGAAACCGATGCGGGGAAAGATCCGGTGACGGCGATCAAGCGCAGCCGGGAGGCGATGAATTTTCTCTGTGAATACGTCATCGATCAGGGGTACGACCTCAAATTTGCCCTTGAAGCGAAGCCAAATGAACCTCGCGGTGATATTTATAACGCCACGACCGGCAACATGCTGGCCTTTATCGAAACGCTGGATCATCCCCAGATGGTGGGGGTGAATCCCGAAGTGGCTCACGAGCAAATGGCCGGCCTCAATTTTACCCATCACGTGGCCCAGGCGCTGGAGGCCGGCAAGCTTTTCCATATCGATCTCAACGATCAAGTGCCCGGCCGATACGATCAGGATTTCCGCTTTGGTGCGGTAAATATTAAATCCTCGTTTTTCCTGGTTAAGCTGTTGGAAGATTACGGGTACGACAGCAGCCGTCATTTTGACGCCCACGCGTATCGGAGCAGCAACTACGATGACGTCAAGGAATTTGCGCGCGGCTGTATTCGCAACTATTTGATTTTGCGCGAAAAAGTGGCTCAATTTAATAGTGACAGCGAAATTCAAGCCCTGCTAGCGGAAATTAACGAGGATGACGGCTCAATGAGCGGTTTTTCCGGCGCATATTCGGCGCAAAAAGCGGCCGCTCTGCGGGAGCATGGTTTTGATCGCGCGGCCCTCGGCCGTCGCGGTCAGCCGTATGAACGGCTCGATCAGCTTACGGTGGAGCTGCTGATGGGTGTGCGGTAATTTCCGCCCTTCCACCAATATAGGGTCAGGGAATAGGTCTTCAATCACCCAATTCATCGTTCCCGGACCTCCTATCATCGCTCAGAATGAGCATCGTGTGAACAGTCAGTGGCCTGGATAAAACCAAAGCCTTTGTGTAGGGGCTTGGCTAGCCAAGCCCTTACCAATGTAGATTGGTTAAATCGCCCTGAGACAACCTTTTCCATCAACATACAAGAGAGGGGTCCTCAATCGTGAAGGTGCCGTCATACCTTCCCTGGTGCGCGTTGTGAACGGTTTCCAAAAATTGGGGCAGATCGATTGCCTCATTATCGACGGCCGTTTTTAGATGGACATGCCCGGCGTGATGAGCCATCCGCGTCCAGGCGGATTGACGATCAGCTTGGGCTATGTTGGCCGGATCAAGACACAGGGCAAATCGATGCTGCAAAGAGGATGGCAGCTGCTCCTTGACCTGGGTGAAGAGGGCCAGGTGTTTGGTCGTATCGGTGCTGATTCCCCAATGATTTTCCAGGATCACGGTGATGTGCGGCAGCTGCTCCACTGCGGATTGCACAAAGGACGTCATGCGCCTGACAAGAGAAAGTGTCACCTCATCCTCGGCTTGGCCTCCTGAAATGATTCGCAGCAAGGGAACGTTGAGCGTTTTAGCCGCCGTCAACCCCCATCGATGGTAGAGGGCGCGCCCCACGGCCGCCACGCCCCCGCGGCTAAAATCGGTATTGAGCGTCCAGCAAAGACAGCGAACGCGATGGCTGTCGAGCTCTAATTTAAGTTGCCGGATCGCTGTCTGTCGATAGCGCCACAGCTCCGGGTTGCCGTGTGGAAGCAGCGCATAAAAAGGGCGGGTGACCCGGCTAAACGAGGGGGGAGGGAGCATGAAGTCGTTGGCTTCAACCGACTCAAAACCGGCCGCTGCTGCCCGGCCGGGCAGATCGAAAAGAGAAAATTGCCCGCGGTAAAAATCACTGGCCCAGCACCATGAACTGACGGCTAATTTTTGGGGAGGGATATTCAATACCATCAAAGACCCAAGCTGCGAATGCCGCCCTGCTGGTGGAGGGTCGCCAGATATGCGGCCGCTTCAGCTGACGAAAGGGGCATATCATTTTCCAGCCACCAGCGAATAAATCCAACCTGCCCGGCCGCCAAATAGCGAATAGCCAGTTCCGGAGGCACCTCTGGGGCACTGTTTTCACCAAAAAGACGATTCATCTCTTTTTCAACATCATCTCGGACTCGATCGGCAAATCCCGGGACCCCGCGGGGGCCTAGCATGGCCAGGTAAAATGCCGCATACTCGGCCACGTGGTCAAACATTCCCTGAATCGATTGGTGGACATCCGCCAGAGAAGCAATCGGTTCCTCGATGCGTTGATCTACAAACAGGAGTTCGGTCAGGCGATCAGCCAGATCGTATTTATCGCTGTAGTGACGATAAAATGTTGCCCGGTTGATGCGGGCGGTCTGGCACAAATCACGGACCGAAATTTGGTCAAATCCTTTTTCGATCACCAGGGCGATAAATGCCTCTTTAAGCGCATTAAGCGTCCGCTGGACCCTTAAGTCGGACTTTTTCATCAAACCCTCCGCCACTGTTGTTTATGCAGCATATCGGTCAATTTTGCCGCTTGTTTTTCATAGTTAAGCTGTTTTATGATACACACTGTTGAAAATTTTACAATTCCAGAGTCTAAAAATGAACAAATTAACTTTTGCCGACCTCAAGCGGTTACAAACCAATCAAATCGAATTTTTGTACGATGTGCAGGAAAAACACGGCGGGATCGCTCATTATAAGATGCTGGGGGTGAATCTCTTTTTTATCAATGACCCACAGCTTATCCGCGAGCTTCTGATCAAAAACCCACACCACACGCATCGGGACCCATTGACAACCAATGTGTTAAGGCGGGTAACTGGAGACGGTGTGTTTATTGCTGAAGGGGAGAAGTGGCGGCGGCAGCGCAAGCTGGTGCAGCCGGCCTTTCACGCGGTGCGTATTCGCCGCTATGCGGCCATCATGGCTGAATATACCACCAGCATGATGGCCGGCTGGGAGGACGGCCAGGTCGTTGCCGTTGACGAGGCGTTTACAAAGCTGACCCTGCGAATTATCGCCCGGACAATGTATGGGGTAGATATTGATGCCCAAACAGAGAAATTCGGCCGACTGATGCAGGAAATGGCTACAATTGCTGAATCTCACCTAAAAATGACTATCGTTCCGCCTGAATGGCTGCCGACCGCCAAAAACAGGCGGCAGAAACAAATTCGGGCGGAGGTTGAAGCCCTTTTACGCGAAGTGATTCACGACCGGCGACAAAACCCTGAAGCAAATGATGATCTGCTGTCGATGCTGCTGCTCGCTCGTGATGAAGAAGGCCGGCCGATGGATGACCGGCAGCTGCTGGATGAGTGTTTGACCCTGTTTTTTGCGGGGCATGAGACGACGGCCGCCCTGTTAACCTGGGCTACGCATTTGCTGAGCAGCAGTGAAGACGTGATGTCCAAACTGCGGCAAGAGCTGCGCGATGTGTTAGGCGATCGTACTATTCAATATGAAGATATCGCCCGGCTGCCGTATCTGGAGGCGGTGCTCAAAGAAACGCTGAGACTATATCCTCCGGCTTATGGATTTGGGCGCACGGCGGTTGAGCCGTTCTCGATTGGGGATCATCACTTTCCCAAACGGTCGGTCATCCTGGTGAGCACGTACATCACCCATCACCGGCCGGATTTATTTCCGGATCCGGAACGTTTTTGCCCGGAGCGATTTTTGGATCCGGATCAGCAACCGGATCGCTACGCCTATTTGCCTTTTGGGGCCGGCCCCAGGGTTTGCGTGGGCAATATGTTCGCCATGATGGAAGCCTCCATTATTTTGGCCACGCTGGTGCAGCGGGTTCGGTTAACGCGGGCTGACACCCAGCCGGTGGTCATGGATACGCGGGTCACCCTGCGGCCGCGGGACCCGCTGCGGATGCGGGTAGAAATTGTCTGATCTATCCTTTATCCAGCTGCTTCTGTTTTCGGGGATGGGGTTCCCCCTGTTCGACGTAATATTTGAGCTCTTCAGACACTTCCCGGCCGACCTTTTTAAATTGCAAACGCATAAAGGGGGCCATCAGGAATCCGGGAAACGGCTTCAATTCGACCACCCCTCGAAATTCAACCTGTGATATCGAGGGTGACAGGGGCTTCACCGACCAGTTGTTTTCCGCTTTGTTAACAAACCAAGGGTTTCCATTGACCGCTTCGTATCCGTAGCGCATTTTTTCCTCATCGTAATAGGTAAATCGCTCGGTAATGTCGCTAAAGCCGGGAACGTTGGTGGCGCACACCCGGCCGGTGACCTCTCCCTGATTTTCGGGATCATCGGAGGTGACTTCTTGAGATTGGGGGATCGAAGTGGCCCAGCGGCCGATATGAGCAAATTCATGGGCGATGATCCGCCAAACTTTGGCGGCCGGGGCCTCGATAATCGTTTCTCCAATTACTTCTAATTTCATTTGATTCTCCATTTTTGAGTCAGTCTAAATTTATTTTTACCTATGCCGGTGGCTGTGATTTTCACTCGACGTTGCCAATTTGTAGGGCCGCAGCATGCTGCGGCCGTGGGCTCGCCTTCCATATCTTTCTGCCATATGGCGCATGGCGAAAGAATTAATTTTTAACCGCCAACTACCCTGTCGGGGAAGATGGGTCGGCCGCAGCATACTGCGGCCCAACGGCGCAAGAGGAATCTACCTTGTCCTATTTGCTCAAAAGCTTGAATCTATCGACCCAACCATTTGGAAAAATAGAATTGCTTCTACAAAATACGAAGTTTGGGATGCCATACCGAGGTAAAACGGTGCCAAATCGTGCCAATTTGATATATTTCATAAAGAAATTTTCAAACCCCTAAAAGGACAACCAAGATGGAACTTTCAAAAAACAAATTTAAGGCAAAGCTGGCACAGGGTGACTTGCAGATCGGCTTGTGGTCATCCCTAAGTTCACCAGTGGTGGCCGAAATAATAGCCCACAGCCCCCTCGATTGGGTATGTCTAGACACGGAGCACGCCCCGAACGAGCTGCCAAATCTCGTTGCCCAAATGCGGGCTTTGGCGGCCGGTAATGTCAGCGTCATGGTTCGGCCGGCGTGGAACGATATGGTGCTCATCAAGCGCGTTCTCGATGCCGGGGCGCAAACGCTGATTTTGCCTTACGTTCAAAATGGGGCTGAGGCACGTGCGGCCGTTGCCGCAACTCGGTACCCACCACACGGGGTGCGCGGCGTCGCCGCCAGCACCCGGGCGGCCGCGTATGGCCGCAATAAGAACTACCTGCACCAGGCGGGTGATGAAATTGCCGTGATCTTGCAAATTGAAACAATTGAGGCCCTAAACCGCCTGGAAGAAATCGCCTATGTTGACGGGGTGGATGGGGTATTTATCGGCCCGTCCGATCTATCCGCTTCGATGGGGCATCTTGGCAATCCTCAGCATGAGGATGTACAGTCGGCCATTCAGGAAGGCATTTCGCGTCTCAAAGAGATGGGCAAGCCGGGGGGGATCCTCTCGTATAATCCCGTCGAAGCTCAAAAATATATCGATTGGGGATTCCGCTTTATTGCCGCTGCATCCGATCAAAGCATCTTGCTTCGCGGTGTGGACTCCTTGGTCGGTCACTTTAGGTAAAACTGCTGCGCATGGCATCGATTAGTCTGGAAGTTTTCCTGAAATCCGTGGCTGTTTTTAAATAAAACATATTGTGATTCATTTAGGTAAGTTACAAAAAGTTTTCTGAAGAAGGTGTCCGCAGATTACGCAGATGGCCGCAGATTTTTCTCTCTAATCTGCGAAAATCTGCGTAATCTGTGGACAATTTTTCTTTTAACATTTTTGTATACCACTTAACTATTTGGGAGACGAACCACTTTAGTAAGTCACACTTCATTTTTTTAAAACAGGATGACACGAATTAAAAGGATTTTCTGGTTTAAGCTGGGAAATTCGTGTCATTCGTGAAATCTTGTTTTTAAATTTTGGTCTTTGACCCACTCAATTCGGACCATCGGGTTTTAATAATTGAAATGTAGTGTACTTAAGGAGCGGGGCAGGGCGGCCGCTGATACAGATTGACGCGTATTGACTGCCCATCCTCCGAATCTACCCGATACGAAACCGGATTGGGGGCACAAACTCGCCAGCGATAGCTGAATTCCGGGCCATCCTGCAAAAAGTCGTCGCGGTAGTAACGATACGGACCGCTGCCGCCGGATGGGAACAGCTCCACCGTAGCAATGGCGTGGGTTGAATCGTCCGGATCGATGACCCACGTCACGTCATAATCAAAGGTTAAGGCGGTCGCCGTGGGAGTTGACCTGGGCGTGAATCGCGGCGTTGGAGGCGCGGCGGCTGGTGACGGAGTCGATTGGAGGGTTGCCGTTGAAAGGGGGGATGGTGAAGCGGTTGGCGTAGCGGTGCTGGTTGACACCGCCGTGGCCGAAGGGGTGGGGGTTTCTGTAGCCACAAATATGATATCGGAAGATAGGACATAGCCGATGGTGCCATCACCCAGATCAATCTCATTAAAAAACGCGCCGTCATCGCTCTCAACGATTTGCTGATTGGCCAAAAGCGCTTCGCCGGTTGCCAGCTCGCCTATTTGAGCGCTGTTGAGATCGGGTTCAGCAAAAATAATCGCGTCGTTTACTGTCAGGGCTGATAAAAACTCCCCATCGGGATTAATGGTAGCGCGAACGATTTCCGTTGGCGCGTTTGTGGGGGTTGGCGGCTGCGGATCGCTTGGGGTGGCTGTCGGTGTGCCTTCGACAAGCAGCTGACCGACAACCCACCCTTCTATTTCCGAGTTTCCAGCCGGCCGTACACACCACCACTCAACCCCGTTTACGGTGATTTTTGCTTCAACATCCAGCGATTCATTGGTTTCGATGGCGTATTCGATGGTGCGGCCGTCCGGTTGATCCCATAACGAGATGCGACTATCGGGCGCGTATGCGATTTCGGTCGCAGATTCAGAACCCGCCAGCTGGCATCCGGTCCCTGTAAGCTCCAAAGTTGGCGTGGCATCAGGTGGGGGATCGGTTGGCGTGCGGCAAAAAGCCAAAAACAGGACGATGATTAAAACAACAGCAAGAATGGCTCCGATGATTAAATTGCGCTGGTTTGATTGGCTCATTTTATCGTTATCCTTTGCCGCGTGCCTCATTCCAAAAATTCTGCTGAAACCTGGTTGAGATAGGCAACAATCGCCTCTTTTTTCGGCCGCTGGTCTGGAATATCCAGCGTTGGTGTCAGGTTGTTCGCTAAATCCTCCAGCCGGTTAAGCTTTAGAAACGTTTCATCCAGTCGACAATCATTGGCCAATTCCCGACATCGATTGAGCAAAAACCCAGCGTAAGTTTCATAGAGAAATATTTCCCAGGGGTTGCTCTCAACCGCCTGCCAATAATACGCTTCGGCCGCTGCTGGGTCTCCCGCCTTTTCGGCGGTGCGCCCCAAATTCCGGTAAACCCAGCCGGGGTTGATGTGGGCATCTTCAGCGACAGACAGCGCGTTTTCAAACAATCCTTGCGCGCACAAAACCGGCGTGTCAAATGGAACCCTGGCCGATTGACACGCTTGCACCATCTCCGTCGAAAGGTTGTCCTGATCGATGATGAGCTGACCCAGGCTGATTAATCCCGGAAAGAACGGTTCAGGGCGACTGCCGGAATTTGAAAGTGTTAGGGCATCGGCGTAGCTGAGGGCGGCCTGATCCACATCACCCTGCAAAAAATAAACCCGTGCCAGTCCGTAAGCTCCGGCGACCCGATTAATTTTTGGTTGGGTTGGATCGTCTTGGATGGCGAGAAGCATCTCGGCCGCAGTATTAAACTTCTCAGTACTCGAATCGAGCGGCTTTTGAAGCAGCTGGTCGTTAATACCCAGGCTGATCCAGGCGGCCGGCTCGTCTGTGGCCGCTAAAAGGGCTTGCTCCGCCTCTTCAAATTCCTGAGTCCACTGCAGAGAGCGGCCGAGAAAAAAGTTGAGCAGGGTCTGATTTTCATCAATGCCATCTGAACCCTCCACGCCACAGTCTGTGAGCTGAGGACCGGCTTCATCCAGGTTGGTGAGGGCGATCTTGAGCTGACTTTTAGCCAGGGAGAAGTTGCGATCCTGATAAGAATCGAGCCCCAGGGTGACCGGCCAGATAAAGCGAATCAGATGACTGGAAGCGGTAACAACCTGATCTCGATCGGCGGGAGTGCGCACGCAAACCTCATTATAACGAACGGGAACAATGGTCGGCCGGTCGTTGTCGTAAATGGGGTCGAGTGCCTGAGTTATCGTGTAGTAAAGCTTGACCAGGTTTTGATTGTTGCTTCGCTCGTAAGATCCCCAGAGAACGATGTCTGCACTGACCCGCTCGCCCAGCTGCAGAGCACTTTCCTGATCGCTGGCAAACCCTACTTGCTGTATCACAATCGTGCCCAGCCGATCGGGCGGACAGTGACTCGATCCTAGATCGTCGTTTTGCCCGCGCAGAAGACAAAGCTCTTCAAAAATTCGGCGGCTGATGATCGCCCCTTCGCGGGTCGGCCGAATATTGGCCAGACCGGCCGATTCACCTAAATCGGCGACGGCGATCACAAACGGCTCGGTGGGAATGACCAGTGGATTGAGCTGTGGCCAGGCGAGCGATCCCCCTAAAACGGCCACGGAAACCCCCAATAAAAGCAAATCGCGGTTGATCCATCCCCGCTGCGCTCGCCGTCCGGCCCACGTTTGGGCAAACCAAATGACAACCCATCCCAAAACGAGCCACACAAACCAAAAGGTGTCGGGTAGCAAATAGCGAGTGAGCGGTTCGATTTGACGATAAATCAGCCGCCACACCAGCCAAAATATAAACGCCAGGAGAAAAAATCCTCCATAATTCAAAATGGCGCTCACCAGCCATTTGTCAAGAGGAGAAGGGATCAGGTTGTAGATGTTTGTTTGATTATTTTGGATGTAATCCCGGCCGACAAACAGGGCGTGAGGGCCAAGATTGATTTTCCCCTGGTAGACAGGAGCTCCCTCCGTATTGATGTTGGTGATTCGGGGTTCAGTTGAGCTGTTTTTGACGGGTTTTGCCGGGGGGTCGGGTTGATTTGTCAAAATGTTTCTCTTGCCAAATGAAAGGATTCTGGCAGCGGCCTGGCCAATTTTTAAAATTTCGCATTGTTCTCAGTATATCGAAATTTTTCCGCAAATGTAAGAGTGGTCAATCTTTCCAAACCATTATATGATCGCGTGGCAAATGATGACTGCCTGTTCCAGGAGACAAACTCATGGAAAAAAATGCCGATTTTTATAATTTGAGCCAGACTTTGGCCGGGGCCATTTATGGTGCCGGGGCGGCCGTTCAGCGTCAAACCGGGGAGCGGCCGTCACCTGCCCCTCCGCTGCTGCAGTTGCGTAGCGGCTACGCTGAAAGCCCCGGCTGGTTTCTCGTGCAGGCGCTGGAATTTGATCCGGAACCGCTAACCGTTGAAAAATTACGGGTTCGCGATATTTATGCTTCAGAACAATTGGTGGCGGCCTTTTTAGAGCTGATGCGCAGCGAGGGGTGGCTGGTGAAGCAAAGCAGCGGTCATGAGTTAACCGAGTCCGGTCGATCGCTCATCACCTCCCGCATTCAGGCCAGTAATGAACGCCTGCGCCACGTGGATTTAGGGGAGTGGGCACCGAATTTGAATCGCCTGGAAAGCTTGTTGGCCCGGATTAACGACGCCTCTCTAAAGGCTCCTGATCCGCCGGGAGCATGGTGTTTGCGTCATTCACGTCAGCGTGCTTATTTGTCTGAAGGTCATCCTCTGGCCCGCATCCGCCAGTACACCAGCGATTGGAACGCATTTCGCGACGATGCGCACATGGCCGCCTTTAAAATGGTTGAGCCGCGTGCATATCTTTGGGAAGCATTTACCTTGATCGGTCAACCGGAAATGAACAGCAGTGAGGAAATAAATCGCCGCCTATTTTATCGCGGTCACTCGGCTGAAATTTATGAGAATGGACTGCTTGATTTGGTGCGCCATCTCTGGTTAAACCAGGTTGGAAATAAATTTTCACTCACTGCCCATGGAGAGGAGATCCGGCAAAAAGTTGAAAATCTAACCGATCAATTTTTCTTTGCACCTTGGTCAATTCTTTCTGAAAATGAAGGTGATGAGTTGGCTGCACTGATGGCCGGTTTAAAATCAAAACTGGAAGAATTTGCGGCCGAAGAGCCGTAACCTCGATAAACTTTATAAATTCAGCAATTTTTAGGATGGACCATGGGGATTGAAATTGTAGAGATTTTGGGGCAAATTCCATTTTTTCAGGTGTTAGAACAACAGGAACTAAATACCTTGGCCCAAAAAGTTTATCAGCGTAAAGTGAGTGCCCAGCAGCTCATTTTTTTAGAAGGAGAGCCGGCCGAAGGGATCTTTTTTCTCGAGTATGGGTGTGTCAAAGGGTTTAAGAGCGGTCTGAACAACGGCCGTCAGCAAATTGTGAAGTATTTCAGAGCCGGGGACACGTTTAATGAAATTGCCCTCATCGAGGGAAAGAAGAACCCGGTCTCGGCCGAGGCGTTGGAAGAAAGCGGTGCCTGGGTGATTCCTATTTCTGCTCTTGACAAGCTCATCACAGCGAATCCGAAATTTTCCTACTTTTTGATCGATCAATTAACCGACCGTATTCAGACGCTGATCGGGCAAATCGGGAATTTGTCGATGAAAACCGTCCAGCAGCGTCTTGTCCAGTACCTTTTAGAATGTTCAATAGACGGAGTTGTAGAGCGGCCGCGCTGGCAGACCCAGGCTGAAATGGCGGCCTTTCTCGGTACGGTACCCGATGTGGTGCAGCGTGAGTTATCCCGCCTGCAAAAAGATCAGCTCATTGAGGTCAACCGCAGAAAAATTATTGTTCGCGATGAGACAGCCCTGCGCCAATTGGTTTAAATGCTGCATTCTATAGCCACAGAATAACACGGATTTTCACAGAACCTGTCCTGAGCGCAGCCGAAGGATTGAAGAGAGAAATCGATTTTCATCTGTGAAAATCTGTGGCTGTTTTTATTAGTTATTTAACCCAAGTTACTACCTTACCTGCCCGATGAATAAATCCATCGGCCAAAGGGACCGAAACGCGATAATTCGCGTTAATTAACCGGATTTATCCGGTTTCGGTTTCTATTGCGACCGGATTTATTCGGTCGCGTCAAAAGGCCGCAACTTGAGTTAAGTTATTTTGGAAACTGACCTCTTAAAGCCGTTGGGGGTCACGTTTGCGACCGGTAGAAAGAAGCCGGTCAAAAACCGACAAAAGTCGCTTACACTTTTCTGATTTTTATATATCCTACAGGTGGTCCAATTCTCTCATCCGCGGTTTAGAAAAAGGGTTTAACCCCAAATCCTTTCTGGACAACACGGTCATGTTCATTTTGAGATCAAATGATTTTAACTGAATTGAGAGAAGGGCAGCGCAAACTCAACATCACTATACTGATAGGATATCTCTCGTGTCGGATACCCAACCTACCCTGTACCGCTGGCGTCTATTAATCGCCGGCATTATTTTAGTTGTTGTGTTTTTAGGCTTGGCTCTGGCAGCCTCATCCATCGCGGTTTCCAGAACCCCCGAAGTTGCTGCAAACGCCAACGGCCGGGTAAACGTGCTGGCGAACAGCACCGACAGCTGTGTGGAGTGTCATGAAAACACTACACCGGGCATTGTCGATCAGTATGGCCACTCGACGATGGCCGCGGCCGAGGTCTCGTGCCAGGATTGCCATGAGGTTGAAGCGGATTATCCGGGGGCGATCGCTCATGAAGACACTCACGTGTTAAGAGAACCCACCACGGCAAAGTGCGCGACCTGTCACCAGGCGGAAGTGGCCCAATACAATCAAAGCCGTCACGGGTTACCGGCTTACGTGGCTTACGCCGGGGCCCAGGACCTTGAACCGGAACTGCTGGCTCAGTATGAGGCGATTCCGGAGGGCAGCTTTAACCCTGAGCGCATGCGCAACGCCCTGTTTGAACTACAGGGCCCCGAAATTACTCTGTTTGCCTGCCAAAGCTGCCACGATATTGGCAAGCCGGCACCAGACCTGTCTGTTGGCCAATGCAGCAAGTGCCACATGCGTCATGAATTTAGCCTGGAGCAGGCCCGGAAGCCGGAGACTTGCAACGCTTGCCATATCGGCCCGGATCATCCACAGTGGGAGATTTATCAGGAATCTCAGCACGGAATCGCCTACGCCACTGGCGGTCACAACTGGAACTGGGAGGCGGAGCCGGGTACCTTGACGACCCTCGATTTTCCCGCCCCGACCTGCGCCACCTGTCACATGAGCGGTTTTGGTTCGGCGGGTACAACCCACGATGTCGGGGACCGTTTAACCTGGTATTTGTTTGCTCCCGTGAGCGAGCGCCGGCCGGCGTGGCAGGATAACAAAATCCGCATGCAGGGTGTTTGCTCGGAGTGCCATAACCCGAACTTCATCGAAGAGTTTTACACCAACGCAGATGCGGCTACGGAACGGGTTAATGAGTGGGTGGTCGAAAGTAACGAGATTATCGCTCCCCTTAAAGCAAACGGCTTGTTAACCGATGCCCCGTTTGACGAACCGATTGATTTTACACACTTTAATTTGTGGCATCATTGGGGCCGCACCGCCAAGTTTGGGGTGTGGATGCAGGGCGCGGATTACGTGCAGTGGCATGGGGCGTATGAGATCCTGCACGATCGGGCGGAATTGATCGAAATGACCAACGAGAAGCTCGAAGAAGCCGGCTTAGAGCCGCTAGTATTAGATGAATAAGTAACTGCTGGATTTGATCGTAATGCCGTGGAGATTGCAAGGCACGCTGAGAAGTCGCGTATTGGTATCTCAGCGTGCCTTGTTCCTTCGCGGTTTTTTAATAACGCAATAATCGGTAAAAATAAATGCATGCTTTGACCGTTTTGTTTCCGGAAATTCGATCTCGCCGTTTATTATTTGCGAGAGATCAATGGGTGCTTCTTCTGGCGGCCATCAATGAATTTTTCTTGAGCCTGGACACCTATCTGGTTCACGTTCTCAATGGGACAATTTTATTTCGCGAGTGGATCCCCATTATTTTTGGTGCGGTGGCTGGAGTTTTGCTTCTGATTGCCGGTTATCTGGCCTTGAGAAATCGCAAAACCGCGGCCGGTATTGCCACCTTCGTGTTTGTGGCCAGTATTGTTGTGGGCGTGATTGGGGCGTACTTTCACTTTATACGGGGGATTTTGCCAACCGCACCTGTTGGATCTCGGGTCACCTTAAACCTGTTGATTTGGGCGCCTCCAATTTTGGCCCCGTTTGCCTTTGCCGGGGTTGGGGTGATGGGGCTGAGCGCGGTTTGGCGGGAATTACCCGCGGACAGCGGCCGGGTAAAGCTTTTTCGAAGGTTTATTCAGCTGCCTTACAGCAAAACCCAGGCGTATTTATTCCTGGTGGCTTTAGGTATCCTGGTCGCTTTGGTGAGCAGCGTCCTCGATCACTCGCGAAGCTCCTGGCAAAATATGGCCATATGGATACCGGTCGTAACCGGTGTGTTTGCCATTGTTGTAACCACCGGTTTGGGGTTGATTCAAAAGCCGACATCCTTTGATATCGGTGTTTACGTCTCGGCGATGGTCATTCTCATAATCGTCGGCGTCTTAGGGGCGTATTTTCACGTCGACGCGGATTTAACGGCCAACAATCTTTTTGTTGCGGAGCGGTTTTTGCGCGGGGCACCGTTTTTATCACCGCTGCTTTTCTCAAATATGGGTTTTTTGGGGTTGATTATTTTATTGGAAAATGAATAGCTACTCTTTCGGGTGCTGAATCTCAAACTCCGGCCGCAATATCGAAAACATCCAGTCATCGACAAAGCGGCCGTTGTCAAAATAGCGCTCTCGTAAATACCCTTCTTCCGTAAAGCCAACTTTGCGGAGCAAACCGGCCGAGGCCTGGTTATCGGGATCCACAATCGCCTCGATGCGGTGGAATCCGATTTCTTCAAAGCCAAAGCGAACCACCGCCACAACCGCCTCGCTGCCGATTCCCCTTCCCCAATACTCTGGCAGCAGGTCATAGCCAATTTCACCCCGATAATGCTCTTCTTCAATCGCGTGATAGCCCAGGGAGCCGATTAACCGATTGGGCCCTCGCTCTGTGATCGCCCAGCGGCAACCTCGGTTATCGATCGCCGCCTGAGCGTACCAATCCATTAAGTGGAGCGCCTGCTCTGGGTCTTTCCATGGGGTCATGCCGTGCCCAGCGGTTACTTTGACGTTGCTGTATAAAGCAAAGTAATCTTCGATGTCTTCGGGTTCTAACGCCCGCAGCAAGAGGCGTTTTGTTTCTATGGGTGGGGGCGGTGAAATTAATTTTACCGGTTTACGTTGCATAATGAAGCTCCAAACAACTTCCGTGGGGCGGAAAATAAGTCGATTGACTATTTTTCCGCATTGGGTGGGTCCACTTTATCTTTTTCGTTTCTTGCCAGCTATGACCGTCATATGACTATGTGGGTGCCGGCCGGCACTGTTTTGTATGACGCCATGGTGTGTATGGTTAAACCCACATCAATTAATCGCGTCTGTGCGAAGTGTATGAGGAGATATATCATGCAATCAACAATCCGATCCATTTCATCTAAACAACCACAAACGTCGGAATTTTTCGGCCGCATGTGGGAAACAAGTAAATTTTTGACGGCCGCGTCGCTCATCCACTTCTTTTTAATTGGGGTGACCCTGGTGGGCTTACTGGTCGATCCGCAAACCGTTTTAAATGAACCGGCCTGGATCAAGCCTTTGAAATTCTCAATGTCGATTGCCGTCTACTGCGCCACAATCGCCTGGATGTTGAGCTACATCGAAAAGCCTCGTTGGCTGATCAAAACGATTGCCGTCGGCACCGGTATTTTTCTCACTGGAGAATCCGCCTTGATTATACTGCAGGCTGCCCGAGGGGTACGCAGCCATTTTAATTTTTCGACCGAATTTGACAGCATCGTTTTTGGTTTGATGGGAACGTTTATCATGCTGCTGTGGGTGTTAAATTTGGTTCTGGTTATTTTACTCCTTCTCCAGCGGTTTGAGCGACCGCTTTTCAAGTGGTCTCTCATGTGGGGATTGGTGATCGCCATGGTAGGAGGTTTCATGGCTTATGATATGACTGAGCAGCTGACGCCGGACCAGCAAGAGATTATTGACAGCGGGGAAACAAGCGCCTTTCAGGGCGGGCACACCGTTGGCGCTGAAGATGGTGGCCCCGGTTTGCCGTTGCTTGGCTGGAGTACTACCCATGGTGATTTGCGAGTGGCCCACTTTATTGGACTCCATGCGCTGCAAATTATCCCTTTAATCGGTTTAGCCATTGAAAATGTGTACCGTCGCCGTTTAGCCGAAAATCAGCGCTTAATCCTGCTCTTCCTGGCGGGGGCAGGCTACTTGGGATTGGTGACCACGACCTATCAGCAGGCGATTCGGGGATATTCTATCGTTTCTTTTGATGACCTGACCGTTGTTTTAAGCGCTATTCTGCTCATTGTTGTGGTTGGAGGCTGGATGGCGGTTCTCCGCTTTGGTCAATCCTATCGAGCTGAATGGGCCTAACAGTTGGAGGGTTTGCCTTGATTTTGGAGGAGTTTCACGACTGCTGTAAACTTTAGGCAATCTCTTTAAAGATTAAAACAACCCAAGGCCCCGTCTGGACTTCCCGATGAATGGTGAAAGTTAAACATTTAATTTGATTTTCTTCAAAAAGTAGCCGTTATCCCCGCGGAAGCGGGGATCCACCGGCCGCCATGGAAACCGAAACGCGATAATTCGCGTCAAAAACTACCCGGTTTCGGTCTACATGGCCGATGGATATATTCATCGGCCAAGAAAGGTGGCAACAAGGTTAATAGTTAAGAATACATTTGTTAATCAGTAATAAGTAGTCAGCAAGAAGTTTTACGAAAAAATATCCGCAGAATCTGTCCGAAGCAAATTAGCTAAAATGCCTGCCAAGATGATCAAACCGGTAAATCCCAAGCTCCTTTCTGTTGTGGCCATATCAATCTCACTCTTGACGGAGCTCTTTGTCGTTCTTGAATTTTTTGTCTTTTCGTCGCCCGGCCCCAATATCGTACCGGCTATATTGATTTTTTCGTTTTACGGCGTTTTGTTTTTATTGATTTATTTTTTTGATCGCTATCCGCTGATCATGAATTTGATTTTTGGCTCATCATTGTCTCTCATCGTGATTGCCTTATGGGTTTATCCCGCCCATCAGACCAATTTCCTCGTGTTAATTTATCCGATTGCGGCCTTTTCTACGATTTACCTTTCCTTGTGGAACGGCGTTATTTGGGTGACCGGTTTGTATGTGTTTTCTCAAGTAATTATCGCCGTTCAATTTGGATTTCAAGAGTTTGTCAGCAACCTGGCCGCCATAGGGGCATTTGCCTCGTATGCTTTTATCGGGGCGTTGATCCGCCGCAGCAATCAGGCGTATTATTCGATTGAAAATTTGTATGATGATTTGCAGCAGGCTCACGATCAACTGAAGGAGTACTCTCAAAGCGTGCGCGAACTGGCTGTTTCCGAAGAGCGCAATCGGCTGGCGCGCGAAATGCATGATTCACTGGGTCATTCCCTGACCGTAGCGATTGTCCAGCTGGAAGGAGCGGAGCGATTGATCCCCACCGATCCTCAACGGGCGGCCGGGATCATCGCCAACATGCGGCAGCAGCTAAAAGATTCGCTGGGAGAACTTCGCAAAACGTTGTCGCAACTGCGGGAGCCACACGAAGATGAGACCCCTCCCGTGGGTAATTTACCGCTTGCCCTGGCCGATCTGGAATCGACCTTTAGCGAAGCCACCGGTTTAACCATTCATCTCGATCTCCCAGACAATTTACCGGCGCTGACGACTGAACAAAGGCTGGCTTTTTATCGCGTTGCCCAGGAGGGGTTGACCAATGTCCAGCGTCATGCCAACGCCACCCAGGCATGGGTAAAAATTTCACTGCGGGATCATCAGATCGCCATGACCGTCTCTGATGACGGCAGCGGCCTGCCGGACGATCGGCCGGACGGCCGTTTTGGTCTCCGCGGTTTGGCCGAACGGGCTAGAGTCCTGAAAGGAACATTTGACATGATTAATCGGCCGGATGGTGGAGCGGAGATTGAATTTACCATGCCGCTTCAACCCAGAAATGGAGTTGATCACTCATGAACGATATTCGCATCATGATTGCAGACGATCAACGGCTTATGCGCGATGGGTTAAGGCTGCTCCTGGAGCTGGAGGAGGGATTGCTGGTTGTTGGAGAAGCGGTTGACGGCCGTGAAGCGGTTGCGCTTTACCAATCTTTAACTCCCGACGTGGTTCTCATGGATATTCGCATGCCCCACATGACCGGGGTTGAAGCGACGAAAGAGATATTGACCCACGACCCACAAGCGCGCATCATAATTTTAACCACGTTTGATGATGAAAATTTTATTTGGCAGGGTTTGCAGGCGGGGGCATTGGGCTACATGTTAAAAGACCTTTCTGGAGCGGAATTGGCCCAGGCGATTCGAACCGTCATGGCCGGCGGCTCACTGCTCGATCCGACGGTTACCCGGAAACTGCTCAATCAATTTACTCAGCGAGGGATTCCCAAACCGGCCGCCGCTTTTGCCGCGGTCGAATCTCTCAGCGCGCGGGAGGTAGAAATTTTAGCGTTAGTTGCTGAAGGACTGAGTAACCCGGCCATCGGCCGGCGGCTCCATTTGGCCGAAGGGACGGTAAAGAATTATGTCAGCGGCATCCTGCAAAAATTAAACGTGCGGGATCGTACGCAGGCGGCCGTTTTGGCCCAGGAGCAGGGCTGGATTTAAGTGGATCACTATAAAAAAATAGCCACGGATTAACACGAATTATCACGGATTTTTCACTCGCTCCTGCGGGGCTCTGCGAACAGATAATTTCTGAAAGGTTCTTGCCAATCACATAGATAGCTCGGGTAAAAAAATTAGAAAACCACAAACATTTAAAATTGGCCTACCCATTCGAACGCATTGTAACTTTCATCCGATATCAATCTGTTTATACTTGGGCGGATGAAACTGACCCAAAAACAAATTTTCTTCTTCTGGCTGCCGCTGTTTGCCAGCTGGCTTATGATGACCATGGAGGGGCCGATCACCAGCGCCACCATCAGCCGTCTCCCCGACAGCGTGGATATGCTGGCCGCCTACGGCATTGTGATCTCTTTATCGGTTTTTATTGAATCTCCCGTCATCAATTTGCTGTCAACCTCCACCGCCCTGGTGAAAGATCAAGCCTCCTATCGGGTCGGCCGTCGTTTTACTCTGATATTGATCGCTATTTTAACGATAGTTACTTTCGCCATCGGCTTCACCCCATTCTTTAGCATCGTCATTGAAGGGATTATGGGCGTTCCTGAATCGGTGGCCCGCTGGGTTAGGCCCGGTATGCAAATCATGCTGTTGTTTTCCGCGGCCATTGGCTGG
>JASJCR010000064.1 GCA_030065875.1 Ardenticatenaceae bacterium | reverse complement strand
TCCCACCTTATGTCAACCCCGCTGATGTCTGATGTCTGATGTCTGATGTCTGATGTCTGATGTCTGATGTCTGATGTCTGATGTCTGATGTCTGATGTCTGACGTCTGTGGTCTCTCCTACACCGTTTCGCGAAAAGTAATATTCGGAAACTTACCGGCGTAATAATCAAGCTCGTGGGGACTGCTAAACAGCGCCACCAGCCGTTCATCCCGATCAACCGTTTTTAGCAGGCCATACCGCCACGGGAGCTGCTCGATTTCGTCTTCCGGTCCTTCAACCCAGCGGGCCAGCTGATGGGGCAGGCGGTCGAGGCGGGTTTTGACCCGATATTCATCGAGCAGCCTGGCCAGGACGACCTCAAACTGCAGCACACCCACAACGGCCAGAATCGGATCGCGCCGAAAGGCATCCGCCTCAAAAAAGATTTGCATCGCCCCTTCTTTTTCAAGCTGATCGATCCCTTTGAGAAACTGCTTTTGCTTGGTGATGTCTTCATTGATCAATCGGGCAAAATGCTCCGGCGCAAAACGAGGAATTGATGAAAATTCAATGCCGTTAGACACGCTCAACGTATCCCCAATCCCAAAGATCTTGTTGGCCGGCAGGCCGATGATATCCCCGGCAAAAGCATCATCCACAATCTCCCGGGAGTCGGCAAAAAAGGCATACGGCTGCGACAGGCGAACAGTCTTCCCCGAGCGGCCGTGGTTGACCTGCATATTGCGTTCAAACTTTCCGCTGACGATCCGAATATATGCCACGCTGTCCCGATGTTTGGGGTTCATATTCGCCTGAATTTTAAATACAAAACCGGAGAAATCCTTTTTGTACGGATCAATCACCCCTTGATCGCTGGCGTATCCGGCCGGAGGTGGAGCAAACTTGACAAAATCGTCCAAAAAGAGCTGCACGCCAAAATTGGTCAACGCCGATCCAAAATAGACAATCGTCTGTTCGCCGGCCAAAAATGACTCCTCGTCAAATGTGGCCAATTCGTCCAATAAGGCGATATTGGTGTGCAAATCATCAAATTGATGATCGCTCAACGTCTCTTCAATGATTGGGTCATCCAACGTGGTGATCGTTTCCGGAGAAACGGTCTGGTTGTGAACGGTGCGATCGTATAAGTGAACGTCTTCCGTCACGCGATCGTATACCCCGATAAAGGTATCCCCATCCCCGATTGGCCAATTCATCGGAACCGGGGTCATTCCCAAAACGGTTTCAACCTCGTCCAGCAGCTCCAGGGCATCAAGCGCCGGCCGATCCATCTTGTTGATAAAGGTAAAAACCGGAATACCACGCTGACGGCAAACCTCAAACAGCTTGCGGGTTTGAGCCTCGACACCCTTGGCGGCATCCAAGACCATGACCGCACAGTCGGCAGCCATCAGCGTACGGTAGGTGTCCTCAGAGAAATCCTGGTGACCGGGCGTGTCCAGAAGGTTGATGGTGTGTTCCCTGTAGGGAAACTGCATGACCGTTGAGGTAATTGAAATACCCCGCTCGCGCTCCATCTTCATCCAGTCGGAAGTGGTTTGCCGCTGGTTTTTGCGAGCGCGAACGCTCCCGGCCATGTGAATGGCGTTTCCATACAAAAGAAGTTTCTCAGTTAATGTCGTTTTACCAGCATCGGGATGAGAAATAATCGCAAATGTGCGGCGGGTCCCGATCTCCTGGGTGATTTTTTTTATTGAAGCAGCTTCACTCATAATAAATTCTAATTAAATAAACAGCAAAAAAAGTGGCCACGACCGGCGTGACCACTTGTCGAATTATAAAAAACCAAGGGCTGCCTGGCAACCTAAACGATCATCAACCCTACTCGTCCACCTCTTCGATCGTCAGCGTGAAGTCGCCGCCCGATTCATTATCAAAGGACGAAACCTCGATAAACAGGAGAATATCAAATGGAATCTCCAAATCCTCAAACCCGGCGTTGAGGGATTTGTTGTCGAGATCGTCATTATCAAGCAGCAGCGTACCGTCATCAGCCAGCAGGCGAATAAATGGATCGTATTCATCCTCGTCGGCCGATTCGAGGAAAATGTTCAAAATTTGCCCTTCAGTAGCGTCAAGCGTATAGATAAGCGTTTCACCGGCAGTCAGTGTGCCTTCAACACTGTCTCCCACTTCCACCTCCGCTTCGACTTCGGGATCAAAGCTTAAATTGCCTTCGAGCACATCAAGGGCGGCTTCCAGAATCACATCTTCTTCGGCAAACAGGGTATCTTCGGTGACCGGAACCAGAATATCGGGCACCACGCCGATCCCCTCGATGTGAATTTCGCCGTCCGCATCAACCGCACGGCCGGCGGTATAGCGAATCTGTTCCCCTTCCGGCATCCGTAGCTCGGTTACTGAGCCGCCTAAGCCGGCCGTTGGATATTGGCCAACGATGGTCGCTCGATTATCAATAGTCAGGTTGTAAGAGAAAAATTCACAGGCGCTGGCGCACGCTGGGCCAACCATGACCACAATCTCACCATCATAGCGGAGTGATTCATCTGGCAAGATAAACCGATCGGCATCTTCTTCCTTGATGATAAATTCTTCCGCTTCATCGTCAAATTTCTCCGTGTTCCCGGTTACAAATTCCTCTTCAAAGAAGTAAGCGGCCATTTGATCTGCGGTAAAGCCAAATCCGCCAGAATTTTGGCGCATGTCGATCACAATACCCGGGACCTCATTGTCGTTCAGGTTTTGCATCAACCGCTCCCACAGCTGAATTGTCAACAGCTGGTTATCCAAGAAACCGGTAATGGTTACCATCACATACCCATTGTCCAGAATCTCCCACTCAACGGGAAGCTCAAATCCGGTTTGTCCGCTAAAAAATGAGGATTGATTAAAGCTGGCAAATTCAGGAACCGAATCCAGCTCAACGGTTTCTTCCTCCTCATCTTCATTGATGTAGGTGACAGTCACTTCAGAATCAGCCTCGAAACGCACCGCGTAGCGAAGCTTTTGCAAACGCTCCACGTGATCGGTGCTAAACGGTGCAGAGTAAGCCACGGCCGCCTCAACCCAATCGTCAATCGGCTCATCATTGATGGCTACAATTTCATCACCCAAGGAGATGCCGGCCGCATCCGCGGGGCCGTCTTCAAGTAAAAAGCTAACGATGACCCGGCCATCGTCCACGTCTCGAATACCGAGGCCGATTCCACCATCAATGGCCGCCCGGAAATCTTCGATAACGACCGGGCCGCTGACGTGTCCGTCCGGGATATTCCATAATAAATCCCGCAGGGCCCGACGATACGCCTGCGGATCTTCATCTTCTTCCGCTTCCTCAAAACGGGGTCCATATTCCTCGGCCAATTCATCCCAATCTACCCCTTTGATGTCGGTAAAGGCGTATTTCTCTTTTAGCTCAGTAATCATGCTTTCTAACGCTTCCGTGTACGATTGATCGGATAGATCGAGAAGCGCTGCCCCTTCCGGCTCGAGCAAATCAATCACCTGCTCGCGAGAGCGATCAAAGGTAAAAGGAGCGGTGTCCAAATCGACCACCGTGTATCCCTGCGGCAAATCAACCATATCCTCATCATCATCGGTCAGGAAAAGTCCATCTTCACCGAAGTTAATGGGGAAGCTTTGCTCGTCATCAGGGGCATAAACAATGATTTTCCCGCCAATAATTTCACGCTCGGTTTCAAGATCATTACTGATTTCAGTGGAGACATAAGCCGTTGACCATCCCCCACCACCTAAATCGCGCTCTTCCAGAAAGGGGCCGCCGTAGGTATTGTCCCAATATGCAACCGCAAAAATTTGTACGCCAACTTCTTCTTCGTCATCGTTGTCAACGTCTGAAAGACCCCCTTTGGGTTCAATCGGCAAAACCATGCTATACGAAAATGGGGATTCAAAAAAGTTCGAGGTAATTTGTCCCAGCACCTGAGATTCAAGCGGGAAAATGTAGTTGGTGTCTCTGGTTACAAATCCGGTTTGATCTTCAAGTAAAATGAGCGGTTGAGCCGTCCCGGAAGTAAAAAACGGGTTGGTATAGCTCACTTCACCGACGATGCTTACCAGACCACCTTCATCTTCATTGATAAACTCAATCTCTTCAGGCTCTTCCTGTTCACTGTCATCTTCGCTGTCGTCACTCGCCTCGTCTCCCTCGTCACTTTCAGGTTCCGGTGTAGGGGTTGCGCTTTGGGCGACAACCGCCCCAGGCTCAATATTTACCTGAGGTTGACAAGCGGCCAGAATCATCAAAAAGACGGCCAACGTTATCCAGTAGAGTCGTTTGGTCATTGGTTTTGCTCCTCTTTAAAGTCAGAGTAAGTGTGAATTGCGTTTTTTATAAATTGATTGACCTGCTGGTCAAGGCGATTTTTGATTAGGTTTTGTACCATCTGCTGAATGGGATCAAGCGGGATGAAGCGCATCATGCCGTTTACCGCCACCCGAGAGGCCATTTTAAACTGGTATCGTATCATAGTTTCTTTCGGCTCGTGAGCCAGACACGTTAATGTCGCGTTTAGGTCGCCTACAGAAACTGTTTTGGTCGGGGTCATTTCGGTCTTAATTTTGGAGAAATCTGCCGCAGTTTGAGGCATTAACCGAACCTGATAAGCGGTTTCATCGATTTCCGCCAGCACATCGCAATAGGTTTCTACCGCATATACGCCCATTTCATTGGATCGGTAGCAAAGTCGCTTAATCGCCGCATTTTCTTGACTTTCCCCAACGAGATCAATATCTGAAAGAAGGGAAACAATGCGGCCGAAGTCCGCAAAAAAAGCAAATGTCTCTTTCTGACCGGCCGGAAAAGTAAATTCTCGATCTATCGCCCCTTCAAACTTAAGCATGAGCAGTACCTATGTGCGCAAATTAATGATTCTGGGCAAAACCATACCATAGTTAGATTAACAATGCCTATTTCTCGAGATTTCCTGATATTTCATAGGTGATTGGCAAAAAGTTATATAAAAAATCCGCTAATCTCTCTAATGCACAAACTTTTTTCGTAAGAAAACGACCTATACCCTCGTCAGTCGAAAGGATGGTGCGCAAATTTTGCATCAATTTTTTTGTCTGCATCGACAACTTTAAATTATAAATCGGCCGATCAAGCGATCAGCAAAAAGTTTCACAAAAAATATCCGCTTTTAGGGAATAAAATGAACAACATTACAAACAACACGTCTGACATCATCATGTATACCACCAACTGGTGCTCTGATTGTTATCGCGCCAAGTGGTTTTTTGACAATTATGGAATCAACTACGAAGAAGTCCAGCTTGAAAACAATCCGGACGCCATTGAAAAAGTGCTTCACCTAAATAAGGGAATGCGCTCTGTACCTACCATAGTCTTTCCAGATGGTTCGGTTCTCGTTGAGCCATCAAACAATGAACTTGCCAGTAAAGTTGGCGTCACTCTGTAACGATTTTTGATAGGCTGGACGGCAGTGCAGCCTATCCTATTCATCCTCTTCCTTCTCCTCTTCCAATTCCGAAGCTGATTGACCATCCTCTTCACCTTCTAGCTCAGGTTTGTAATAGTCGGTCACAATTTCTACCGTGCTGATTTCACCTCCCTGAACGGTGACATCACCGCTGTAATTTACATCTTGGATTTGCACATATACGCGATACTCACCCGGCAGCATGTCGGAAATGACAAAATTTTCGCCATAGGTCTCATCGGACTGGATCAAATGTCGGGGATCGTCCAGATAGGTCCAGGAAACATAACTGGTTTCCCCATCTTCGCGGCTAATCGCGTTTAACCAAATTCCATGCCACGGCCGGCCGTTTGGATCGACCAGACGCCCGGCAACCACGCCCCTGGTTTCCGGCGGCCGAATCCACAACATCGGATTCCGCGTGGCGTCAAAGCTGTTGCTACCCACCCGCAGCTCAAAATGAAGATGAGGAACCACCGCCGCCCCGCCAAATCCAACCTCTGCCAGCTGTTCTCCCGCCTTAACCTTCTGTCCCGGCTCAACCATGATATTTAATACGTGACCATAAAGGGCGTAGATCGGTCGCCCCTGCCACTTGCGATCTAACTCAACGATGACCACCTGACCATACCAGTTGCAGCGCCATCCATATAATTCATCCTCATCTGATTGGGCCACCAGCACGGTGCCATCCCCAATAGCCAGCAGCGGGGTCCCCAACGGTGCCGCAGAATCCACCCCGTTGTGCAGCAGATAAGAGCCATTGGCATCAAACCCGTATGGATAGGTTGTATTCACTAAGAAGCGGCCGCCACCAGGCAATGGTTTTTCCAACCAAAAGCGATTCTCACCACTGGCGATAGGCTGGGCCAGCGGTGCCTCTCCGGTCGTAAACCGGGTGTAACGCGGCACAGCCGGAGGCGGGTCGGGGCAGCGGCGATCAACCGGAATCGGAGTAGGCAGAACCATGGTGGGGGTAACGGCCGGGATCGGGGTATTGGTTGGCGGGAGCGTAGCCGGAGCCGCCGGAGAAGCGGTTACCGTGGGGATGGGGGTCAAAGCAAGCTGAGGCTTTGTGGGGGTAATGGTGGGCAGAAGGATGGCTTCAGTTGGCAGTTGAGGCACCGCCGGATCAGGTAATTGAGAAACGGTTGCTGATGACGCATTGGGGCCACAACCCAGCAAAAGTAACAGAATTAATCCATTGACAAAATGTATAATTTTCTTCATCAACCCCCTATTGTGCGTGACTCATTTTGGTCAGTCAACTAAAATATGCTTTATGAAGCAACCTTCTCAAAACCGGCCGGCCTCAATCATCCACGCCCGATCGGATGATCTTCCCCCAGAAATAAGGCAGTGGATCAACCCGCAACATCCTCTCCCTCAAGGGGTTCGATTTTTTCGCATACGTCTAAAATCAGCCGTTGAAATCTGGCTTCCGATCTCGGTGGGAACATTTTTTCTTTTGATGGGTTCCGCCGCGCCCGTCGCCTTTATGTCCGAAGTGCGCCGAACCGGTATGAACGGCGGTACCGCCTATCTTCTTTTTGGCGCAATTTTTATTTTGCTCTTTTTAAGCGTGTTTCTTTACGGGGTTGTGGGTGGGGCAGTTCGCGACTGGCAAATCTCGCGATCGGCTAAAAAGAATCAGCTCCGCCACGGCTTGTTTCTAAATAAACATTTTTTGCTGGCCCGTTTGCCCCATGAGATGCACCTGTTTGCGGCCGAAAGCATTGAAAAAATCGCCCTCACCAAAAAAAATCGGGGGCAGCGTCATTGGGAGGTAATCGAAATTTACCACCTTCCGGTCGAACAGGGTGACCCGATCGCCATTAAAGTTTCGCAGTTGGATGGATCCCCGGATCAAATTTTGCGCTCCGCCAGCCACTTTAATCAAACAGCCTGACCAGGGCATATTCGACCGCCAATTGTGGGCTGCTAAAAATCTTTTCAGACAAATGGGGAACATAGTCCACGGCCGAAGCCATGGACGCCTGCGCCAAAATAAAGGTATCAAATTGGGTGGCCGAGCGGTCCAGCCACTTCGCCACGTTTTTGGCATAGCCCTCGATATCATCTCGTTCAAAAAGCTCCCACGCCCCCTCACAGTAAACCGGTGTAACAACCGGCTGAATCTCCGCTTCAAGCGAGAGTCGAACCGCGTCAATCAAGGCCAACGTGGGCTGGAGGGTACTCTCAACCGTATATAAAACGGCAATTTTTTGCCCGCTTAAAACAGCCGCTTCGATCATCGGCCGGTCCACGCGCACGATAGGCTGCCCCCGCTCCTGCCCCACCTGTTCGGCCATATCTGCCAGGGTCGAACAGGTGCAAATGATTAAATCCGATTGATTTAAAGCAGCCAGATGTTTGATCAATTCACTCTTTATGCGGCCGGAAAGTCCGTTTTTGCGGGCGTCTTCCAGCAATGATTCCGCCACAACGTGAATCGCATTGATCTCAAAGGGTAAATTTTGTAACAGGTCGTTAAAGGTTTTGATATGAACCGGGGAGGTATGTAAAAAACCGATTTGCTTCATCTGAAAATGATACTCCAGCACCACATTTTAAGTGAATGACAAAGTGATGGATCTCATCCGGCTTCTGTAAGGGCCAGATAAAGAAAAAGGCCGGGATAAAAATCCCGGCCTATATTTTCAATTTAGAACTGTTCTTTGAGCCAGCTGTTTAATCGGCCGGGACAAATGAATCCTCTTCGGAAGACACCTTCGGTTCCTCGTTCATCAACTCTTCAAACAGCGGCCGATCTACCGTTTCATGCTCAACCAGGGCATCCGAAAGGCGAATGACCTTGTCCCGATGCTCATTGAGAATATCATGCGCTCTTTGGTAGTTGCGATCCACAATTTTCCTGATCTCTTCATCGATTTTGCGGGCCGCTTCTTCGCTGTAATCGCGATCATAGGTCATCGTCCGGCCAAGGAAAATATTGCCAGATTGCTCACCATAGCTGCGCAAACCCAGCTCCTCACTCATACCGTACTGCATAATCATCGCCCGAGCATATCGAGTAACCTGCTGCAAGTCTCCGGATGCCCCGGTAGATACGAGACCAAAAAAGATTTCCTCGGCGGCTCGACCACCAAGAGTGGTGGCTACCATGTCCTCGATTTCCTGCACGCTGGTGACCATCTTCTCATCCGGTAAATAAAGCGTATAACCGCCTGCTCGACCGCGAGGGATGATGGTTACCTTTTGCACGGGCATCATGTACGGCAGAAAATGGCCCACAACCGCATGACCCGCTTCGTGATAAGCGACGATTTCTTTTTCTTCCTCGCTCATCGCCTGGGCGCGGCTCTTGCGCTCCGGTCCACCCATGGCAATGCGATCAAACGCATCCTGCATATCGGTCATGGAAATCAAATTGCCACCCCGACGCGCGGTGAAAATCGCCGACTCGTTGAGCAGATTCTCCAAATCAGCCCCGGAAAAACCGGCCGTTAAGCGAGCCACATCGTTCAAATTAACGTCTTTGGATAGCGGCTTGCCGCGGGCGTGCACCTTGAGGATTTTTTCTCGTCCACGCAGATCGGGTAGATCGACAATGACCTTGCGGTCAAAGCGGCCCGGCCGCAGAAGCGCCGGATCCAGAACGTCCGCCCGGTTGGTGGCTGCAATGACAATGACGTTGGTTTCGTTAGAAAACCCGTCCATTTCGGTCAGGATCTGATTTAAGGTTTGCTCACGCTCATCGTGTCCACCACCCAAACCTGCACCACGCTGCCGGCCGACGGCGTCAATTTCGTCGACAAAGACAATTGCCGGGGCATTTTCTTTCGCCTTATTGAACAGGTCGCGGACCCGGCTAGCGCCAACACCCACAAACATTTCTACAAATTCAGAGCCGGAAATGTGGAAAAATGGTACCCCCGCCTCTCCAGCAATTGCCCGAGCCAGAAGCGTTTTACCGGTTCCGGGAGGGCCAACCATCAAAACACCTTTGGGAATGCGCGCGCCAACCTGCACAAAACGCTCCGGTTCGCGCAAAAACTGCACAATTTCCTCAACTTCTTCTTTTGCTTCATCAACCCCGGCTACGTCATCAAAGGTAACCGTTGGTCGATCACCCTCATTGAGATTCTTGGCTTTTGACCGGCCGAACCCAAAAATGCTGTTTCCACCGGACTGTATTTGACGAAAGCCGCGGGTAAAAATCCAGATTAAAATCAAGATGGGAAGCAGAGAAATGCCAACACTGAAGAGGGTGTTGCGCAACGACACATCTTGAATGCTAATGTCGGTTCCGCGCACGGCCTCCTGATCAACCCCTAAGGCATCAAAGGTGTCAAAAATATCGTTTTCTTTAAATGACTCAAAGGTTTCCCCATCATTCAGAGTCACCAGCAGTTGATTCCCGCTAACCTCAATTTTGCGCACCTGCCCTTCGTCGACCAGGCGGGCCACTTCAGGTAATGGAAGCTGCTCATCGCTATTGAATGAACCTGAAGCCCAAAATTGAAGCGCTAAGAAGATCGCCACTAGACCGACGACCCATACCCATGGAGGAATCGGTGCCCGTGATTGTTGTTGTTCATCCATAACGCCAGATCCTTCTCTGAAAGGTGATTGGTGGCACCTTTCAGCAGTTAAATTTACTTAGATTTGTATCCTTAAAAAAGTAGGAAAAAATTATTTGATTCCTGTAAATTCTCCCCGAAGCACCTCAATACTAGGGGGTTTCTAATAAACAGGGGATTTGTGGAACAATCACCTGGAAAATCAATCGAATATTCCACACTTTTTGCGACAGGTACTAGTTGATATTCTCATTTTAACCAGAAACTTGGCGGTGACAAGGCGTTTGTGACCTTAGTCCTATTTTGGGGGGTGTCTGACCGGCCAATTGTGATACAATTCACGCACTTCTAACATTTCCAGTCCAGACCCTTTTTGTGAACCAAAATTACACTTCATCGTTTCAAATTTTCTTTCACTCTTTTTGCACCTACCCAAATAGCTGTTAATCGGGGGCAATCAGACGATGTCGTCACGATTTGAGCGATTTTCCTACTGGTTATCTGATCATTCGCATGATTTTGCACGTCAAAAAGTCCTCCGTTGGATCTGGTAGATAGACGCTAAACCTTATAATTTGAGGAATTATATGTTTGTTCGATCAGCAGGTGTTCTGCTCCACCCATCATCCTTACCCAGCCGCTATGGCATCGGTGATTGTGGCGACAGCGCCTATGAATTTATCAATTTTTTGGAAACCTCTGGACAAACCCTATGGCAAACTTTGCCGTTGGGACCGACTGGCTACGGTGATTCGCCATATCAGAGCTTTTCTGCATTTGCCGGAAACCCCCTACTCATCAGCCCAGATCACCTCGTCCGTGACGGTTATCTGCCTCCGGCGGCCGTCGAAAAAGTTCCCCCCTTTCCGGCTCATCGCGTTGATTATGGGTGGGTCATTCACTACAAAAATGACCTGCTCCATCAATCGTTTCACCACTTTCAGGCAAAAGGCCAGGAAGAACAGCAAAAACAGTTTGAGGCGTTTTGCGATGAGAAAGGGTGGTGGCTCGATGATTACGCCTTGTTTATGGCCCTCAAGGGTTACTTTGTGGAACATGAAGGGGGTGTTTGGAATACCTGGCCGGCCGATATCCGCGACCGTAAACCCAAAGCAATGGCTTACTGGTTGGAAAAATTAAAAGATGAGGTGGCCTACCAGAAATTTATTCAGTTTCTGTTTTTCACCCAATGGTTGAAGGTCAAGCAATATGCCAACGATAAGGGGATCAGCATCATTGGCGATATGCCGATTTTTGTGGCTTTTGATAGCGCTGATGTGTGGGGCAACCGCCACCTATTTTATTTGAATGAGGATGGGTCACCGCAGGTGATTGCCGGCGTGCCGCCCGATTACTTCAGTGAAACCGGGCAGCGATGGGGCAACCCGCTCTACCGCTGGGATAAATTAATGGAAAACGATTATGTGTGGTGGGAGGCTCGCTTAAAAGAAGCGTTTGTTCTGGCGGATATCACCCGTATCGATCATTTTCGCGGTTTTGAGGCTTATTGGGAAATCCCGGCCGATGAACCAACCGCCGTCGTCGGCCAGTGGGTGAAGGGGCCAGGGGTCGAGTTTTTCAAAACGCTGGAAAACAAACTCGGCCGCTTACCGATTATCGCCGAAGATCTCGGCGTGATTACCCCCGAGGTTGAAAACCTGCGCGATGAAGCGGGTTTTCCCGGCATGAAAATTTTACAGTTCGCTTTTGGCGGTGAGAAAAACAGCAACTTTTTACCTCACAATTTTATCCCCAATTGCGTTGTTTACACCGGATCTCACGACAACGAAACCGCTTTCGGCTGGTACCAAAACGCCAGCGAAGATGAACAGGATCACGTGCGCCGCTACGTCGCTCGCGACGGTTTTGACATCGTGTGGGATATGATCCGGCTTGCCTTATCATCGGTGGCCGTCATGGCGATTATTCCGCTGCAAGATTTAATGACGCTTGACAACAAGGCGCGCATGAATTTTCCTGGAAAAACAGGCGGTTATTGGGCCTGGCGATTCGCGCCCGAGATGTTAGACAGCAGCATATCCGACAGATTGTACGAGATGACCTTGCTGTACGGCCGCTTGGCAGAACAAAATACCGAGTAAAACCTTAGGCGTAGGGCTGTAGGCGATCACAGCCCTACGTCACCATCAAGTCTTCACCTTTCTCTGCCCAGGACCAACGTACGCCGGCAAACCCTCAAAATTCACTTTACGTAAACTGCATAAGTTGTGTAGAATAGGCGCATGGAATCACCCTCACCCTTTGATTCACCACCCATTTTAGATACCCTGCGTCGAAATATCGCTATTTTCCTCTTTTTTCTAATTGCGGGGGCGGGCATGTTGACCATCTATGCCTACTTTATTCCTACCGGAGAGGCCTCGGCTGAGGCCGCCGCGATTATCGGCAACGGCCAGACCCTTTCTGCAGCCATCACCAAACCGATTCCCGGCCGCCAGGCTCAGCAGCGCTTTGCCCAAACTGAGGCCCCGCTGCAAATCGCAATTATTGTCGGGCATCGCGGCAGCGATTCGGGGGCGGTGTGTGATGATGGGTTAACAGAGCTGGAAATCAATACCGAGATTTCCGATCTGGTTGTCAGCAAACTCGAAGAACAGGGTCTATCGGCCACCCTGCTTGATGAGTTTGACGTACGACTTAATAATTTTGACGGCACGATGATGATATCGATTCATGCCGATTCCTGTATCGACTTCGGATCGAGCGTTACCGGCTATAAAGTTGCCGGTTCGTCGATCACCGATTCCACCCAACTGGTAACCTGTATGGAGCAGGCATATGGTTCGGTAACCGGGTTAAGCATCCATCCCAATACGATCACCACCCATATGACCGACTATCATGCGTTTCGTCTTTTGGCCCCCGGTACCCCCGCAATTATCCTGGAAACCGGGTTTATGTATCAAGATCGGTCCTTACTCACCCAGCAGCCCGAATTACCGGCTCAAGGGGTCGTGGACGGGATTCTTTGTTTTCTCAACCAGTAACGACCATGCCAGATCCAAGCCACAACACCCTAAGCGAAGCGCAGGCGGCCGTGAAAGCAGGCCGCAAAAAAGAAGCCGCTCAAATCCTGAAAAACCTGCTTCGTACCCGGCCGGATGATTTTCGGGTGTGGCTGCTTTTGGCCACAATTGCTCCTCCGGAAAAAAAGGCCGCCTGTCTGGCCAGGGCGGAAGCTCTGGCACCGGGCCAACCGGCCGTGGTTAAAGCCCGACAGGCGCTGGGAAAAGCACCTAAACATCAAAAACCTCTTGGAAAAACCGCTAAAGTAAACCCTCCAACACGGGAAGCTGCAAAGGCGGCCACAGCCGATCCGGTTGTTGAGCGGCTTCGGTCCCAACTTCTTCCCAAAACGCCATCAAAATCGGCAAAAGAAGAGGTTGTGCCCGTCCCGGCAAAGAAGACAACGAGCGTTCTTTGGTCGGCGGCAGTAGGCGTTGCCCTGATTTTGATCTTTGGTTTTTACTGGATTTGGTTGGGAATCAATGGTGATGCCATCGCTGCTGAAGATAATCTCGATCACCAAACGGCTCAACTTGCCGCTCCCATTCAGGAGGCAAAAGAAGGCGATGATCTTCAATTAGTTGCCCAACTGGCCCAGAATTCACCCACATCAACGCCGGATATCGCCCCAACATCCACCCCAGGGCCAACGGCTACTCCCACACAATCCCCTCTCCAGCGCAAAGAGATCACCGCCTCAAATATTGCCTTAACCGAGTGGACCCCAACGCCCTTGCCGACCAACACGCCGGAACCAACCCCCACATTGGTTCCTACGGCCGTCATCAATGAGTATGTCAACGTTAGTTGGCCGGCCGTTGGCCCCAGTGAGCGGTGGGTTGACGTGAACCTAACCGATCAATGGCTCGTGGCCTATGAAGGAACAACACCCATTTACGAAACCGCCATTTCATCCGGATTGGCTCCCAACTACACGGTGACCGGTCAATTTAGAATTTACTATCGACTGGAAAGTCAAACGATGGACGGCACGCGGTTAGGTTTTGATTACGTCACCCCCAACGTGCCGCACGTGCAATACTTTTATGGAGATTTTGCTCTGCACGGCGCTTACTGGCACAACAATTTTGGCCAACCAATGAGCCATGGTTGCGTCAACCTTTCTCTTTCCGATGCCGAATGGCTCTACCAATGGGCGGATTACGGGACGCTGGTCAACGTTCACTACTAGACGACAGACAACAGACCACAGACATCAGATAATACTATGTCGGCTTGTTTGATATTCTCCGATCAATCTCTGTCATCTGAAGTCTGATGTCTGTGGTCTGTAAACTGTTGTCTGATGTCTACTACAGTCGTATAATTAATCGGCACATGATGTGCCAGAAAAATTCGCCAAAATAGGCAGCTCTGGTGCGGAAAATGATACCAACCGCCATTCAACAAGCCGAACTTTCACCCGGTTTGCCCATAATAAACAATCCAAACCCGATTCCAAAAGTAATAAGGAGTCGGGTTTGTTTACGTCTACACCGGAGTTACCAAAAATCAGCAAATGAGTTACGGGCACGGTCACCTCATCGCCCAATACGTCGTTTGGGCCTCGTGCACGGGAAAACCGCTGCCATAGCTACGCTCATGTGCACAGTCTCGCAATATGTTTGAAGGAGAATAAGAATGCCGCTCGATATCGTTATTGGGGCACAGTGGGGAGATGAAGGAAAAGGACGCGTTACTGATTTGCTGGCTCGAGAAGCCGCTTTAGTAGCCCGCTTTAGTGGTGGTGACAACGCCGGTCATACCGTTGCTGTTGATGGAGAAACGTTTAAACTTCACTTAATTCCCTCGGGAATCATCCACGCAGGGGTCACCTGCCTCGTGGGCAATGGTGCGGTTTTAAATCCGGCCGTATTTATTCGGGAAATTGAAGGATTGGCCAAACGAGGCATTGATGTTTCCCCCCATCGGCTAAAAATCGATCGCCGAACCCACCTCATCACCCCGGTTCACAAAGCATTGGATCAGGCCCGTGAATCCCAGCGGGGCGACAAAGCCATTGGGACCACATTGCGGGGAATTGGTCCAGCCTACGCTGAAAAAATCGGCCGATCCGGACTGCGTGCCGGTTTGCTCGATAAACCGGAAGAGCTGGCCGAGGCGGTACACGATCACGTTTCAACTCACAACGAAATTTTAACCAGGGTCTATGGTGCCGAACCGATCGACGCCGAAAAAATTGCCGCCGAATTTGCCCATTTCGGGCAGCGATTGGCTCCTCACCTGGCGGATGGTTCAGTTTTAATCGATGAATTTTTAAAAGAGGGCCGGCCGGTTTTAGCCGAAGGTGCCCAGGGAACCATGCTCGACATCGATCACGGCACCTATCCCTTTGTGACCAGCTCCTCACCCACCATCGGAGGAGTTTTGACCGGTTTAGGTGTGGGGGCAATACAGGTCGACAAAGTCTGGGGGGTTGCCAAAGCGTTTAGCAGTCGGGTTGGTGGAGGACCATTTACCACGGAACTTGATGGGGAGGATGCCCTTCGCCTGCGGGGAACCGGAAAAAATCCATGGGATGAGTACGGCACCACAACCGGCCGGCCGCGGCGGGTTGGCTGGCTTGATTTGGTGATTTTGAGCCATGCGGTGCGCATCAACGGATTTACTGAACTGTGCGTCACCAAACTCGATATTTTAAGCGGTATTCCGGAAATTCCGGTTTGTATCGCCTATGACACGGATGGCCAGCGGCTTAATTATCCTCCGGCCGATTTATCAACCTTGGCCAACTGCCAACCCATCTACAAAGCCCTCCCTGGCTGGGAAGAAGATATTCGTGAATGCCGCACGATCGATGAACTGCCTGAAAATGCTCAGGCGTACATCGCTTTTATTGAATCTTTTTTGAACGTGCCAATTCGACTGGTATCTGTCGGCCCTGAACGGGATCAGGTGGTTACGGTTTAACTTTTTGAGGCTATTAACAAACAATGGGCCGAGTTGTTTTAACTCGGCCCTAAACGCCTACTAAATGAACAAAATGAGTTTGATCAATGAGAAAATGCGCTTTTTAGCCCAATAGATCCCCCTTCCCCGACGCGGTTAAAGGGCAGACAGGCCTTCAATAACCCGATTCATCGGTCGCGGACCCCCTGTCATCCTGAGCGCAGCGAAGGATCCCGCCAACTGACATGAAAGTGTCGTTTGCCATCCAGGGGCTTTCATCTCTTCCAATCAGCCCTCCTAAAAGACAGCTTGATGAGATTCTTCACTCCGCTGCGCTCCGTTCTGAATGACATGTAGTTTGCAGCCGACCTGTCCGCCATTTAACCCGACGCGGGGAGGGGAGCTTGTTGGACTACGTGAGTGCCGAAATCCCATCACATAAAGCGTTTGCGTACCGTGGCCGTATCCGGCTTTGGCAAACGGGACCCTACTTTTATTTCCGCCGGTCCTTTAACCGGCTTTACACCGCCCCCTAGCTGATAAATAAACATCGGCGATCCCGGTTTGCGGTAGCTCATCGGCACCAGAGCCATCCCGGTCAGCGATCCGTCAGAATCGATCGCGCAGCTGGTGACCACACCGACCACTTTGCCGCGTTTATCGATAATCGGATCACCCTGGACCGGCCGGCGCACCCCTTTATCATCCATTGTAAAGCGCACGATGGTATTTTGATGGGTTTCGTACTGCTTGAGATAACCTTTGCGTCCAATAAAGAACGGCTTCCACGGCTTTATATACTGACCAAACGTGGCCGTATCGGGGTCAATATTGTGCTTACCCGCTAACTCATGACCATAAAGCGGGAGTCCGGCCTCCGTACGCGTACTGTCGCGAGCGGCTAAACCGGCCGGGGTGGCCCCGGCGGCAATTAGCTTCTCCCAGGTAGTCACCAGCTGGTCGGCGGGGACCAACAGCTCAAACGCCATCTTTTCCCCAGTGTAACCGGTTCGGGAAACAATGAAGCCCTCAATTTGACTTTGGGTAGCCCACCTCATTTTTGCGGCGGCCGCAAACGGTTCTCCCAACGCCTCGGCCAGCACAACACCTGCTTTTGGTCCTTGCAGGGCGATAATTGTTCGTTCATCGCTCTTGCGCAAATCTTTCAGATCACAGGTGTAAGGCATCGTCAACCACGGCCGCGAGGGATCAATGCGCACTTCTCGGTTGTTTACCGCATTGAGCCACGCCCAATCTTTTTCCAAGTTGGAGGCGTTGACCACCAGGATAAACTCCTGTGTCCCCATGCGATAGATCATTAAATCGTCAATCACCCCTCCAGCCGGATCTAGCAGATAGGTATACATCGATTTACCAACGCCAAGGCGGGTTAAATCGTTGGCCGTAACCGCATTGAGAAATGAGTGAGCCTGAGAGCCAGAGGAACTAAAAACACCCATGTGGCTGACGTCGAACAGCGCCGCTCCGTTTCGTACCGCAGCGTGTTCTTCGCCCACCGATGAATACCAGACCGGCATATCATAGCCGGCAAAATCAACCATTTTGGCTCCGCTGGCCACGTGCGTGTGATAGAGATGGGTGCGCCGCAGCTCCGATTGTGCTGGCTCCTGCCATGCAAATTCCGGTTTTGACGTCCGCTCTTCAGAAGAATTAACCGAAGATTGGCCGACAAAAAACAGTTTTTCATGATTGATTACCGCATCAACGGCCGGAATGGGCAAATCAGCATCGGTAACGTGTTCCACCGTCACCGGCCCAGGCAGCTTGATATAAGGATCATCGATAAAAACATACCCATCTGATAAATCCTGCAGCCACAATTTTACAGCCGCCGCGGCCGCCCCATCCGCAGCCCGCAGCAAATATCGATCGGCAGCCGCACGCTCAATCGTTAGCGGATAAGTTGCGTTCTCATCCACAATCACCGCGGATGAGCCGCTTTCCCCGATATTTAACATGTTGACGTCCGTGGTCAGTGCCCCATCTAAAAATGCCTGAGCGACATTTCCCCGAACCTGCAGGGTGTGGGCCTCGCTTTCGGCCGTTTCAACAGGCTGTTTGGTCATCTGCCGCACCAGCTCACGAGCTCGTTTTAAGGCGTGATAAGCAACTTTTGCCCGTCTGGTGCGCCGCCGTATTCGCCCCGGGTATTCAACCGGAACGGAGTTGTTGAGCAGCACGGCAATCGCCTCGGCCAGCTGGTCGATCTCTTTTTCTTTAAATCCCAGCTGAGTAATCCACACGGTGCCAATACGTACCCCAGATGGGGTCAGAGCGGATCGATCTCCGGGAATGGTATTGCGGTTGGTGACAATTCCGGCCACATCCAGGATGCGCGCGGCTGAGTCCCCATCAAGACCCACCCCGTTCTCGTTTTTAACAGTGGTGCAATCGATTAACAGCAGGTGATTTTCCGATTTTCCAGCCACGACACGCAGCCCGTGTTCCTGCAGCTTCTGGGCTAACCTGGAGGCATTGGCCACGATTTGATGTTGCAAAGATTTAAATTGAGGGGTCAGGGCCAATTTTAAGGCCACAGCCAGCGCCCCGATGGTGTTAAAATGTCCCCCTCCCTGCTCGCCAGGGAAAACCGCCTTGTCAATTTTGCGGCCGATATCCGCTCGATGGGTTAACAACATCGCGCCTCGCGGCCCACAAAGCGACTTATGGGTCGTCGTCATCACCGAATCAGCTACCCCAATCGGGCTGGGGTGAACCCCCGCCGCCACCAATCCGGAAATGTGGGCGATATCGGCATGAAGATGAGCCCCCACCTTGTCGGCAATGACGCGGAATCGCTGCCAGTCGATAACGAGCGGATAAGCGGAAAATCCGGCCACAATTAAATCCGGCTGAATTTCCAGGGCCATTTTCTCGATGGCCTCGTAATCAAACCGTTCTGTTTCCGCATCGACAATATAGCTAATGCTCTTGTAAATCGATCCGGACCGGTTCACCGGGGCCCCGTGTGACAAATGACCCCCATCAGCCAATTTTAACCCCATAATCGTATCGCCGGGTTTTAAGACGGCCGAATACAGGGCGCTGTTGGCCGGCCCACCGCTCAACGTTTGCACATTAACGTACAGCTGATCGGCCGTCACCCCATTGGCGGCAAAGAGCTCGGCCGCGCGGCGACGGGCCAGAGCTTCCAAAACGTCAGCGTATTCAACCCCTTTGTAATATCGCGGATCGCTGTTGCGCCGGTACAGGGCTAACTCTTTCTCGACATCCAGAATTTCTTCTTCTGTTTGTTTGCGACTGCTTTCCCGGGGGTACCCTTCGGCGTAAATATTGCCAAATTTGCTCCCCATCGCCTCTTCAACCGCATCCGGTGCCATACTTTCTGATGGAATCAGAATCACCGTTTTTTCCTGACGAACACGTTCGCGCTCAAAGAGATCGTGTAATTCCGGATCCACATCGGCCACTCGGCCGCGAAAGACAAAATCTTCGGACATGGAATAAATTCTCCTCAAAAGAAATATTTAATTCATCACCTGTTGTGGAGGGGATTTTAACAGGTTTCCTTTTTTGATAAAGGGAAAGTAATAAACGTAGGTATAATAGGGCCGGAACCGGGGCTATTCCGGCCATTTACATTTACGATGCTGTACGTTGCCCTAACCCGTCTCCTCTATCCACTCAGTCAAATCATCCGTAGGGCGAATTGCATCATTTGCAAAAAGAGTTAAACCACCAGGAGGATTTCCATGCAGTTATCCGGACAAACTTTTTTAATTACCGGTGGCAGCTCCGGCCTTGGAGCCGGCTGTGTGCGCCGTTTTAGTTCACAAGGGGCGAACACGGTCATTCTCGACTTGAACGAAGAATGGGGGAACACCCTCCAGCAGGAAATTGGCGATCGGGCGGTCTTTTTCAAAACCGATGTTACCAGCGAGGAAGATGCGCAGTCGGCCGTCGACAAGGCCATCGCACACTTTGGAGCCGTTCACGGATTGATCAACTGCGCCGGCATCGCTATTGGAGAACGCGTTGTCGGCCGGCAGGGACCCCATCAATTCGCCTCCTTTTCCAAAGTAATCGCCGTCAATTTAATCGGCACCTTTAACATGATTCGTCTGACCGCGGCCGCCATGACCCAAAACGAGCCCAATGAAGCCGGAGAGCGCGGGGTTATCATCAATACCGCCTCAGTGGCCGCTTTTGACGGGCAGATTGGCCAGGCAGCTTACTCCGCCTCAAAAGGTGGCGTGGTTGGCATGACGCTCCCCATCGCCCGGGAACTGGCACGCTTTGGCATTCGCGTGATGACCATCGCCCCCGGCATTTTTTATACGCCGATGCTTGGGGCCATGTCTCAGGAGATTCAGGATTCGCTGGCCGCTCAGGTTCCCTTCCCCAAACGGCTGGGAACCCCTGATGATTATGCGAAGATGGCCCAGCACATTGCCGAAAATGAAATGCTCAACGGCGAAACCATCCGCCTCGACGGGGCGATTCGCATGGCACCGAAGTAAGACTTATCCAACCACAAAAAACAGCGTTTAGGAGGACATATGAGCAGTGAATCTGCTATTGCTAAAAAATCAGCCGACACCATTCGCTTTTTAGCGGCCGATGCGGTGCAAAAAGCCAACTCAGGCCATCCCGGCATGCCCATGGGAATGGCGGACGCAGCAGTGGCGCTGTGGAAAAACTATTTGCGCCATAACCCCAACGACCCGCACTGGGCCAATCGCGATCGCTTTATTTTATCAGCCGGTCACGGCTCGATGTTAATTTACAGCCTTCTCCATTTAACCGGTTATGACCTGCCTCTAGAGCAAATCAAGCAATTTCGCCAGTGGGGTAGTTTGACCCCAGGCCATCCGGAAAGTCATTTAACCCCCGGCGTTGAGACCACAACCGGCCCGCTGGGGCAGGGAATCAGCAATTCCGTCGGGTTTGCCATCGCCGAAGAATGGCTGGCCAACCGCTACAACCGGCCGAATTTCCCGATTGTCGATCATCATACCTATGTCATCTGCTCCGATGGGGATATCCAGGAAGGGGTATCGCACGAAGCGTGCGCCCTGGCCGGGCACCTGGGGCTGGGCAAGCTGATCGTTTTATACGACGACAACGGGATTCAAATCGACGGCTCAACCGATCTGGCCTTTAGCGAAGATGTCCTCCAGCGCTTTGAAGCGTACGGCTGGCACACAACACGCGTTGATGGTCACGATCACGATGCGGTGACGGCCGCCATCGAGGCGGCTAAGGCGGTATCTGACAAACCGTCCATGATCGCCTGTAAAACGGTCATCGGGTTTGGCAGCCCCAATAAGGCCGGCACCAAGGGAATTCACGGGTCACCCATGGGCGATGAAGAAATTCGCCTCACAAAAGAGGCGCTGGGGTGGCCCGCAGACGAGCATTTTCTCGTTCCCGGAGATGTCAAAGAGTGGATGGACGTTCGGGAAACCGGTATTGCCGAGCACGGTGCCTGGCAGATGTTGTTTGACGGGTACCAGGCCGCGTATCCCGATCTGGCGGCCGAATTCCTGGCCTCAATGGCCGGAGAGCTGCCGGCCGGTTGGGAAGAGGCGCTTAAACCATTTGATGCCGACAGCAAAATGGCCACTCGGGCCGCCTCCGGGAAAGTTTTGGAGCAGCTGGTTCCGGCCATTCCCGATCTGCTGGGTGGTTCAGCGGACCTGACCGGTTCTAACAAAACGATCGTGGCCGATACCGGCCATCTGCAGAACGGATCGATTGACGGCCGTTATGTCTATTATGGCGTGCGTGAACACGGCATGGCCGCCATCATGAACGGCCTGGCCCTGCACGGCGGGGTGATTCCCTATGGCGGGACCTTCCTCGTCTTTTCCGACTACATGCGCGGCGGGATGCGCCTTTCGGCAATCTCGGAAAAACGGGTGATTTACGTGCTGACTCACGACAGCATCGGCCTAGGAGAAGACGGCCCTACCCATCAACCCATCGAACATTTAATGGCCCTGCGCACCATTCCCAATCTTTATGTGTTCCGCCCAGCCGAGGCAAATGAAACCGCCATCGCCTGGGAAATGGCCCTTAAGCGAAAGGATGGTCCGGCGGTTTTAGCGCTCACTCGTCAGGGATTGCCCTCCCTGGACCCGGCCGTCGCCGCCAACGGCCGACACGGGGGTTATGCCATCGGAGCCGGTGATGACGATCAGGCGATTATTTTGGCATCCGGTTCAGAAGTGGAAATCGCCATGCACGCCCAGGCCCGTTTAGCGGACGAAGGAATTAGCGCTCGCGTTGTTTCCATGTTGAGCTGGGAGCTGTTTGACGAGCAGCCCGAAGATTACAAAGCCTCTGTTTTGCCTGAAGCCATTACCGCTCGCGTTTCAATTGAAGCCGGGGTCACCCTAGGCTGGCAGAAGTACGTTGGCCGCCGCGGAATCGCCATCGGCCTCGATCATTTTGGCGCGTCAGCTCCCTATGAAGTGCTGTATGAGAAGTTCGGACTGACGGCCGAAAAAGTAGTGGAAGCGGTGAAAGGATTGGTAAACAAAAGCTGAATTACGACATACGAAATACGACGGCTCCTGCAAAAAGGGTTTTCGTATTTCGTAGTTCTTATTTCGTAATTCGTATATCGTAAATCTATGTATTTATACGACAACAAGACAGCCCTCATCACCGGTTCCGGCCGGGGAATCGGCAAAGCGATCGCTCTCAGGTTCGGCAAAGAAGGGGCGAATGTGGTCGTCAATTTTTTTCGGAATCGGCAGCCAGCCGAAGAGACGGCCGAGGAGATCCGGTCCCTGGGGCGCGAAGCGCTGGTGGTCAAAGCCAACGTTGGCGATCTGGACGACCTGGAGCGGCTTTTTGTAGAAGCAAAAGAAGCGTTTGGCGGAGTGGATTATTACATTCACAATGCGGCCAGCGGCTACAACCGGCCGACAATGGAGCAAAAACCAAAGGGGTGGGAGTGGACGATGAACATCAACGCCCGCTCCTTGCTCTTTGCATCCCAAAACGTGGTTCCAATGATGAAGGAGCGAGGCGGTGGGGCGATTGTGGCCATCACCAGCATGGGTGGGCAGCGCGTGCTCATGAACGATTATTCGGTCGTCGGGGCGTCAAAAGCAGCCATCGAATCGCTGACTCGCTATCTGGCGGCCGAGCTGGCTGGTGATGGCATCCAGGTGAATGCGGTTGCTCCAGGCATCATCCTGACGGAGGCGATCAAGAAATTTCAGTCGGTACGCGATCATGGGGAAGGGATGTTCGACGCCGTCATCGAACGCACACCGGTCGGCCGGTTGGGTGTACCGGAAGATGTAGCCGATGTGGTTTCCTTCTTGTGTTCGCCGCAGGCCCGTATGATCTGTGGACAAACCATTATCATGGATGGCGGTCATTCCCTGTTTGTGCAATAAGCTCCTGCGCGTGTTCCAACTCTTCTGGGGTATTGATATTAAAAAACGGCCGGCCGTTTCCCTCATATTCGACCAGTTCAAGGTTGAGACCATTTAACACTCCTTTTAGGGAGGTTTGACCGGCAGCCAGCCGATAATTAATGTGATCCAGACAGAGGGAACGGCGATAAACCCCGTGGAACGGCTGCCAGAAACCACCCCAGAGCGGCAGAACGGCCGCGGTTTCGTCTTGCAGGCGGGTCAACAATTCGCCGTAAATCGCTGCCGAAATAAAGGGCATATCAACCGCAGCAACAATCACCCGATCGTATTTCGCGGCTGAAAGTGCGGTGATGAACCCAGGTGCCGCCCCGCCCCCTGGCTCCGCATCGCCAGTCATCGGTAGATTGAGATAAGCAAAATTTTGAGGATGGTTCGTAACGAGGATGATTTCATCACCAAGCGGACGCACACGCTCCAGAACGTGTTCCACCAGCGGCCGGCCATTCAGCTTAACCAGCCCCTTGTCCTGACCCATGCGGGTTGAACGGCCGCCGGCCTGGATGACAGTTGATATCACAGCAATTGGTTTATTGGTTTAATAGTGTAATGGTTTACTAGTGTATGGGTTTACTAATGAGTTTGTTGATTAAAAACTTGAATGAATTAACCAATACACCAATATACTAATACACTAAGACACTAATTGTCTCCCCCGTCGTCATTGTCGATCAGCTGCTGCAGCACCGCCAGCCTCGGGTCGATTTCATCCCGTTTGCAGGCGCACGCCCTTTCGTTGAGGTTTTCACCACATTCTGGGCATAAACCCTGGCAGTCCGGCCGGCAAAGGGGCTGCATCGGCAGGGCCAACACCGAGAGTTCGCGCAGCAGTGGGCCTAAATCAGCATCCCCATCGCGATCCACAACGTATTCACCGGGTGGTGCGGTTGAGGCCGGATAGTAAAACAGTTCTTCCATGATCATTTCGGTGGGAAAAAATGTTTCGGTGAGGCAGCGTACACAATCAACCGCGGTCAGGGTTTCAAAGCGGCCTTCAAAAAAGATCCCTTCGCCGGTTCGGGTTGCTCTAAATTTTCCCGTTAATTCTTTAAAATTAAATTCATCGACTCGTAGGCGGGGAAATTCAACTTCAATATCGCTCTTGGTACCTGGTGGAGACTCCAGCAAATACCCAACGTTAAAACGCATATGTCCGTTAACCATGATATTATTCCAAAGCGGTTCCTTGATGGGGAACGGCTTAACAAGTCGAGTATAACACGACCAAAATTGGCGTGGCAATTAATCTAACCAGCCTCCACCATAACACTGCCGCGTCCCTTCCGGGTAAGCAATCACCTGGCGGGTGCCGCTACGGGGATTTACCACCACTGCAAATCCACCGTTAAGTTGAGCCAGCCACTGACCATCCCGTGACCAGACGAGCCTGGAGCCCAAATCAAGAAAGTTATCTTGCGCAAACGGTGACAGAATGGGTGGCAGGACTCCTTCAATTGAAGTCAGATTCTCGAGATCGATGAAACGGCCGTTTGACCGCCCGCGGAGCAACCTGCTTTTATAAAAGAGGAGAAATTTCCCTTCACGATCCAAAATCGGCTCTGATGCGAAAGTACCAATCGGAAAATCATCAACAAGAAGCACAATTTCGTCATTCTGATAATCGTATACGGCAAAAAACGAGCTGCTTGGTTCAGTTGGCGTTATCCCAACCATGACGCCGATCATTTCCGGGTGTCCAGGAATCGCGACAAACCATTGAGGCCACATCATACGAGATGATATTTTGGGATCAGGTAGGGCTGCATAAAACTCCGACCAGTTGAAGAGATAGTTGTTTTGATTTATCGCATTTGTTTCAATAAGATAGAAGGTATATTCAAACACATCTTTCCCAAAGACAGTCTTAATTAAGGAATCATTGGTGATCCACAACAGTCTCCCCTTTTCCTGCCAATCAATTTGCTCCAGTTGCTGCCCATGACTATCGACGAGAAAAGCCGCATCATTTTCCTGCCCGACATTTTCTAACCAAATACCAGATTGACCATCGGGTGACCAAATAGCGAGGGTATTATCAAGAACTTCAAAATTACAAGCAGCGGTCGCACAATCATCCGCTTTTCCGAACATAGCTACTGGCGGTGATCCGTCGCGAAAGAAAGAATAAAATGAAATGATATTGGATGAGTTACCCGAGGAGGAAGGAATGAGTGGATAATCTCCCCGATAAACCAGATCTTTACGATTATTCAAGTACAGGGAAATACCTGTTGCAGATTCAATCCAAATCAAGCCTTGATTACCAAACTGGCGAATTTGCCCAATTTGAGAGCGGCCGTCCAAAGGTGTAATTTCCCAGCTGTTTTGTTCAAAGTCAAATTCTCCCACAAACTGATCGCGGGATTCGTTCTGGCATACGACGTTCAATTTTTGGCGAACAGGGAGCAGTGGATTGTCCCCGCCATAAGCAGAATTTACAAAATTGGGCAGCAGATGATCTGGCAAAAAATCGATGGCGCGATTATCCCGGATCACCCGGTTTAATTCGGACATCCAATTCCGATCACCATCGGCCGTCAATGACAACAGGTCGGCCGTGGTCACACCAGCTTCGTCCTCATAATAAGCGGCCACAATATGCCCGCGCTGCCGCAGCAGATCATCATTTATATTGAACCCTTCTTCAAAGCCAATTGGTGAAGGGACAAATGGATTGGAGAAATAGCTTTGATGCAGCTCCACCTGATTGACGGGCGGGAGTATATCCAGATGGATCAGCTGGCGCTCAATAAAGGATGCGATCAGGGGAAATTGAGAGACACAGCATGAGTAATTTAAAAGGTCGACAATTATTTTGGGCAAAACCAGAGCGGCATAGGTGCGAGCCAGCGCTTCCTGGCCGGCCTCATCAACCGGTATGCCGATCAGGGTCGGTGCGGGAACGACAATTTGATCTTCGGCCGTGTAAAGATATTCCGGATCGTTCCACTGAACCAGCGTATACGGATCGGGATGAAAAATAATTTTGGCTTTAAAATCGGGAGGACATTGATAAGCACTATTGCTGCACAGCTCGCTCACTTTCTCTTCAAGATATTGCTGCACGGGCCAAACAACGGCCGCATCACGCTGGGGAAACTTGGTGTCAATGATCGCGGTTGGCTCCTCAAACTCAACCCAATCCCCCCAAAACTCGTCCTCAGGCGGAGCCAGAAGCCACCGGGTTTGCCCCAGGCGATACACATCAGTCAGTTCCAGGGCAACGCTTTCACCAAATCGATCGACAAAGATTTGCTGGCGCTGGACGACCGCGCTGGTCAAATCCGGGTTTAACTCGATCGCCAGTGCGGTCTCATCGGCCGGTTGTGAGTCGATTTCAAAACCAAAAACCGTGCGGTTATCCAATTTGATGGTCGTGAACAAATCTATTTGGGTATTGACCCATTCATCGCTGCGGCCGGACAAAACGCTGATAAACAGCTCCTCATCCTCTGAACGGACCGCTTCCTGTATTAACTCATAGGAAGATATGACTTCATCTGAGACCTGCTGATCAACAGCTTCAATGCGCCAATAAGACAGGCCGACCAGAGAGGAAATCAAGGCCAGGATGATGATTCCCATGGTAAAAAATCGCCGCCACGGCCGTTTTCTTCGGGGCTTCTTCTCAACGGCGATGGCGTCATCCCACTCTTCTTCGCTTTCCCAGGTAAAATTTGACATGATTGCGCGCTATTTTGCGTTTCATTGAATTAAAAGGCAACCGTTTCTGATAATTCTTTGGATTGTTTTAACTTCATATGTTTTAACAAATTATGACGGCCGAAAGTTGACCGGTCTCCTATGATTTGCGTACAATTTTGCACCGATATGGAGAGCATCATGTTGCACCTGGATCAATTTAATTACCACCTTCCTGAAGAGCGGATTGCCCAAAAACCGCTGGCCTCCAGAGATCAAAGCCGCCTGCTCGTCTTGGAACGCGAAAGTGGCCAAATCAGCCACAAACAATTTACTGATATCCTCGACTTCTTTAAAGCTGGCGACGTGCTGGTCACCAATAACAGCCGCGTCATACCGGCCCGGCTTTATGGTCAGAAAGCCAGCGGCGGCCGGGTTGAGCTGCTGCTCCTCGAAGCGGTTAAACCAGGCTGTTGGGAAGCACTCGTCGGTGGGCGTCGCCTGCGAGAAGGCAGTGAAATTACAATCCACGATCAAAATAACCAGCCAACTTCGATAAAAGGGACAATCACGGCGGTCTTGGACGGCCCCCTGCGCCAAATTCAGTTCAACGCTCCTAATGAGGATTGGTTGGAAGAGCTCGGTCACGTTCCTCTTCCCCCTTACATCCACCGTCGTCTGGAAGATAACGAAAGGTATCAGACCGTATACGCCCAGCAGGCGGGGTCGGCCGCGGCCCCAACCGCCGGTCTCCACTTTACGCCCGACATGCTGCTTGCCCTTCGCGATAAGGGGGTTATCCTGGAGAACGTGACGCTTCATATCGGTCTGGACACATTTAAACCGGTTGAAACCGAACAAATTGAAAACCATCCCATTCACACCGAGTGGGCCAGGTTATCCGCGGCTGCCGCAGAGAGAATCAACCGGGCCAAACTGGCCGGGGGCCGGTTGGTCGCGGTGGGTACGACATCCGTGCGCACGTTGGAATCGGCCGCTCTCCGCGCGGCCGGCGTTGAAGGCTCGCTCAAAACCATCAGTCAGCGGGACGCTTCCGGTGAAACGGCCGCCATGTGTCCCTGGAAACCGGTGGTGGCTTTTGAAGGGCGCACCGATTTATTTATCTATCCCGGATATCGCTTCCGCGCGGTAGATGTCATGATCACCAACTTTCACATGCCAAAATCAACCTTAATGATGTTGGTTTCCGCTTTTGCCGGCCGCGAAAATATCCTGCGCGCCTATCAGGCCGCCCTTGAGGAGCAATATCGATTTTTGTCTTTGGGCGATGCGATGTTGATTGTTTGAGGGGAAATGAAAGAAGGGCGACTACAAAAATCTTTAAGATTTTTGTAGTCGCCCTTCTTTAGATAGAAATCCGCTGGCTAAAAATCTTTAACCAAGGTTTCCAGAAATTCGTAGTTGTCGTCGGTGCCCCGAATCCGTGAAATCATGGCATCGGTGGCGCTGACCATATCGTATCCCGGTGTGTCGATGAGATGCCCCAGCATACGGCGCATCGTGTACACGCGGCTCAGCTCGTCACCAGAAAGCAGCAGTTCTTCACGGCGGGTGCTGGACCGCTCGATATCGAAGGCTGGGAAGATCCGACGCTCCTGCATCCGGCGGCTCAGCATCAATTCCATGTTGCCGGTTCCTTTAAATTCCTCGTAAATGACGTCGTCCATCCGGCTGCCGGTATCGACCAGCGTGGTGCCGATAATGGTCAGGCTGCCGCCAAATTCCAAATTACGGGCAGCGCCAAAGAACCGTTTGGGCGGGTACAGCGCTGTAGGATCCAGACCACCGGAGAGAGTCCGGCCGCTGGGGGGAACGGTCAGGTTATACGCCCGGGCCAATCGAGTAATGGAGTCAAGCAAAATGACGACATCGCGACCAAATTCCACCAGGCGTTTGGCGCGCTCCAGGGCCATTTCGGCCACGCGGCAGTGATTGCGAACCGGCTCATCAAAGGTTGAGCTGCTCACCTCCCCTTCAACCGAGCGATCCATATCGGTGACTTCTTCCGGCCGCTCACCGATCAGGCAAACCATCAGATGAACCTCTGGATAATTCTGAGATATGCCGTTGGCGATTTCTTTGAGAACGGTTGTTTTACCGGCTTTTGGCGGAGAAACGATCAGGCCACGCTGCCCGCGGCCGATCGGCGCCACCAGGTCAATCAGGCGGGTAGAAATAATATTGGGTGTCGTTTCTAATTTAAGCTTTTCTTCCGGAAAAATCGGCGTGAGCGATTCAAAATAGGGGCGAGACTTGGCCTCTTCGGGATCAAAACCGCTAACCGATTCCACCCGGATTAAGCTGAAGTATTTTTCGTTGTCTTTTGGCTCCCGAACCTGGCCGATGACCATATCGCCATTACGCAACCCCAAACGGCGTATTTGGGAATTAGAAACATAAATATCGCGGCTTCCATGGCGATAATTTGTTCCGGAGCGCAAAAAGCCAATCGGTTGTTTGTCTTCAGACAGGATTTCTAAAACGCCGCCTCTAAAGTCGAGTCCGTTGGCGCGAGCCTGGGCCCGCATCACTTCGTAAACGAGCACCCCTTTTTTCATCGTACTAAAACCGCTAACACCCATGTCTTTGGCGATTGTACGCAGTTCGCTTAATTTCTTTTTTTCTAATTCAACGTATTCCAATTTTTTATCCATATCAGTGTTTACTCATCTTGCGACCTGTCAATCGTTAGCAAAGGGGGGAAAGGTCCTATTTGCAAATGAACCGAGAGTTGTTATATCTTTGTCGCTTGTTTAAATTATTTTTATACTGGAATTTTTTGTTTGTAGGATTTGATCGACGCCCCGAAGCAATTCAGGCCAAATAAAGAATAGAGTTAGATTAAATTTCTAATCACCAATAATGATGCATTCAGCAAAGAAGGTGTGTGATTTAAATTAAAAAAATGCCTGGGGGACATAGCGCCCAATGGGAACCATTGAGCGTTTGAAGTATAGCATGCACCTCTTTATTCGTCAATTTGATTTCATATTTTTTATGTTTGACGAATAAATTCTTCAGCTTTCTGCACGAGCCATCGATTACCAACAATGATGGGGGTCCGCTGATGCAAATTCTGGGGAGTAATATCCATTACATTTTCGGTGCCGTTTGAGGCAAATCCACCGGCCTGTTGAGCCAAAAAGGCCAGTGGTGCCGCCTCGTAAAGGAGTCGAATTTTCCCTTCCGGTTTGTTTTCTTCACCCGGATATAAGAAGACGCCGCCGCGCAGTAAATTGCGGTGAAAGTCCGCTACCAAAGATCCGATGTATCGTTCAGAAAGTTGGGGGTCGTCACCTCCATAGCCGCCGTGCAGCCATCTGACAAAATCTTGCGTTCCGCCTGACCACTTGCTGAAATTGCCGTGATTGACGCTGTAATATTGAGGGGGTTCCGGAAAACGAATATTGGGGTGAGAGAGTAAGAACTCTCCGATATGGGGATCGAGGGTAAAGCCGTGTACACCTTGACCGGTGCTGTAAACCAGCATCGTGCTGGAACCATACAAAACATACCCGGCCGCCAAAAGCTGATTTCCAGCCTGAAGACAATCTTCAACTCGGCCGCGGCGAGCCCAATCGACACATTTAAAAACACCAAAGATCGTCCCGATACTGATGTTGACGTCAATATTTGATGAGCCATCGAGAGGGTCATAGACCAGAACATAACGCCCTTTTTGAAATTCAGGCGGAATTTCTAATATGTCTTCATGCTCCTCAGAAGCCATCACGCAGACGCGATTGGTATGATCTACCAGGCGATAAATTGTTTTATCGGCATAAACATCGAGCCGCTGTTGCTCTTCTCCCTGCACATTGGTATTGCCAACAGACCCTAAAATATCGGCCAATCCGGCCCGGGTGGTTTTGTTGGCAATCATTTTTGCCGCCATGGCGATATCGTACAGTAGATTTGTAAAATCGCCCCTGGCATAATCAGGTTGATGTTCAAGGATAAAACGCTCAATCGTGACGATTTTCCGCGTAAATTTCATGTCGTTGGTCATAACGGTATCAATTGATTATGGAACCGGCCGCCAAAAACTTTTGATCTGACACAATTTGATGGAAATGGAATTGTCGATGATTAGCCGGTCACAAGAGTGTAAGAAACTGGAACGGTTACATTCTACATCAAAGTAAATACAAAATCAGATAGTAAGCGATCATTGACCCCCAAATCATCGTGTCAAAACGATCGAGGATCCCCCCGTGTCCCGGGATCAGCTGACTGGCGTCTTTCTGCCCGGCCTCTCGCTTCAAAATCGAAAAACCCAAATCACCCGCGGGAATAATCGGGGTCAAAACAAATGACAACAAAAAAAATCCCCCCCAGGGGACAGTTGGTAAAAACAAGATTTTAAAAAGGGCCGCGCCAGCCGTTCCCAACACAATCCCGCTAACATACCCCTCAACACTTTTTTTAGGGCTTAGCTTGGGGGTCATCTGACGGCGTCCAATTCGGCTGCCAACCAGATAAGCCATCGTATCTGACATCCAGATAATTGCCACAAAAGTGAAAGTCCACAGTAAACCATCTTCGAGCTGGCGGAGCAAAATGATATGGCGGCCAACCCAGCCAAATATGACAAATCCACCAATTAAGGTCATCCACTCCGCTGTTTTATGGCCGCCACCGTCTCGTTCGTAAGATATTACAGCATAAATCAACGACAAGAATAAAAATAAAGCGGTAACAAACTCGGCGGACAAATAGGGAACCTCCATCGTTGTCAGTAAAACGATAAACACCCCACCCATCATAAAGACGATCGGTATTTTCCAACCATTGGCGTTCATCAAGCTGCAATATTCATGAACACCAATTAACAAAATTAGGGAGATGACGGCAAAAAATAACCAGCCCCCAAAGTAAATAGTGAGGGCTGCAACCGGGGTTAATAACAACGCAACAAGCGCGCGGGTTCGAAACATGCGGTTTGATCGTTGGGGATCGCTAATCCTTTAACAACCCATACCGACGGTCCCGGCCGGTATATGCTAAAAGGGCATCGTAAAGTGCCTCGCGATCAAAGTCAGGCCAGTAAATTGGGGTTTGATAAAACTCGGCATAGGCAGCCTGCCAAATTAAAAAGTTGCTGATCCTTTTTTCCCCGCTGGTACGAATCACCAGGTCGGGATCTGGCAATCCTGATGTAAAAAGGTACCGCCCAAACACGTCCTCATTTAGCTCTTCAGGCGAAACACCATCAGCCAGAAGCTGGCGAATCGCATGTAAAATTTCAGCCCGCCCCCCATAATTAAACGCGACGTTGAGTAAGAGGCGCTCGTTATTTCGGGTTAATTCCATCGCCCGATGTACTTTATCCTGCAGGTTTTTATCAATTCCGTTGAGATCACCCAGATGATAAATCCGAACACCTTGATCGTGAAGTTCGTACACTTCCTGATCCAACACACGGGCGAAAATACGCATTAAACCGCGAACTTCAGACTCCGGCCGGCCCCAATTTTCGGTAGAAAAGGCGTAAATTGTCAATACTTCAATGCCAAACTCAATACAGGCATCGATCACGCGTCTTAAATTTTCAACCCCGGCACGATGGCCGGCCTGGCGAGGGAGGAGCCGCTTTTTTGCCCAACGGCCGTTGCCATCCATAATGATGGCCACGTGTTGGGGTATTTTGAGTCCGGAGACATCAAGATCGGGTTTATTGAGGATCATGCTTACTTTCTCCCTATATGGTCATAATTTCTTGTTCTTTCGCTTTGCCATGGGAATCTGCGTCTTCGACGTAGCGATCCGTCAACTCTTGCAACCGGTCTTGGGCTAGATAAAATTCGTCTTCAGAGATCTCCTTATCTTTTTGCAATTGGCGCAAATGATTTAAGGCATCTCGGCGCACGTTGCGAATCGCCACGCGTGCTTCTTCTACACGGTGAGAAACTTGGCGGCTCAAATCGCGGCGGCGCTCTTCCGTCAATGGAGGGATATTTAAGCGAATAATTTTGCCATCGCTATTTGGATTTAACCCCAAATCAGAAGTTAAAATGGCGCGTTCAATGGCTGAAACCGCATTTTGGTCATACGGCTTAATAGCTAACTGCTGTGGTTCGGGTACGGAGATGGATGCCAATTCAACCAGACGCATATCGGTGCCATAAAAATGCACCACGATGCGATCTAACAGGGTTGGTGAAGCTCGGCCGGTGCGATAAGAATTCAAATCACCCTCTAAGGCGGAAATTGCTCCCATCATCCGCAGCTCAGCATCATCCATTATATCATTTACCATGAGTTTCCCCTTTATAACTGTGAGTATACGGTTAAATGAAATTCAAACATGGAAACAGGCGGTCGACCGGGGAAGGTCAACCACCTACTCCTTTCATTCTTATTTCATTAATTATACTATAGTTGGAATTCTTTTAGCAGACAACCGTTCCAACTGACTCCCCCTGAACCAGCTTTTTAACGCTGTTCTTTTCCCACAAATTTAAGACAACAATAGGCATTTCATTATCCATACAGAGGGAAATGGCGGTGCTGTCCATCACTTTGAGGCGGGAATTAAGGGCATCAATGTAGGACAGGGTATCGTAACGAACCGCATCCGGATTTTTCATGGGGTCCGAATCATAGATACCGTTGACCTTTGTGGCTTTAATCAAAATCTCGGCCCCGATTTCAACCGCTCGCAAAGCTCCGGCCGAATCAGTCGTAAAATAGGGATTCCCCGTTCCCCCGCCAAAAATAACGACTCGCCCCTTTTCCATGTGGCGAATCGCTCGCAGACGAATATAAGGCTCAGCAATGGTTCTCATTTCAAAAGCGGTTTGTACCCGGGTCGGCACATCCAAGTGCTCGAGGGCGTCCCTTAAAGCTAAGGAATTCATAACCGTAGCAATCATGCCCATGTGGTCTGCTGTGGTGCGATCCATCCCCATTTCCATCCCGATGGTCCCGCGCCACAAATTGCCCGCCCCAATGACCACGGCAACCTGAGCCCCAAGCTGGTAAACTTCACTGATCACCTGTGCCACTTCTGAAGCTCGCTGCGGGTTTATACCAAACCCTTCCGGACCCGCCATGCTCTCTCCACTCAATTTCAACAAAATGCGACTGTACCTTAAATCACTCATTTTTCCCTTCTTGGTATTGTGACCGGACACGGCCCTGTTTGTTTTTAAGCTGCATCTCGTCTGATGCCCGTGCAAAATGTTAAAAAAAAGGGCGTAGTTCCCTACGCCCTTTAGCGGTTAGTCGAGTACTTCGCCCAGCTCATAGCGGGCAAACCGTCGAATCATGATATTTTCACCGGTTGAGCTAATGGTCTCGGTGATTAAATCTTTGATTTTCTTTTTCTCATCCTTGACAAATGACTGTTCCAGCAAGCAGACCTCTTCATAAAACTTTGAGATACGCCCCTGGACAATTTTTTCAATAATTTTTTCCGGTTTCCCTTCCTGGGCTGCCTGAGCTTTTAAGACATCCAGCTCGCGACTTAACTCATCGGCATTAACGTCTTCGATGGCCACATATTTTGGTGACATCGCGGCAATTTGCAAAGCTAAGTCGTGGGCCAGCTGCTGAAAGCTTTCGTTTCGAGCAACAAAGTCGGTTTCACAGTTGAGTTCAACCATGACGCCTACTCGCCCACCAGGATGGGCGTACATTTGAATTACGCCTTCATTGGCTTCCCGGCCGCCCCGCTTGGCAGCCCGAGCGGCACCTTTTTCACGTAAAATGTCAACCGCTTTTTCAAAATCTCCCCCGGCCGCCTCCAGCGCTTTTTTTGTTTCCAAAATTCCAGCACCGGTTGCTTCGCGAAGCTCTTTTACCATTTTTGCTGTAATTTCTGCCATTACAATTGCTCCTCGAGATTTGGTTACATCAAATGGGCGAACCGGGAGGTGCCGGTTCGCCCTATAATTATGAATTGTTTTAATTTTTAAATTTGAATCGAGTTATCCCAGATTCATCAACCGCCAATGGTCTTTATGCTTTATCTTAACTGCTGACTTCAGCTTCCGCCTCTTCACTCGTCTCAGACTCAGCTTCTTCAGGGGCGTCAACTTCTGCAGGGGCTTCCGCCTCAACGGGGGCTTCAGCTTCGGCTACGGCGGCTTCTTCAGAAGCAACAGCGGCCTCGACTTCAACCTCAACTGGCGCAGCTTCTTCGACGGCCGGAGCCGGTTGTGATTGGCGAATCTTGGCCAATGTAGCTTCCCCTAACAGGTCTGCTTCATCTACATCATCATCGTACCCATCAAAATCGCTGTATGTTTGGGCGCTTTCATCACTGTCTTCCTCAACCAGTTCCTGCATGCGCACGTTGAGGCCTTCCAATGCGGCATCGGCCATCTTACCAACAATGAGCTTAATGGCGCGAATGGCATCGTCATTTGAAGGAATGACGTGATCTATCAAATCCGGATCACAATTTGTATCGACAACGCCGATGATGGGAATATTCAACTTGTTGGCTTCGCGCACGGCGGTCTCTTCGTGATTAACGTCGACAATAAAAAGTGCGTCAGGCAAACCACGCATGGTTCGAATACCGCCCAAGCGCAGATTTAGCTTGTCAATTTCGCGCTCCAGCATCAATCTTTCGCGCTTCTTCAGCCCCTCAAAATCGCCGTTCGCCTGCTGCGCTTCCAGCTGGTCAAGATGGTTAATCCGCTGCCGGATCGTCACCCAGTTGGTCAGCGTACCACCCAGCCAGCGGGTGTTGATGTATGGCTGTTGCGCGCGGGCTGCTTCACGAGCAATGGTATCCAGCGCTTGCCGCTTGGTTCCGACAAACAGCACCGAGCCGCCATTGGCCACAATGTCGCGGATAATCTTATAGGCATCGTCAATTAAAACGATCGTTTGTTGTAAATCAAGGATGTGGATCCCGTTGCGTTCCGTAAAGATATACGGCCGCATTTTTGGATTCCAACGTCGGGTACGGTGACCAAAATGGACACCTGTTTCGAGTAAAGATTTCATCGAAACAACAGGCATGATTAAAACTCCTTTGTTTTTTCGAGACGTTAACATGATAGATTAACGCTCGACTTTCATGCTTATCTTCCGCAACCGGAACCAGACAACCAAAATTTGGTTCGTTTGAACCGCATTGGCCATTTTGGCACACCCGATTTTGTCAAAGCATGTGTGAGATGGTAAAAAAACGAGGTTGTGATTGCATTATTTGCATTCAACCAATGAATTATACCTTGATCAATTGGCATTGCAAAGAGATCAGACGCTATTGACGCTTCGCTAACGATCGGCCGGCGCAGAAATCGGAACATCAGGTCAATTTTGCCACGATGGCAGATCTGAACCGGGCAATCAGAGCCGCTTTTTCCACAGATAAGGGACGCGGCTTAACAAACAATGAAAGCCTTGTCAAGCGGTTCGCTCTGTAGCATCCTTAATTCTTTTTATTCACGGATAAACCAGGTTGTTATATGATACCATAGCGCCAGGTTAAATTTATTAAGCGGCAACTCATGGGTCAACGACAATTTCCACTTAGCAATCGCGACATTCCAACTGATACGCCTCTGTGGCTGTATGAGATTGAGTTTCTACTAAAAGCAGGCGAAAACAGCGCTAAAACCGAATCGACCTATCGCAGCGGTTTGCGATTGTTTGCCGATTGGCTGCAGCACTTTAAAAAAGATGGCTACTCGGCCGATGATCCCTGGCCACTTTCTCCCCGAAATTTGCAGACCGATACGGTTGTCTCTTTTCGGCGCTGGTTAATCAGCAATCGTTCCCCCGGCACAGTTGTGACCTATACGGCGGCCGTTGTTGGGTATCTGAGTTTTCTCGAAGATCGAGATGCCCTGCCCGAGACGATCCGCCTGGGCAAGCTGCAGCGGCAAATTAAGCGGCGGCGAGCCAGGACAAACCCGGCGGAAACGGTCGTTGACCTCGATGAGGCCCGGCAGGCAATTCCGCAAATCGTAAATTATTATGATGAACTTCCCCTACCGGCCGAAAATGACCGCTACAATCGCCGGCTGACCCTGCTGCGCAACCGCGCCCTGGTCAAAATGCTTTACTCTACGGCGGCGCGCATCAGTGAAATTGTTTCCCTAAACAGAACCACCGTTCGAAACGGCCGCTCAAATCACGCCATCATCACCGGAAAAGGAAATAAAACCCGTTCGATTCACATTCGACCTTATGCTCAAAACGCCCTGCAGCACTATCTGGATGAAAGAAAAGATCTTAACCCAGCGCTGTTTGTCGCTCACAGCCGGAACGCCCAAAATGCCAGATTAACGATCACCTCGGTTCACAATGTCGTCAAAAAAGCGGTGAAAGCCTTAAATTTGCACACCACCCTTTCAGCCCATGATTTTCGCCATTATCGGGCCACCCAGCTGCTGCGAGAAGGCATGCCGATCGAAGTCGTACAAGAGTTTCTGGGTCATGCGGACATCGCCACGACACGCAATATTTACGCGCCGCTCCTGGGCGTTCAAATTGTGGATGAGTGGCTGGAAAATGTGGACATCTCACCCACCCAAGCAGCAAAGCTGCACTCAAATGATCTCCAAAATTAGGATTCAAAAAGAAGCCAATGCCACAAAATTTGAAGCGCACCCTCTCGACCACCCTCATCCTTGCCATGATCCTCGCGCTTATCTTGATTGTCTCAACCGGTGCGGAAGCGGTGGGGACACCCTATCGATTTGTCTATCAGGTTGATCGGGCGGCCGTCCCCCTGGTCACCTCAGGTGATTTGACGCTGCTTTTTCAGGTCGGAGATGCCAACACCATTGAAGTCGTTGACGAAAACGGCGACCCAATTCTCTACACTTACCGCCCTGAATCCGGAACGGTAATGGTCACTACTTCTGCGGCCATTATCGATCTGCGCTTCGAGACGGAAAACGAATCCCCACAGCTCGGGTTGGTAACAAAAGGGTTTCTCCTAGACAATAAGCGCTGGGCCTGGTCACATGGATTCGACGGTACAGAAGATTTAGAATCCTCTATCGCCCTTTTTAATCAGCGAAACTGGCGAGGTACTATCTTCCTGACCGGTGTTCTGGTTGAACTGCGGCCGGCCCTGAATTTTCTAAGTCAGGAACAAATTACAGAATTAGTCAGTGACGGCTGGTCACTGGGCAATCAAACTTATAACGATTACACCTGCCAACCCATCATCGGCAGCGAAGTGACCACAATCAACAGGAATCAACAAACCCTCACTGATATCATCGCCGAATCAACCCGCCCCGATTATGTGCCGCTCTCATTTGCCCCGCCCTGTGGCTTAAATGAGTATTTGACCCCTTTTAAAAATATCCTTTTAGAAGGAGATTCAACCCTACAGCTCTATGAAGGTGGGGGAAGAATCCCGGTTATTGTTGATAAAAACGCGCGTGAACAATTTGTGGCTGAGGATAAATTTGCCTTCCCATTTGATCTCAATGAACCTCTGGGACGCGATTCATTGATTGAGCTTGGAGAAATTGATCGATCGATTGAGCAGTTTGATTGGCTATCTACCTATGCCGGACCCAACCGCCACTTCTGGATGAATACGGCCACAGCAGGCGGCCAAGAGGAAAATCTCGAAGCGATTATTTCTTATGTGTACAACACGTATGGCCCGGCCGGAACCGATGAAGTGTGGGTCGCCCCGTCAGACGTGATTCTCAGCTACTTTTTCACGCGAGATAATGCCCGAGTGGTGGTCACGGCCGGTGAAATAAATAGTGTCCCCTTGACCGGCCCCGAATTACAGCGGCTTGAAGAGCAATCCCAGGCAACTTCTACCCCAACGTCCACCCCGGTCAATACCATGACCCCAACCATCACCGCTACTCCAACCGCCACGATAACGCCGCTTCCAAGCATTACCCCTAGTCCAACCGTTACCAAAACCCCAACCCCCACCTTAACGCCGATTCCGGATGATACGCCTGAACCGACGCCGGATGTCAGCATCGTGCTTCTCGTTTTGATCGGTGTGTTGATTGGGGTCGGGCTCATCCTTCTGCTCATCCTGATCGGTATTTTGGTCCTCTACCTGCGCAATGGTGAGTAACCTTTCTGGCGAAAATCGTAAAGTGCCAGCCCGAACATAATCGCCATGACAACGGCCGAGTAAAGACAATACTCGCAAATCGCGTGAATCACGGTTAATTCAAGGGCCTTTAAATAAATCGTAAAGCCCATTCCCAGGCCGGTGAACAACAGCAGCATCGCGGCACAGTAGCGGTCAACCAACGACCACAGCTGCCGGGCCCAGGTCACCAAAAATATGGCGGCATACCCGGCCAATCCAATCAGGGCGATCGGTAAATCGCCCACGGAACTATAAGGGGAAGTGGGGCCGGAAACCCGGCTGCAGTCAAAAAAGCCATCGGCCGCACAGTTGATATCCACAACCTGCTCGTGATAGAGATAGAGGTAAAATGCGATAAGTAAGCCGATTACCGACAGAAGCTGGATGGTGTGAATCGGCCAGTAGATTTTTCTTGTTTGCTCCATAATTTTTCTCCCCGTTGAAGTTGCCATCTCACCTTCCCGATGAATAGGTCAAGGGGACCGAAACTCGATAAATCGCTTTAAAAAACCAGATTATGAGTTTGGACAAATAGATACAGATATAGCTTTGTCATTCCCGCGAAAGCGGGAATCCGTCGGAAGGCCACCGGTAGCTCCTCGTAGTTTATCCCCATGAAAACCGCGGCAAGGATGACGGGCCGGGCTTGAAGACCACAGAATATTAATCAGTGACCTCCTGGTCTGTGACGTGCTGGAACTGGGTTTCGTAAAGGGTGCGATACAGCCCGTCCTGCTTCAATAATTCATGATGGGTGCCGGCCTCAACCAGCTGCCCCTGAGACATAACTAAAATTTTGTCGGCCGCCAAAATCGTTGATAAGCGATGGGCGATGACAATACTGGTCCGTCCTTTCATCACCCGCTGCAGCGCCTGCTGAATCAACGCTTCTGACAGGGAATCCAGGCTCGATGTCGCTTCATCCAAAACGAGAATGCGCGGGTTTTTTAAGATAACGCGGGCGATGGCAATGCGCTGACGCTCTCCACCGCTCAACCGGTAGCCCCGCTCACCCACAACCGTATCGTACCCTTCGGAAAGATCGGCAATAAACTCGTGAATATTGGCCGCCTTGGCTGCCTCGATCATTTCACTTTCTGAAGCCTCCGGCCGAGCATACAGTAAATTGGCGCGGATCGTATCGTAAGTCAAAAATGTTTCCTGGGTGACCATGCCGATATTTTCGGCCAGCGAATCAAGCGTCACCTGGCGGATATCCTGATCATCGATGGCCACACAACCCTCCGTGGGGTCATACAGGCGAGGGATCATGTAGGTTATCGTTGATTTTCCAGCGCCGCTGGGACCAACCAATGCCACCAGTTCACCAGGTTCAATGGTGAATTGAATATCCTTTAACGCCCAGCGGAACGCTTCCCCTTCTCCCTCAGCACCATCTCCTTTTCCGCGCTTGACCAAATCGGGGTTATTCCCCCAGAAGCTAAAGCGGGTCACCGCCTTTAGCCCGCTTTCTCGATCCTGATACGAGAAGGTGACGTTTTGGAATTCGATTTTTCCGTTTACTTGTGAGAGTGGTTTAGCATCTGGAGATTCGATGATTTCCACCGGCAAATCCAATACTTCAAATACGCGCTCAAAACTGACGAGCGACTGGGCAAATTCCACCGGCGTATTGGTCAATGATGTTAAAGGACCGTACAGCTGGCGCAAATACGCCCCAAAAGCGACGATCGTGCCAATCGAAAATTCCCCATCGATCACAAAATTACCGCCCAACCAGTAAATAAGGGCGGTTCCCACGGCGGTAGCGATCCCCAATCCCATAAAAAACCAGTGTCCCACCACCGCCGACTCCACCCCAATGTTGCGGACATCCCAGGCGTAACCGCGAAAGCGCTGCTGTTCATCTCGGCCGCGGCCGAACAGCTTCACCAGCAGGGCCCCGCTAACATTTAAGGTCTCGTTCATGACCGCGTTCATTTCGGCGTTGTATTCCATTGACGTGCGGCGCAGTTCCCGCAGGCGGTCTCCTATCCGGCGCGCAAGGATAATAAAAACCGGCAAAACGATCAGCGAAACCAGGGTCAAACGCGCTTCGAGAGTAAACATGATCGCCAGGGTTCCGATCACGGTCACTAAATTGGTAACGATATTGGTAAAAGTTGAGGTAACCGCACTTTGAGCACCCACCACATCATTGTTTAGCCGGGACATCAACTCACCGGTTCGAGTTTGGGTAAAAAAGCGCAGCGACATGCTTTGCATATGCGTGTAGAGGGCGGAGCGCAGGTCAAAAATAACCCCTTCTCCGATCGAGGCCCCTAATCGCCGCTGGAATACGCCGATCCCCCCATTGACAATCGGAATGCTCAATAGCGCCAACGCCAGCCAGTTTAACCGCGTCGTATCCTGATTCGGTATCGCGTTGTCGATTAAATCCCGAATGATCAACGGATTGAGCAGGGTAAAACCGGTGATAAGCAGTACAGTGACTAATAACCCCAAAACACGCCATCGAAACGGCCGGGCAAACTCCCATACCCGCCACAGAAGCTCACGGGTTATCTGGGGTTTTTTACCCTTTTCCTGTCGTAAATAAGCGAACCAGCCGCCACCAAAATGTCCCATAATTTATTATTGACCTACATTAAACCGCTGTATGCCCCACCATCGACCTGCAGCATCGCTCCGGTCACATAGCTGGCGGCCGGTGATACGAGAAAGGCCGCTACCCGGCCGAATTCTTCAGGCTGACCGATTCGCCTCAGGGGTAATGCGCCGCCAATTTTGGCCGCTTCTTCTTCAGGGGTAGAATCATTTTGTTCCGCTCGGTATCCCAGCAAATAATCAACCCGCTCCGTTTGGGTCCAACCAGGTAAGATCGAATTGGCTCGAATCCCCACCGGCCCATATTCCTGGGCCAACGCTTTTGTCAATCCGATCACCGCCGGCCGAATGACGTTAGACAACATCAGGTTGGCCACAGGCTGCTTCACCGAAATACTGGTGATCGTCAATATCGAAGGCGCGTCGCTTTTTTCTAAATACGGAAGCGCTTGTTTGACC
>JASJCR010000060.1 GCA_030065875.1 Ardenticatenaceae bacterium | reverse complement strand
CAGCGCTTAAATTGGCGTTGGAAACGGATGAACAGCTGACGCAAATGTCACCCGGCAAGGCGATGTATGGATACTACGACTTTCTGATAAGAGTGCTCCTGCTGCTGGGGCAGACAGATCGCGCCCAACATTGGCTGGATGTGCAAGATGCAGTGGCGTTTGAGGCGTTGCCATCTGCCGAACCCAATCCGGCGACGTTTATTAATACGGTGTTTCGGGCGCAGCTGCAGCTGCTGACAGACCCCAATGATGTTGTCCGTTTGCGCACCCTGCGCGACCGGGTGCGCGATATCGTTGATTTCCCATCAACGAGCTATGCTCAAATGATGGCCCCGGTGACGCTGGCTTTGCTGGAAGATGTGCTGGGGAATCATGAGATAGCGCTCAACACGATGGCCCGGGCGATTGACCAGGCGGCACGGCACCAGTGGGTGTCTCTTTTCTACTTTCCTGGCGATGGCGTGGCAAAGCTGGTCGGAAGAGTGGCGGCCGGCTCAACCGAACGGCCGTTTTGTGATCGCATCCTAACCGCCGTTGCCTCCCCCAGGACCAGAAGTGTGCCCCAGGCTTTAACCCTCCTGGCCGATGGTCATATTCTGGAACCGCTGAGCGACCGCGAGCTCGAAGTTTTACAGCTGGTGGCCGTCGGACACACCAACCACGAGATTGCCAACAAGCTGTATTTGGCCATCGGCACAGTCAAACGGCATCTGAGCAACATCAATGGGAAGCTGCACGCCGCCAATCGCACCCAGGCGGTGGCCCGGGCCCGTGAACTTAACCTGCTCTAAAATCCCCGTTACACCCCTAATACACCCTTCGATACATGCGGCTGTGACCGCTCAATTCATATACTGCTTCCTAGATAAATCATTTTTTTGGGAACGCAGGCCTACTGCTCATGAAAGCAACTTGCGTCCCCAAAAATTGGAGGCAAAACATGACAAAGAAAAACTATATGGGTTTGTGGACGGCCGCTGGCGTCGGTTTGGGTGCGGCATTTAGCGTTGTGATGGCTAACAATGCGGCCGCCTGGGCGCTCGGTATCGGTTTGGGCATGGCTGTTGGAGCGCTACAAACGTGGCGCACAAATCGATGATTATGATGAAAATTTACGAAATCCGGCTCAAAGGACAGATAGGCCCGCGCTGGGCACATTGGTTTGATGGCCTGAGGATCGTTCCGGACCCCGTGATGGGAGAAACCACCCTCACCGGACCGGTTGCTGACCAGGCGGCTTTACACGGCCTGCTGAACAAAATTCGCGATCTCGGCCTTGAGATCATGACCGTAACGCAGCGTATGGAAGAAAGTAAGTGAACACATTGACACATATCGACTATGCAGCCAACCCTCATGGTCTGGCGGTTGGCGGCGGGATTTACGCGGTGGTTTCAGCGGTATGGCTGGGCATCGCCCTGGCCCTCGATTTGGTCAGCGGGTTGGTATTGGCCATCACGGCCGTACCGGCGGTGGCCCTGCTGGCCAGTTCCATCTGGGTAGGGCTGCGCACTCCGGTCAGTCACGCATACGACCAGCAAGCCACCATCGGCAAATGGTTTGGCCTCATTTTTGCCGGGGAAGGCATTTTAATTGGTGTCGGCAGCGGCGTGCTGATGGCTCTAGATCAGCCGGACTTGATCTTGCCCTGGGTAGCGTTTATCGTTGGCCTGCATTTTTTCCCGCTGGGTTACCTGCTGCGCCTCAAGCTCGACTACCTGCTCGGCGCAGCCATCGTGCTGCTGTCGATAGTTGGCTCTTTTACTAATTTGCCGACGCAGCAGGTGATGTTGACCTTTGGCACAGCGCTGCTGCTTTGGCTGGCTGGTGTGGGTCGTCTAACCTTCGCCCTTAACCGGGCTGATGCAAGGTTGCATTAGCGCCGCAACCTGGGCAGCAGCCGGCCGGTACGGGCCATATACCCCTCGTAATCCCCTGGAAACGCCTCCTTGAGCATCGCCTCTTCTTTGGGAATGCGGCTGTAAATCACCCCCATAGCCACCACGGCCGGTACGATCATCAACCAGTTGGCCGACACAATGGCCACGGTGGACATGGCCATAAAAATGACGGTGTACATCGGGTGACGCACCAGCCGATAGGGTCCGTCGGTGATGAGCTGATGCTCATCCTGCAGCTGCAAATTCCGCGACCACTGCCGGCCGAGGGCGTCAAGGACCCACACCAGAAGGGGTAAGCTGGTTAACCCCAGGGCCACACCGAGCAGCCGCACGATCGGCGGCAGGGGCGCGTGCAAATAATCCATAAACGGCGGGTAAATGACGTAGAGAACGGCTGCGGTGATCATGCCAATCCCGGCGATACGCCGTATGCCCAGACGGCTGCGCCCTTCTCTCTGTTTTGACTCAGCGTCACCCTGCGTCCGCATGCTGCCCCGCCGCTGCCCGCGCCGTCGAAAGTAAACGGCAATGGCGATCAGGGCCAGATAATAACCCAGGAAAAAAAGGCGGAAGAAGAGTTCATTAACCATCGTTATCCCTATCTATTCTAAAAACTCTTTGACATAGGCGGCCGCCTCATCCGGTCCTGTTTTATAGGGATTGTGACCGTGGCCATCCATGACGATCAATTCTGCTGAGGGCAGTGCGTCAATCACGCGGCTGCTGTAATCCGCATAAGAGATGACCGTGTCCCCCGGTCCCCAAATGACCAGTACGTGTTTGTCAATTTCGGATAAATCTTCCGGCAGACGGGCATCTGGCGGGGTGGTGCTAAAAGCGATCAGGGCATCTGTGGTTCCGTCGATATCGGCCAGTCGGCGGCGACGATTTAATTCTTCCTGTGATGGGCAGTAGTTGCTCCCATCTTCACAACCCATGCGTGCCAGATTATCAGCGCGTGGCCCTCCACCCTGTGCCGACCAGGTCATCGCCCGGCCGATGCCAAAAGGGATTGAAACCAGAGACTGGAAAAAGTTGCCGCCGAGATCAAACACCTGCGGGGCGATTAAAACGATTTGATTTACTTTTTCCGGATAATCTAAAGCCATTTGAGCTGCCAGCCCTCCACCATACGAGTTTCCCAAAACATTGGCCTGGGATATCTGCAGCTCATCTAAAACGCCTGCCAAGATTTCTACTTGACCGGCATGGGTGTAACCATCGTCCGGGGTAATCACCCGCTCTGAGTGGCCAAAACCAAGGAGATCGGGCATGATGAGATAATAATCTTCAGCCAGCAGCTCAGCAAATTCACCCCAAAATAACCCTCCTTCCACCCCAAAACCGTGAATAAGAAGCAGCGGTTGGTTTTGAGGATCGCCCATGGTTTGGACATGGATGTTATATCCTTCAATCGCGTATATTTCGCCGGGTACATCTTGGGCGGCATCATAAACTTCGTTGGCTGCGAGTAAATTATTGGTTGACCAAGACCAGTAGCCGATCAAGGCCCCAAAGATCAATGTATTCGCGATGGCTGCATAGATGATGTATTGTATACAACTTCTAACTCCTTTCATGAAGCATCTCCTATTTGTGCCAAAATTTGGGTTGTTTTGATTTTTGTATCTTCTTTAAACTGAGTGATGTTTAGATGCCGTATAAAGGGAATGGCCAGCAGCAAGAGCGCAATTTCAAACCCATAAACGGTAATGTAACTTAGCAGATCCAGTCCGCTGATGGCGAGCACAAGATCGCGAATCACGCCACCCAGGAGCGTGCCGGTACCAACCCCCACCGCTTGGGCAAACCCCCAAGCCCCCAAATAAATTCCGGCTCTTTTGGGTTCGGTCATATTCATCATCAGGGTCAGATTTGTCACTGAAATCAGACCGCCGGCCATGCCGATGACCAGGACACCGCCCATAAACGGCCCTTGCAGTCCGCGGATCCCGGTCAAAATAATGAGGGCAAAGCCGATGATCCCAGTTGCCAATCCGAAATAAGAGGTGCGGCGATGGCCGATGCGATTGACCAGATAGGCCCCAACGGCCAGCATGAGGAGCTGTCCCAGTCGAAATATACCGGTCAGGCGGGTTGTTTCATCCACGGCCATATCAAAAGCGGCCGCCGCATACGGCTCCAAAACAATTTCCTGGGCCTCGATGGCCACGAAAGTCAAAACGAGATAGATGAAGAAGCGTCTGACCTGGCGATTTTTAATCAACAAGGTGCGAATCGCCTGCCAGCTTGAATCTCTGTCCAGGGTAGGTGTTGGGCGGGTTGCTTTTTTTTCCACACCGACCAGCCCGATGAAGGTCATGACGATGACCGCAATGGCAATGGCCCCAAAAACGATATTGAGCCGGCCGTTTTCCAGAGGGTTGGGTCCAACAACGGCACTCAAACCAAAAGCGGCCACGACCACCACGACCCCCAGCAAAATAAACATCAAAGCGACAATGCGCGCCCGCTGTTTTTCACTGCTTTGATCGGCCACCAGGGCAAAATACAGGGGGGTTGTCAGGTTGACTCCAAAACCCAACAGGGCAAAGACAAAGATCGCCCATAAAATCGGCAAGACCCCTCCCTGGCTGGCGGAGACGGCCGCTCCGGGCGTTAAAATAAACCCAAGCGTCATGACAACCATGCCGATGGCGATGTACCCGGTGCGATGTTTTCCGCGCAGCGGCCGGGTATCAGAGAGACGCCCAAACCAAATCCGCAGGGGACTGGTCAAAAAGCGCAGGGCGATAAGAAATGACACAAAGGCGGCCGAGATACCTAACTCGGTGATCATAATGCGATTCAACGTGGAATCCAGCGGCAAAATCACCAGCGTCACGGCGATGTTGAGCAGTGCCACCTGCAAAATCGGAAGCCACCCCATTTTTTTCTCTTCTGAATTTGTCATTTTTCTACCTATTTTTCCCAAAAGTTGGCCAATTTCTCGGCCATCAATTTCCACAGACGTTTTTTGTTACTGCTTAGTCTGCGGGCAATACCGTTACGAGCCGTTCGTTTTTGTCTTTAGAAGCCCGTATTTGCGCATATATTTGATCGGCCGGCCGACGTCCGTGTGTTCAAACGCTTCCAAATAAGAATTGGCCTTGTCAAACTCCTTGGCGCGCTTAAATTCGAAATAGAGTCTGATTTCCGGAATCGAGGCGATCAGATAAAGGGCGGTGACGGCCGCCGCATACGCCGGATACATCCAGTGATCAAAGCGCCACCACAGCCAGGGGATCAGGAGAAACAGCCAGCCGGTGTAGCCAAGCATAAAATCCTTAAAAATTCCCAAGCCGACCAGATTGCTGACGATGATTGTCACCGGTACAGACAGAGGATCGATCACGACCAGACTGCCTAAGATGGACGAGAGACCGCGGCCGCCGACAAAGCGATAATAAATGGGGAAGTTATGCCCCAGGATGGCGGCAAAGGCGGTGATTAACTGCAGCGCCGGCTGTTCCGGGTATTGCCACCAAAAATAAAGCATCGGTAAGGCGGCCTTTAACATGTCGAGGATCGCTACCGTACAGCCGGCTCGAGGGCCTTCACGCATCGATAGACTGGTGGCGCTGACCGTTTTGACCTCAAAGTCACGGGATGCCCCTTCGATTTTTATCTTGGTTGAGGTTAAATCTGCTCCAGGAGCGATTCGACGGCCGATGATGCGGGCGAACGAAATTGATCCGATGAAATACCCGACTAGGAGGGCGACTACGCCCAGACCGATATTCATTTAAAGTCTCCTTAAGCCCCATTACGATGCAGGGTGATGGTTCCAATAAAGCCATCAACCGACACAATTTCACCGTCTAGTAGTTGGTGGGTGGCACCATGCACAGAGACAACGGCCGGCAGGTTATACTCTCGAGCAACGATTGAGCTGTGGGAAAGCATGCCTCCCGATTCAGCGATTACTGCACCTGCTTTGGCAAATAGAGGGGTCCAGCTGACATCGGAGAAGGGGATCACCAATACCTCTCCGGCCATCATGGTAGAAAAGTCGCTGAGTCGGCGAATGACCCGTACTGGTCCTTGATAGTAGCCGCGAGAAGTGGGGATTCCCTGCAGGATATTTTCTTTATTGAGACGCTGGGTTTCCAGCGGAGGCTGCTCATCGCCGTAGACGAGCTCCGGGAGAATAGCCGGGGTCACCCGTTCAACCTCTGTGCGGCGCTGTTTGACCAGATCCACAGCTGGGGAGGCGTTTTCACCGGCCGCGACAAGGTCGCGGACTTCGTCGAGATAGAGAAAAAAGATATCATCCGGCTGTTGAAGCACCCCATTCCTGGAAAAAATGCGGCCGAGGGCTAAAAAGCGGCTGCGCATGAGCCCGTACCCAAAAATATAGGCGGAGCTGATTTTTTCGCGGTAAAGTTGATAGGTGCGCGCCCGTTTATATGCGCGGCGGCCTCGGCCGGATAGGGAGCTGCCATTTTTGATCGTGGGCCGGCTATTGGCTTCGGCGGCCGGTTTGAAGTGGGCGATCATTTGCAGCACGAGCCCTTTGTTTTCGCGCCACGGGGCATGGGAGAAGTCGTTGCCGCTGTCGCTGAGGTGGCCAAAGCGGGTCAAAAAATCGTCAAAGGCGTCTTTAAAAGGCTCGGGGGCCACCTCTTGCACCACCCTTTCGTCTCCACTTTCCACCGCCCTTTGGACATTTCGAGGGAGCTGCACAAAGAGTTCGTGTAGCGAACGGAGGTGGTGGTTTGGATCATAGGGGAAAAACGCCGGATCATCCCCCTTTACATCAAATTGATTGGGATCGATCCCTTCTTTTTTGAGCTGACGATTTAACATCCCCCCATAGATTTGAGCCAAAATCGGCCCCACGATATTGAGATAAGCCATATCGATCGTTTGTGCATACAATTCATCGATATCCTGCAGGAGCGCATCGGCCGCAGCCGGCAATGTCTGCTCGTCTTTTTGCCGATAATAAGCGATTAAACGGGGGAGTTCCCGTTCGATGGCGGCTGCAAAGCGCCACTTCTGCCAGGCGAAGCGCACCATACGCGGCACATGACGCAAAATTTGCATAGAGGGGCGAAATTTCGGTTTTTGCTCTCCACCCTCTAACCCCATTAATAATTCCAGCGTTTCTTCCGGCATGCCTAAGGAGGAAAAAATCTTGCCGATGGTGCTCATATTAAAATAAGCCCGGTAGTGAATCGCCTTGGTTAATTCATCTGGGGTGATGTCGTTTGACCCGATTAATTCGGTAAAGATTTTGATCCAGGCGGTATTGACCAACGGAATATTGGTTGACCAGACCAGCGGCTTGATAATCCCGGGCAGCACCTCTTTAGAAATGCGGTTTGAGTAAATGTTGAGTTTTTTTAAGGTGGTAATCGGCCGTGCCTGCACCCAATATAATTTGTGGCCGTCATACACCCACTCGAGATCGAGCGGTTCTCCATAAGCCTCGGCAAACCGGGCCGTTTGAGTGGCCACTTCCTGCACAAAAGCCACATCACTCAAATGAGAGTCCTCAGGTTGAACAATCCATTCGCCCCACTTGTAAACCCATCGCCACGGCGTGAATCCATCTCGCACCAATTTCTCACCGCTTCCTGTCACCGCCTCAATGACGATTTCATCAAGACCGGTCACCGGATTTTTGCTAAAGGCCACGCCGGAAATCTGCGGTTTGATCATCTTTTGAATTAAGACGCCCATTTTGAGATCAACCGTTTTGAGGCCGTTCTGGGACAGATAAGAGTCAACCAGTTCGCTCTCCGTCGATTGGAACACGTGAGCGATCGCGTCCAGCAAACCCTGTTTCCCAGTCGCGTTGAGTACAGAGACAAATTGACCGGCAAACGCAAAATTAGGGTCATCTTCAAGGTTGGCAGAAGAACGCACCGCATACTGTTGTGAGCTGTCGAGGTTGGCGACCCATTGAGGGTCAATTTGGCGAGTACGCTGCCACTGTTCAAAAGCGTTCCAGGGGAGAACCCAACTTTGGGGAGTTACCGCCTCCTGCTGCTGCAGCCAGGCGATTGACTGCGCTTTTTTGCCGGCAGTTGGATTTAATTCATCTGCTGCGGTAACGGGAATTAAGGTGATCATCAGCAATATTGGTGACCGGTGCAGCACACCGTCATAAAAAAAATTGGTTAAAGAATTAAGGCCTTGCCTTGAAAGATTATATCAGTGGTTTCAACTGTTTTACGCCTGGAGTTGAACGCCTAAGTTTTACATAGACAACCGCTTTGATTGTAGCGGTAAATTCAAACCTTGCAACGGTGTTTTTTTTAAGTCTCGACCCCTTACTTTAGATAGGGTGGTCAGCCAACCATGGATACCTTCTACAACCTACTTCTGCTGGCTGTAAAAAACCTTTCCTCAATCTATCCTTAGGTAAGTTACACAATATTTTTTGGATTAAGAAAGTCACAAAAAGCTTTCTGAAGAAGGTGTCCGCAGAGCGCGTAGCGCAGAACCTTAGGTTCGCAGATTTTCCCAGATTAGAGAGAGAAATCTGTGAAAATCCGTGTTAATCCGTGGCTTTTTTCAACATTTCTTTTTGTAACCTACTTAAACAGAAGCAACAGGAATAATGATGACTTCTTACCACATCCGGCCGGCTGTTACTGAAGACATACCGGCTCTAAACACACTGATCGGACAATCGGTTCGCGACCTTAACGCGGCCGACTACCATTCTCATCAAATCGAGAGCGCGCTGCAGTATGTCTACGGTGTTGACACTCAGCTAATTGAAGACGGCACCTATTTTGTCGCTGTAGCGGACGGCCGGCTTGTTGGATGTGGTGGCTGGAGCCAGCGGAAAACCCTGTTCGGGGGAGATCAGGCGAAAGAAAACTCAAATGAGGATTCCCTCCTCGATCCAAAATCCGAGGCAGCCAAAATCCGGGCATTTTTTGTTCACCCGGCCTTTGCCCGACAGGGGATTGGACGGGCACTGATGGATGCAGCTGAATTTGCAGCTGTTGAAGCCGGTTTTTCCCGTCTTGAACTCGTGGCCACCCTAACCGGCGAACCTCTCTATGCCCAAGCCGGCTTTGATGTTATCGAGCGGTTCACGGTGACCTTGCCGGACGACACGCCGTTTGATGTAGCCCGCATGGCTAAATCGATCAATTCGAAGGCCCTGTTGCTTTCAACGTTGCGGAGATAGAGCAAGAGAGATGTTTCAATCAGGATTTTTAGGCACCAACGCCGGCTTCATCACCGATTTTACGCTCGTTGTGGAAATACTCTTTTTTGTGGCCATCTGTATTGGCGTTGTGGCTCAACGGCGGGGCCAATATCGGCTACACGATTGGATTCAAACCCCGGTCGTCGTACTCAATTTTTTCCTCATCCTCTTTGTGATGGTTTCCTCCTTCCTGGGGCAGCGTGTGTTGAGCACGCTGCCCCAACGCCCCGGTGACGCTTATTACTTGGTGGTCGCCATCCATGCCGCATTGGGGCTGATTGCTGAGCTGCTGGCGATCTACTGTTTGCTGGCCGGCCATCAAATTTTGCCGCGCCGTATCGGCCGGCTGCGCTACTGGATGTGGGCCACGTTTGTTTTTTGGACGGCGGCCCTGATCACCGGAATCGCCACCTACGCCGTGTGGTATGTGCAGCCGATCCCGGCCGATACGCCGCAAACGGCGATCGTGGAAAATGCCCCCCCTTCTCAACCGTCACCCACCACAATTAATTCATTCCTGCAAAACTTCGAATTTACTCCGGCCGATCTCACGGTCGTCAGCGGCAGTGAGGTGGTCTGGATCAATCAGGATAGCGCCCCTCACAACATCACGTTTGTTGATGGATCTGCAGCCAGCGACAACTTCTTCCGAGATGAATCATTCCCTTTTACCTTTACTGAGCCGGGGATATATCAAATTTACTGCACCTTACATGGTTCGGCCGACGGCAGCGGCATGGCCACCACGGTTACCGTCCTGGAAAACAATGCGGAAAACGCGGCCGCTGCGGCCGCTCTTCCGACTCCGAATCCGGTGCCGCCGACCCCAACCCCTGCTCCGACTGTCCCGCCACCGCCCGTGGCGCCGCTTGAACAGGACGTACCCGAAGAAGTTCTCGTGGGGCTGGTGTCATTTTTTGACGGGGTGGCGCCAGGCGATTCAACGGCCGTTTTGCTGACCGGTATTGATCCGCCAGCAGGCGGGTCGATTCTTGAAGCGTGGTTGATCAACAGCCAGGGTACCCCCCCGCTGTCGCTGGGTGAGGTACGGCCGGATGAAAACGGCCGCCTTTCCCTGATTTACAGCGATCCGGACGGCCGTAACTTGCCGGGCCTGTATGACGGCTTTCAAATCACCCTCGAACCGCAGTTTGACGATGATCCAACCCCCGGACCGGTCGTTTACAGCGGCCGTCAGGCCGACCAGGCGCTAACTCACATTCGACTCATTGTCACCAGCAGCGATGACGCTCCGGCCGCTTACGGGCTGGGTGCTCGCTATCAGACTGAAGAACTGCTGCGCCACGCGGAGTTTGTGCAAACCGCATACGATCTTTTGAGTATCGCCGACGCTCGGCGTCATGCCGAGCATCTCGTCAATCTCCTGCAGGGAGCGCAGGGGGAACAGTTTGGAGATCTTGATGGTGTCCACGGGATTCAAAACCCAGGTGACGGTTTTGGCATTTTGCCATACGTGGCCGGCATGCAGGCGGCGGCCGAAGCCGCAGCGGCCGCACCGGATGCGACCAACGCCATTCAGGTTCACAGCTCCCATGTGGTGATGGCCACCGACAACGCCCTTGTCTGGGGACAGGCGGTCAATGAGGCGGCCCTGCAAATTATTGCGGCCGACGATGTGGGGGAAATCGGCCCCTATGTGGAAACAATTGTCCGCTTTGGCGATCTGCTGCTCAACGGCGCGGATGAGAATGGTGATGGGGAGATAGCCCCGATTGAAGGCGGCATTTTTACCGCCTACCAGCACACGCAGTACATGGCCGCCATCGCAGTGGCTAGAGAATAGCCCCTTGCGAGGCTAAACCAGAGACCCGCAGATAAAAATATCTGCGGCAGGAAAAAAGATTTTTACTCGAAAATATGAGGTATTTTCTGATGAATAGCAAAACAAAATTATTAATTTTATGGGCTGCCATCCTGTTGGCAGCCGCAGCGTGTTCGCCAGGCGGTGATGAGGTGCCGGTTGCAGAACCAACCTCTGCGCCGGTGGCGGCCGTCGAGCCGACCGAACCACCGGCTGTTGAACCCACACCGCTGCCAACAGAGCCACCGGCCGAACCGACTGAGGTTCCATCGCCCACCGCCGAACCAACGGATGAACCGGCAGCGGAACCGGTGGCTGAACGCCTGGGTGTTTTGCGCTTTCGCGACGGCGCGGATGTGCCTTCCGGCAGTTTCCAGCTGCTCATTGAGGGGATTGCGCCACCGGCGGCCGGTACCCACTATGAAGCGTGGCTGGTTGATGATCGTTTTAACACCCTCAATTTAGGGATCGTCGAAGTAGTTGATGGAAACGTCACCTTTGAGGGGTCGGTCGACAAAAATTTGCTGGTTACCTACAGCGGGGCTTTTATCAGCCTCGAGCCGGATGGGGTTGATGATGGGGAAATCGGACCGGTGGCGTTGGCCGGTAATATCCCGGCCGGATCGCTGCTGCATATTCGACACGTCATTATCGCTTTTGGCGGGAATCCGGATAGCAAAGCGTTCCTCGTCGGGGCGGAGGAGCAGCTCCATCACGCCATGGAACACACCGGCTTCCTGCAGGAAGAGCTGGCGGCGGACAACATTCGCGAAGCGCAGCGTCATGCGGAACACGTGATTAACATTTTGGATGGCGAAACCGGAGCGAACTTTGGCGATTTAGACGGTGATTCAGTTATTCAGAATCCCGGTGATGGGGTTGGCGTGCGCGGATACTTTGAAGGGGCCAAGCAGCATACCAACCTGGCGACCGATGCGGAAGACGTCACGGCCGAGGTTGAATTACATGCCGGACACGTTCTGATCAGCAGCGACAACGCGCTGGGCCGGATTGATGAGGCGATTGGCGAGGCGATGCGCATTATCGCTTCCGATTCGGCCGCGGAAGCGCAGCCGGCCGCCGACAAGCTGACCGCTCTTCTGGAGGCGGCGATGAACGGGGTTGATGCCAATGGGGACGGGGCCATCGCCCCTATTCCCAATGAAGGGGGATTGGTGACTGCGTATGTCCATGCGCAAAATATGGCCACGGTCGAGCTGCTGGCTACTGACGGAGCGGCCGTTGCTGCTCCGGCTCCGGCTGAGGTGGTTGAAGACGTGGCCGAAGAAGTCGTGGAAGAAGTCGCCGCTACTCCTACCGCAGCGCCGCCACCCCCTGCCCCTCCTGCACCGGTGGCGGTTGATATGGCCAATTTCGCCTTTGCCCCCAGTGATTTGACCATTCCGGTAGGCACGGAGGTCACCTGGGTCAATAAAGACAGCGGCCCGCGTCACTCGGCCACGGCCGCTGACGGTTCCTTTGATACAGGCTTATTTGATGGCGGGGATGAAGCAACGATTACCTTCGACACGCCGGGCACTTTTGTGTACTACTGCCTGCTGCATGGTTCACCAGATGGGAGCGGCATGGCGGCCACGATTACGGTCACAGAGGAATAGAGACCAGAGACGGGAGACCAGAGACAGGAGAGCCTGTCTCGGTCTCCTCTTGAAGTCGGAGAATGTCATGAAGGTAAAAGTTACACTTTTTATGCTGCTGATGGTGGTGGCTGCCGGGTGCACGGCGGCCGGAAATAGCGAGTCAAGTGCTGGTGAGTTTAGCGAACCGCTGTCCAATCAGGTTGAGGTTCACGATCACGACACCGCCGCCGAGGCAAACGGTCATCATCACGGGGGCGATCATCAACATGAGCATTTAGATGAAGCGACCAGCACGGCGGAAGTGCAGGTCGTTCTGGTTCCCTCTGAACTGGCGGTAGGGGAGAACCGCATGGCGGTTGGTCTGCTTGATGGCGATAAGCAGATGATTCACGACGCGCAGGTACATTTTCATTATTTTGACCTGGCCGATCCGGCCGTCCCGCGGCTTGAGCAGGAAGTAGATGCCCAACGGCTGCAGGCGCCGGATGGGTATACGACCATTTATGCCCATTCCCGGACATTTGATCGGGCCGGGGAATGGGGATTGGAGGTCCAGGTTCATCTAGCGGATGGGCAAACGGCCGTGGAGCGCATCGGCTTTCATGTCGCCAGTGAATCGGTCGCCATCCGGCCGGGTGATATCGCTCCCAGCTTAAAAACACCAACTCTGACCACTGTTGACGGTGAATTTGAGCGGATTACTTCTGCCTGGGAGCCCAATCCGGCTTTTTATCAGCTCAGCCTTGACGAAGCGTTAAGCAGCGGCAAGCCAACGGTGCTGCTGTTGGCCACGCCCGCTTTTTGTCAGACGCGTTTTTGCGGACCGGCCTACGAAATTTTGAGCGATTTGCAGGCCAGGAGCGGTGAGACGGCCAATTTTGTCCATGTTGAAGTGTATTCCGGTTTGCCTGATCCCACGGTGAACGATTGGGCTTTATCACCCGCCATGGATGCTTTCGGATTGTCGACAGAACCGTGGGTGTATGTGATGGGGTCGGATGGCCGGGTGCTTTACCGGGCTGAAGGGGTGTTTACACCGGACGAAATTGAGGCTTTTTTGCCATCTTAATCACCGCAGCTGGAGATGATTGGTTGGCGATCTTTTCTTACCGCAGCAGAACATCATGGAAATTCACACAAGACATTACAACGATGTGGTTATTTTATCGGTGACCGGCCGGCTGGATTCAGAAACCGCACCTCAATTACTGCAAACGATCGGGGAACAAATTACGGCCGGAGTCATCCGCCTGGTTTGTGATTTGAATAAGGTGACCCACCTGACAAATGGGGGAGCGAAGGCTCTCGTTGAAGCGGTGCGGCTGACGCAAAAGGAGGGGGGTGATTTTCGACTGGCGCATGTTCAGGTCCAGGTTAAGTATGTGCTCAATTTGACCGGGGTCGACGGCATGATCAAAATTTATTCGAATGTGGTTGGGGCCACCGCCAGCTACTTCCCGGGCCCGGTTCCGGGAGAGAGGTAGGTTCTCATGGATTTAACCGGCCGCTATCTTGGTAAATATGAGTTGTTGGAGCGGGTTGGCCGTGGGGGAATGGCGTATGTGTACAAAGCGTATCAGCCAACCGTTGATCGGCCTGTGGCGGTCAAGGTGCTGCACAGCCATTTGGCAGACGACAGTGAATTTCTCGAGCGGTTTAAGCGCGAGGCCAGGGGGTTGGGCCGGTTGCGCCACGCACACATCGTCAATGTCATCGATTTTGACGTTGACGACAGCTGGTATTACATGGTCATGGATTTTATTGAGGGAGGGACGCTGCAGGCGCTCATCGATCAACGCGGCCGCCTGCCGCTCGAACAGGCGCTGCGCATTACGGCGCAGCTGGCGGATGCCCTCGATTATGCCCATCGACGCGGCCGGATACATCGGGATGTCAAGCCGGGCAACGTCATGTTTGCCGACAGCAACCATCATCATGCGGTGGTTACAGATTTTGGTTTAACCCGTCTGCTAAACCACACAACGATGACCGTAACCGGCACGGTGGCCGGGACGCCGGCCTACATGAGCCCGGAGGCCGCTCAGGGGCAAAAAGTAGACGGCCGCAGCGATATTTACAGCCTGGGGGTGATGCTGTATGAGATGTTGACCGGTCGCCGGCCGTATCTGGGTGAGACTCCGCTGTCGCTGTTTTTTAAGATGGTTTCGGAGCCGCTGCCACCGGCCCGCTCGATAAAACCGGATTTGCCTCCCTGGGTAGATGATATTTTAGAGCGCACAATGGCCAAACTGCCGGAAGATCGCTATCAAACGGCCGGTGAACTTTATCAGGAGGTGACGGAGAAACTTAAACGTTTGCCGTTTGATCGGGAAGCAAGGACGATAACCGGCGGCCGTTGGCAGGTAGAGAGCAAAATCTTGCAGGCAACAGAAAGCGGCCAGGTGGAAGAGGGCAGGTCATCTGATCCTGCTGATGAAGATGGGACGGCGCTGATGATTTTTGATCCCCTGGAGATTTGGACGTCAAAAGAAAAAGCCCCTTCAACCTTGATTCGCGCCTTGGGGTTAGATGAACAACAGGCTGAAGATCGGGAGGAAGTGCCTTCAGCGGCCGTTCAGCCTATTTCCGGAAAATCAAAGCTGTCGACCTGGTTCGCAGGCGGGGCGTTTTTGCTTATTTTGGTGGCGATTGGCTTGTGGTGGACCTTCGGTTTGCCAGGGAGGGAAGGGGATCCGGGTGAGATTCAGGCGCGGGTAACGGAGATAGCCGAAATTGAACCGGCCGGGGTGCTCCGCTTTGCTGCCTCGGATGCCAACGGTCTGCGGCAGTACACCCTAGCCGTAAATAATGTGCTTCCTCCGCCGGTTGGGCAAGGTTACGCGCTTTGGTTTGACGTGGCTGGTCAAATTGAGCCCATCAACGTGGCAACTTTGGTGTCTCAAAACGGCCGGATCACCTATGCTGATGTGTTGGTTGAGAGCATGGCTGCCGCGGTGACCGGGGTCAGAATTAGTTTGGAAGCCGATGACTCGGCCGGCTTGACTACCGTGGTATATTTAGGGACAGTCGATTTGCAGACGGGGCTGGCTGAAATTGAAATTTTTGCCGTTGAGAATTCCCCGGAAAATAATTCGGGTTAAGTGATTTACAAAAATTAACTATCCGCAGAGCGCGCAGCGCAGAACCGTAGGTTCGCAGATTAGAGAGAGAAATCTGTGAGAATCTGTGTTAATCCGTGGCTTTTTTAACAACTCTTTTTGTAAACCACTTAATTTTCATTTATGAGTTTTCTGGGGAATTGTTGGAGAGAAAGTCAATGATGAAATCCTTGAACGAAAATGTGTCTTTAAAAGCGATTCTGGCGATTGTTCTTGTTTTCTTATTTATCTCAACCTCAATTGAAATGACCAACACCGCCGAGGGTCAAACGTGGGTGTACACGATCGGATTGGGCTTACCCTGGTATGAACACATCCAAACGCCCTCTGGCTTTACATGGCAGCTAAATTTCCTGATGCCCACGTTTATCGGTGGGATTGTGGGGTTTATTATTCTTTGGAGCGAGGCTCGTCGTTCCCTATTGAAATCCCCGGAAAATAATTCAAGTTAATCTTCATTTATGAATTTTCCGGGGAATTAGGGTTACACTCAATTAATGATAGCCGGCAGAAACACCGGGCACATCGTCGCTATTGAAAGCGGAATCTCAGTATTGCTGCCGCTGCCGGTGTTGACCAGCAAGTCAAGGTGAGCGATACCCGACTCTGCGGCGGTAACGGTCAAAGAGGTTGACCATGTCTCGCCGACCTCAAGCGTGCCTATCGCCAGCGGCAGCGATTCCTGCACGGTGTACTCAGAGGGAAACGTTAAGAATATTTCTGGCTCTTCAATATCTTCCAGGGTCACGTTGGTAATTGAAATTGGCAGCTGGAATGGCTGATTGGGAGTAATACAGGACGGCAGGGAGACATCGACCGATACGCTGGCGGCAACCTCAAATGTGGTCGCGACGACCTGATCATCGGCCGTGGCTACAAGGCGATAGGTGTAATCGCTGCGGGTGCTTTCAGAAACCCGAGTCGTAACCGGCACGATGAGTTGGCCGTTAGCGGGAATAATTTGATTGGCATTGTGCACTATCATTGACGTGTCGGCCCTAGATTTGGTGAATAAATAATCACCTTCAAGCATGACGTTGAGAGGGACATTGAGCGGCGCATCGGTCAAATTGGTTAAGGTCACGGAGATTTTGGCCGTCTCCCCAACCGCATATGACGATTGATCGGTCGTGATCGCCAAATCGACCGTGCTGGCCACGCTTCTTACGTCCGGATGGGCACCATTGGGCCAGTACGCCCTGGATAAATTGATTAAGCCGTTGGGCACAACCGTGGCCGCAAAGCTTTCTGGGCCGCCGCTCATGAGAGGGTTTCTACCGTCAAATATCGCCTGATAGTTGATCCTGTTATTATTCGTAAATTTCCACGATGCGGGGCCATACCCGATAAGATCATTATTTGGTTCATCGTATGCGGGTCCAGAATTGCCGAAGGTCATTTGCGATATGGGCGTGTTTTTATGTGAAAAGGGATCAACCGCTAGCCAGCTGCTGCCCATCCACGCTTCCACCCAGGTGTGGAATTCCCACCGTTTTGTTCCCCATGAATGGATATCGATATATATGGGAATTGAGGGAATCCCGGCCGAGCGCAAATGGGATACGAGGAAGTTGGCATGACTGGCACATTGTGCTCTTGAGCCTTGGGGCATGAGATGTTTTACATCATACTGGATAGATCCACCATCATCGACAAGATGGTTGTCGACATAGGTGCTTAACACCCCATATGCTTCTTTGGCTGAATTCAGTGCATGAACGTCTAGCTGGGCAATCATGGCGTCAAAGATAAAAGGCGAATATGGTCGCAGGGTAAATGTTTTTTGTTTTGCCCTGGTCCGCCAATTGCCATCAGGTCTCTTAAAGTCAACTGCTGCAAACCAAACCCCGTATTCATCCCGGGCGCTGGCCCCTGATGCCTTACTGTAAGCAAAGGCTTGGCGAATCAGGTCAGAGGGATGATAAACCTCATCGTCCGGATTAAATGGATTAAATATGACCGCAAATTTCTTGCTAAAATCTTTTAGCGAATCTTTTTGATCCTCACTTTCGGTCGCATCAGCGACCTTCACCAAAACCTTGTAATTGCCAATTAGAACATCATTGACCGCCGGATTGAGCAGCGTCACCCGGTAGCGGTTCCACCCCAACCATTCGATGTAGCCGTTAGCTGATTTGGTGCCCTGATTGCAGCTAGCAAAACCATCTGAATTCGCTTCGCAGGATATTGAATCAAACACCGAATTGTAATTTGCCGGAGCGAAGACCGTAACCGAGGCAAATACCGGTTCCCCCTCGAGGGTGAGGGTGATGTCAAAGGAATCCCCGCGGCGATAAACGGTGCTGGGATATTTTTTGACGTATTCTCCGTAAAGCTGTCCCTTCTCAAAGTTTATATCTTCAATGGTGATGGCGTTAACGGCCGTCGTGTCGGCCGCTGCCTGCTGATTACCGATCAGAAAGAGCGTTCCCAACGATAAAAACAGCAAAGTGATTAGAAGTCGTTTTAAATTGAACATGATTATCCTCTGTAATTTCCAAATCCTCTAAGCGAACCACATGAATCATCAGCCGCGGATTTGAGGAATTAGAAAAAATAATTTGGTCTAATCCGCGCCATTCGCGTTTAAAATTCTCTTTAAAGACCGTAGGGCAGCAGGTTGATCACAATCCAGACCGTTTTTTGTTCACTTTCTGCTCAGCGGGGAGAAGTAACTTTAGTTAGGGGTGCCAATCCGCCAAATGACATGGTTCAAATCTGACCGCCGATGGCTGACTTGTCAGGCGCGATGATTTATACTTAATCTATTCAATTTCCTGGGTTGAAAATTGGGTGACGGCCCCCAAATCAATTTGGCAAAAAGGTCAAAGGTAGTATATACCTTGAAAGCTCAAGAGTATTGAATGAGGAAACAGCAAAAGGCAAGCGGTGACGATGCCGAAATATGATCCTACCAATCTGGAAAAGGTACTGCGCCAACAGGAAAGTCTACGAGCAATAATTGAATCGATTAGCAGCGAGCTTGATCTCCGGCCGCTGCTGACGCGCATTGTGCAGCACGCCTGCGAATTGCTGGGTGCCGATCGAGGCACCATCGGTCTGGTTGATGAGCGGCAGCAGCTGGTTCGCACCGAGGCGATTTATCAAATGCCGCCGGGTGAATTGGGAGCGGAGATGCCGGCCGGTGTTGGGCTGGCCGGTCAGGTTTTGGCCCACAAGAAACCGATCATCCTTGATCGGTACGATGAGCTGGAAGCACCCCTAAAAACCGATTTAAAGTACGATGCGATAATTGGGCTGCCGATCTTCTGGCATGACCGGATGATCGGTTTTTTTGGCCTGGGAGCAGACCCACCGCGGCAGTTTAACGATCAGGATGTAGAATTGCTGTCACAATTGGCCCGGCATGCGGCCATCGCCATTGAAAACGCCCGCTTATTTGCCGCCGAAAAATTGCGCGCCGCCCGGCAAATGACCCTGACCCGCATTGGGGAGATTATCAACAGCACATTGGAGCTGGATGATCTACTACAAACGGCCGTTGACGCCATTAGCGGCCATCTTCATTATGCCAACGCCGCCTTTTTAAAGATCGATGAACAAGACCCCGATACATTTTCTTTAGGTGCGCGCAGCGGTATTTATGCTCGCCATTTACCGGCCGATTTTAAATTTTCTATCCATGATGGGTTAGCCGGAGCTGCTGCCCGGACCCGGCAAACGATGCTGACCACAGACGCCAAAAGTGATCCCCGCGTGTGGCCGATACCGGAAACGGATTATGTGCGGTCGGTCATCAGCGTGCCAATTATCGCCGGCACACAGCTGTTGGGTGTTTTAAATGTCGCTTCGAGCGAACATCTCGATGAAAACGATGTGGCCTTGCTCAAGACGGCCGGGAACCAGCTAGGGATCGCCATTGAAAACGCTCGCCTGTTTACCGTTGAAAAACGGCGGGCCGCCCGGCAGGCGACGTTGGCCCGTATCGGAAAATTAATAGCCGCATCGCTGGATTTAAATGATTTGTTGCAGACGGCCGTCCTGGCTATTGCCGAGGAGCTAGCCTACAGCAATACCGCGGTTTTGCTGGTTGATTCGGAAAATCCGGAACTGTTGGTGCTTACCGCACGCAGCGGGTTTTATGCGGACAATATCAAAGGTCCTTACAGCCAGCACATCGGACAGGGCATCATTGGTGAAGCGGCCCAGCTGCGCCGGCCGGTATTTATCCCCGACGTGAAGCAGGATCCTCGCTATATTCCCATCCCCAATGCGGCCGACATCTGCTCCGAGCTGGCGCTACCCATCGTGGTTGGTCAGCGCCTGTTAGGGGTGCTAAATGTGGAAACGACGCACTCGATTGACCCCCGCGAAGCGGCCGATCTGGAAATTGTGGCCGATCAGCTGGGGGTGGCGATCACCAATGCCGATCTTTTTGAACAGATGCAGCACAATTTGGCTGAGACCCAGCTTCTGTATGAAACCAGCCGCCGCATGACCAACGCGCTGGATGTCGACAACGTGATTGAAGCGTATTTGCAGCATGTAGCGATCCGCGGCCGCTATGTTTGTACGGTTGCCCTTTATGATTTTGATGATTTTGATGAGCGGACAGCCGTCATTGTACGCGGGGTGTGGTCGCCACAGGATGGTTTGCAGCTTTTTCGAGAGCGGCTGGGATACACGCGTGATGCCATCGACCCGCTGCTCGATCAGGGTCAAACGGTGGTCATGTCAGACGTTCATTCTGACCCTCGAGCAAACCCTCAACTGCGCCGGCTGCAGGCTGAATCGGGCCGGCCGGCGCTGGCTTTTATCCCCCTGATTGTGCGCCGCAAGCGGATCGGGGTGGTCATTTTGACGTATCCGGCGGTGTATGAGTGGCGGCAAAGCGATCTGTGGCCTTATCAGGTGACGGCCGCCCAGTTGGCAACCGCCATCGACACCCGACGACAGCAGTCGCTTCTGGTTGAAACCGGCCAGGAGATGGCCGTGCTTCGCGAGCGGCAGAGATTGGCCCGCGAGCTACACGATTCGGTGACCCAGCTTATCTTTAGCATGACGCTTGTTGGGCAGTCGGTGTCTCCGGCGTGGCAGCGCGATCCGGCCGAGGGGGAACGGCGCATTAACCGCCTCCTCGAATTAAGTCAGAGCGCGCTGGCGGAAATGCGGGCGCTCCTGTTTGAACTGCGCTCCTCTGATCCGCCGCCGCTGCCCACAGAGTCGGGCGTGACCCTGCCGGGAATTACCAGGCTGCGGCGAGATGGGTTGGTGGTAGCGCTTTCGCGCCATATCGAATCGTTAAAATTGGAGCGGCCGGAAATTATGCTACATGCTGAAAATTATCAGCCGCGGCCGTTAGAAATTGAAATCGCCCTTTTTCGCATGACGCAGGAAGCGTTAAACAACGTGGTCAAACACGCGGAAGCGGCTCGTGTGGAAATCGATTTAAAAGTGGATGGCCCGGCTGTGAAGTTGGAAATTGTCGATGACGGCCTTGGTTTTGATCGCGGGATACGGTCGGGGAGCGGGCTTGGCTTGCGCACCATGCAGGAGCGTGCTGAGGCATTAAACGGCCGGATAGAAATTGTTTCCAAATTGGGGGAGGGCACAACCGTCAAGGCGGAACTGCCCCTTGAAAAAAGTGAGAACGACAGATGAGTAAACCGGTAAAAGTCATGATCGTGGATGATCATGCGATCGTGCGTGAAGGGTTGACGATGCTCTTGAGTGAAGAAGAAGATATCGAGGTCGTGGGAGAAGCCCGTCACGGCGCGGATGCGGTGGCGCGGGTGGCCAATCTGCTGCCGGACGTTATTTTGATGGATTTGGTCATGCCGGAAATGGACGGGATTGCCGCTACAACTGTCATCCGCGAAAAATATCCACAGTGCCAGGTGCTGGTTCTGACCAGCTTTGCCGAAGATCAACGCGTCCCCGATGCGATACAGGCCGGGGCGGTGGGCTATCTGCTCAAAGATGTGCTCAAGGCTGATTTGCTGCGGGCGATTCATGCGGCGACTCGTGGCGAACCGACGCTGCATCCAGAAGCCCAAAGACAGCTGATGCAGCAGATGGTGGCTCCGGCCGCGCCAAATTTAATCAAAACCCTGACCGGGCGGGAAATGGACGTGCTTCGCCTGATCGCCAATGGCCACAGCAACAAGGAAATTGCCGGGACGCTCCATTTAACAGAAGGAACGGTTAAAGGGTATGTGAGCACAATTTTGGGCAAGCTCCAGGTCGCGGATCGCACTCAGGCGGCTCTATACGCGGTCAAAAACGGAATTGAGTAATTTCCAAAATCATGATCGACGCCTCTGTCCACTCGAGTACAAGCTTTGTCGGCCGCGAAACCGATCTGGCTGAACTACAGAGAATCCTGGCTGATCCGGGGTGCCGTCTGGTCACGGTGACCGGCCCTGGTGGGGTAGGAAAAACGCGCCTGACTCTGGCCGCGATAGAGGAAATCCCGATAGAAAAGATATTTGTGCCGCTGCAGCCGGTAACTGCGGCTGATGCGGTTTTGCCGGCCGTGGCCGATGCCCTCGGTTTTATACTGGTCGGGGAAAATGCACCAGTCGATCAACTGGCGGCCTTTTTGGGCCGCAAAAATATTCTGCTGATATTAGACAATCTGGAGCACGTCATCGACTGCGCGGGAGATCTCTCGAAGCTGCTGACGGCCGCACCAGGAATCAAATTGTTGGTCACCTCGCGGGAGGTTTTGAATTTACAGGAAGAGTGGCTTTTACCGCTTTCAGGCCTTTCTTTTCCCTTGAATGACAGTGACGATGATCTGGAAACGTATGGCGCGGTCGCCCTGTTTTGTGATCGAGTCCGCCGCCAACGGCCGGATTTTATCCTGGCTGAAGAAAGGGAAGCGGTGCTCGATATCTGTCGCTTAACCGGTGGCCTTCCCCTGGCCCTGGAGCTGGCCGCTTCGTGGATCAGGACCATGGCCAGCGAAACCATTGCCGCCGAAATCAAAAAAAATCTCCATTTTCTAAACACGCGATTGCGAAACGTGCCGGAGCGTCATCGCAGCATGCGGGCGGTGTACAATCAATCATGGCAGATGTTAGCGCCTGAAGAACAAAACATGTACGCTCGCCTGTCCGCCTTTCGTGGTGGGTTTCGGCGGGAAGCTGCGGAGCAGGTAACCGGAGCTTCCCTGCAACTGTTAACCAAGCTGGTAGATAAATCACTCTTGATGTGGGAAGCCAGCGGCCGCTTTCAAATCCATGAGCTGCTGCGGCAGTTTGCCCGGGAATCATTGTCTCATTTCCCCGACCAGTTGATCGACACGTTTCACAATCATTGTGCCTATTACACGACCTTCCTAACTCAACGACAGCGGCAATTATTTGGTGGAGAACAGCTGGAATCAGCCGCGGTCATCGAGCAGGAGGTGGACAATATTCGGGCGGCCTGGACTTGGGCAATTCATCACGGCCGTTGGGAAAATTTGCGCCAGATGATCATACCCTTGAGCTACTATTTTCAGCTCCGCGGCCGTTATCTCGACGGGATACAAACCTTGGAAATCGCTCTGGCTGCTCTGCCTGAAGATGAGCCGGTTGGTCAGGAAAGCCGCGCCCTGCTGCTGGTGGCCTTGGCCTGGTACGAGCTTCGTTTTGGCCATATTAGCCGGTCCCAAGCGCTGGCCGAGGAGTGTCTTACCGTTTATCAGGAATCGGGTTTTCCGCTGCCCTTACCCAATGGCCACACCCATGACCCTGAACTGGTGCTTGGGGTAATTGCTACCATTCACGGAGATTATGCTGGTGCAGCCAGGACCATCAATCGCGCCCTGGAACGCAGTCAAAGCCCCCAAGCTTTTTACGGGAACCGGCAAACCGCCTACTATCAGTTGGCCAGCATCGCCTCAGCGGTGGGGGATTTCACCAAAGCCCACGAGTACGCTCAGGCGGCTTTTGCTGCGGCCGAAGAGGTGCAGGATCGCTGGTTTATGGCTTACTGCCATCTTGAACTGGGAAAAATCGCCCGGCAGCAAGGTGGAGCGGCCGTTGCCCGAAGGCATTTTCAGGCCAGTTTTGAGATGCGGGAAAGGTTTGGTGATGCGGAAGGGATGGCCGTTGCCCTCACCCACCTCGGAGAGATCGCTCTGCTGGAGCAGGACCCAAAAACAGCCCAGGAGCTGTTTCAGCGCGGCATCTTCCATTACGAGCAGGTTCTCGACCCGGGTGGACTGGCCACGGCATATGTGGGTGCGGCTCGGGCGGCGCTGGCGGTTCGGGATGGGCGTACGGCGCGCGATTTTTTAGCTGAAGCACTGCAGATGGCCGGGGAAATGGAGTTTGTCACCCTGGTATTGACCGTTCTGGTAGAGGTTGGGCATTTACTGAAGATGTTTGACCGTTCTGAAGCGGCCGACGTGATTTTTGCCGCTGCGTCATCTCATCCGGCCATCTCCCACGAGGCCCAAATCCGCATTCCGTCCGTCACGGCCATCCCGGAGGATTTGGAAAGCGTGGTGGCCCTGGCTAAAAACACCTTGAGCGACCTGTCTTTTGATTCAGATAGCCGTTCTTCCAGTGACGCTTCCCGACAGGCCAATCAGGCGCTGGTTGAGCCGCTTACCTCGCGGGAACTGGAAATTCTCAGGTTAATCGCGGCTGGTATGAGCAATCGCGAAATCGCCGATCATTTTGTGGTGGTTGTTGGAACGATTAAGGCTCATACCAACAACCTGTACGGCAAATTAGGGGTCCGCAGCCGTACACAGGCGGCCGCTCGTGCTCGCGAGCTGGGGTTGATTTAAACAATCTCCTCCGATTCAAGGAGGGATGGATAAATTTCCGCCGTCATACAGGCCAACAAGCGCCCCTCTCCGACGCTGGGGGGTATTTTTACTCTACTTCGCTAATTGGTAGGGCCGCAGCATGCTGCGGCCATGGGATCGCCTGCCATACCCTTCCGCTCCATGGCGAATGATTTCATTGTTAACCGCTAAATAACCTGTCGGGGAGATGGATCGGCCGCAGCATGCTGCGGCCCTACAGTGCAAGATGGATCCATTTCGTCCTGTTTGATCATACGTTTGAACCTATCCGCCCTTAACTCGGCAAGAACTTACCAATCACGCGCCTCTACCTCCTGCGCCAGCTGAGAGAGCGCCAGTTTCTCGGTTCCATCATTTTGGCGCAGCCCCAGCGTGGCCAGATAACTAACAAAACCGGCATCATCCAGCCGATAGTAGCTGGTCATGTCTTCCACGGCCGAGGAGGGCATGTCGGTCAGCCAGGTGTAGTTGAGGACCGCAATTTGTTCGGCATGGTCATCCCAGGCCATAAACATCTCGTGGACAAATTCCGCCTGCTGAGCCTCTGAGCTGTTGTTGTCGCTTCCGGACGGGTAACCTGTTTCCAATAAATAAATCGTCTGGCCGGGAAAGGCGTCACTGATGGTTTGGAAATCGTTGTGAACGGTTGAAGGAGGTCGGACGGTAAAATCGTCGTTGAGGGGATAATAGGTGACCAGGGCTACATCACCGTGTTTGGTAATCGATTGAATCGCAGAAGCAGGGGAACTTGTTAATCCGCCGTAGGTCACCTTTGTGCCTACCGGTACATCGGGCCACAGGGTGCGAGCATGGGCGGCCGTTTCCACAAAAAACGTTTCGTAGGCGGCCCACTGAGCCGAATCGTTCCACAAATAAATATCAATTTCGTTGCCAATGGCCAGCGTAGTTAACTGGACGTCGGGCAATTGAGTAACTACATAATCGAGAAGGCCGTTAAAGCGGTCAATCATCTCCGGATCGTCAAAGTCGCGTCCGGCCAGATCGGCCGGCAGGCGAATGTTGTTGGTGTCAATCACCGACAGGGCCAGAGTTACTTCAACCTCTTTGGCTGCATAATACACGTTGGCGATTTCCAGCCAGTTGGGGTCAGGCGCAAATTCCCCAGGTGCGGTTTCGATATCATCCCAGTAGACGCTGAGGGAAACCGACTCAGTCCCTACGGAGCGGGCTAAATCCATCGATAAATCGTAATCCTCGCCGGCCGCTTCGGTGACGCTCATCGTAAACAGACGATCGCCGCGCATTTGAGCGTCCGCCACCGGAAACGGGGCCCCGGTTGAGGCCGGTGGTGGGGGAACGGCGGCCGGATCGTCACAGCCGCTGATCAAACCGACCAAGAGCAGAGAGACAAAAAGGAAGGTTAATGATTTTGAAATTTGTTTCATGCTGTTTCTCCTATGACGCTTTGGTTGGTTATTTGAAGGGGCCGGATTGTGTCGATGATGGCCCACAAAAACAGGACAAGACCGATCATTGCCTGCCCCAGAGGGGTCAACTCATTAATGGCCCGCAGAAAATCCGGGGAAGGTTGAGCAGAGACGGTCAAGCCGTAAACGGCCGTAGCCATTAGAGGGATGGCCAGCAGCCCCAACAAATGAAAAGGATTAATTGGCCCGGCCAATTCGTTCAGGATGGATCCATCATCTTCGCGTGGGCGATTGATTCTCAACGGCACGAATACCATTGCACACAGGATGATTAGCTTAAAAAGGCCGAAAGGAGCGGCCGGGAAAGAAAGGGTGGCATACAGGAAAATTAAAATGACGCCGATAATTATTTTTTCAACCCGACCTGGTTTAAAGGCCGCCTGCCAACCACCGGCTCCCAACAGCCAGTGGCTGCCGATTAGCAGCAGCGTAAACGTTACGGTGTAGAAGGCAAAATCGACCACCGGCCACTGCCCCGGATTGGCAAATCCCTCAAAATTTTCAGGCAGCCAGTAAATAGGTGACCATCCACCCCAAAACAGGCCGAATAGAGTCGACCCGATTAAGAGCCGGACCCACTGCCCCTTGATCAGCCATTTTCGGAGCAGGTACCAGCCCAGAACGAAGCTCAATAACCCATGCCAGCCAATAAAGTAGCCCGGCATGATGGGATCAAGTGGTCCCCCCTCAAAAATCACTGGGGTTAATATCCCTTCAACCAAAAAGCCCAAAAGCGCACCGATTAACACGAGGGCTGACAGACGTCGAGCCCGAAAGTAATCAATTGCCCACAGACAGGCAAATAAAGGAAACGCATAAAAAAGAATGAGCTCGCCTAGCGCATACCCTTGTGGATACCAATACGCTTTTTCTGAAAAAAAGACAATAATGGCTGAGGACAAACCCAGAAATGACCATCGTAAAAAAAGTTGTTTCATCTTTATTCTCGCTCCTCTAAATTAAGTGGTGTCAAGTGCAAAATTTGAAGCGTGCTATCTCGGAAAGTAAGGCGCCTTTTAAACTTTGAACTGTGAGCTGCTGAAAAAGGACATTGACTAATTAAATTGATTACCGGTAGATATTCGCGAAAAGTTGCACCAAAAATCGCTGATTTTGAAAGCGGTGAGAGAGTCTGGGTTTATTTCGGGCGCCTATCCTCTCAACATCTAAACCCTGGATTTAACTTTAGTTAGACGAATTAATTCATGGAAAAATGTATCCTGCATGAGACTTCAGTAGTTTTATTAAAACCCAGCCGCGGATTTCACGGATTGACTCTGATTTTTCTCTCTAATCTGCGAAATCTGTGGCTACTGCTTTAAAAAATTTTTGAAATAAATCCGGGTCGTTCACAGCTTAATTTCTAAAACGTGTATGAACCGAGATTTGGAGACATACCATGAATCTAATTCGAAAAGATCACGCGATTGTTCTGGGAGGGAGCATGGCCGGTTTATTGACCGCCCGCGTTCTGAGCAAGCACTTTCAGCGGGTCACTGTTATTGAAAAAGACGCCTTCGAAGAGCGCCGTGTGGTGCGCAAGGGGGTGCCACACGGACATCAGCTGCACATCGTCCTGGCGCGGGGATTACAAATCATGGAAGCGTATTTTCCCGGTTTGACGGCCGAACTGGCGGCCGGTGGCGCCGTGGTTAGTGATGATTTGGCTTTGGATATGTGCTGGTTTGCCAACGAAGGGTATCGGCCGCAGGTGGCGACCGGCTTGAAAAGCGTCATGTTAACCCGACCTTTCCTCGAAAAAACCATCCGCAAGCGCGCAGCTGAGATCCCCAATATTATGATTGCTGATGGGACCAGGGTGGCCGGATTGTGCGGTGATTCTGATGGTCAACGGATCACCGGCGTGCGGCTGGCCGGTCGGCCGGAGCAGGAACTTCAGGCTGATTTGGTCGTGGACACAACCGGCCGAGGGTCAAAATCCCCGGCCTGGCTGGCCGAAATCGGATATCCCCAACCGGAACTGGAGGAGGTGCACGTCAAGATTCGTTATGCCTCACGCCTCTACCGCCGGCCTCGGGGGTTTCGGACCTTAATTGTGACCGGTGGTCAACCGCCTTTTAAGGCGCGCCAGGGTGCGGTTCAGCCGATTGAAGGGGAGCGCCTGATCGTCACCCTGCACGGCCGCGGAAGTGAGAACCCTTCTCAAGACCCGGCCGAGTTTGAAGCGCATGCCCGGGCGTTATTGACGAGCGACATCGCCGATGTGATGGAGGGTTTGGAGCCGCTGGGGGACATTGTCACCTATAATATTCCCAGGACTCGCTGGCTTCATTACGAGAAGCTCAGCAGCTTCCCGGCGGGATATTTGGTGTTGGGTGACGCGATTTGCGCGCTGAACCCGGTGTACGGCCAGGGGATGACTTCGGCGGCGCTGCAGGTTGAGGTGTTAGACCGTCTGCTGGAGAAGCGGCCGCTAAATGAAACATTCTGGAAACCCTTTTTCAAGCAAATCGCCCGGGTTGTCGGCGTTCCCTGGCAGCTAACCGTCGGAGAAGATTTTTTGTACCCTCAAACAGAGGGGATCCCACCATCGATGCCCGGTGTTGTGGCCGCTTATTTTAGGCGGCTGATGCAGGTGGCGAACGGTGATTCGAGGGTGTTTCAGGCCCTGTTTAACGTCATGCATCTGGTTAAGCAGCCAACCTCGCTTTTCCACCCGAATATTGTTTGGCGGGTATTGTGGGGAAAACAGCCATCGGCAAAAGAAGTCTGAGCAAACCCCTGTCATTGCTCAGCATGAGCAGCGGAGCGAGGAATCTCGTCAAGCTGCTTTCAGGCTCAGAAGGCCATAAAGGGAACGCTTCTCTTTCAGCAAAGGTTACTTTCTTTGGAGGTTGGCGGGATCCTTATATGCTCAAGAGAGAGGTGGTCCGAGGGCGATTGGTCCGATTCTCGTCTGTAAGGGCTTGGCTAGCCAAGCCCCTACATTATTTTGGAATAGCTGGGGGGTCAGGTCGTCAACTCATGCTGCGGTTCAAGCAAGATCCGGATCTCGGGGGCGTTGGGATTGCCTTTAAACCGATCGTGAACTTTGTCGTAGCCGACCTGGCTGAAGGGGCAGACGACCAGGCAAATGGCGCAGCCGTGATTGTTTTCGAAATAGGTGCGGCAGGAATCGTGGTCGATACACTGCCGGCCGCCGTCCGGCCGCAGCTTGGGTTCGTTGTAGATCGCCTTGACCGGGCATTTACGGATACATTTTTTACACATGGCGCAAAAATCACGTATCCACAGATGTTCGTTTTCATCTTTATCCGGTATCGGCAGGTTGGTGATATTGGTATAAATCGTGTTGATGCGCAACCGGGCCCCATTCTCGGGGGTGATTAGCAGACCGTGATACCCGATCGCCCCCAGACCGGCCAATTCCGCCAGGTACGGATAATCGGTCAGGCCGCCCAGGGCGGTGCCGGGATAGGCGGCAAAGCCAGCCTTACGCATCATACGCGTCAGCTTGTTGGAAACCACGGCCAGGTTTTTGTACCCCTTGGCTACTTCAGCAAAGGCATCAAAGCTGGGGGCGCTGTCCATCTTTTCCTTGTCCATTTCAACCGTAAAGACGATGGCGTTTTCATACGGGATTCCCTTCTCTTTAAAAATGCCGGTTGGCGGCACTTTGACATAGCTGATCGACACCGCGCCGGCCTGGCGAGCGACCTTTTCCAGCTCGGCAATAAAGGCTGGATCGGCTTCTGAGCGGGTGGGCTCAAAGGTGCCGTCGTAAAATTTTGCGCTCTTTTTCATCCCCAGCATCAATGGACCCATGATGGGCAGCAGGCTCAACATCTGTTTGGTGGTCATGTTTTCCGAAGGCGAGCGTGTGCTGCCGTCCGGCTGGTCAAACGGGGTCCTGGGGCTGGAAGACGGGGCCGGCTGCACGAGCTGGGTAAAATTTTCCAGCTCGCGATCCATAACCTCCAGCATCGAGTCCAAAGAAATGCCGCCTTTTTTGGATGCGCTGGCGGGCATTAATTTTTCAAAAATTATATCTTTCATCATTTTAAAATCTCCATAAAGCCGCTACAATAATATTTTATTGATAGCAATCACTCTCAATAAAATACCACAAACTTTTATGCAAGTCAACACTTGCATGGAATTCATTTAGGATTCTTTTTTGGCGTTAGGTAAGTTACAAAAAGTTTTCTGAAGAAGGTGTCCGCAGATTAGGGAGAGAAATCTGTGAAAATCCGTGTTAATCCGTGGCTTTTTTTAACAATTCTTCTTGTTAACTACTTAACCTAAGTTGCTACCTTACCTTCCCGATGAATAAATTCATCGGCCAAAGGGACCGAAACGCGATAAATCGCGTTAATCAACTATCCGGTTTTGGTTTCCATAGCGACTATTCGGTCGCGTCAAAAGGTCGCAACTTGGGTTAACTACTTAACGAATTAGAGAGTGTGGCAAAATAGGCAGAAATATGAGAGAAAGGTGGCTATGCCAAAAGTAATTGATGACCAATATATTTATCAGGTGACCATTGATGCCCTTCTGGCCCACGGTTATTTGGGAGCAACGACCCGATATATTGCTGAACAGGCCCAAATTAGTGAAGCAACCCTTTTTCGCAAATACGGGAGTAAAGCCAAGCTGGTTGTTGCTGCTGTATCTCACTTTGGCTTCCACCTCGAGGAAAGCGACGTGGTGTACACGGGAGATGTGGCGGCCGATTTGCTGGATCTGCTAATGCTCTATGAGCGCTCTAGCAAAAGCACGGGTCGAATGTTTTTTCTGCTGCTCTCCGAACTGGTGCGCTATCCCGAGCTGGTAGAGGTGATTAAAGGCACTTTAACCTCAATTGAGCTGGTGATGAACCTGATCAAACGGTATCAGGCGGAAGGGGTGTTGCGGCCGGAAAATCCGTTTCATTCGCTTGGCGGTTTGTTTGGGCCGCTCTTGCTCAACAGAATTTTGAGTGGGGTGGCTGCTGACGTTTCGATCCCGCAGGTTGATTTGGAATTGCTGATTGAAAATTTTCTTGAGGGCCGAAAAATTAAGAAGTAGCGGGCGTACATCTTTCGACCCATGACATCGGCTTGGATCGGTGATACTTTACAAAGAAAAAACAGCCGCGGATTTCACAGATTAGTCTGGATTTATCGCTCTAAGCGGCAATAACCCGCGGCTGTGCTGGAGAGTCAACTTATGGTGAAACAACAAATTAAAATTATTGTTATCGGCGGCGGTATCGGTGGATTGAGCACGGCCGTGGCGCTTCAGCAGCGGGGGTTTAACGTTCATGTGTATGAAGCGGCTCCGGAAATCCGGCCAACCGGCAAAGGGATCTGGCTGCCAACAAATGCCATGCTGGTTTTGGATCGCCTCAATTTGGGTGATGTCGTGGCGGATCGTGGAATTCCCCTTCAAGGGATTGAAATCCACGACAAAAGAGCGGGCCTGCTGCAGAGAATTGACCTGGAGGCGGTTGAGAATCGTTTCGGCCGCACCACCACGTCGATCCTGCGCGCCGATTTGCAGGCCGCCCTGACCGCTGCCCTGCAGCCCGGGGCGCTTTATTTAAACAAGCGATGTGTGGGGGTCGAGCAAAATGGGGAGGCAGCAACGGCTTTATTCGCCGACGGGACCAGCGCAGCCGCCGATATTGTGATCGGGGCAGACGGCATTCGCTCAGTTGTCCGCGAGGCGGTGGTGCCCGATATCAAGCTGCGCTATTCCGGGCAGAGCTGCTATCTCGGCGTGGCCGATATCACCCTGCCTGATGTGCGCACGGTGCGCGAAATCTGGGGCGGCCGGGCGCGCTTTGGCTATTCGGCCGTTGGGGCAAACAAGGTGTACTGGTTTGCGCCGTTCAAAGAACCGGCCGGTGGTTCGATGCCGGCCGGGCTCCTCAACATGCTGCACAATCGCTACGCTGATTTCCCGCGGCCGGTGCGTGACATCATCAACCACACCTCAGTGGAAGAGATTATCCGGGTGGATTTGAATGATATTCCTCCGCTTAAGCGCTGGCATCAGGGCCGAGTGGTGCTTATTGGGGATGCCGCCCACGCCATGACCCCCAATTTGGGGCAGGGGGGTGCCCAGGCGATTGAGGATGCAGGGGCGTTTGCCCATGTGCTGGCTCAAAATCTTTCCATTGCCGATGCCTTCCAGAAATATGAGCAAATTCGTCGGCCGAAGGCGACGCGCGTGGCGGCAACCGCCTGGCGGCTCGGTCAAATGGCTCACATGACAAAATCATGGCCGCGCCGGCTGCGAAATGTGGCCTTTCGGATGATTCCGGGATGGGTTCAGCAGCAGCAGGCGGAAGCGCTCTACGGCCTGGAATTTTAATCACCTTTTGTCAATTTTTTAAGCACGTGCTGAATGATTTAAGTGGGTCAAAGTACAAAATTTAAAAACAAGATTTCACGAATTACACGAATTTCCCACCTTAAACCAGAAAATCCTTTTAATTCGTGTCATCCTGATTAAAAAAATGAAGTGTGACATACTTAACAAAGATTAGGGGATTAAGGGGATTAAAGGGATTAAGGGGATTTTGCAAATTTCCAGGATAAATAAATCATCATGAATTGGAAAAGGGCAATATTATGCAAGACTGCCCTCGGGGATTAATGGTACAGTAGGGGAGTTTAGAGAGGTTTTGCTATGTCTAGCCCTGAGAAGCGGCGATTTTGGTATAATCCACAGCTTGACATAAATTCGCTGCAGGCATTTTATGTTAAGTATGCTTACCCGCGCCACAGCCACGACCAATACGTGATTTGCCTCATTGAGCGAGGTGTTCAATCTTTTTTGCACAGAGGGACCAAATATATCACCCCGCCCAGCGGGTTAATTATGATCAATCCGGGCGTGATTCACACCGGCGAACCGGCCACCGAGCAGGGGTTTTTGCTTCGCTCACTTTATCCGACGGTCGCCAGTTTGCAGGCGGTGGCGGCCGAGCTGAGCGACCGGTCCAATAGGATTCCTTATTTTAAAGAGGTGCGCGTGGATGATCCGGTTATGACGCAAGCTTTTATCGCCCTGCATGATGCCCTCAAGGGCGAAGACAATCCGCTGGCGGCCGAGGCGCAATATTTAACCACGATGGCTGAGCTCATTCGCCGCTATGCCGACTTACAGCCGGCTGAACGGCCGCTGGGGCACGAGCGGCGCGCCGTCCGTCAGGCCCGTGAATACCTGGAGAGCCATTTCGACCAATCGATTTCCCTCACCGATCTGGCGGATCATGTGGCTCTCAGCCCGTACTATTTTCTGCGGGTCTTTCGCCGTGAGGTGGGGCTGCCGCCTCATGCCTTTTTGCAAGACGTGCGGATACGACGCGCGCAGCAGCTAATTGAGCAGGGCCGGCCGCTGGCCGAGGTGGCCCAGTCGACCGGATTTAGCAGTCAAAGCCATTTAACACGGCGCTTTAAACGGGTCGTGGGGGTCACTCCCGGCCGTTATGCAACACAAATCAATGCCTCCTGAAGAGAAAAATTATGACCGCTGATCTCGCCATCGCCTGGTTTTTTACCTTTTTCCCGATTACCATGAGCCCTGGCCCGGCCAACTTGCTCCTTTCATCTACGTCGGCCCAATACGGCACCCGACGCACGCTGCCGGTTGCCTGGGGAATCTTTTTCGTTTTCACCATACAAATTGCAATTATCGGTGTGGGAATTGGTGAAATTATTTTTCGTTTTCCCGCTTTATTTACGATATTCAAGGTTATCGGGGCAATTTACCTGTTTTTCCTAGCCTGGCAATTTTTTCGATCCAGCGGCATCCAGGAGAGCGGTGAAACAAAGCTTGGCTTCCGTGAGGGAGCTCTTCTACAGTTTTTTAACTTTAAAGCGCTCACCGTTCCTCTGATCATGTACACTCAGTTTCTCGATCCGGCCGCGTCAACAAGAACACAAATGGTTATTTTGACGGCCGCTCTCTTTGTACTGATTATCGGCAGTCTGCTAACCTGGGTGGTGGGAGGTAGTTTGCTACAGCGTTTGTTTCGCTCGCAATTTGCAGTCAAATGGCAGGGGAAAATATTTGGTGTTCTCCTGGCGGCCGTGGCCGTTTGGGTTTTACTGCGGTAGGAAATTATGGAATTCTCAACAAAAATCGCCATCGTTGTCGCCGATGAGTTGGCCACGTGGCAAAAATTAAACGTCGTCGCGTTTTTGACATCCGGCATTATGGGCCAATCTGAGAACCTGCTGGGGGAGTTATATGAGGATGGGTCTGAAAAAAATTACGCCGCCCTGTGTATTCAGCCGATGGTGGTGCTCAAAGCCCCTCGCGAGAAGCTCTCAACTTTTTTAGGCCGGGCCGAACGGCGAGAGGTTTCGGCCGCCATCTATATCGAAGATATGTTTGCCACCGGTCATGATGCCGCCAATCGAGCCACGGTAACCCGGTATGAGACGGCCGATTTACCGCTGGTGGGTCTGGCGGTGAGGGCTGAACGGAAAGCGGTTGACAAGATTTTTAAGGGAGCCAAGCTGCACGAATAAAAAAGCTGCCTGGTACCATACGCCGGTTGGAGAGCAATTATTTTTTTGATCGATATACAACCCACTTCTCTGGACCCAGTTCATCAACGACCTCAAAATTTTCTAATATGTATTGTCGGGCGGGATCTAGCCTGCTTTGATCCGATTCAACCGTAATCCATTGAGTAACCTGACCCTCCTCATTTTTTGCAATTGGCAAGATCCCGCCGCCGTTTATGGTTGTGTCAATGATAATTAGATCAGGCTCTGCAAGCCCTTCCATAAACTCATTAATCATAGAGGTTGAAGCATAATCGGTCACAATCAGCGGGTAAAGATAGGCAAAACGAGTTGGTGCATGACGATTTGACAACACATTGACCTGGACTTCTGCTCCCCACATTAAAAGTGAACTGTTAGCTGGCGTTTCTGATTGCAAATAGTCGACCGTATCCTGAACCGTAAGCACTTTTGAGGATTGATTGGCAAAAAGTGGGATTAGTAGCTCTCGTGTTTGAAACAGAGACAGCCACCCGCAAACCAACACAGCTAACAACAGGCGAGAAAAATATGGCCGATCTTGAATCAACGAGGCGATAGGATCAATCAAAAACGAAGCGCTCAGAGCAAAAATTGGCAGCCATGAAATGAAGTAGTGGGGAAATGTTTTGCCGGAAAGGGCGGAAAGCGTCATTTCTAGCGGCAAACCCAGAAGTAGGATGATTAACATCGATTTTGAGGCTGGACTTTCCCCTTCTTTCTGCCATAAAACGGTCACCAGTCCAATTCCGGCAGCGGCGGCCAAACCGGTTCGATTGACCAGGAGTAGACCATCCAGTAGGGTGTTTATTTTTTGGGTTACGCTCGATTGCACATACAAAAAATTAAATACAATCGATTGATCGATCATGGCTGCTAATGCTTGATTTCTTTCTAAAACAAAGGCCATTGAGGAAAGAAGAATCACCCCGGCCGCGATGGCTGTAATCAGGGCTGGCCAATCTTTCCTGATAAATATCCAATAGATACCGATCGCCAAAAAGATGGCGATCATGTTGGCCCGCAGCAGAAAGCTAAGAGCTCCGAGTAAGCCGAGTATCAGAGGGAGTCCTAATTTTCTCTGGTTGCGCTGCTGATAAATTGAAAAACACAAAAGAGCCGCAAATTGCAACGGTAGGGCAAATGCTTCGACTCCGTTACCCCCCTCAAGGAGATGAATTAGGGTAATTAACCACCAAAAGGTGGTGATAAAAGCGGTTTCTAATTTGAACCAATACCGAAAGGTTGCAAAACTTACGCTTACACCTGCTAGAAGAAAGACGAGCTGCAAAAACCGCACACCATTAATTGAACCTCGGCCGATCCACAATCCCAAGGCATTAATCATGTATATGAGCGGTCCCTTATGATCCCAGATTGACAAATACGGCGGTTGCCCAGCCAACCACTTTTGGCCTGCGTATAAAAACACCCCCGCATCTCGTTCGGGAAACGGAAATTGATGAAGCTGGATAAACAGCACATAAGCACCACTTAGGCAAAGGAGAGCGAAGTAAAACAGCCCCAGGATTTTGCTTTCTTTTTTTGATGGTGAGGTCATGGGCATAGGGTAACAGCAATTTCCTGCAAAGCGTCAGAGCGGCCGGTTGATTTTTCTAGAAGCAATACGTGATTTTGATAATAGACAATATCAAAGTTAAGCTCATGTGCTCGTTTAAGCATGATGGAAAAGTCGTTACAGGCAAAATCTTCCTCTTCAGGGGATCGAAAATCCAGCAAATTTAAGAAAAAATACTCTGCCTCTTCCAAATAACTTTGGTCTGTAGAGGAATACATAATTTGAATATCGGTTCGGTTTGCCTTATGGACCGCATAATGATTGGTCGTAAAAAGATTCCCTTCATTAGGAATAAGAGCCAAGCCTTGGAGAATTTCCGCCTGATTAGGCTGTCGATCCCAAGCCGCGCGTACCGCGCCATCATCTAAAAGAGGGTTATTGACCCCCCAGAAGTGAAATGTTGTGAATAAAACCACTCCTACCAGGCATGTAGGGGGGATCCAATCCAGGCGGCGATTTTTTGCAAAATGGATTAAATTTCGAGCGCCAAAAATCGCTCCCGTGACCATAAACGGGATCATGGGGGCGGTGTAATGAAAGTAAACCGTCTTTTGAGCCATCGAAGTAGAGAGACCATTGTAGGCAAACGCCGGCAGCGCCACAATTGAAATGGATCCTAGCAGCGGTAAAAAGAAAAGAGGCCCCAGTAAAGAAAACAGATAGCGAATCCCATCAATACTAAACAGATACCTAAATACGACAATGGGATGGTTTAGAGCAAAAAGAACAATTTCATCCGGGGAGTTCCCCATCCAAACATAACGATTTAGCGTGTCTGGGTTGCCTTCATTAAAAAATGGGATGATCACCAAAAAAGCCAGTAGAGAAAATAAAACCCCGCCGATTGACCAGGAGATACCAAACCCCCGATTTTTTTGACCTTTGGTAAACGCAACCCAAATACCAAATGCGGCCACAGTTAATCCAACATCTTCTTTTCCAAATAATGCAAAAAATAGAAGTAAGGATGCCAATCCCCTTTTTTCTTGCTCTACGGCTAATATCGCCCAGAGGAATAGGGGAACAACGGTTGATTCCCAATGAAAATCAAATCGGTTTAGGTACCCTAAGGCTGGATAAAAAAGGTAAAGGTAGACAAAAACAACCGAGAACAGGTTGTTTTTCAATATTTTTTGGGCCAAAAGAAAAACGGGGATTGCGCCAGATGCTAAAATCGCCGTTTGAAATACCAACAAAACAATCGGGCTGGGAAACAACCAGTATAGTGGGGCTAAAATGGCTACCAGAGGTTGAAAATGGTCGGCCATTCGATTTGTGACTTCAAAAGAACTGGCAAACCAGTTTCCCTGAGCCGTATTCCAAATAACTTGTTGATAGATGCCTAGGTCATAAGCGGAAGAATTAAAATAAATGTGTCGTTGAATTACAAACGGTCCAAACGCCACAAGATAAAGAATCGTCACTAAAGCAACGATTCTTTTTGCGACGGGCAGGCTGACGCTTAACTGATTTATCGATATTTGATTGCGCCAGAAGAACAAGGCAGCCAATCCGGTGAGTGAGCTGAATTGAACCAGGAGAAGCAAATAAGAAATGATTTTTGGAGTATAGCCCAAGCGGCTGCTCAACTCGTCTGCCTGAATAAAAAAAGGGCTAATAACAATCAACAATAGAAGCAAAAAAAACACCCAATTTATGAGTCTTTTCTGTGTCAAAGCGTACATTATTATCTTTTTGTTATGTATTTTCTAGAAGAAACCATATTTCTTGGATTATTATACATTCACTTGCCGATTTGTACGGCTACTTGGGATTTCAACATTTCTGATTTTCTATATATCGCAAAATCCTAACGTGAAGAAAGAGAACATCAGTAGATTTCCTCGCGATATTTAAGTAGAATTGGGAATTGGCTTTGGGCATACGGGGGGACATTTTTAATTTAGATAGGGAATTTTAAGGGTCTGTACATATGCGTCTGTTTGAACGCAGGAAATTCGACCGAGACTCATTGATCAAACGCATCTGGCTTGTCATCGTGGCAAACTTGATTTATGCGTTGGTTTTTGCGTCCATCTTTCCCAGCGTTGGGGATGCGGCCGGCTCACTTTCCCTCATCCCTGATGCGATAGCCGGCTGGTTTCTGGGAGCTCGCTATGGGGTAATCGCCGGTCTGGCCAATTTCTTTCTCAATGAGCTGCTATACACAACCTTCAGCACCACAGTGGATACCTTCTCGATTCAAAGCCTTCCCGGCCTCATTTTTTCGGTGTTAAGCAGCGGACTCGTGGGGATGTTGAGCGATTTAATTTACCGGATCCGAAAACTAACCGAGGATCTGCAGCTGGAAATTGCCCAGCGTCAGCAGGCGGAAACGGCCTTAATTCAAGCGCGCGACCGGGCTATGGTTGCTAGTCAAACTAAAGAGAAACTATTACGTTCAGTTAGCCACGAGCTGCGCACCCCGCTTAACGTCATCTTGGGGTATGCGGAACTTTTCGAGGAAGACCTTATCGAAGAAGGGGAAGATTCGATTGAAGAGCAGTACGAAGTCATCAGAGAGTTAATTAAAAGCGCCCGCTATTTGATTGGCTTGGTGAATGATCTTTTAGACCAGGCCCGGTTCCAGGAAGAGGGGGTCTCCCTTCAAAATGGCGAGGTTAACCTGCACAAATTGATGGGCGAAATCTCGTCCAAAACCACACTTCTGGCTGAAGCCAAGGGGTTAAACTTCTTTAGTAAGGTGGATGAATTGCTTCCCCCAAGTATCGTTGGAGATTCACAGCGCCTGCAGCAGGTCATTCTTAATTTATTGGGGAATGCAATTAAGTTCACGCATAACGGCCATGTCAAGCTGCAATTTGACTATGAAACCGAAAAAACCTGGTTGATCACCATAGAAGATACCGGTCCAGGGATCCCTAAATCTGCCCAAAATCTCATTTTTGCTCCCTTCCATCAGCTGGAATCCGATCGCCCCCAAAGCTTAAAAGGAACCGGGTTGGGGCTTTCTATCGTCAAAGAAATTATCTCGGCAATGGAAGGAGAGATCACGCTGCACAGCGAGCTGAATCAAGGGAGCAAATTTGTGGTCAGGCTCCCCATGGTCGAATATTTAGAAAAAAACACCTTGGTTCAAGCTTAAGTAACGACCAGCTCAAAGTTTAAAGCACAAAGTAAAAAGAAAGATTTTGAGATGGTTCCTCTTTCACAAATTTTCCTTCGCTCTTTCATATATTTTTCACAAAAATCTCGTAATCTAAAGCGTAATTTTGGGCCTTTTGAGAACAGGAGATCAAGCTCCAATGAATGAAAAATCGTGGATGCCCCCTTTTTACTTCAAATGGCTGGTCGTGATTGCCGTTGTTCTCCATTTTTTACTGCCGCTCGGCCGCTTAATCCCGTTTCCATTTTCATTGATTGGATTCATCTTTATGGGCATGGCGGTTTACGTTGTTGTGGCGGCCGACCGCGCCTTTACCGCTGCCAACACAACGATCAAGCCCTATGAAACCCCGACCGCATTGCTCATTGAGGGGGTTTATCGCTGGACCCGCAATCCCATGTATTTGGCGATGGTTCTGTTTTTAGCAGGTCTGGCCATTTTGCTAGGCACTTTCTCTCCATTTTTGAGCGCAGCGGCGATGTTTCTCCTGCTGGACAGAAAGTTTATTCCGCACGAGGAGCGGATTCTATCTAAGGAATTTGGGGACCAATTTTTGGCTTACAAAAAGCGGGTCAGGCGCTGGATTTAGACGAACACTCATGGGCGACGAACCAGCTGGTGATGACGAGGTTGCGCGGTTTTCGGGGATCGACACGCACCTCCACCATCGTTCCGGGTGTTAGCTTGGGCAGGTCAAATATGTGAACCTGTTCCCGTGTTTTAACCAGATAGGGCTGACCACCGGCAGGGTATACCTCCAACATCAAGCCCATCCCCCGTTCATCTGACCCGCCACCGATTTTTAAACCGCTGGTCCAAACATTAAAGATTCTGGCCTGAGCAATCTGGCCGTTTTCACGCAGCCACCGCCGCTTTTGTTGATATCGCCAGACGAACAGCCAGGGTGCAATCAGCAATAAGGCTGTTCCGAAAATGGTTATGTAAAGCCAGTAGTTGGCAAGTATTTCAACGATGACATTCATTTTACGATCTCCTAAGTGGTTTGCAAAAAGAATTGTTAAAAAAAGCCACAGATTAACACGGATTTTCACAGATTTCTCTCTCTAATTTGCGTAATCTGCGGATATATATTCCAGAAAACTTTTTGCAACTTACCTAATTACCGCTCCGCTATTTTTTTAAAGAGAAAGTAGTTATTTAGCGACCAGGGGAACAAAAACCTTTTGATCCAAAACAAGGCTTCCCGCTGTTTCGTACAAAAAGATATCGGATTCGTCATTGGTATCATTGCCAATCAGATTTGATGCGGACGATTCAAAGACGACATATCCACCATCGGCTGCCAGATCAGGAAAAACCGCTTCACCATTTCCTCCGGAGCCGCCTGTAGAAACGGATACCAGGGTTGTTGTGCCCAAGAGCGTATCCCGCAGGAATACATTTTCAGTTCCATCGTTCGCGGCCGGAACCAGATTGGTTGCCTCTGATTTAAAGGCGACGAACCGCCCATCGGCCGAGATCGTGGGCAGTTCGGAGTCTCCATTTCCATTTTCCTCATCGGAAGAAACGGAAACGAGCGTGGTTTCTCCAGATTGAAGATCGTGAACGAAAATATCTTCGGTCGTGCCATTCGGGTCATTGTCTACCAGCGTGGTGGCATCGGAGGAAAAAGCGACGCGGCCGTTATCACTCATCGCCGGCCATGATGAATTCCAGTTTCCTTGCGTCCCGTCTGAAGCCACGGAAACACGCGTCGTGGTGCCGGTGTTTCGATCGCGTACAAATATGTCGCGCCGGTCGTTGGTGTCCCCATTGACCAGGTTGGTTGCCTGGGATTCAAAGGCCACATAGCGGCCGTCTCCGGAGATACTCGATGTTCGAGAAAAGTCGTTCCCTTCACTTCCTCCAGTGTTGATGGACACACGGGTGGTGATGCCTGATTGAAGATCGTGAACAAAAACATCATAGGTGCCGTTCGTATCTGAGATGACCAGGTTTGTCGCTTGTGAATCAAAGGAGACGAATTGACCATCACTCGAAATCCTAGGGAATCTGGATTGCTCATTTCCCTCTACATTGCCTGTGGCCACCGAAACTCGATAGGTTTCCCCAATTTGACGATCGCGAACAAAAATATCCCAGGTGCCATTGTTGTCATTCGGCACTAAATTTGAGGCGTTTGATTCAAAGGCGACAAATCGGCCATCCGCTGAAATGGCCGGCCAGGCGCAATTCCCGTTCGCTTCGTTTTCATCCGCTGATACGGACACCCGTTCTGTTAGCCCGGTTTCGAGATCACGCACAAAACAATCGTCCTTATCGTTGGTATCCCCATTGACCAGATTGGATGCTCGGGAATCAAAGGCCACATAGCGGCCGTCGGCCGAAACCGAAGGTTCATGAGATTCATGGTTTCCCTCAACGCCGTTTGCCCCCAGCGACACACGCTGTAAATCTCCAGGCGCTGCCTGGAGCACCGGCAAAAGGACAAAGAGGGTCAAGGCTGCCGTACAAATTAACAACCATTTTTTTAGCAACGGGTTGGAATATGAGCGGTTCATACCGCTGATCGTAAAATAAAAAATGTCCCATTGTCATGGGACTAGAGTCCTGGATGTGTCCTGAATTGGGGGATGGGTGATAGGTGATGGGTGATAGGTGATAGGTGATAGGTGATAGGTGATAGGTGATAGGTGATAGGTGATAGGTGATAAGCGGGTTGACATAAAATGGGTGATGATTTATCCTGGCCAACACCCAACACCCAACACCCAACACCCAACACCCAACACCCAACACCCAACACCCAACACCCAACGAAGAGGTATCAACAATCATGAACAACCTACGCGCCGAATGGCATTTCATAAAAGGCTTGTTTGCTCTCAATCTGGCGTCAGCCATGGAATATCGGGCCAGCTTCTGGAGCCAGATTTTTGGGATGGT
>JASJCR010000059.1 GCA_030065875.1 Ardenticatenaceae bacterium | reverse complement strand
ACGCCCCGCTCACATCAACAGGGCTTCCCCTCCCCCGAATCGGGGGAGGGGCCAGGGGTGGGGGTTTATAATATTGAAATATCGCCCCCGGCTACGGACGAAACATTACTCACACTCCCTATCACCGCCATCGTCTCCTTGACGACCTGATGAGTCAGGAAGGTGTAATAACCGGGGTGCGTCACTGAAAAATCGTTGGTGCTGAGCACGTTGAGCGTCAAATTCATTTTGGCCGCAATGGGGTTGAGATCCGGATCAAACCGCTCTTCAGTGATATTGAAGCTGGATAGACGGACCGGCAGCACCCGCTTGATCCCCCAGATAAACAGGGTAAAGGGGGCCACCGGCTGCACAATTTCAATAGTTCCGGCCAGCATTAGGGCGGTGTTGGCGATCACCGTGACGCTTTTGGGATAGAGGAGCATTTCCAGCGCAGAGAGCTGCGGATACACCCCCATGCTGGTAGCAATCGGGTCGCTCTGTTCCAGCTGATCGGTGGCGTCCAGCACCACTTCGTTGAGCGTAATCGTCTCTTGTGGCGCGCCGGTGAGCCGCAGCGTCTCCTGCGGCGAAGAATCGCTGCCGGCCGTGCGCGCCTGGACCTGCCGGGTAACCTGGTTGGGGTTGTATTGAAAAATGATGACGCTGGCCAGCGGATTCATAATGTCAAATCCGACGATGGCGCCTTTGGTTAATTTGGGGGCTTTAGAAAATGTGGCCATAAAATTTTCAATCCTTTTGCCTTTTTAGCGATAAATCTCTAAGGACAGCGGCCGACTCCACCGGCGGCCACAATCGTCTGCAGCTGGTTCCGCATGCGAATCCGCCTGGCGGTGCGGAAAGCAGCAGGAATACCGGCAAAATGGGTTAATGCATCATTGGCGGAAGCAACGCGCTGTGCCGCAGTTAAGTGGGGCATGCGACCGGCCGCTCCACGACCGCATACTTCCGAGTGAAAAGCTTCAAACTCATCTACATCGGCATTTCCTGTTCCTCGAGCGCATTGAGGTACGTGCACCAGCTCGTGATTAATCACTCGAATCATTAAGTTGTAATCCCTCAAAGAGCCGGTTCGTAGATCGTTTGAGCAAACTGTCATAATGATATTGCCACCACCGCAGTGACGGCCTCCGCCAACCTCGGCAAATACTCGATTACAGAAGGCTGCCGCGCTTGAGAAACGAATGTCAAAGAGCGCTCGGTCAACCCTTAGCCCATATGATTCGATGAGCAACAACACGGCGTCTCTTCGTAAACCCTCAGCCACAAACTCTCTAAATAATCGGAATGTCGTCAAATGACCCAACATACCGTCTTGGCCAAGGCTCCACAGTGCCTGAAATCGGCCAACCGCCCGGGCAAACGCTTCATCCGCCACCATTGGCTCTTGGCTTATACCCAACACATCGCGAATTTGACCAATCATATATCGATCGCTCAGTCGATTTTGGTTAAAAGTGACCGCATCCGCGACTTCTTGATCGGTTAATTCCTGTACAGCCGCCCCGCCACCTCTCGGCTGACGGGCAAAGTCACGCTGAACGGCCGCTTCTCTTCCCGTTTGCTGCATGACGTGGACCAGTTCATGAGCTAGCAGCCGCCGGCCGGCGTATGTGTCAGGTGCATATTGACCCGATCCGAAAACCACATTATTGCCTACGGTGTAAGCACGGGCGTTGACGGCTGCTGCTGACTGTGCCGCCGAGGGATCTGTGTGGACCCGAACCCGATCGAAGTTAAATCCAAAATGAGACCCCATAAAATTTTGGGTCTCTCGATCAAGCGGCCGGCCAGGCGAGCGCAAGACGTCATGCACCACAGCTGGGGCCTCTCCACCCTTAGCGGCCGCTGAGTTTTGAACCACCTGCTTGGGCATGAGGAGTTCCTCTTCTTCCTCCTCTTCATTTTCCACCTGACGTTGTAATTGCGGTACTGGCGCCTGCATGACCTGTTCGGCCATGCGGTCCGCCTCACGCTCAAACCGATCACCAGGTTGATTGATACGCATTTTAGTTTGGACGGTTCCTTCCAGCAGCCGCTTGCGCCGACACTCGGCACATTCCCCGGTGGGCCCAACAGCACCACCGCAGGCACACGTTTGCCGCATCAAAATACGGCCCGTCTGGAAGGAAGTTGGTTTTGACACTATTTTTTGCCGTTCTCGACTCATACCATCCCATCCGCTTCTCGCTGATCTTTCCACCACCAGCCCAACCACATGGCCGCTATGGCCTGATTGCCCAACGGCTCGCCAAACAGCAGCTCGGCCGCTTCATACTCCTCATCCGAAAATTGACGGCCGGTGATTTCCGCCAGAGCGTGAATTAAAAAATGACCTTCTTCATCACACAGCAGTCGTTTCATAATGAAGGGAACCGCTTCATGCCCCAACGCCACGATGCCGCGAAATGGCTCATTCTCAATCAGAGGGGCATCGGCCGAAGAAAAAAGATCGGCCGCGGGCCGGTTGATGTGGGCCATCCACCGCTCATATCGATCGATAAAAACCGCTTCGTCCATCTATCACCTTTTAAAGTGAAAAGTCAAAAGTTTAAAGTGAAAAGAATGCCTCATTGGAGTGAATCGTCTTTCTTTTTTCTTTGTACTTCTCACTTTATACTTTGAACTCTCCTTATCCGGGTTCGTAATAGCGAACCACATTCCCATAGGTCGAGCCGCCTTCCAGCTCATTTAAATCATGTGAAATCAAAAAGGAACGGCCGAGCTTGCTGGTAAACGGGATCGCTCCGCAGTTGGGAGCCCCGGTACTGGTCAACGCCGCGTGGGTTGGGCCTGATGAGGTGGCAAACAGGGCCACCAGGCTGTTCGAATTCGGGTAATCGGTGGGTACCAGCCGCTGTTTGGCCCAGTAAAAAGCGTCAAAATCTGAAATGGTCACCGTTCCATCCGCATCGCCATATGGGTTATCTACCTGGTTCCAAATCCACTGCGATACGTCACTGACCGACCAGGCGATACAGTTGTACGTTGGTGTTTTGGGGCCAATGATGCAGTAATTGTCCGATGCCAGTCGGGGAAAATGGCCGCTCAAACTGCTGTGTTCGGCCGCCGTTGCTCGCCGGCCCGTTGTACAGTTACAGGTCCGCATGATCGCCCCAGAGCGACCGCCCTGCTGAATGACGTGAGTCAGCTCGTGGGCCAGCAGCGTTTGCCCTTCCGGCGTATGCGGCTGATATTCTCCGGAAGCAAACCCGATGTGACGGCCGATGGTAAAGGCGCGGGCGTTAATTTGTTTGGCCGTGGCGTCGGCCCGGCCGTCGGTATGGATACGCACCGCCCCAAATTGATGCCCAAAGCGGGATTCCATCACCTGCCGTGTATTCCGATCAAGCGCAGACCCGCCACCTTCCATATTGCTTACCACCCGCTCCACGGCCGGGGTAACCGTATGGCTATGACCGGGCACCTCTTTCATCGACATCAATTCTGATTTGGTAACCGGGCCGCCAGCCTCTTCCTCCTCTTCTTCTTCTATCGGCTGCCGCTGGAAAACGGCCGCGTCGATTTTGGAAATCGCCGGCAAAGATGATCGCTCCGCGCGCATGATCGTGGCTGCCACCCGATCGGCCTCTTGCTCATATTTATCACCCGGCCGGCTGATCCGCAGCTTGGTTTGTACACCCTTTCGCCGGCAGCCGGCACATTCACCGGTTGGCCCCGCTTGACGGCCGCAGCTGCAGTTTTTGCGCTGTAAAATGCCAGCAGGCGCATCGCTTTTAGGTCCGCTGCGATTTTTGTGCTGTTTCATCAACATCACGTTTTACCCCCATAAATTATCTGCGCCGTTTGCTGACCAACTCGCTCACCATTGATCATCCCCTTTGGATAAGTGGCCTGAAACTGAGGGATATTGGTCCCATGCTGCCACCCGGCCGGTATTCCCCCGGCCGCAATCTGTTCACCCAGCGCTTGCTGCAGCGCCTGCTGCAGGGCGACCGGGTCCAGCGAGCCTGCACCATGCACGACCAGTTCATCAATGTGAATGAGTATTTTGCTCATAACCAGCCTCGCACTTCTGTACCGGACAGCGGTCGGTCCAGCTTGTCATACTCCGCCCGGGCCGCTCTCAAAATATGGCCCATTTGCACTGGAGTTTCGCCGGCCGCGGCATAAAAGGCGGCGTTGACGGCGATACTGCGGATATTGCCGCCGGTCACGTTGAGCTGGGCCAGCTTCTCCCAATCCAGATTGTCAATGGGGGTCTCAGCCGGGAACATGCGCCGCCAGATTTGCTCTCTCGCCTCAGCATCAGGGAAGCGAAAATTGATGATAAAGCGCAGGCGGCGCAAAAAAGCACCGTCGAGCGCCTGTTTCATGTTGGTGGTTAAAATGGCCAGCCCTCGATACGCCTCCATCCGCTGCAGCAAATAGCTCACTTCGATATTGGCGTAGCGGTCGTGACTGTCTTTGACCTCGCTGCGCTTGCCAAACAGGGCATCGGCTTCATCAAAAAAGAGTATGGCGCCTCCGGCTTCGGCCGCATCAAAAATTTTGGCCAGATTTTTCTCCGTCTCACCGATGTATTTGCTGACCACCTGGCTGAGATCAATTTTGTACAGGTCAAGTCGCAGGGCGTTGGCAATCACCTCGGCCGCCAGCGTTTTGCCGGTGCCGCTGGGGCCGGCAAATAGGGCGCTGATGCCCAGACCGCGGCCGGTTTTGCGGCTAAATCCCCACCTGGTGTAAACGGTGTGACGATGGCGCAGCTGAGTGGCAATATCGTGCAAAATCGCCTTTTCGCGCTTGGGCAAAATCAAATCATCCCACGTCACGGCGGTTTCTACCCGCTGGGCCAAATCGTCCAGAGCCGGCCGGGCCTGGTGACGACACGCCTCCCAAAGCTGTGCAGCCTGGTCTATCTGCTCCTCAATCCCGCGGATTTCCCACACGGCATTTTGAATCGCCGAAGCGCTCAGCTGAAATTGGCTGGTCAGCTGGGTGACTTCACCGTTTAATCCGGCTTTAGCGGCACCCAACGTGCGCTCCCACAAGAGGCGCTGTTCCCCCTCTTCCGGCCGCTTAATTTCAAATGAAACCAGAGGGCGGGGCATATCGGTCAACCGCTCGCGGCCGCCGATCAAAAATGGCACGATGAGCCGTTCACACAACTGGCGCACGGCGGTCCGGCGAGCGGCGTCGGTCAAATCGACCTCATAAATATCTATCAGCAGGATGGCCCCGCTTAGAAATGCCTCTCGCTCCCAAAGCCGCTGGAAAATGTCGAGCTCGTGAGGCGTTGTGGGCAGCACGTTGCCATCAAGCACATACAGGCCAGACCCGCCGCTAGCTGCTACCGCGGAGGCCACCGTCCGGATTCCGTCGTGGTCGGGGCCGGACAGCTGCACGGCCGGTAACTGGTCGATAGCTGCGGTCGACCACAGGGTTAAAATTTGCCGGATCAGCACATCTTGTGAGGGCAAGATCGTTTGGCCGCCCGTCACCGGCTGCACAAAACCCATCAGCTGCTCATCCAGATGTTGAAGACCGGTCAGAAAATGCAGCACCCGCTCATCAATACGCAGGCTGCTTTGGGTCACGCCGGCTCCCGGCTGCAGCTCAAGCAGTCGCCAATAGCGCAGCGGGGCGGCCGGGGTGAGCGCACTCCAGTGAGCATCCGGGAAAACCGCCAGTGCCAGCCCAAATGTCGGCCAGATTTCGGCCGGTGCACCTCCGCGCATGCGGCCGGTCAACGTCGCCAGCTCGCTGTCCAGCTCAATCCCCGCACACCACAGCAAAAGGTGCTGCTCAAAAGGGGACAGGTCAAAAATGGTGCTTAAGGCAGCCAGCGTGGGACAGCTGCCGGCCGAATCAGGCGGCGGTGGGTCTTTTTGCTCGAGATAAGCGCGGAGAAGCTCCTTTAACCACCCTAAAGCGGCGGTGAGCTGCTGCTGATTGTCGAGCATGCTCTGTTCAGCCTGTTGAACCTGGGAATCAATCATCTGCTCAGACATTTCCATAGCGGCTGGCAAAATATTGCTCCAGTTGACCGCGTTCCGTGTCGGTCAGAAGCCGGTCATAAACGATAATTTCGGCCAAATCACCGTGAAAAAACTTGCCGTCAACCCCCCCATCCAGGGAAGCCGCGGCTGAAGATGCCCCAACTATTCCGAAGCGGCCCGTAGCGGTGCCGATTGTGCCCGCATGGGCGGCCGCGGTGGCCGGGTCAGCGCCATCAACATAGATGCGCTTGGTTTGGGCGGCTGCGTCGTGCTCGACATAGAGAACGTGCCACTGGGTGTCGTTGGTAGCCTGCGTAGCGGTCAGGGTGTGGGCCGCGCCGTCAGTTGTGATCCACGCCGGGCGCGGGCTGCCTGCTCCGTCTTGGGCCAGCAGCTCCCAGTGGGCATCGTCATCAAAGCTCAAAACCGCCTGCAACCCATCGCTTTCCGTGCGCACCACGGCACAAACAGTTAAATCGGTCTGCGCAGCTGAAAGCTGCCAATCGATTCCCAGTCGATCATCAACCCCGTCAAAGAAAAAGACCGGGAAGCGGCCGATGCCGCGGGCTTCATGGCGCGGCTGCTGGGCCAGATCATCCTGTGTGGCGTGGCGGTCAAATCCGGACTGATCTTCCCAAATCAAGGTCGGTGGGGAGACAGCGTCGTCGAAGCTCACCCCACGATCGCTCCGCAGCCACAGCGCCAGATCATCCAGCGCACTGGGTGAGATAACGGCCGGTGTCCCAACCGTGGGCACGACGTCCACTTCGCGGCTTAACACCGCCCGGGTACGCCGCACCACATCCATTGGCTCGATAAAAACAACCGTGGCCACATAGGCGATGGAAAGATTGTAAGGGGTCTGGAAAAATACCGACCACAGCTTTGACAGCTCTTCCAGCGAAAATGCGGTGGGGGTCATTTTGACCTGTTCGATTTCGTTCCCTAGATCAGAATCCCCCAAAAACGAGGCGTAATCAGCATGTGCGCGAGCGTGATCGATCCAGCTGCGGGTTAAAACCGGCTGCTGGTGCAAAATATGAACGGTGCTGCCCATCATCCGCTGCGGCTCCAGGTCGGCATCGTCTCCGACAAAGGTGATCAAATAGTGTAAATCAACGGCCGCACGCGGTTTGTTGACCAGCTGCCCCCGCCCGTTGCGAATCGGCAAATCCGCGTTGCGCCAAGTCGCGTTAGGGGACACCTGATATAAATACAAATTTACATATGCCCGATCATCAACGGTCGGAATATCGTCCGGCCGCACGCTGGTGACGTTGACCGTAAAATTATTAATTTCGGCCGCAATCATCTCGGACAACATCAGACGCAAGGCGGCCGTGACCGTGGCCGGTCCCAGAAAGTTACTCATCGTGACCCTCCATTGCGCTCGCGCAAATACCCTTCAAGGGTAATCTGAGGCTGGAAACGCTGGCGCGGCTGCGCAGGTTCCGGTAAAGCTTCCGGTCGCAGCACAATACGGCCGATCGAAATTTCAATGACCGGCGGCTCATCCATCGGCTGCGATTTTTTCTCGGTGATGGCGGCAGGGGCTGCCGGCTGCGGCCGGTCAAGCGGCTTTAAAAACTCTTCCGTGTGTCTGGCTGGAGAAAGTTCACCCGTCACCGGTTCCGTTCCAACCGCCTGCACTTCCACATCAACTTCCGTTGAATTGAGTTTTTCGGTGTTCGGTACCTGAGGAGGCGCTTCAAACAGCGGCGGCCGCTGTGTCGGGACAGGTTCAGCTGTAATTGTGCGCACCGGCGCAGGCTCGCCGCGAATCACTTCCTCAACCCCAGGCCATTCACTGCGGGGTGAAACCGGGTTTTGATCGTCGGCCGGCCGTTTCGTTTTAGGCGACGGCGTCGCTGGTGGGGGAAGCTGCTCTTTTTCAGAAGTGAGAGGTGATTGCTGCTGTACAGAGAGGTTGTCCAGCGGCACTTGATGAACCTCGTTCTCTTCTTTGAAAGATGGGGCCGCCGCCTGTGGCTCGGATGGCCGCAGCGCTTCTTTTGAAGATGGCTGCTGTGGGGCGCTTTTATCAACCTCGCGAACTTCAATTGTTGTTGTACTCGGCGGCCGGCTCACAACCGGCACCACTTCCTCCACCGGTGACTCACTTTCAGAGTCCACTGCGGCCGGAGTTTCAAACCGGCCCGGCAGGCGCGGCCGAATTGTGTGATCCACCTGCGTTGCCGAAGCCAGCTGCTGCCAAAAAGCGTTCATGATCGAATCAGCTCCACGTAATAATCACGCCGCCAGGCGCTCATATTCAAAATATCCTCTTCGGACCAACCATACGTGGAAGCCAGCGTATGCACGGTTTGTAACATACGCTGCCCCCACCGTTCAATTTCAGCCCATAAGAAAGTGAGGGGATCAAATGGGGCCGACCAGGCATGTTCACACGCGGGGCAGGTCAAATCAAAAGTCAGCGCCATCAGCGGATCGAGGGTTCGTAATTGATCGGCCACCGCTGCGGCCGCTTCCACCGAAAGATCGTCTGAGGCCAACACCTCGCCCTGGCGAACGGCTGTAACCACCGCACGCTCAAAGAGAGCGCGGCCATCACCCTGGGCCAGGATCAGATCATTGATCGTTAACGGGCGCACGGTAAGGGTTACGTCATCAAGCGGCAGCTCGGCCGTTTCCGGGAGCGCCCGAGGTGCGGTCTGTAATAAATCAGTCGTCAGAATTGAAAATTCAAGCTGCTCCGCACAGACCGGACAAGTGGCCACAACTTCTAACTGCGGTCCAAAAAGCTGCTGGCGCAAAGTGAGCAGCTTCCTTTCTTTGAGACCAAGGGGATACTCCCGGATGGTCTCCTCTGCGGTCGGATCAAGCCCAACCGCCAGCAGCAGGATCGCGCGCTCCAAAGGCGCGGCAGACCGGCCGGTCTCCCAAACCGTCAATAGCTTTTTCGCATCCATGGCTCACCATTAGACCGGCTCGGTAAACGATGGTTCGCTCGGTTCAGAAACGTCGTAATCCCGTTCCCATCCTTCGTTTTCTAATTTGATCATCTCGATCGCGACCGCGTTGGCGCTCGCGTCCAGCTCTGGCAGCGCCTGGTATTCAGATACCCAGCAGCGGAAAACCTGATACGCTTTGACCAGCTGTCCGGCCTCGTTATACATCTCAATGATGAGATCTTTACGAAAGTCAGCCAGAGAGACTTCCGATCCAAGTCCAGATCCGAAATTCCAAACCTTGTTGGCCCACTGTTCAAATTCTTTGTCGTGGGTTACCCCACGTTCCAGGGTAATTCCTTCATATTTGGTTTGACCGGGTGATTTGCGCACCGAACTGGGATCGCCTCCCTCGCGGTGCTCAACCACTTCAGTCGTCCGTTTGAGCGAGCCAACTTTGCTGACGCCGGCAACATAGCGGCCGTCCCATTTCACGCGGAATTTAAAGTTTTTGTAAGGATCAAATCGCTGTGCATTTACGGTAAATTGTGCCATTTTTAAACCTCCAGCTGACCGGCGAGCTGCTGAATTTGAATGATGACAAACTCAGCCGGTTTGAGTGGCGCGAAGCCGACATAGACGGTAACAATGCCTCGATCAATTTGATCTTGCGGGTTGGTTTCCGCATCGCATTTGACGAGATAAGCTTCACGGGCGGATGTTCCCTGAAAGGCCCCCTGACGAAACATATTTTTCATAAAGGCGCCGACGTTGAGTCGAATCTGGCCCCAAAGTGATTCGTCGTTGGGTTCAAAGACAACCCAATGCAGCCCACGGAACAAGCTTTCTTCGATATAGAGCGCGGTCCGACGGACAGGGATGTATTTCCACTCTGAGGCGATGCGATCATCTCCCGCCAGAGTGCGGGCACCCCAGGAGATATGTCCGTAGGGGGTGATGGTACGCAGGCAGTTGAGGCCCAGTGGGTTCAGCCGGCCGTTTTCCGGATCGGTCATCTTGACGGCCATCTCACTCACACCGACAAACGATGCTTCAATGCCGGCCGGGGCTTTCCAGACCCCGCGATTGGCATCGGTGCGGGCGATCATCCCGGCCATAGCGCCGCCGGGTGGGAAATCGGTCAGTCGATTTTCACGCAGGGGATCCGGCATGCGCAGTTCGGGGAAATAAACCATGGAGTTGATTGCCAACCCAGCTCCGCCCACATTGCTCATTAACGTGCTAACATTGCTTTCGGCCGTGGCCACATCAACCCAGCTTGGTGGTGGGTCGATAATCAACATCGCCCGCCGTTCTTGACAGTAGTCCAATGCCGGACCAAGTGTTGCTGTGGCATCCGGCAGCGTTCCGGTTTCCAGCGGCGGAATGTAAAGCAAATTGAACAAGTCGACATCCTCGAGAGCGTACAACCCCTCTTTGTTTGCCTGATTGCCCTGAATCTCACTGTCGGTTATGGGACTGCCTTCGTCGCCCCCGGTAAACAGCGTTGGCCCGTCATCCACCAGGGTGCCTGGCAGTGAAGAGCTGCTGACAATGCGCGCCAAATTTGATTCCTGCTGTAGAACGGTAATGATATAGCGCGAAGAAGTTGAATCGGTGGATAAATTGCGAAAGGTCTCGGTGGCTAAAACGGTACTCGTCGTGCTGATTTCTTCATGCAGGCGCAAGATGAGATTAAAGACGTCGCTGCTGGCCGCGTCCGTGTCAATCTCTGCCGATAGATAATTCCCCCAATCGCCTGGATTTTCCTGGTTTTTCCAAGCCGTTTCCAGCTGAAACCCACCAACGGTAACATCGGCGGTCAGGGCCCCATTTTCGACTCGCACAATAATGGCGTCTGTACCCCCATTTTGGAAGAAATGACGCACCGCGTAGCTCATCGGGCTCTCAGTCCACAACCCACCAAATACCCGTTCATAATCGCCAAAACTAGCGATCCTGACCGGATAATTGACCGGGCCTTTTTTGGCTCGGCCGATAAAAGCGGTAATCGATGTGGCCACACCAACAATTGTGCGCACGCCACTCGGAAGCTCTTCTATGTAGACACCAGGGTAGGTAGGGGTAACTGGCATTTAAATTCTCCTTTGAATTACAAATTACCTGTTCCTCATGCTCAAAACATGACGATAAACAATTCTTTACGATGCATCACGGCCGAGCATGATGGTTACTTCAACATCCTCGGTGGCAGTACTATTAAATGTGATGGTTTCAACGGGATTTCCACCATTGAGCAGGCCAACAGCCCCTGAACCCAGCAGAACATGAGGACCGTCAAGCGTTGCGGTCACCCCCCCGGTGACCGTATAGGTGATGTTCTCATAGCTGTCTGCGGTGATGATAAGCAGTTCACCTGCAGCATCGGGTGATGCATCCAACACTGTCGAACCGCCGGCCGGAACCGTGACGCTCATCACGCTATAAACAGCCACATCAATGGTGCCGCTCCCAGAAATTGATGGTCCCCCACTTACACTGGCTACAAAATTATATTTGATCGAATGACTCATGATTCGCCCTCCTATGAATCAACCATTGCCTCCATGAGATCACAGTCAGTACGTAATCGGAACAATTACGCCCGCCAAATTCGCTACACGAAGAGCCGTCGCCGTCATTAACATACTCAAAATAAATGGCTAAACATCGCCGCCAAAAGAAGGTTCACACTATTTAGTTTTTGTAGAATTGTTATTAAGATGAATTGAGAAAAAATCGGTTACAGAAATTTGAGTCAAAACTCAAAAGGATCTTTCCAAGGTGCTTAACACGAGATTTCTGAAAATTCCGGCATAGGTAGTATCCGGCAATAGTTTATCTGATGAGCAAGCCGGAATCTATTTGTTGTTATGAGGTGAGGTTAAAAAATAACGGACTAAAACTACCAAATTATACTACCATACTCCCAAGTGCCGTGTAAAGAGCGCCCTCGCTTCGTAAAAATCGACTAATTTGTTTCTCCTGCTCCCCGTTACCGGCCGGCAATCCCCCGCACCTCGTCCATATCTAAAATAACAAACTCTTCCTCCCCACTTTGTACCATGATCTCTGCAAGGGCGGCCTCGTTAAACGGTAAACTGTAACCGGCAAAGGCCACGCTTGAGCCGGCCGACGGTAGGGTCACGACCATGACGTCATCAAATAGAGTCAGTAGAGATGAGGTGATCGGCGTTGCAGCCGGATTATCTACAGAAATGACTTCGTTGATGCCCAAAATCACGACCCCTTGACCATCGTAACGGTCGGATACCGTTTGATAAAACGGCCGCGTCCGGGGGTCTACAATCACCTGTTCAACCTGCTGGGAATACGCCCATGAAGATAAGGCAACATTTAATCCGATGATAAAGAGGAGGACACCAACCATTGCTCTTTTGGGCCAGGTGGATCCATTTGGGGCGGCCGACGATGAGGCAAATTCATAGGTGTATTGAAACGTTGCCCAGTACAAAAGCAGGGCATAGATAAACAGAATAATCCCCCACATTTCCATCAGCTCTTCCACCGTAGCGATAGCCAGATAAGCAAAAGTTAAGCCCCCATCAAGATACCAGCGGTTGGCGCTGATCGCCTCAATAAATACCGCACCACCAACATAAATCGCTCCGGAAAGAACAAATAAATTGCGAAATTTGCCCGGTAATTGAAGTAAAAAACGCAAATAAACCAGGACAAAGATCACCACCAGAGGCGCAAACAAAATATACCAGCCAAAAGAAAAAAACCCGGTGGGATTCAAAGTCTCCTGAATTGGATCGGAAAATATTTCGTGGATGGCGGCCCCTTCATCCATTGAAAGATAAAGGAACACGGCCGCCAATCCCAACCAGTGAAATTTAAATGGCTCTTTCTGCTGAAACTTGATGATGGTGATCAAAGCCAATAAGACAGCGGCGCCAAAGAGCAAGAGGGTGGCATACCACGTGGGAATTGTCTTTTCGGCATTGACGCTAAAGAGGTCGATTATCGATATAAGTAAGCTTTCATCTGTCGCCCCAACGTGCAGCACATTTTCCAACAGATATTCGCTGAAGATGCTCTGTAGAGCAAGATAAAGAGCAACGGTGGCCAGGAAACCGGCGATCTGGCGTGGTTTAAGGTCAAATTTCAAACCCATATATGATTCGCCCCAAACAAGGTATTTAGTAAAGAGTAAGCCCCCTCCCAAAAACAGGAGGGGGCTCAAAGGTGGGGTTGTTAAGAGCTCTTGTCCGAACTGCCGCCACGCTGCGGCGGTGGTGCACCCCCACCGTCGTCAATGATGATAATCGTCGGCCGGTAGATTACGATGATTCTTGTTGTAATGAGGATTGGTCCTTCAATGCCGGCACAAATCGGTAGCGCCACGACAGCATTCTCCTTGATATCATCATCATTTTCCACATCAAAACTGCTGCGGTCTATATTTCCACTCCAATGCTTCACCTGAATAAATTCGGCCGTTACGGCAATGATAGGGGTGCTTAAAACCAAACAACCTACCCCAAATTCACTTTCCGGATACAGCAGCCGGATCGAAAGCACCGTCCACGTGCCATCAGGAAGCAACTGCGCTTGTACGACCACCAAAGATCCAACAACCACGTTGCCAAAGATCGAAGCCTCACCCGGAATGATCAGGGGCAATCCATTGACGATCCAGGGATCGATACTGCCTACAAGGCCTATAAAAATAATGGTGTTGGGCTGGGTTTCGTCGAGTAAAGTGATGGCGTCGGCCACGCGGGTGCCATCACTCAAAATCGTTCCTTGAACCCGGACGCGATCCCCCACGGCAATATTGGGAGCCACATTGGTCCACGGCCGGGTTTCAAAATCAATGCCCGACACCACCCACGGGTCGATGGATTCAACCTCGCCGCTGATTTCGAAAGTGGGCACTTCTTCCGTCTGAAGGGTAATCTCAGTGGCCAGCCAGCTGTCGTCTTCTAAAATCCAGCCTCGCACGTCGACCACATCACCAATAGCAATGTCAACATCACCACCATCGATGACCGTTTCGTCGTTGACGGTAATCACCTGGCCGGAAATCGTCCAGCTTTCCGGGCTGATCGCCTGGACCACTCCGCTCAGCTGGAACGGCAAACCCAGGGCCTCTTCCAGACGAAGGATTTCCTGGGCCAGAAGTGATCCCCCAGGCATAATCAAACCGTCAACCCGCACCTTGTCACCCACGACGATATCCGGATCCAGGACCGTGTCCGCGTTGATCAAAATCGCCTGTCCGGCAACGGTCCAGGTGGGTCCAATCTCCTCAACCTCGCCACTCAAGGTAAATTGGTTGGCTACCGCGCGCCGCAGCAATATTATGAAGTCGGCCACGCGGGTGCCATCGGGGAGTAAATGGCCGTCAACTTTGACCACATCACCCACCTCCGGATTGCCCACAATGATCGTTTGCTCGCCCGTTTGGAACGTTTGTCCGGCAATGGTCCATACGGCACCAACGGCCGTGACCTCTCCTTCCCCCGAGATGTTAAACGCTGGATCTTGTGGGGCGCCACCGGCCGGGAAAGTGGTCAGCTGCCCGGCGGTAACAGAAACCGTGCGGCTCTGCCCGGAAACATCAACTTTACCTTCGGTGACGATATAGCGAGCCAGCCTGTTAGGGATCACCAACACGCGGAATTTAGTGCCCCGGGCAACCCCGGAACCGGTTGGTGTTTTCACCTCATAGCGAGAGCCACGATCATTGCGAAACTCAACGCTGTGTTCGCTGTCTCCCGCCCACTGAGTCATCACAATCGTCCGAAACCCATTTTCGGGCTTCTGGGCATCCAATTCATCAACCGAAATTTCGGTGTCTGCTCCCAAAAACGCCTGACTGCCGTCATAGAAAGTCAGGGTAACCTGCGAAAGGTCGCCGGTTCGCACGCGCTGACCAGCGGCTAAGGTAGTCTGACCGGTTACGGCCGTCCATTCATCCGCACCGGTTTGAATTTGCACCACTCCCTGCACCTCTTCGACGACGGCCGTTTGTGGAGATAAATCGATTGCGCTGGTTAACAGAGGCATAAAAATCACGGGCTCTTCATTTCCTGCTCCCGCCTCTGCCTCTGCGGCCACTTCCACGGCCGGTTCTTCCGACGCCACTTCTCCGGCGATACCGGTCTCTTCAGCGGCCGTTTCTGCAAGTTCCGCTTCCGTCCCGTTCTCTGAAATTACCGCCACAGGATTGCCATCCGCCACATCATTGCCGCGGTTGACTCCCCAGAAGGCCAATGTAACGATCAAAATCAGAAATAAAGGGGCCAATCCAACCGCCAGCCGCTGATAACCTTTCAGCGGCTCAAACCACGCTTTTATCCGCTCCAAAAGACCTGCAGAAGCGGGAGCCACAGCTGACCCGTTGATGTGGGTGGCTGCGGCACCTAAAATTTCTGCGCGCTGGGCGGCAACAAGCGCTTCATCAGCGTCGTCCACGGATAGAGAACGAACGGCCGCGATTAACTGCAACGCCTCTGCTTCCTGTTTCGGCAATCCGGCCAGGCACGCTTCCAGCGGCTCGCCAGCCTCTAATTGTTCAATGCGTTGTTGTAATATCTGTTCTAACTCGCTCATTATGACTCCACCTTGTGTTCAATGATGGCTAAGGCCGCCTGCAAAGCCAAAACCCCGCGATGTTGCAATGTTTTTACTGAGGCCACAGTTCGATCCAGAGTTCGAGCGGTTTCTTTTAGAGAAAGTCCGGCGATAAACCGCAGCATGAGCACTTCCCGCTGATTGTCGTCGATTTTTTCCAGTCCCTGCCAGACACGTTCCATTTGCAGCCGTCGCTCAACAACAACCGCCGGATTATCCTGATTGTGATTGTGGTTGAGGTCATCAGCGTACCCTAAAGGAACGGTCGAACGCCTGCTTTCCTGCTGCCCTTCTTTGATGATCAAATTGCGGGCGATGCGATACAGCCAGGCGGAAAAGGGAACGCCGCGCGGCTCAAATGTGGAAAGATGATTGACCATGCGTAAAAATACTTCGCCGGTCAAATCCTGGGCTACCTGGGTATTTGCGGTTTTAAATCGAATATAGCGAAAAATCTTTGGCCGATGTCGATCGTATAATTCCCCAACAGCGGAGAGATTGCCCGATTGGGCTTGTTTTACAAGTTCCATGTCGTCAACTTCCTGCATCATGAATCCTTAACTGGCCAGTTTCAGGGTCGTTTTACAATAGACAATCGCTAAATTGAAAAAAGGTTTCAGATTGGTCAATTTTTCGTCTATTTCCCGGAAAATTGATAAAAGGGACGTTCCCATAAAGAGTTCGGGAAACTACTCAAACTATACCGTCTGGGATTGTGTTTCTCTGTAAGGTGAGCCGCAGTGCAAAAAATTGGTGCAGGGTTTGTTGGCTAAATTCCCGGAAAATGCCCAAATGAAAGTTTCTATTTAAATGGGTCAAAGTACAAAATTTAAAAACGAGATTTTACGAATGACGCGAATTTCCCACCTTAAACCGGAAAATCCTTTTAATTCGTGTCATCCTGATTTTAAGAGCTTACTTAAGTATTTTCCGGGAATTTCAAGAGATGCGCCCTAAACGCTTCATACCGGTTTGGCAGATCGGTCACCTTGCGCGGCCGCTCGCTCAGCTGCTCGATCGCTTCACGATCGCTGATTTGCAAACCGGTTTGAGCGGCGATTTCACGGGCGAATTTAATCGGCGAAGCGGTGCCTACTATGATGGTGGGACGGTTGCGGTCAGCCAGCTGCTCTGCAGCGGTCCAGCCCACAGCCGTGTGTGGATCGAGCAAATAATCGTGCTCTTCCTTGATCCGGCTGATCGTCTCGATTGTTGTGGCGTCCGTAATGGCCACAGCCTGCAGCTCGGCCGCCAAACGGCCGTGATCGTGTCCGTACAGCTCCAGAATGCGCACGAAGTTGCTGGGGTTGCCGACATCCATGGCGTTGGACATCGTGGCTACCGTCTCGTGAGGCTCATACCGGCCGCTGGCCAGATAGCGCACGGCCGCATCGTTGCGGTTGTTGGCGGCGATAAAAGAAAAAAACGGCAGCCCCATTTTTTGGGCAAACATCGCCCCGGTCAAATTGCCAAAATTCCCGGAGGGCACGACAAATTGCAGATCATCCCGGCCGGTTTGGGCGTAGGCATAGACGTAATAAATTATTTGAGGAATCAGGCGGCCGATGCTGATTGAATTGGCCGAGGTCAGCTTGAGAGGCTGCAGGTCGGGGTCGTTAAACGCCTGCTTGACCATCGCCTGACAGTCGTCGAAGTAACCATCAATTTTGATGGGGTGGACGTTGTCCGCCACTCGGGTGAGCTGCTCTTCCTGCAGGGCGCTGATACGTCCCCTGGGAAATAAAACATACACATCGATATTCGGAACATCAGAGAAGCCGTGAGCGATCGCCCCACCCGTATCCCCGCTGGTAGCTACCAGCAGGGTGATTTTTTCCTGCCGCTTTTGCAAGAAGTGGCTCATCAGACGGGAAAGCGTCTGAGCGGCCACATCTTTAAAGGCCAGCGTCGGGCCGTGGAAAAGCTCTAAAATTTGGTAAGGACCAACTTGCTGTAGGGGAATGGGAAAATGCAGGGCGCTGTCAGCGATATCTTTGAGGGCGGCCGTTTTGATCTCGGGCCCAAACCACTTTTGCAAGACGCGAAACCCCACTTCAGGCAGAGAACAGCCGCGCAATGCAGCGATTTCGGCGGCCGAAAATGACGGAAACTCGGTTGGAAAATACAATCCCCCATCAGGGGCCAATCCCTGAAAAAGAGCGGTTTCAAAGTTGACCTCGGGGGCGGTATAGCGGGTGCTGTAATAATGAATCATGAAGGGATTTTATCAAGACCACAATAGTTTTGGAAACTATTGTGGTCTAAATCCCAACGAATCACCAGCTGCGTCGGCGGCGGCCGATCACGGCCAGCGTAGCCAGACCCAGCCCGGCTAGAAGCAGCAGCCAGATTCCGGTTCCAGCAGTGGCCCCGGTGGCCCGCTGCTCGCTCATAACCACCGAAGTAGGTCCGACGTTGTCCCCCACCGCCCAATCGGAAAATCCGTTTAGACCAATGCGGGTAATGCTGTTGGGACCATAAGCATCGGCCGCGCAATCCCAACCCGCTCCCGGACCGGCCCCGTCGAGCCAGCGACACAATTTGTCTTCTCCCGGAGTTGGGGTCGTCAAGGGCAGGGTCAGGTTAACGGCAAATGGCGTGGTTGACCCGGCGTTGGCCGGTGACGGCTCAATATGCCAGAAGCTCGTCAGGAAGTTGGCCGTGGCGTTGGGGTGACCGTAATCAAAATAGAGGACGCGCAAACAGCTGATGGGCGGCGTGCCCAAAGCGGTCGGTTCGATGATCGCCGGGCTGGTGGTGCCCAGGCTGTAGCTGGTGGTGGTCACCGAGCACTGTTCCGTGAATTCAGTAAAACAGCCGCTGTTTTGAACGATATTCTCTAAACCGGGCGTGATACAGCGCGCACTAAAATCGGCGCTGTTGTCGTTGGTATCCGTGCCGTCCGCAAAGCGCGAAAGCCCCAGACCAATCGTGTCAGAATCACCGACGGCCGCGGCTGTTTCGGTGTAGCCGGCGACCGGACCGCCATAGCTGACCGCATCAACTAGGGAACCATTGAGCCGCAGCCCGACAGCATCCGGCCCGTTTTGAATGCCGGCCGCCACAACCTGATCACAGTTGGTCATGGCTGCACCATTGTCAAAGCAAATGAGGTAGTAGCCTCCGGCCGGGACGTTTGCGCTGGCCAGGTTAATCGTCTCATAAACGGTGTCGTTGCTGCCGTTAACCAGTTCGAGCGTGTAACTACCGAGATCAACGGATCCGGCCGAGACGTTTTTCAGCTCCACAAAACCGGCGTTATCTGTCCCCGGCTGGTTGGCGTCGACTTCATTAATCACCACGTCAAACGTCAAATCGAGGTCCAGACCGATAACCACCGGATCGTGATCGGAAGCGCGATATTCATCGTTGTTGTACAGACTGATAACTTGCCCGGCACTCTTGAAGTTGGTGTTGTAGTCAAGGCTGATCGGCTCATCGGCGTTGATGTGCCACTCTTCCGCACCGGTGACCAGCGGCCGCAGCGCGGTGCTGCTCATCGCGTAGTCAAGCGTACCCCACTGACCGTCAAAGCTATACCCATAGGTACCCCCAAATGCCTTGACCAGGTTGATGTACCCCACCCCTTCAAGCGTGGTGATGGGGTCTTCCATAGCGTAGCTGTTCAGGTCACCAAGAATCAGGAAATTCGGGCTGCCGGAACTGGTCGGATCGGTCGCCAGGTAGTTGGCCAGCGCCAGGGCGGCCGCTGTGCGCACTCCATTGCAGTTCCCCTGCCCATCATTCAAGTTGGGATCACCGACATCATCACAGGCGGATCCTTTTGATTTAAAGTGATTGACCGCTACCGTGACGACCTCTCCCGTCGCCGTTTCGGTAAACGACTGGATGAGGACCGGTCGGTTTTTGGTGTCGATAAACGTCGGATCAACGCCACTGTCTAAAATGGTAAAGGAACCGGTCGGGGAAACGGCAGCCGGTTTGTAAATCAGAGCTACCTTAATCGCGTCTAATCCGATCACCCCTGAATTGATGAAGGCGTAGGTACCGGCCCCGGCCACACTGTTGAGGCTGTTCACCAGGTCGATCAGGGCGTCATCGGCCGGATGATTTTCAATTTCCATCAGACCAACGATATCGGCATCGAGCTTGACTAGGGCCGCCACCAGCTTGTCCCGCTGGCGGGTTAATTCGGTGGCGTCGTCAGCCCCACGGCTGCCAAAGGTCGTAAAGTAATTCAGCACGTTAAAGCTGGCTACCCGCAGCGATCCACCCACATTAGGGGCGACCGTGGGCCGGGTATTAACGGCAGTAAAGGTTGGGTTTTGGGTTGGATGAATGCGATACGCATCGGTGCCGCTCCAGCCGTTCCAGCTGTAGGTCAGCACGCCGGTGATATTGCTCACGGTATCCCCGCCGCGAACGGTGTTGCTGGCACTCAGCCCACCCGGCAGGGGGTAGACGATCGGATCAACGTTTTGGTTTAAATTGCCGTCATCGAGCAAAATCCGGTTGAGATTGTTAGCATCCTGCTGGGCCAGCGCGGCCGCGCCGGGGGTTGTGATTTGCGTCGGCTGGAAGAGGCGGCTGCCGAATGAAAGCTCCAGAATCCCCCCTCGGCCGAGAGGGAAGTGGTTGGTCACCACCAGCGTTTGGCTGCTGGTCACGAGCATCCCTTCAACCGCTTCAAAATCATCCAAAGAAGCAACTGGCAGGGTAACGGTGGCAGCGGTGGGCAGGGTGTTGCCGGTACTGCAGATGGCTACATTGGTCACAGAGGTCAGCTCAGTAAGATTGAAAAATTCATCAACCGTGCCGGTGACCTGCACCTCATCGCCAACGCTCACATCCACAGAAGGAGAAGCACCATCAAATACGTAGAGGCCTTCTGAAGTGGCGCTGTTGGCGTCCGCATCGAGATCTTCTTCCTGAACAAAGAAGCCGCTTAAGTTGGCTGAACCCTGGAAATCGCCAACCACAATTCCCTGAATGGTGTGAACATTGCCGTCTTCCGGGCTGGCCGCGCCGCTGCCTTGAATGACGCTTATCAGCGTATCTGGATCATTGCAAACGGTGGCTGGATTTAGCGTCGTAAAGGTAAACACATAATCGGCCGCCATGTTGTCGGCCGTGCCGTCCTGATCGGTGATGTTGGCCGCGGTGACGGTGACCGTACAGGTGGTGTTGGCCGGCAGATCGCTGGTTGGATCGAGGACAAAGCTGCCGCCACTGCCGGGCAGGGTGGGGATCGCGGAAAAGGCGATAGGGGTGGCCACCGGGCATTCGATGGCGAACGCCCCGGCCGTGGCGTCAACCGTCTCGTCAAAGTTAATAGTAATGTTGCTGTTAAGGGTCACGCCGGTGGCCGTATCGGCCGGGGTGGTGCTGGAAACGCTGGGTGGGGTATCAACAACAGTTGGGGCGTAGGTGCCGATGGGAAACGGCGTGGCAGCGGTGGCATTGCTGGTCTCCCCATCCAAAGCATTTGGCCCGCTAAAAGACCAGTTGCCGATTGTGAACGTGGTGCCATCTGGGCCAGTTGCATCGTTTCGATAGGCCCAGCCATCTAAATACTCCCACGCCTGACCTGTGCCATCGACATTGATGTCGCCAAAAACATCGGAGACCGCACCGCTGGTAAACAGCTCGACGGCATCATCGCCGTTGATGGCCATCGCCCCAGAGGTGTAATTCGGTGCAAAGCCAAAGAAATTTGTAAATTCGGTGCTTTCGGAAGCCACATAGATAAAATCACCGGCCGTGGCGGCAACGGCCGGAAAGGTGAACTCCTCTCCATCTGACCCTCCACCGTTGTTGGCTGAACCCAGGCCGTAAATGCTCAAATCGGCGATGTTATTGACCACGTAAAGCTCAACCGCTTTGGGCACTCCACCGGTTAACGGACCGTCAATCACCCCGGTGATAATCAGGTCATCAGGTGGTGCCGCCAAGGACGAGGATACACCGCCAAAAACTAAACAATTGGCTAAAATGAAGAGGAAGAGTTGAATCTTTTTCAAGGGATTATTTCTCCTGTTTGCGAAGATGGATTATTCAGTTTTGGGTTCGGCTCCGAAAAAGTCGTTTTTTATTTGAAGAACCACAATTGGGTCAAGTTTATTTTTAGCGCATGGCGCGGTCAAAAGAAACCGGTTTTGGTTATAAATTGGTTGGGATTTGATTAGGGGTTGGCTAACAATAGGACTTAGGTACCGTAGCTGGTGAAGAGAGTACAAAAGTTTTGAAAACTTTTGTACTCTCTGGCGCGACCCGCTCATTTCACCGGCTTCCGAGCGAACGGGGTCAGCACCACAAAAAGGGCATAGATGCCCATAAAAATCACGATCGAGGGGGTATAGCTGCCGGTCCAATCAAACAGGGCACCCATGACAAACGGGCCGCCGCTTGACCCGGCTACGGTCGCCGTAAAGATCGAGCCGCGGATTTTCCCCAGGTGGCTCAGCCCGTAGTAGCGGGCAAACAGCGGGCCGATGATCCCGGCGTGGAGCGAAATAAATAGACCGGCCGTCACCGCGTATGCCATGGCCATCCACATCGAATCAACCTGCAGCAAAATTCCCATCGCCAGCGTTTGACCGCACATGTTGACAAACGCCAGCCAGCGCAGGGAAATCAAGTCAGCCAGCCAGCCGGCAAAAATCTGGGCCACCGCCTGGGTCAAACCGATGGTAGCCAGCACGGTCGCAATTTGCCCCTCGGTCAGCCCGGCATCACCAAAAAAAAAGAGGGCGTTAAAGGTCACGCCGGTGACGATCATGCTGACGGCGAAGATCATGCCGGCGATGATCCAGTAAGCAGGGGTTCTAAGCGCTTCCGCCAGCGTGAAATCGCCTCCGTTCATCGCCTGTTCTTCCTGAGGGGATAAAACGGCACCGAGAGCGGCACCATCCCGCCGCTGGTTGATTTCTTCCGGCCGGTTAATATAGAAGAAGAGGATGAGCGGCAGCAAGACGGCCACCACGATGCCGCCCAGAATCGGGTAGGTCAGCCGCCAGCCAAAGCGGTCAATCAGGGTAAAAACCAGCACCGGCATCCCAGCGGCAGCCAGAGAGAAACCGACGTTGACGAACCCCTGCACCAGCCCCAGGCGGCGATCAAACCACATGGCCACCGTGTTTTGCGACAGTAGGCTCAGCGAACCCTGCCCCAGCATGCGCAAAAATAAAAAGGCGATAAACAGAGTCCAGAAGCCGCTCACAAAGCCGGTGTACACACAAGCGATCCCAAAAAGAACCACCACGACACCCATTACGCGGCGAATGCCAAAGCGATCCATCTGCGCCCCGACATAGGTCATCGCCAACGACGCTAAAAAGGTGCCCATGGCATAGGCACCGGTTTGCTGGGTCCGTGAAAGACCCAGCGCGGCTTCAAAAGAGGGGGTAAATAAAGAAACCCCGGCCGTTTGGCCTGGGGTGGTCATCATCGAACCGACTGTGGCGATGCCCAGCATCACCCAGCCGTAAAAGAATTTTGGTTGTCGTTTAGTTGGCATGGAGCATGAATTTTACTGCCATAAGCCAAATCTCAAAAAAACAGTGAAAAGTGTAATGTTTACAGGAAAAAGATTCTATCCTCAGAGAGAATCACAATTCGTAGATGTGGCCAGGATGAAACCAATGCCTTTGTGTAAGGGCTTGGCTAGCCAAGCCCCTACTAGCCAAGCCCCCGCATTGGCCGATCAGTGTCATTGCCCCGGACCAAAGGTTGGTTAAAGTCGGTACGGTGCGGCTTTGGAAGCTATGGCCCAATCTACTTTGAACTGCTTAATCTTCCTGGGGATAGTACAGATCGATGTTGGCGCTGGTTAAAAATACATGTTCAATGTAGACGGCCGGGGGCACCGACTCCCCGCGCAAAATTTTCTGCGCCAGCTCCAGCACCCGTTCCCCATACGCCTCCGGCCGGTAAGCGGTAGAGCCAATTAAACGCGAGTGTGGATCGCGGATTTCATCTCGCACCAGCCGGTCACCCCCCTGCCCTACAATCACCACATCCTGCTCCCGATCCAGCGCTCGTGCGGCCTGCAGGGCTCCCCAGGCCGCCTCGTCATTAAAGGAAACGACGGCGATCCGGTGACCGGCCGGGATCTCTTCCAAAGCCTGCTGAACGTGCAGCTTGCTGATGTCAGCCCGATTGCCGCTGTCCAGCTTCACGATTTGTGCGGCCGGAATTTCACCAACCTTGCTTTGAAAGCTGTCCAGCTGCCCCTGAATCCTGGCCTCCGGCAGCGAACCGGCCCGAGGCTCTTCCAGTACAAAGAGAAAATCGATTTCCCCCTGCCACGCCTCACAAACCCACGTGCCCAGTGCCTCCCCGGCCATATAACCCGCTTTGTAATTATCGACCCCAAAAAATGTTGCCCCCACCATGGGGATGTCCACGGCGATTACCGGAATCCCCTGCTGCTGAAATTTGTTTATGATCTGGCTGCCGCTGGTATAGTCGATTTGATATTCGATTACCAGGTCAATATCGCGCTGAATTAGCCGATCCGCCACGCGCAGCGCTTCTTCTCCGCTGAGCTTGTTGTCGGCCACCACCAGGTCGATGTTGCTCAGCACCCCCGCCGCCCGCTCAATGCCGCGCCGCACGTCCACCGCAAACGGCAGCCGTTCGCTTTGATTGGCAAAACCGATGGTAAACTGAGCCGGCTGATCTTTGACCATGTACGTACGGAGGGTGTTCTGGCCGCAGATGATCAGGTTAACCCCGCCATCCCACAGCCCTTTCTGCAGGCTCTTCGGCACATCCGCATCGGTTACCAAATCTGAAAGCCTGGCGGTTGGGGCAAACGGAGTGGTGCTGATTTGATTCAGGCGAGACGAGGTCATCAGGGCCACAACCCGGCCGCTGCGGGCCAGCACCTCTTTTTTGAGAGCCGCCTCTTCAATTTGACGCTCGGTTAAACCGACCTCGGGAGCAAAACCGTTGCCGGATACAAAAGCGGTTTGAATGTGCAGCCCGTTGAGCATGGAAATGCCCATCAGCGTCGAGGTGGAACGGCCGGTGGTGCTGACGACCCCTCCAATTAAAATCACCGTGTTGGTTGTGCCGGCCAGCAGCCGCGCCGTTTCCAGCCCGTTGGTGATAATCGTCAGCCGCCGATAGTCGCGCATAAAAGGGATCATCGCCCGCACCGTGGTCGAATCATCCATAAAGATGGCGTCCCCATCGGTCATCATCTCGGCCGCTCGCCGGCCGATGCGCTGCTTCCCATCGGTTTCCGGGTCGGCGTGCCAAAAATCGATGCGATCGGCCGCATCAACCAGGACCGCCCCGCCGCGCACCCGCCGCACCTTGGTCTCTTTCTCCAGGGCGTCCAAATCGTTGCGGATGGTTCCCTCGGAAACCTCGAGCAAATCTGCCAGATTTTTAACCTTGATGCCCGGCCGCTCTTCCAAAATTCTAAGCAGCTTCTGGCGGCGTTCGAATGTCGTGGTCATGGTTTTTTGATCCTTTTTGTTGACAAATTGTAGCAATGTGTTAATATTTCGCAAATTACGCCAAATTTCAACAAAATTCAACAAAATTCGTGCCCAGTTCACTGCCGGAGACAAGCCAATGACCAAACCTGTTCTTGAAATGCAGGATATTTCCAAACGCTTTGACATGACTCAGGCGCTGGACAACGTCTCGCTGGCCCTTTATCCAGGGGAAATACACGCTCTCCTGGGGGAAAACGGGGCGGGTAAATCAACCCTGATCAAAATCATGACCGGCATCTACAAAGCGGACAGCGGCCGGGTGCTGCTCGATGACCAGCCGGTCACAATCCAAAACGCCCTCGATGCCCAAACGCTGGGTATCGCCGCCATCCAGCAGGAGCCGATGATCTTTCCCGACCTCAACGTCGCCGAAAATATTTTTGTCAGCCGCCGTCAGCGCAGCCTGTTTATCAACTGGCGACAAATGTATCGGGAAGCGGAAAAAATTCTGGCCCAGCTCGATATCAAGCTCGACGTGCGCAGCCCGGCCCGCGGCCTGACCCTGGCCGCTCAACAGGCGGTGGAGATCGCCAAGGCGATCTCGCTCAACGTGCGCGTGCTGATTATGGATGAACCCACCGCCTCTCTCTCAGCCCATGAGGTGCGCCAGCTGTTTAAGCTAGCCATGGCCCTACGCGATCAGGGGGTGGCCCTGCTCTTTATCAGCCACCGCATGGAAGAAGTGTTTGAAATTGCCGACCGCATTACCGTCTTTCGCGATGGTCAGCATATTTCCACTCGCCTGCGGTCTGAAGTCACCACCGAAAGCGCCATTCGGGATATGGTCGGCCGGGAAATTGAAAAGATTTTTGCCAAGGCAAACGTCGAGCAAGGCAAACGGTTGATCGAAGTAAGCGGTCTAAGCAAAGATCAGGCGTTTAGCGACATCTCGTTTGACGTGCATCAGGGGGAGGTGCTGGGGTTTGCCGGGCTGGTTGGCGCCCGGCGCACCGACGTCGGGCTGGCCCTGTTCGGCATTGAACCGGCCGATGAGGGGGAAATCGTTTTTGAACAGCAAAAAATCGCCATTCACTCTCCCGTGCAGGCGATGAAGCTCGGTATCGCTTACGTCACGGAAGACCGGCGGCAGCTCGGCCTGTCGATGCCGATGTCGATTGTCACCAATATCACCCTGCCCAAGCTGCGCGAATACGCCTCATCCGTTGGCCTGGTCGACAACCAGGCCGAAAATGAGGTCGCCAACCGCTTTAAAGAGCGGCTGTCGATTCGCACCCCCTCGGTTGAATTGGAAGCGGGCAAGCTCTCCGGCGGCAATCAGCAAAAAGTAATGCTCAGCAAATGGCTCAACACCAAACCCAAGCTGCTTATCCTCGATGAGCCAACCCGCGGCATCGACGTGGGAGCCAAAGCGGAGGTTCACCAGATGATCAACGATTTGGCAGCCGAAGGATTAGGCATTATTCTCATTTCATCCGATATGCCGGAGGTGATAGCCATGAGCGACCGCATTCTGGTGATGCGCGAGGGGCGGCAGATGGGGGTTTTTGAGCGGGCGGAATTTGATCAGGAGCGCATTCTGACGGCCGCGATGGGGCAAACCATCGCCACGGAGAGCAGCACATGAAAACCCTCAAACGACTGATACATCCCGATCAAATCCGGGAGCTCGTCCTCGTGCTCCTCATTTTGCTAATCGTCCTCTTCTTTGGCTCGCAAATCGAAAATTACTACAGCCCGCGTCTTTTTAACCGGATCACGACCAGCGTGGCCATTCTTCTGGTCGTCGCCGTGGGGCAGACGCTGGTGGTCATCATGCGCAATATCGACCTGTCGGTTGGGGCAATTGTCGGCTTTACCGCCTACTTTGTCGGGCAGCAGCTGGCCGCCAACAACGACATGTCTCCCATCACGGCCGTCCTCCTGGCCATCGGCGTCGGGGGGCTCATGGGGCTGGTCAACGGCTTGATTACCGCCTACGGCCGAGTGCCGGCCATCATCACTACCCTGGGTACGCTGGCCATCTACCGCACGATTCTCGTTGATTTTTCCGACGCGCAAACGATCATTACCAGTTCGCTGCCCGCCTGGCTGGTGGAGCTCCCCAGCAAAAATCTGGTTGAATTTGGCAATTTTGACATCCGCTGGATGTTTGTCTGGGCGGTGCTGGTCGTCATCTTATTTCAGCTGGTGATGACTTATCTCCCGTGGGGCCGCCGCTTGTACGCCATCGGCTCCAATCCGGATGCGGCCGCGCAGGCCGGCCTGCCGGTTGAACGCACCATGCTCATCGCTTTTATTTTGTGTGGGGCGCTTAGCGGGCTGGGCGGCTTTATGTTTCTGGCTCGCTTTGGCAACATCACCGTCGTGGCCGGGCTGGGGCTGGAGCTGCAAATCGTGGCGGCCGTCGTCGTTGGCGGAGTCAATATCTTTGGCGGCTCCGGCACCATGCTGGGCGCGCTGCTGGGCACAATCCTGATCGCCACCCTGGAGCAAAGCCTGCTCCGCTGGGCGATCATCAGTGAATTCTGGCGCGATGCCCTGCTGGGACTGCTCATTCTGCTGGCGGTGGCGGCCGATGCGGTGATTCTCGACCGGCTGCGCAACTTCTGGGCCCGCACGGAAGTGGAAACCCTCTCAGATATCGAAGCGGAACCGCTCAAGGAGACCCCCCATGCGCTTTAACTGGCAGCGCCTCAGAAGCTGGGAAGGATTACTGCTTTTGCTCCTGATCATCGTGGTGATTATTAACGTGATCCTGTCACCCTTTTATCTCAACCTGGGCAATCAGATTAACCTCTTCCAGCTGTCGATTGAAAAAATTATCGTGGCCCTGGCAATGGCCTTCGTTATTATCAATGCCGAAATCGATCTCTCCGTGGCTTCCGTGATGGGGCTCTCGGCCTGTGTCCTGGCCTATCTGTTTGACCAGGGATACTCGATGGGGGTAGCCATCTTCGCCGCCCTTTTATCCGGCGTGCTGTGTGGGGCGTTTAACGGTTTCTGGATCGCCTATGTGCGTCTGCCCTCGTTGGTGGTCACTCTGGCCGGATTAATCGGCTATCGAGGGGCGGCCCGCATCCTGGTGGAAGACCGGTCAATCGGGGAGTTCCCCGACTGGTTTGATGCCCTGGGTCAGCAGCCGCTGGTCGGTCCGATTCCGGTGGCCATCATCATCTTTTTTGTGCTGTTAATCATTTCAGCCGTCGTCCTGCAGCGCTCGATGTTTGGTCGCTACGTCTACGTGATCGGCAACAGCCTCGATGTGGCTCGCTTCTCCGGCGTCAACGTCAAGCGAGTAAAGATGACCCTCTTTATTATCTCTGGCACCACGGCCGCCCTGGCCGGCTTGCTGCTGGCCGCCCGCCTCGGCGCGGTACGCGGCAACACGGCCGAAGGGTTTGAGCTGGATATCATCACCATGGTCTTGCTTGGGGGTGTCAGCATCTTTGGCGGAACCGGCTCGCTTACCGGGGTGGCCCTGGCCATCATACTGATTTTAAATCTCAGAAACGGCATGTCTCTGGCCAATATCACCGGAAATACCCAAACCGGTGTGATTGGAGCCCTGCTGATTTTGTCGGTCCTGGTGCCCAATTGGACCCAAATCATTAATGCTCGCCTGAAACGGCGGCAGTTTCAACGAACTCAAGTGCAAGAAGGAGGATGATGTATGCCTAAAACTGATGGAGTTAAAAGTGCCAAGTGTAAAGTAAAAAGTGTAAAGAAGAGGCGGTCGTCTCTCTTTGTACTTTTCACTTTAAACTTTGAACTGTAAGTGTTTTTGATTACCCCACAGAGGAGAAAAACGTGAGCAAAAAACATCTATTGACCACTGGAATTGCCCTATTGCTCTTGCTGGCTCTCGTCGCCTGCGGCGGCGGCACCCCTCCGGCCGAAGAAACACCGGATGAGGAAACAACAACCGGTGAAACGGAAACGGTAGAGGAGCCGGAAGAGGAGGAAATGCCGGAAGAAGAGGAAGAAATGGCGGAAGAGGAAGAGATGATGGATTCCCTCAACGCGATTCTGCTGCCTAAATTCCTCGGTATTCTCGTCTTTGATCAGGCGTATGAAGGCGCGCTGGAAGCGGCCGGTGAGCTTGGGCTTGAAGATGGCCTTGAATTTCTCGGACCCACGCCGGAAAACAGCGTCGCCGGTCAAATTGAAATTGTCACCACGGCCGCCACCCAGGGGGTTGACGCCGTCATGATCTCCAACAACGCCGGGGATCAGATCGGACCGGCCGCGCAGGCCGCCCTCGACGCCGGCGTGACCGTGGTCACCTGGGACTCGCCAATTCCTTCCGCTGAAGGAGAACAGCTGTTTATCGCCCAGGTTGACTTTGATGAAACCGGCCGGGTGATGGCCGATATGGCCCTCTCAATTTTGGGAGAAGATGGGGGGCAGTTTGCCGTCCTCTCAGCTTCGCCGGACGCAGCCAACCAGAACGCCTGGATCGCCGCTATGGAAGAGGTGCTGACTGAAGATGAATACGCCAATCTGGAGCTGCTCGACATCGTCTACGGCAACGACCAGTCAGAAGAAAGCTATAACCAGGCGCTGGCCCTCGTCGATCAATATCCGGAGATGGAGCTAATCATGGCCCCCACCACCGTGGGGATCGCCGCGGCCGCCAAGGCGATGCAGGATGAAGGGCTATGTAACGACGTCAAAGTCAGCGGGCTGGGGCTGCCGGCCGAGATGGTCTCGTTTACCCTCAACGACTGCGCTCCCGAATTCGCCCTGTGGAGCTTTGTCGATCTCGGTTATCTGACCTATTACGCCACCCACGCCATCGCTTCCGGCATGATCGAAGCGGAAGAAGGGGCGACGTTTGACGCCGGCCGTATGGGCTCTTATACGATTGAAAAAGACCCTACTCGCGACAATGGACTCCGCGTTCTGATGGGGCCGTTTACGGTCTATAACGCCGACAACGTCGAGGCGGCCGCCGGACCACAGGCGGACAGCGGCAGCAGCGGCCCGGTTGTGGCTGAGCCAGGCATAGACATCAACACCGTCCTGCTGCCTAAATTCCTCGGCATTTTGGTCTTTGATCAGGCCAACGAGGGTGCGGTTGAAGCGGCCGGTGAGCTGGGCGTTGGCGACAGCGTTGAATTTCTCGGCCCCACACCGGAAAACAGCGTGGCCGGACAAATTGAAATTGTCACCACCTCTACCACGCAGGGGGTGGACGCCATTATGATCTCCAACAACGCCGGGGATCAGATCGGACCGGCCGCCGCAGCGGCCCAGGAAGCCGGCATCAGCGTAGTCACCTGGGACTCGCCGATTCCGTCGGCCGAAGGGGAAGATCTCTTTATCGCCCAGGTCGATTTTGATCAGACCGGTCAGGTGATGGCCGACATGGCCCTCTCGATTTTGGGGGAGGATGGCGGACAGTTTGCCATTCTTTCCGCTTCACCGGACGCGGCCAACCAGAACGCCTGGATCGCCGCCATGGAAGAGGTCCTCGAAAACGATCCGACCTACGCCAATCTGGAACTACTTGACATCGTCTACGGCAACGACCAGTCAGAAGAAAGCTACAACCAAGCGCTGGCCCTCGTTGACCAGTATCCAGATATGGAGCTGATCATGGCCCCCACCACCGTGGGGATTGCCGCGGCCGCCAAGGCGATGCAGGACGAAGGATTGTGTGACGACGTCAAGGTCAGCGGCCTCGGTCTGCCGGCCGAGATGGTCTCGTTTACCCTCAACGACTGCGCCCCTGAGTTCGCCCTGTGGAGCTTTGTCGATCTCGGCTATCTGACCTTCTACACCACCTACCTACTGGCCACCGACCAGATGGAACCAGAGGTTGGGGTGCGTTTTGAAGCCGGCCGTATGGGTACATACACCATCGAAGCGGACCCCACCCGCGACAGCGGGCTGCGCGTCCTGATGGGGCCATTTACGATTTATAACGCTGATAACGTCGAGGCGGCCGCCGGGCCGCAGGCGGACGGCGGTGGCAGCGATGCCATCGTGGCCGTTCCCGGCCGCACGGTCGATATGGTCCTGATGCCCAAATTCCTCGGGATTCTCGTCTTTGACCAGGCGAACACCGGCGCGCAGGAAGCCGCGGCCGAGCTGGAAAACCCATCAGAGCTCGAATTTCTTGGCCCCACACCGGAAAACAGCGTGGCCGGGCAGATCGAAATTTTGACCACGGCCACCACCCAGGGGGTCGATGCCATTATGATCTCCAATAATGCGGGGGATCAGATTGGACCGGCTGCCGAAGCGGCCAAGGAGGCCGGGATGACCGTCATCACCTGGGACTCCCCGATTCCATCGGCCGAGGGTGAAGACCTCTTCATCGCCCAGGTTGACTTTGACGAAACCGGCCAGGTGATGGCCGACATGGCCCTCTCGATTCTGGGTGAAGAAGGCGGCCAGCTGGCCATTCTGTCCGCTTCACCAGATGCGGCCAATCAAAACGCCTGGAACGAGGCGTTTACCGAGGTGCTGGAAAATGATGCGGCTTACGCCAATATCGAGCTGGTTGACCTGGTCTACGGCAACGACCAGTCGGAAGAAAGCTACAACCAGGCGCTGGCCCTCGTCGATCAATACCCGGATCTCGATCTGATCATGGCTCCCACCACCGTGGGGATCGCCGCGGCCGCCAAGGCGATGCAGGATGAAGGGTTGTGCGACGACGTCAAGGTCAGCGGTCTCGGTCTGCCAGCCGAGATGGTCACCTTCACCCTCAACGGCTGCGCCCCCGAGTTCGCCCTGTGGAGCTTTGTCGATCTGGGTTACCTCAGCTATTACACCACCTATCTCATCGCCACCGGCCAGATGGAAGCCAAAGAAGGGGTAACCTTCGAAGCCGGCCGCATGGGTACATACGCGATTGAGCAAGACCCGACCCGCGACAGTGGTTTGCGGGTCTTGATGGGCCCGTTCACCGTATACACCGCCGACAATGTAGAAGAAGCGGCCCAATAGTGAGAAGATGTGGGTGAGGATTAAAATCCTCACCCACATCAACCAGGGCAAACCAATCCAGGTGCTCCCATGAGTGAATCAATCATCGACATCAGCCGCAGCTTCTTTAATGAAGTGGTCCACCCCATTTTGAACACCCACTTTCCGGAAGAGACGGCCGCCACCGCCTTTGGGGTCTTTGGCTATGGCTCGGAAGCGCTGCGGCTCGACGACCAGTACTCGCGCGATCATCATTGGGGGCTGCGGATCGATGCGCTGATGCCGGAAGCGGTTTATCGCGATAAACGGCAGGTGATTTCCGAAACCTTAAGCCTTCACCTGCCGGCCGACTACCAGGGCCATTCGCTGCGCGAAGCCCATCTGAGCGGAGCCGGTCTGGCCCCGGACAGCCTTAAATCTTTCCTGATCCGCACCATCGGCCTGTCGCATGCCCCCCAAACTTACGAAGAATGGCTGTCGATTCCCGAAGAAGACATTATTCACGTGATCAACGGCGAGGTGTGGTCCGATCCGTCCGGTGAATTTACGGCCGTGCGCCAGGCCCTGCTGGGCTACTACCCGGAGCCGGTGCGGCTGCGGCGGCTGGCTCACTGGTGTCGCTACTTCTCCGGGATGGGCACCTATGCCCTGAAGCGGGCTATCCTGCGCGACAACGATTTTTACGCCACCACCCGCTTTAGCAACGCCATCCGCCTGGGCATTCAAATGGCATTTTTACTCGACAGGCAATATTTCCCCTATGACAAATGGCTGATGGCCTACTTTGAACGGCTCCCCCGGCTGGCTGACCCCCTGCTCCCCCTCGTCATCGAGGCGGTCTCACTCACATCTTCGTGGGAGCGCAAGCTCGAGCTGCTGCACCAGATCAGCGATGTTCTCGATGAGACGATGGTGGCCGACGGGATCATCAAGCCGCACCCTAAATTCACTTCGTCGCCAACCTCCGGCTATCGGCTGATGGAGCACGCCTACGCCGAGATTATCAAGGGGCTGCCGGCCGAGATTCAAACCGTCGTTCCCGTTTGGGACCAGGTTTATTTTGAGAGATTTCACAGCGGCTTTGTTGCCTCAATTGACATGGATGTCTGGGACGAAGCGCTGCAGCTTAAAGCGGAGAGAGAGTAAAACATGAACAGCAAGGAGCGGGTCATCGCCACCCTTGAGCGAAAGCCGGTTGATCGCACCCCGATTGACTGCTGGCTCTACCAGAAGCAGTTTGTTGAGAAGCTGGAGGCCGAATACGGCACGCGCGAAACGTTTTTAGACGAGTACAACATCGATATTTTTGTCGGTTTTGTCCCTTACCCCAATCAGTTCGGCCGCCTGTTTGACGTCTCTGAGTTGAAGGACGTCGATCTGGGGGATCCCAAAGACGAGAGGTGGCTGACCCACACCGATTGGAATTACGATTTTATCGGCCCCAACGTGCGCGAAGCGGTTGAGCAGCAGGGTCACCAGCGGGCGATCATTGCCCACACCTGGGGCATCGTGGAAGGAACCAGCCGGTTGATCGGTATCGAAAACTGCTGGATGAACCTGGCAGGCGAACCGAAAAAGATGGCCGCCTGGTTTGATCGCTACGCCGACTGGCTGTGCGGTCTGATGGACAGCCTCAAGGCGGCCGATGTTGATATCGTCACCCTGAGCGACGACTGGGGCTCCAACCAGACGATGCTTTTTTCCCCGCGGATGTGGCGCAAGATGATCAAGCCGTACGCCAAGCGGGTCGCCCAATACGCCCGCTCGATAGGTCTTTATGTCAACTTGCACAGCGATGGGTATATCATGCAAATCCTCGATGACCTGGTGGAAATCGGCTACCACAGCTGGCACCCGCTGCAGGAAAGCGCCGGGATGGATCCGCAGGCGATCAAAGATGCCTACGGCGACAAGTTTGTCTGTTACGGTTCTCTCGACGTGATCGACGGCCTGCTGGCTTACGACGGTCAGGAGCTGGCCGACTACATCACCAAACGGTTTGAAATTTACGCCCCCGGCGGCGGCTTCATTTTTAACACCGGCCATTTTGTGCAGCCGGATATTCCACCAAAAAGATTGCTTCACGCGTATTCAGTCGTCAATGAGCTCGCTCAAAAATACGGAACAACGCCCAATGGCCATTGACGGTGACAGGGCGGTCGTCGTCCCGGATGGCGCATTGTGGATCGGTGGCTCTCACCCCTTTGATTTGCACGAAGCGTATCTCCGCTTTCGCGCCCCGGTGGTGGTCTGCGAGGAGCTCGGGCCAGGGCAAACAACCCTCTACCTGACGGCCGACAGCCGCTACAAGCTGTGGGTCAACGGCCGCTTTGTGGCCCGCGGTCCGGCCCGCAGCTGGCCAAGCGCCCAAACGGTCGACCCCATCGACCTCTCGTCGTTTTTGCAAATTGGGGTTAACCAAATCGCAGTCCAGGTTTATCAGCCCGGCTACTCCCATTTTTCGTATGTACATCGCGGCATGGCCGGGCTGCTGGCCTGGCTCGATAGAGACGGCCAAACCCTGCTGGTTTCGAACGAACAGTGGCGGGTCGAGCGGGACCCTGCTTTTTCCGAGCAGGTGCCTCGCGTGTCGATCTACGGCAGCGGGGTCGAAGAGCGCGACATGAATCAGGTTGAGGTTTGGGAAGCGGTCGGATTTGACGATTGTCACTGGCCGGCGGCTCGCGCCATCACCCGGCCGGGGGATCCTCCGTGGACCGGTCTCCAACCGCGAAAAATCCCATTCCTGAGGGAACGCTCCCTCGCGATGAAGCCACTCGACTTCCGGCTTGGTCTGTACCCGGCCGAGGTTGATGATGATCCTCACCTGGCTTTGCGCGAGGGGTGGTCTTCGGCCGTGACCTCGGCCGGTCAGGCGGTTGACGGCGGCTGGTTTGCCCCGCGCCTCAACGATGGGGAGAACGCCCTGTGGCTGTTTGACCTCGGCCGTGATTATACCGTTCAGGGATTCATCGAGATTGAAGGGGCGGGCGGCGGCGAAAAGTGCGCCGTCAGCTATGCCGAAAAAATGCGGGATGGCGAGCTGGTCATTTCCGATCCGGAAACATACTGCCGGGTACGCCTAACCGATCGCTTTACCCTGCGGCCGGGGGATCAGCTGTGTCAAACCTTCGCCCTGCGCGGCGGCCGCTACCTGCTTTTCCAGCTCGTTGGCCCGACCAGCGACGGCTTCCGCCTCCGGCTGGGTGCCCTAACGGCTGAGTACCCGCTGGAAGTAACCCGGCCGCTGCATCTCAACGATCCACTGCTGGACCAGATAAGCCGCATGTGCGAAGACACGTTTCGGGCCTGTTTGCAGGACGGCTTTGTCGACTGCGTGTGGCGGGAAAGTTCACAGTGGCTGGGTGACGCCTTGCCTCAAAGCCGCATCCTGCTGTCGATGAACGACGACGTGCGGCCGCTGCGGCAAATGATCACCATGGCCGCGGAAGGCGCGTATCCGGACGGGATTTTTCCCAGCGTTTCCCCGGCCGAAGTGCACCCTTATACCATTGTCAGCTACAGCATGATGTGGCTGGAACTCCTGGCTATTTACGAAGCGGAAACCGGCGATTTGACGTTCGTTGACCGTTTGTGGCCCCGCTTGCAAAAAATGGTCAACGGCATTTTCCAGACGCGCCACAAAAACGGGCTGCTCCTCAGCCCACCCGGCCGCCGCTTTTACGTCGATTGGGCTCCCCTATCGCAAAACCAGCCCCATGCCGTTTATAACCTTCTTTATCTGCGCGGGCTTGAATTTGCCATTGAGCTGGCGCACAAAATCGGCCGCATCGATGAAGCCGGCCGCTGGCGGGCCAGAAGCAAGGCGCTGCGACAAATCGTGCAAATTTTTTACCGGCACGACGGCCGTTGGTTTGACGACCTGGAACGGTCGACCTATTCCCAGCTCACGGCCGCCCTGGCCATCCTGACCGGTACGGCCAAGCCGGATGAGCAGCTGATTCTCGGCGAGATGCTCGCCGCCCGCTCGCTCAACCCGTCAGACGAACCGCAAACCGCTGAAATGGTGCTGGCCAGTCCGTTTATGCACCACTACATCTTTGAAGCGCTGCGTCATATCGGCCGTCACCAGGACGTGATCGACATCATCAAGTTGCGCTGGGGGCGCTGGGTCGAGCAGGGGTATCCAACTACCTGGGAGAACTGGAGCGTCGATTTTCCCGACGGCTCTCAATGTCACGCCTTTTCCGCCCATCCACGCTACCACCTGTACGAAATTGCCAAAATTAGGCCGGATCTATTAAGTAACTTGGAAAAGGATTTGCTAAAAAAAACCACAGATTAACACGGATTTTCACAGATTTCTCTTGCATAAAATATTTTGTAAATCGCTTAGAAAGCACGATTGAGGAGAAAGCGTTATGAAACGGATCGGTTTTTTGCTCAAGGTCAAGGAAGAGCTGGTCGACGAATACAAGAAGCACCACGAAGCGGTCTGGCCGGAAATGCTGGCGGCGCTGGCGCGGCACGGATGGCAAAACTACTCCCTGTTTATGCGGCCGGACGGGCTGCTCTTCGGCTATTTTGAAACCCCGCACGGATTTCAGGCGGCGCTGGACGGCATGGCTGGCGAGGAAATCAACGCCAAATGGCAGGAGTTTATGGCCCCCTATTTTGAAATGCCTGATGGGGCCCATGCAGATCAGATGATGGTGGAGCTGGAAGAGGTGTTTCATTTAGATTAGAGACGGCAGACTTCAGACCACAGACTACAGACTGGAGACAAGAGACGAGAGACCAGAGGCGGGAGTAGGGCCGCAGCATGCTGCGGCCGGCAAGGCTCTTTAATCTGCGTAATCTGCGGACAATATCTTAATGATCAAGGTCCTTATTCAAGATACATGTCTATTCAAGGGGTAGAAAGATGTCGAACATCGAAAAAAGTTATCAGCTGGCTCGCGAGCGATACGCTGAGATGGGGGTCGATACAGACGAAGCACTCAGCCTGCTCCAAAAGATCCCCATCAGCTTGCACTGCTGGCAAGGGGATGACGTGGGCGGGTTTGAAGATCCCGAGCGCGGCCTGAGCGGCGGGATCATGGCCACCGGCAATTACCCGGGCAAGGCGCGCACCGCCGCAGAGCTGCGGCAAGATCTCGATCTGGCGTTTAGCCTCATTCCCGGCACTCATCGCCTCAACCTGCACGCCATTTATCTGGAAAGTGATCGCAAAGTCGAACGCAACGCCATCGAACCCAAACATTTTGCTGGATGGGTGGAGTGGGCCAAGGCGAACAATCACGGCGTTGATTTTAATCCCACCTGCTTCTCCCATCCGCTGGCCGATGACGGCTTTACGTTGGCCCATCAGGACGACGGGGTGCGCAATTTCTGGATCGAACACTGCATCGCCAGCCGGGAAATCGGGGCGTATTTCGGCCGCAAGCTCGGCACCCCGGCCGTGACTAACGTCTGGATTCCGGATGGCTTTAAGGACACACCGGTCGATCGGGAGGCCCCGCGGCAGCGGCTCATGGACTCATTGGACAAGGTGTTCGCCAAACAGATCGACCCGGCCCACAACCTGGACGCCGTAGAGTGCAAGCTCTTTGGTCTGGGCTCCGAAAGCTATGTCGTGGGCTCACACGAATTTTACCTGGGTTACGCCATCACCCGGCAGAAGCTGCTCTGCCTTGACGCCGGCCATTTTCATCCCACGGAAACGATTTCCGACAAAATCTCCTCGGTCATGCAGTACGTGCCGGAGCTGTTGCTGCACGTCAGCCGCGGCGTGCGCTGGGACAGCGATCACGTGGTCACGCTGACCGACGAGCTGCAGGCGATCATGCAGGAGCTGGTGCGCGGCCGCTATCTCGGCCGAACCCACATCGGCCTCGACTTTTTTGACGCCAGCATCAACCGTATCGCCTGCTGGGCCATCGGCACCCGCAACACCCTGAAGTCGCTGTTGATGGCCTTGCTCGAGCCGCTGAGCACGCTGCGCCAAATGGAAAACGAGGGTGATTTTACCGGCCGGCTAGCTTTGCTAGAAGAGCTCAAAAGCCTGCCGTTTGGTACGGTATGGGATTACTACTGTTTGCAAGAGGAAGTGCCCATCGGCATGGCGTTTATGAAAGAAATTCGCCATTATGAAAAGCAGGTATTGGTCAATCGGGAGTAATCATGGCTGACAAAACGGTACTGGCCATCGATCTCGGTGCCGAATCCGGCCGGGTGATGGCCGTTCAATTTGACGGAACGGCGCTGGCCCTGGAAGAGCTGCATCGCTTTGAAAATCCGGTCACAGAAGTAAACGGCACGCTGCACTGGGATTTTTTGCATCTGTGGCGGGAAATCACGGCCGGGATCGATAAAGGACGGCCGCTTAATCCACTGAGCCTGGGGGTCGATACCTGGGGCGTGGATTTTGGCCTGCTCGATCAAAGTGGGGCGTTGATCGGCAATCCGGTTAACTATCGCGACCCGCGCACTGAGGGGATGATGGAGGCGGCATTTGCTCGCGTGTCGCGTGAAGAGATCTTTGCCCAGACCGGGATCCAGTTTATGCCGATCAACACCCTTTACCAGCTGATGAGCCTGGTTGTCGGCCGATCTCCCCAGCTAGCGATGGCCGAAACCTTTCTCACCGCCCCGGATTTACTCAACTTCTGGTTGACCGGCCGTAAGGCATGTGAATTTAGCAACGCCACCACCACTCAGCTTTTTAACCCCACAACCGGCACCTGGGCTGCTGGGTTGATGGAAAAATTAGGAATTCCCACCAAAATATTCCCTGAGATCGTTCAGCCGGGAACTCTTTTGGGGGAATATCGAGGCATCCCGGTTATCGCTCCCGCCTGTCACGACACCGGCAGCGCGGTGGCGGCCGTGCCGGCGCAAACGTCTCAATATGCCTATATCTCCAGCGGCACCTGGAGCCTGGTCGGCCTGGAGGTCGATCAACCGGTCATAACCCCGGCCGCCCTGGAAGCCAATGTCACGAACGAGGGGGGCGTTTACGGCACCTACCGTCTTCTGAAAAACGTGATGGGCTTGTGGATCGTGCAGCAGTGCCGCGCCACCTGGGCCGCTCAAGGGGATGACCACAGCTATGCCGATTTAACCGAGATGGCGGCCGCGGCCGGTCCTTCAACCAGCTTAATCGATCCGAACAGCCCGGATTTGCTCCCTCCCGGCGATCATCCGGCCCGCATTCAGGCACTGTGTCGCACGGCCGGCCAGCCGGTGCCGCAAACAAAAGGGCAGATCATCCGCTGCGTGCTGGAAAGCCTGGCCCATGAATACGACCGGGTGCTCGACCAGCTGGCCCGTGTGGCGGGAAAATCAATCAACATCATTCACATCGTTGGCGGGGGAACGCAAAATCGGCTGCTCAACCAGCTCACGGCCGATGCGGCCGGTCGGCCGGTGATTACCGGTCCGGTTGAGGCCACGGTGCTGGGCAACGCCCTGGTGCAGTTCATTGCCCTCGGCGAAATTCCGGATTTGCAAACCGGCCGAGACCTTATCAGAAATATGGGGAATATCGAGAGGTTTGATCCTTAATTAATGGTCCGCAGATCATGCAGATTTTCACAGATAAAAAATGGCGAGGTATCCATAATTTGTCGATTTTACGTTTATTAATATGAGCAGGAATTTATTCTAGAATTGATGCTTGAAGTTATCGCAGATTCTGTGGGCTGAGGATATTTTATGAATTAATTTGTCCGCAGATTTCGCAGATTTTCACAGATTAAGAAAAAAATCTGCGCAATCCGCGGACAAGACATTTTTTATCCACAATCCTTTATCAAAGGCAACAAACTTCCCAAACAGGAGCATACACCATGAAAAAATCGAATAGAGATCCAAGAACCTACGCTGTGATTGGCGCAGCGATGGAGGTTCATCGCCAGCTAGGACCTGGCTTCTTAGAAGAGATTTATCAGGAGGCTTTGGCTATCGAATTAATCGAAAGAGAGATACCTTTTATAAGAGAGGTCGATCTTCAAATTTTTTACAAAGGTAGGCTTTTGCAAAAATATTATCGCGCTGACTTTGTCTGTTTTGATGATTTAATTGTCGAATTAAAAGCTCTGCAAAAATTGACGCCGGCTCACGATTCACAATTAATCAATTACTTGAAAGCAACAAAAAAGTCACTTGGATTACTGCTCAATTTTGGAACGACAGCATTGCAACACAAGCGCAAAATATTAAGCAAAAATCAGCTTGAATAAAACCAGAAAATACCAGCCCAAGATTAAACCTTAATCAATCTGCGAAAATCTGCGTAATCTGCGGACAAAAAATTAAGTAGTTTACAAAAAGAATTGTTAAAAAAAGCCACGGATTAACACGAATTTTCACAGATTTCTCTCTCTAATCTGCGAAAATCTGCGCAATCTGCGGACACTTTCTTCAGAAAACTTTTTGTAACTTACCTAATG
>JASJCR010000176.1 GCA_030065875.1 Ardenticatenaceae bacterium | reverse complement strand
AATTAGCAATTAGCAATTAGCAATTAGCAATTAGCAATTAGCAATTAGCAATTAGCAATTAGCAATTAGCAATTAGCAATTAGCAATTAGCAATTAGCAATTAGCAATTAGCAATTTTCCCAAAGATAAACCAACTTCACCAGATGTCAACTCCTTTATTAATTACTCATTGCCAATTGTTAAATGTTCACAAACCGGCTTGCCAAAATGACCAAACAATTGATAATTAAATGATGGAATCCCCGAAAATCGATCCAGTTGATTCACGCCGACAGCGAGCCCGCAATGCCAATCGCCTCGTTTACCGTCTCAGCCACCGCTGGCTCCTCATGGTCAACCTATTTCTGGGCGTGCTGGTCCTCCTCCCCTGGTTGGCCCCGGTGTTTATGAATTGGGGATGGGAAGCTCCGGCGCGCGGCATTCATTTTGTCTACCAGGCGCTCTGCCATCAATACCCTCAACGATCGTATTTCCTCTTTGGTGATCAATTTATGTATTCGCTGGAGGAAGTGGGGCAGGTGTGGCCCGATATCAGCAACCCGCTGGTGATTCGCCAATTTATCGGCACGCCGGAAATGGGGTGGAAAGTGGCCTGGTCCGATCGCATGATCTCCATGTATGGAGGAATGTTCCTCTTTGGGCTCCTGTATGGGCTGGTGCGCAAGTGGCTCCGGCCGCTATCTATTTGGGGCTTTTTCCTTTTTTCCGTGCCAATGGGCATTGACGGCTTGACCCACACGATCAGCGATTTATATGGATTGGGCAACGGCTTCCGCTATACCAACCTCTGGCTGGCCGAATTGACCAACAACGCCTTTGCACCCGAGTTCTACGCCGGCACCTTATTGTGGTCGTTTAACTGGTGGATGCGCTTGATCACCGGCCTGCTGTTTGCCCTGGGCTTAATCTGGTTTGCCTTCCCTCATCTGGAAGCGAGCTTCCGCCAAACGGTGCATCAAATTGAAGCCAAATTCCGCCACGCGGGTGTTGACCTTTAATTTCTCCCCCCCTTTTACTTTCCTTTCACGTTCTCCGCCCTCCCTCTAAACCATTATCCTATTTACAATCGGCCACCGGTTGAGATAATGGCGAAATGAACTCATCATAAAAAGAGGTTCATGGTTTTTTTGATGAGACTTAAATCAACCATTCTTGTTTTTGATTTATGAACGTATCCAACGACACAATCTGGATATTGCTATCAGCCGGGCTGGTCTTTTTGATGCAGGCCGGATTTTTGGCGCTTGAATCCGGGTTGACCCGCAATAAGAACAGCATCAACGTTGCGGTAAAAAATATCGTTGATTTTACGACCTCTACACTTGTCTTTTGGCTGATCGGTTTTGGGATCATGTTTGGTCCATCGCTGGCCGGCCGTGGATGGATCGGCGCCATCAACGAACTTCCTCGTAACCTCACGAGCAATCCTGATTTAGCCGCCTTCTTTATTTTTCAGGTGATGTTTTGCGGAACGGCCGTGACCATTCTTTCAGGATCGGTCGCGGAACGGATGAAGTTCAAAGGGTATTTTCTGGTTTCTTTGCTGATATCCGCCCTGGTTTATCCGTTTCTCGGTCATTGGATGTGGAACGGGCTGCAAAATGGGGAAGCGATTGGCTGGCTCGGCCAGCTGGGATTTGTCGATTTTGCCGGATCTTCGGTTGTACACAGTGTGGGGGGATGGGCAGCGCTGGCTTTATTGCTCATCCTGGGTCCGCGCGCCGGCCGTTTTCCCGAAGGAAAACCACCACAGAAGATCAGCGGAGCGAATACCCCTTTTGCCGCGTTTGGCGTTTTAATTTTATACGTTGGCTGGATCGGCTTTAACGGCGGTAGCGTTCTGGCGTTTAACGACAGCGTCCTGCCGGTTGTGGCCAATACCATTATCGCCGGTTCAGCCGGGCTGGTTGCCCCGCTCCTCCTCATGATCCTCACTCGTGATCGATATGATACCGATCTGCTTATGAACGGAATTCTGGCCGGACTGGTCGCCATTACCGCGTCTGCCCATGTCGCCACCACCTTTGAAGCGGTCATGATCGGGGCGATCGGCGGCCTCATTCTATTCCCGGCCAGCCACCTCCTGGAAAAGCTTAAAATTGACGATGCCGTTGGGGCTATTCCCGTACATTTAGGCGCAGGCGTTTGGGGAACATTGGCCGTGGCCCTGTTTGCCACGGGAAATGAGTTGGGCACCGGCCTGTCCTTCTGGGGGCAGTTCGGGGTGCAGCTTCTGGGAATTTTGGTTTGCGGCGCATGGGTATTTTCTACGACATATCTGGTGATGCGCCTGGTTAACGTTTTTGATCCGATTCGGGTTTCCATTGAACAAGAAACAATTGGCCTCAATATCTCGGAGCACGGAGCGCGGGACCCACTCTTTGAGCTGGTTTCGGTGATGGATTATCAGGCGAGAACCTCACGATGGGACACCATGGTAGAGGTCGAACCGTTTACGGAAGCCGGCCGGATCGCCGAGCATTATAACAAGGTGATGTTGGCCCTGAATCAGGCTGTCGGGCAAAATCAGGCGATTGTATCCTCGGCTATGGATGCCATCATCACATTTTCCACTCGCGATCTAACGATTTTTTCCGTTAATCCGGCCGTACGCGATATCTTTGGCTATGACGAAAACAGCCTCGTCGGCCTTCCTATTTCAATTTTGCTGCAAAAGAGAGAAACCGGCTCGGAAGAGCCGCTGGCTGACCTGCTGGCCGACCTGGCAGCAAATGGACGTCTCGATGAGCTTGTCGGTCGGCGGATCGACGGTTCCCATTTTCCTCTGGAGATCAGTCTCACATTTGCCCAAAATCAAATTGCCAATACGTATATCGCTGTCCTCCGCGATATTTCCGAACGCCAGCGCACGCAGGCCGAGCTCGAAGAAGCCAATCAGGAGCTGATGGTAGCGCGAGATGAAGCGCTGGTCGCCAGTCGGCTCAAGGGGGAGCTGCTCGGCCGAATGGGCCATGAACTGCGGACCCCCTTAGGGGCGATTTTGGGTTATGCGGAACTCCTCCAAAGCGGCGTCTACGGGGAAATGGAAAATGGTCAGCAGGAAATCACCGAAGAAATCATCGACAGCACCCGCTATTTAACTGAAATTATCAACCAGGTACTTGATCAGGCCAAAATTGAGAGTGGCAAATTGACTTTCGCCAGGCAAGATGTTTCACTGCACGAACTCATAGGTGAAATTCGCAGCCTCATGAAGCCACAGGCCCAGCAAAAGGGGATTCAACTCAATTTTGAGATCGATCCAATCCTGCCGTCAACCGTTCAAGGCGATAAAAACCGGCTCAAGCAAATTCTCGTTAACCTGGTTGGAAACGCCATCAAATTTACCGAACAGGGCACCGTGAGCGTCTCTCTTAATGCTTATGATGCCTCTTTCTGGGAAATGGAAATAAAGGACACAGGCATTGGCATCTCCGAAGAGATGCGTGATTTTATTTTTGAACCGTTTCGGCAGGTTGACGGTGGGGCGACCCGCCTGGCCGGAGGCACCGGTCTGGGCCTTTCGATCACCAAACAGCTGGTCGAACTTATAGGCGGTAAAATTTCCGTACGCGCCAATGGGGAAACCGGCTCAATTTTTTCGGTATTGTTGCCTTTTCAAATGGCAGTAGAAACGCCATCAAGCCAAACAAAATTTAACGAACAGACTCAATGAACCCTACAATGGAGAAACATCATGTTCCGTCGCAAATTTTTTTTCTTTCTGGCCTTAACGGCCATACTGTCCCTGATGAGCTGTCAGGGGTCCGGGAACGAAACCGCCGCGGCCGATCCCGTCGCTTCAACCAATTCAACAAATGGAGTCACCCTCACAATCGGTGATATTAGCAACGACCCGGCCAAGATCACCGAACGATACAGCTTGTTGGCCGATTATCTTGAAGAAGACTTGGCTGACAGTGGGGTCAGCAAAATCGAAATTCGCGTGGCTCCCGATCTGGAAACAATGAGCGAGTGGATGGCCAACGGCACGGTTGATATTTATTTTGACAGCGTTTACCCCAGCTTTGTCGTATCCAATGGCTCCGGCTCCACACCGATATTGCGGCAGTGGCGCAAAGGGGTCGAGCAGTACAATTCAGTCATTTTTGCCACCAAAGACAGCGGCGTGACCTCCGTCAACGATTTGCAAGGTCAAATTGTGGCCTTTGAAGAGGTATATTCAACCTCTGGCTTTATGCTGCCGACAGCGGCCATTTTAGAAACCGATCTCAAAATGGTTGAAAAAGAAAACAATAGTGAGGCGGTAGCCGCAGATGAGGTGGGATTTGTATTTAGCGGTGCGGATGAAAATACAATTCAGTGGGTTTTGAGCGGCAAAGTTGCGGCCGGAGCCACCGATTCCGCCACGTATGCACAGGATATTCCCGAAGATATTCGCGAAACGCTGGTCATCGTTGGTGAATCTGAATTTGTACCGCGAGCGGTGGCTACCGTTACTCCGGAAATGGAATCCGAGTTGGTTGAGGCATTAACTGAAAGCCTGCTGAACTTAGATGACAGCGAAAATGGAGTGGCCGTATTAGAATCATTAGATACCGCTAAGTTTGACGAATTTCCCGGTGGCGCTCAGGCGGCCTTTGACGAAATCAACCGTCTGGTTTTGATGGTTGAGACCACAATTTCTGAAAATTAACCATCGTCAAAATTAAGTGGTTTACAAAATGTTTTATGAAATAAATGTCCACAGATTACGCAGATTTTCGCAGAGCTCCGCAGGAGCCAGAGAGAAATCTGTGAAAATCCGTGTTAATCCGTGGCTGATTTTTAATATTGTTCTACTCAAAAACCGCGGCGGGAGCAACCTGAAAAGTTAGACCCCGCCGCGGAAAAAAATTGTTTGATGAACGAATCGCCACAATAGGCAATCAATGTGCACGGTTCTTCGATCGAGGAAATCTATGAAGCCGATCCAGAAAATATGGCAGTCACTTTCACTGAGAACCCAGCTGACCGTCTTTTTCATCGTCATGACGGTCATTTTGACTGCTACATTGACGTACAACTCAATTCAGCGTGAAACGAACCGCCTGGTTGAAGGATTGGAAGAACAGGCCTTGGTATTGCTGGATGTTTTTGATGACGCCATCATTAACGACCTCGAAAACCTCGACGTCATTGCCATTAAAAATACCCTGACGCAGGAATCCTCGGTGTGGTCACAGGCGCAGGTTTATGACGCCACCGGCCGCTTAATTGTCGATACCGCTCAGGATGGGGTGGTATTTTCGCTGACCGTGGATCAAGCCGGTGTAGATATTTTAAGCACCAGAAGATCTAAACTCGTGTGGTCGGAAGATGGCCTGATGGCCACGAAGCCGATTGAAACCGGCCGGCGGGTGATTGGGGCCATCGCCCTCACCTTTCCCACTTCGACGCTAGATCAGGCGATCACCGATTCATTACTTTCCAGCTCGATTATCAGCTTGATTTTCGCTGCTGTAACCGCCTTAATCGTGGTTTGGATTGCCTATACCATCGCCTCACCGATCCAATCCTTGACGCGCTCGGCCAAGTCGATCGCCGAAGGTGATTTGGATCAATTGATTTATACCACCGGCTCCAGTGAAATTGACACCCTGTCGGTTTCACTCGATGAAATGCGCCGGCAGGTCAAAGCGGTCCGCAATAATCTGGAAGAATTGGTTAATGTGCGTACCCTTGATCTTGAAAAAGCGCTAAAGGTCAGCGAAGAAGCGCAGGCCGAAGCTGAGCGAGCCAATACGGCCAAGACCACCTTCCTGGCCAAGGTCAGCCATGAGCTGCGCACCCCCCTGGGAGCCATTTTGGGCTTTGCCGAGATGCTGCAGGAAGGAATGGTTGGGTCTCTAAACAATAATCAAAAAGAATTAACGGGCGAAATTATCGACAGCACCAATTTTCTTAACGAGTTGGTTAGCGAAATTCTCGATCATTCGCGCCTGGCCAGCGGCCGCTTTAATCTCAGATCAAAACCGTTTGAATTTGACATTCTGCAGGACAATATTCAAAGCTTGGGTGACGCTTATGCCCGCCAAAAGGGAAATCAGCTTTTAATCGAAGTGGATGATTCCATGCCACCTGTGATTGAAGGGGATCAGCGCCGAATTGAGCAGATTATCCTAAATTTGGTCAGCAACGCGGCCAAATTTACGGACAAAGGTACTGTTTACGTACGCTTTAAAACAGTCCACAATAATATGGTTATCGAAGTTGAAGATACCGGCATCGGTATTCCAACGGAAATGCAAAATATTATTTTTGACCCGTTTAGACAGGTTGACGATACGACAACGAGAAACCATCAGGGCAGCGGCCTGGGTCTCTCAATCGTAAAGCAGCTCGTCGAATTAATGAATGGTGACATTGCGGTGAAAAGCGAACTCAATATTGGCAGTAAATTCACCGTTACCTTTCCGCATCACGTGCCGGAAGACAGCAAGGAAATTGTTTTATCATGAGTAACCCCCTAGCCATTGTCGTTGAAGACGATATCAAGCTCTCTAGCATCTACGAACAAACGTTAAAATCGATCGACTTTGATGTGGAGGTGGTCAACGATGGTCAAATCGCTCTCGATCGCCTGGCGGAAATTACGCCGCAGCTGATCATGCTTGATTTACATTTGCCATCTGTGCCTGGTGACCAAATTTTGAGTTTTATTCGTCAAGAGGATCATCTCAGCGACACGCGCGTCATCGTGGCCTCGGCCGACGGCATCATGGCCGAAAATTTACCGGATCGGGCCGATACAGTCCTGTTAAAACCGGTAAGCATTATTCAGTTGAAGCGGCTGGCTGAACGGTTCCGACCGGCTGCTTAAATTTATAAACCTGAAAAACAAAGCCGCAGATTTCGCGGATCGATAAAGATTTTTTCATGGTCGCAGCACGCTGCGGCCTTTTGTTTTCTGGGTAATGGGGTCAATATGCGGCGATTTACTGAAAACTATTGATGACATTCACAAATTGATGAGCGCTATTCTCGTAAAAGAGCCAGGATCAAAAGTGCCTCCACCGCTTTGTTTATTAACCCCAGCGGGTTGAGCACGTCAGGCCAGTTAAAAGCAAAATACAGGATGATGGTTACGGCCGTGTACCCAACCAGCGCCCAGCGCACGGTTGCCCGCATGCTCTCGAGCTGGGGAATAAAATATAGGGCAGCCAGCAATGCGATATACCCCAGACCGTTAAGCAGCATAATGAACCAACCACTACTAACAAACAGCCCCAGGTGAATCATTGCGGTCACCGCGGTTAATCCCACGATGATCCACCGTAAATTGTTCATTTTTGCCATCATGACCTCCTAAACAAATTGAGCGGTTACCACCGTACATCGTAACAGCAACCAGGGGGAATTATCAATAAAATTTTGGCCATCGCCAAACCGCTGGCTAAAATGGTCAGATGAGCAATCCACCACTAACCTATCCCCGCTACAAACCACGCCGGAAATTTCTAAAATTTTTGACGGCCGCCGCCTTTAAGGTGTTGACCCGTCTGGAGATCATCGGCCGGGAAAATATCCCCCAAAAAGGACCGGCTATTATGGTTGGGAATCACTTCAACTTTGCCGATCCGGCGGTCTTTGTGCACGTGCTCCCGTGGCATACCGAATACATCGCCGGAACCCTGCGACCCTCTGCGCCAAATATGATTATTCACCATTTGCCGGAGCTCTGGGGCACGATTAACGTTCATCGACGAGGAGCGTCCACCGATGCGATCCGCAAAGCATCCTATGTTCTCAAAAAAGGGGGGCTGGTGGCCATATTTCCCGAAGCGGGAGCGTGGGCCCAGGTGCTGCGGCCGGCCCGGCCAGGGACCGCATTTTTAGCCACTGCAACCAGAGCCCCAATTGTGCCAATCGGCATTGACGGCATGGATCGCCTTTTTCCGGCAAATCGCCGCGGCCGGCGCGGCCGCGTCACCGTGCGCATCGGCAAACCGTTTGGCCCATTTGCAATCAATCAAAGGGGCAAAGCAAAAAGAGAAGCCCTTGAAGAGGTTGGACATGTTATCATGCGTCATATCGGCGCGCTGCTGCCTCCGGAAAAACTCGGGGTCTATTCAGATAATCCGCAAATTCGAGCGGCGGCCGAGAAGGTTGCCGCTTATCCGTTTGAGTAGGGGATGGGTGATGGGTGTTAGGTGATGGGTGTTGGGTGTTGGGTGATAGGTGTTGGGTGATAGGGTGTAGTTTGATGGAAACATTGCATAAAGTAACGGCTTTTATTTTAGAGGAGCGGGATGGCAAATGCCATTTGCTAACCTTTTTGCACCCCACGGCCGGTCGGCAGCTGCCGGCCGGGACGGTCGAAGCCGGTGAAGCGCCGGAGGAAGCGGTCCTGCGTGAAGTATGGGAGGAAACCGGGCTGCAGACAACTATTCACGCCCAACTTCTGTCGCGCCATGACCGGCTGCACGCCCATCGGCGCATGATCCTCAGGGCGGTTAACTTCTTCCAAGAACCTCGATCTGACGCGATGATGGAGCCCATATCCCTTCAGCGAGGCTCCTACATCGATATCAATCCACAGCAGCAGGAAAACGGATACGTGTGGGGCATCCATGAGAATTTTGACTTTACTTACAACCCGCCCCGCTCCCTCGATAAGCGTTCCGGATGGGTTGACTTATCGTGTTTGACAGACAAACAGCTGCGTCATTACTTTACACTCGCCCCCAACGATCCGTCACCAAATCGCTGGTGGCACGATTCAGATAATCATCGGTGGCAGCTTGAATGGCGGCCGCTGTCTCCCCCGCCGCAGCTCATGCCGCCGCAGGATCAGTGGTTGGCGGCCGTTTATAAAAAAGTGTCCGTTTCAGCAACTGGTGGATCGTGATGGACGATACCGCAAAATCGCATAATCGTTAAGACAAGGGTTTTGGTAACCGTTTCCAAATCCTCCAAGGGCACAAATTCGTTCGGCTGGTGTGCCCGGCGCACGTCTCCAGGACCAAACAAAATGGTTGGTGTTTGACCATCATTGACCAGGTGACGCATGTCGGCTCCATAAGGCATTCCCTGAATCCCGGTTGTATGACCGGTGGTCTCCGTAAAAGCCTCCTGCACGGTCAGGACAATCGGATGGCCGCTTGAAATTTTAGCCGGCGCAAATTGCCCTCCCCACCACTCGACCGTCGGTGGGTGTTCCCGAAGCCATTCATCCGCGGCCGAGACCCGCTCGATCAACCCTTCAAACGCCCGACGCGCCTCAGAAACATTTTCGTCTATGCCAATGCCCAACCGCCCTTCAAAGGTTAAGGATTCCGCGACAGTTGAGGCCCACACTCCACCGTGAATGGTGCCGACACAAATCGGATATGGGATCGGGTACATTTTAAAAAGGGGATGATCTATATCCTGATTCCGAGCCTGTTCATACGCCAAAATCGATTGATAAATGAGGAGAAATTTTTCCAGCGGATCAACTCCCTCGTAGCGAATGGCCCCATGAGCGGCCCGGCCCGGTATGGTCACGCGAAAGTTCAGCGCACCCGCCTGAGCCGGGGCGATCTTGAGTTCGGTCGGCTCCAATACGATCGCCGCGTCGGCTCGGTAGCCGCGCGTGACGGCCGCCAGCGTGCCGCATCCGCCGTCTTCTTCACCGATAACCGACTGAATGTACAGATTCCCCAGCAATTGCAGACCGGCATCCTGGATCGCCTTGGCTGCAAAAAGAGCGCAGCACAATCCCCCTTTCATGTCTAGCGCGCCCCGGCCGTAAACGCGTCCTTCAGTCAGGTTGACGGTGGCTCTCCACGGGTCGACGGTCCAGTTATCGAGCACGCCGGCCGGCACAACATCGGTATGACCGTTTAAGATAAGGGAAGCACCCTGCCCCGCTCCCATCTGCCCCACCACACCAATTCCCCGCGGGCGCTCTACTTCTGCACTGTATGAGGGGTGCTTTTGCAGCGTCTCAAAATCAATCTCCCACGAGTCAACCGCCAAACCGATTTTAGTCAGCTTGGCGGCAACCATTTCTTGAACGGTAATTTCTTCGGGCGACCCATCGAGGCTGGGTACAGCAACCAACTCGTCCAAAAAGGACAGCAGCCCATCGAAATCGACGGCCGCCAGGGCTTTTTGCTCGCGGTGATCTAGCATATTAGCAATTAGCAATTAGCAATTAGCAATTAGCAATTAGCAATTAGCAATTAGCAATTAGCAATTAGCAATTAGCAATTAGCAATTAGCAATTAGCAATTAGCAATTAGCAATTAGCAATTAGCAATTAG